>PNKV01000008.1 GCA_013822685.1 Leptothrix sp. (in: b-proteobacteria)
CTCAGCGGCGCCAATGCAGCCATTGGCTCAGCACGCTGCCGAGTTACGGCGGAGTCGAAGCGCCAGGCCAATGCGATGGTGACTGAGGGCGCCAAGCAGATGATCGACCTGTGGAACTGAACGCTCACCGCCGTAGAAACTAGAAGACTCAGCGCTAGGAGCGGTGCTTAGACTCGCACGAGTTGTAGCAATGGCTCGAACGCATACAGCGCAGCTCTCCGACCTGATGGCTCTTCAATGGTTTGTATCAAGCCTCGTTCCAGCAACACATTCGTGAATCTATTGGCGCTAGCACTTGGTATGCCACTGTGCTGAGTGAACTTGCTGTTGCGAAAAACAGGGTTCGTGAATACGAAGTCCAGTGCGTTGACGCTCCACTTGGATGAGAGCGCATCGCTGAATTCCTGCTTCATGCGTTCGTAGAGGTCACCAATGTTTTCAGAGATCTCGAGGTTCTTGATTGCCTGCTTCTCTACTGCCTCCAAGAAGAAGAGGCACCACTCTGTCCAGGCACCATGTTCCGAGACCTCGCGCATCTTGTCGATGTACTCATCTTTGTTCTCTTCAAAGAATCCGCTTATGTAAAAGTGGGGCGCGGAAATGAGCTTCGATGACCACAGCAGCAATGTGATGATCATTCGACCGATGCGCCCGTTGCCATCTTTGAACGGATGAAGCGCTTCAAACTCGATGTGAGAAATAGCCGCTTTGATTAAGGGGGTGTCCTGACTGTCGTTTATGTACTTGAACAGTTCGTCCATGCCTTCTTGCAGCTTTTCGGGGCTGATCGGAACAAAGAGGATGTTCTTCTTCCACTTGTCGGCGAGGAAGTTTTGTTCCGTTTTAAACTGGCCTGGCGATTTCATAGCGCCTCGTCCGAATGACAGTAGACGTTGGTGAGCGCCTCTGATGAGGTACTGAGATAGCGGTTGACCGGACTCCATAGCCTCTTGTGCGGCCCTCAAGGCTCTCTGGTACAGGATGGTCTCTACGACTTCAGAACGGACATTAGCATCGCCAACGGTGGTGTCGTCGTTATCCGCCTCGTACTTTAAGATTTCGTCCATCGTGCTGACTGTTCCCTCCATGCGGGACGAGATCACTGCTTCTTGATTTCTTAGAGGGGCCAGCAAGATCTCGTTGTTGTGCATGTTTTTTAGCATTTGGTCATAGCGAGCCACAGCATCGGTGGCCTTGACCAGTTGAGGGATCAAGCGCACGTAGTCCAAATTTTCGGGTGGAAACTGGCCATAGTGATAGTTCACGGCGGTTTCCAAGGTGAGGCCAGCGGGTGGATGTTGCATGTCGTTGTCCATCGCAATCTCAGACTTTTGAGTGCCAAGATCTTTTGATGTTCATTTTTTAAAAAATTTGATCAACAAACAGTGTAGTTGATCGAAAATTCAAGTGAAACCCGTTAGCCAATCATTTTTCGAACTTTTTGGTTTGCAAGAACATTGCCATTCAGATTGAGAGTCAAAAAATTTTGAGTCTCAGAAAAGCTAAGGTTTGATCGACAAAGCCGTTAGTTCATCGTTTTTGATGAGCTACGCCGATTGAGTCTCATTTTTTAAGAAATTTGATTCGCAAAGTGATTCAAGCCGCGATCATTCCAATCATGTAAACAAGGCTGGGTGTGCAGACGTCTGCACTTAAGACTGTGCAGGCGCCTGCACCCAGTTCGATGCGCAGTTGCTTGTGCAGACGTCTGCACACATCGCAACTGGATGGACGTCCGCACGCCCAAATGCCTGGGGGGAACTTTGGGGGTAACTCCCAAACACGAACAGCGCAAACCCAGCATCCATGCGGGTTCCAGCCAATGTTTCGTGTGACCCCGGCCCACCATTCAAGACGGCCAGCGCCTATGACACACAGTCAGCGCTGGCCTTCTTTTTTTGTCCCAAATTGGCGCTCATTGGCGTTCAATTCGCACCGGATTCGCACCGGATTAAGAGTCCGCCGCTTCGGCATCCGAACAGAGGCTTATGAAGCCTCTGCTCTTGATCCTGTCCGGAAGGATTCGAACCCCGACCTCTCAGGTGATCAATGCTCGGGGCTGTCGCCGACATCGTCATGCAGGATTGCTTCGTAGTCTTGCCCACCGTAGAAAATACCGATGATGGATACCATCTCGGCGCCCACATCGTAGGCAATCACCGCGCGCTTCTTGTAGTTGGTGATGCGCAGGCCGGGCCGCACATCATCACGCACGTTGCCGCGGTGAGGAAAGGTGCTCAGGCTCTCGCAGTAGCTCACGATGGCCTCGGTATACCGAGCCGCGATGTCGGGCGATGCCGCAGCGGCAATGTAGCCGTACAAGGCCACAAGCTGCGCTTCTGCCTCAGGGGAAAAGACAACGCGATAACTCATCGGGCCTTGGCATGTTCGGCGGCAAGGCGGGCACGCACCTGGTCAACCGTCACGGCACGGGATGGATCGGCCTTGAGCGCGTCGTAGGCAGGACCTACTTGATCCTGCAGCCAACTTTCAACGGCTCGATCACGGGCCAAGAGCGCACGCAAACCGTCTCGAATGACTTCGCTCTCAGTGGCGTATTCGCCAGCCCGCACCTTGGCTTTGACCGCGTCCGCCATTTCATTCGGCAGGGTGATGCTCAGTTGTTGTGTGGTTCGCATGGTGGCCTCCAAAGCGGATGAGTAGGATTTAATCCTATTCCACCACCCGCGATTCGTCCAGTAGAAAATGCAGGTTCGATTCCCGCTTTTGGGATCGAACCTGAAACACCCGCCAGCGGCAACAGCCATCCGGACCTATTGCTTAGAAGGCAATTGCTCCACCGGACAGAATCCCGGGCCCAGCCAGCCGCGCCGGATTTTGAATCCGCTTCCCTAGGAATGCAGGTTCGATTCCCCGGGCCGGACTCGAACCCGGATCACCACGGCGCGCTGTTTGCCTGCAAATAACGCACTGCAGGAGAAGCGCCATGAAGAACCCCTGTACCAAGAAGATCCATTTTTGAGCATGTGGCTAAGCGGTTCCAATGCAGCCATTGGCTCGGCTCGTGGCCGCGCCACGGCTGAGTCGAAGCGCCAAGCCAATGCGATGGTGACGGAGGGCACGAAGCAGATGATCGACCTGTGGGCCGGCGCCTGGACGTTGCCGGTGAAGCCCAGGCGAAAGCGCCGCGGTTAGAAAAGAGGGAGACAGCAAAAGACTGTTACTTTATGCACCGCTGGCCTACATGTGGCTTCCTACCCCATAAGTTGAGTCATTTTCGGCCCCGTGACATGGGACCCGAACTGAAGCGTTCACACGCGCAACGCTGGGTACGCGAACAATCAGCGCTTGATGACCCCTTTGATTCGGTCATTGCCCGGCGGGCATGACCTCAGGCTATCAGCATCCTGACCACTCAAAAAACCCATGTTTCGGACTCAAAGCCATCGAGCACTCATCGCATGCGTCGCGTTTTTGTTCCTGCCGGCGTCAGCAGGGGCGGCAAGTTTCAATTGCCTCCAGAAGCAGACATTCATCGAAGACGCCATCTGTCAAAACAAGCGCCTCTCGCGCCTTGACGAGCAGCTGGCACAGGCGTACCAAGGTGCGATGGACATTGCTTTTGCGCCTGATGAACTCAAAGACGAACAAAGAAACTGGGTTAGCACCGTCAGGAATGCCTGCCAGCAGGTCAACTGCCTGTTGGCCGCGTACCAAGAGCGCCTGAAAGCCTTGAAAGGTTATGCCGACAAGCAGCGGAGTCGCCCGGACAGCAAGGTTTGCAATTTTCCTGGGCTGGCGCTTCCTGAAAAATTCAAGGTCTTTGTTGGCGGAGGCTACTCTGGGCGTCCCACTGGGTTCCAGATCGATCAAAGCGGGCACGAAGCCACGCAGATGGACGTCACCGTTCACTCTCCCGACGAGCCCGTGGTGCTCATGTTGGGCGCCTACGAGCCCACCATCTGGAACCTGAAATGGACCGCTGACACCCACATCGTGGCAGTGCTCGTGAGTGGCTACCATCGCCAGGCCATCGCGGGCCTTGCAGGCGGCATTCCAGCATTGAATGCAAGCTATGACAACCAAAGCGCCTGTGGGTTCTTCTATGTCAGCGAGAATGACCTCGACAAAGTCAACCCGGTGTCACGGCGCTTGTTTGGGCGCCCGGCAGACCTGGTTTTTCTTGCCAAGAACGGGGCCGTCTCCATCGGCAACGGGGTGCCTGTCGGCATGAAGTTGCTCACGTCCGAGACGACACCTCCCGCCTCTTTCTACGACAAGACTGCACCGCTGGCGGGGCCTGCAGGCCTGAAAGATGCGCTCAGCAAGGGACTGCTGCGAAAAGCAAGCACCGCTGACGCAGAGGCCTGGGCAAACGCGGTCGCCGTCAGCGCAGCCAAGCCGGATCGTCCCGCCGTCGCCGGAGAAGGTCGCGCCAACAAACCACGCCCGCCCAGTGTCTCCGATGCCTACGTCGTTCTGAAGGCGTTTACCTACCCATCTGGTTTATGGGGCGGCAACTCGTGCACCTTTTTCGTTCCCAAAGGTGTCCCACGCCCAAAAGGAAATCCTGGGCACTCGAACGTGTACGACTTCAACAAAGTCAACTGCCAGGGGCCCCTGTGTTCTCCATGACCCGGGCTTGACCGGGCTTGCGCCTGACGCCTTCATGGCGCAGGCCGGCCAGGCTATCGGCTCAAAGAGATCCACACCCGCGCCATTAATGTGCGGCGCTGGCATCTGGATGGGCTGCTCAAGGCCAGCTACTTCGGCTGACAGTGGACAGACCCGGACACGGGGGAGGTCCGCGCAAACATCGGGGTGTCGCCCTCGCCCGGCAATGTGATGCTGAACTACACGGTCAATGGCCACGTGGACGTGCAGATAGTCTAAAAGGTCTATGGCAAGTTCATCCGCCAGGATTACCAGCGCCAAAGGCTCAAGCCAAGAGCATTCGCGCAGTCAACGACTAAACGCCGCCCGCGCAGTCGCATGGAGCAAGAGGGAATTTCCCTGAATTAATCCCCTGTTTGCGGGGGTGGCCAAAAAAGGCCTTATAGTCCCTTCAACGCTACCTGTAGCGTAGCTTTGATCACAAAACCACACATCTAGCGTTTTTTGATCAGGGCTGGTGGGGTGGTCCCAAGAAGTTTGCCGACGACTTGGGACCTCCGATCTGACGTGACCGGGCTTATGAGGCCTCTGAATCTTACACAAGACTTCAGCCACGGATGATCGGTTCCCCGATTTTTTGGGTTCAACCGCTAGGAACTTTCATCATGGCAGTTTTTCTCGTCTCTTACGACCTCGACCAACCTGGCCGAGACTACCCTCGACTGTACGAGGCGCTCAAGAGCCTTGGCGTTAAATCGAAGCCGCTGGAATCTGTTGTCTTCATCAGCAGCAATTACACCGCGACCCAGATCCGCGACTATCTGCAGAGCCACATCGACTCCAACGACAAGCTGTTGGTGGTGCAGGTTGCCGGCGACGTTGCATGGATTGCCACTCAGGCCTCGGGTGCGCAGCTTGACGCACTGCTCAGCTGAGTTCGGTTCCTGTGTAGGGAATTGAACTGCCCGTGCGAACGCCAGCTATGAGGTTCGCACGGATTGCCTGAAAGCCGCATGAATAAATGGCATGTCAAGGGTTCGGGATGTTGAGTTAAACGACGACGCCATCGCCGCGCTGATCGCGCAGAAGTCGGCCACCTTCCTGGCCCAGGAACACGTGTGGCACAACCCTCGTACGGCCAGCCCTTCGGAAGCTGATGCCCAGATCCGCAAAACGCCGTGGCAGTCACTGTGCACCCGCGCTGGCGTGCGCTACCGGGAACCCTAACCAGGTGCGCTACACCTACGCCAGCGAGCTGCTGCCCCGTGAAGAGAACCTATTGTTGTCGCCCAGCAGCTTCAGACGCCAGGGTGCCCAGAGCACGCCATGCGCCTTTGAACTCGTCTATGCCGGAGATGAGCGTGAGGATCTCTGGCGTAATTTGGAGGGATGCGGCTTGGATCATTGCATCCAATATTACAACCAATTGCACTCATTAATTTTGCACCCATGAAAGCCGTTGGCGCATTGAACAACCCATTTGCGCCCAGAAGAAAAGCGCTAGTTTTGGCATGAGAGGTAAGACCAATGACTTCCGACCCATTCGATTTGGAACGCTTCGTCAAGCCTCAGGAGCTGACCTACTCAACAGCTCTTGCTGAAGTCAAAGCCGGCAGAAAGCGATCCCACTGGATGTAGTTCATCCTGCCGCAACTCAAAGGCCTAGGGTCCAGCGCCATGGCGCAAGAGTTTGGCATTTCTGGAATAGAGGAGGCTGCAGCGTACATCGCCCACCCCATCCTTGGGCCGCGCCTCGTCAACATGGTGGAAGCCATGCTCAGCCACAAGACCTCATCGGCTGAGGCCATTCTTGGCAGCATCGACGCACGCAAATTTCAATCTTGCCTGACGTTGTTCTCATTGGCCGCCCCTCAGGTGTCGGTCCTTGATGACGCTCTGCAGCAATTTTTCTCAGGTCAACGCGATGCATCGACCTTGGCAGCGACGGGGCTTTCGGCTTAGCGGCCAAGAAAAAGCCCGCCAAAGCGGGCCAGATGGTGGCAGCTGCCAGACTTACTTGCGAGCATCCTTGATGGCTTCCTTGGCATCGCCAACGGCCTTCTGGGTCTTGCCTTCGGCTTGCTTGGCCAGGCCCTTAGCCTCGTGCTCGCGGCTGCCCACCATATCTCCAGCCTTCTGCTGCACCTTGCCTGCTGCGTCCTTCACGGCGCCCTTCACTTGGTCCTTGTTCATGACAATTCTCCTGATGGTTGATGTCTACAACAAGAGGCAAACAGCGTGCCGGTTTCATCAGCCCCAGATCAGATCGCCGCAAACAACGCGCAACTCGCGCTCTGCGCCGCGCTGGTGGTAGAAGGCATATGAAACCGTCACGCAGGTGTGTTTGCCGTGCAGCGTTCGGTAGGGCGCGGTCACCTGCACCTTGCCAGGCGCCTCCACGGCACGGCGAAAATAGGGGCGCCTGGCCCAGCAACCACCTTCGGTATCGCTCATGGGTTCATAGGCCAGGTGCCCGCCCCCGTTGCGATCCCGGGCCCACAGTGGGCGGCTGATCTGGTAGCCCTCAGAGTTCAGCACATAGCAAAGCTCGGTTGAGGCAAGTTCCATGAAGCCACGGCAGGCTTCTTCGATGGACCGTCCTGCGCTCAGCAAGACACCGGTGTTGCCAATCGCATTGAGGTAGGGCGACAGTTGCAGCCGCTGAGCCTTCGCCTCGTCCTTGCGGCGTTGGCTCAAGCCGGTGTAAAGGCTGGTCAGCGATTCGGGTGCATGGCCATCCGGCATCATCGCGAGCTGGGGGCGCCCAAAGTAGTAGCCCTGCACCATGTCGGCGTCAGCTTCCATGGCCAGCAGGGCTTCATCAAGCGTTTCCACCCCCTCCATCAGCACCATGGCGCCGCACTCATGCAGCAAAGAAACCATCTGGATCACGATCCGCCTTGAGCGCGGATCGAGTGCGGCGCGTTCCACCAGGCTGCGGTCAAGCTTGACGATGTCGGGCTTCAAATTCCAGACACGGTCAAAATTGGAATGGCCGGCGCCAAAGTCGTCAATCGCGATGAGGCAGCCATGCTCCCGGAGCACTTCGGTTGAAGACTTCAGCTCCTCGATATCCAGCACGGCGCTTTCAAGAACCTCGATCACCACCTTGCCGCCGGTGATCTGAAAGTGATCAAGCACCTCTTGAACATAGGACGGATTTTCCCGGCCAAATAAGGCTTGAGAGGTGTCGGGGTGCACGTTCAAAAACAGCCACTGCGCAGACGGCAGGTCTGCCACGTAGTTGGACAAATGCACAACGCGACTGAGGCTGTCACACCAGCTCAGTTCAGAAAGATCGCGGCAAGCCTTGAACACCTCAGGCGGCGGGATGGCGTGCCCATCAGCGTGACGAGCGCGCAGAAGCGCTTCATGGCCAACCACGCGCGCATGCGACAAACTGTAGATAGGCTGGAAGTGGCTGGACAGGGTGATCGAGTCCCCGAGCCGGCCAATCGTGCGCCCATCTTTCTGATCAAGGTTCGACAGCAGGCTGGCGAAACGGCTTGTCTTGGTCAACATGGCTTGCGGCCCTTATTGCGCGGATCACGCTGAACATTGCGGGTGCACGCCCAGTGCTGCCGAAAGAAACGTTTTCGGCACTGCCACAAGGTAATTGAGCCTTAAACGACCAAGACCCTCTGCAACATACGGGCACGGCTTTGAACTCTTTGGAGCGCAAACTTGCCAAGAGTGAACTAGCGCAAAATGCGCCCATCCAGCCTCTTGAAGAAACGGGCCTCATGAGCGACCTCCTCTTGCCTGAAGATGCAGAAGCCCGGCGAATCGCGGCTTTGAAAGACTTGATCGTGCTCGACAGCCCGCCCGAGCCCTTGTTCGACAGCATCACCAAGATGGCGTCGGAGATCTGCGGCACGCCTATCGCTCTGATCAGCCTCATCGATGAAGAGCGCCAATGGTTCAAGGCCAATGTGGGCCTGGAAGGCGTGGAAGAGACGCCGCGTGAATTGGCCTTTTGCGCGCACGCCATCCAGCAAGACGGCTTGATGGAGGTGCTCGATGCGACCGTGGACCCGCGGTTTTCCAGCAACCCGCTGGTCACGGATTCGCCCCACATCAAGTTCTACGCAGGTGCACCACTGGTGCTGCCCTCTGGCGCCAAAGCAGGCACCCTCTGTGTGATTGACCGCTCGCAAAAGCAGCTCACCGACTTCCAGGCGCGCAGCTTGCGCATGCTGGCCGACATGGTGAGCCAGGCCTTGACCATGCGCCGTGACTTGATTCACCGCGCCCTGACGGTCAGGCGGGAAGCCGAGGAAGTGCTGCGCGCCAAGGAAGCCTTGCTGGACCGCACGGGCCGCATCGCGGGCGTGGGGGGCTGGGTGGCCGAGATGGCTTCGCGGCAAATCCATTTTTCGGAACAAGCCTGCAGCCTGCTCGACCTCGGTTCAACGTGTCTCATGGGCACAGAAGCGGCCCTGGGCATGCTCACGGGCGATGGCGAGGACAGGCTGCGCCACGCGCTCAACCAGCTTGCATCGAAGGGCGAGCCGTTGGACCTGGAGGTCTGCTTGAGCACGCCGACCGCCCGCTTGATGTGGGTGCGGCTGGCGGGAGAGTTCGAGTTCGCGGAGGGGCGGCCGGTGCGCTTGGTGGGGGCCGTGCAGGACATCAGCGAACGCCTGAAGCACAAGGCCGAGCTGAAGCGTGAGCAAGACCTTCGCCACCAGGTGGAGCGGCATGCGCATGAGCTGAAGACGCTGTTGAGCGAGCGAGAGGAAATGCTCGATGTGCTGACCCACGAAGTGCGTCAGCCCTTGAACAACGCCTCAGCCGCGCTGCAAAGTGCCAGCGCAGCCTTGCAGAACACCCAGGACGCTGCCGCCTTGGACAGGCTTGGGCGGGCGCAGGGGGTCATGAGCCAGGTGATGGCCAACATCGACAACACCTTGGCTTCTGCAGCGCTGCTGGCCAGCAAGGAGGCCATCGAGCTGGCCGACACTGACGTGGACACCCTGGTGGCCGTGGCCGTGGGGGACGTGCCTTCGCATGCGCGGCACCGCATCCAGGTGGAGCGCCTGGCCAGCACCCGCACTGTGCAGGCAGACATGGGGCTCATGCGGCTGGCCTTGCGCAACCTGTTGCTGAATGCCCTGAAATACAGCCCGCCCGACACGAAGGTGATCGTCCGCCTGCTGGATTGGGACGAGCCGCTGGCCCTGGTGATCGAAGTGGAAGACGCCGGACCGGGCTTTGACACCGAGTTGACACCGCGGCTGTTTCAACGCGGCGCCCGCGGCCGGCACGCTGGCGCGGTCAAAGGGCACGGGCTGGGTCTTTACATCGTGCGCCGGGTGATGGAGCTGCATGGCGCCCGCGTCGAGCTCGTGCGCAACACGCCTCAGGGCAGCACCTTGCAGTTGATACTGGAAGTGGCTCAGTGAGCCTTCAGCTCAGCCTTGAACACATAGCCCACGCCTGATTTGGACTGCAGGGGCACCAAGGCCGGCGTGGCTTTTTCAATGCGCCGGCGCAGGCGGTAGATGGTGGCGTTCAGGCCGTCGGTGCTGCTCTCTGCCTCTTTGCCCAGCTTGCGCAGGATGAGCTCACGAGGCACGACTTCGCCGGCGGCATCCACGAAGCACTCCATCAAGGCCAGGTCGGTTTCGCTCAGCTCGATCTGAACGCCGTCCGGCGCGATCAGCCGGTGGGCGCGCCGGTCGAGTTTCCAGGTGGGTGTGGCCACCTGGCCCGCCCCAGCCCGGCGTTGGACCGCACTGATCGCCAAAACCACCTGGTCGAACTGAACCGGCTTGGCCAGGTACATGTCGGCGCCCGCGGTCATCACCTGCTTGAACACATCTGGCGCAAGCCGGCCTGACACGACCACCACCCCGGCCTCGGTGCGCCGGCGCAGCACCTTGATCAAGTCGACTCCGTCGATGCCCGGCAAGGACAGATCGCACAGGTAGAAGTTGTAGTCATAGGCCCCTGGGTCAGCCAGGAGATCGGTGCTGTCTTGGAACACGGACACCTCAATGCCCTGCTCCCTGAGGTGCTGGGACAGGAATTCGGTGTATTCGTCATCGTCGTCGACGAGCGCCAGTGTCTTGGGAAGCATGTGCGCAGTGTAGGCAGCAAATCCTTGATGCAGATCACAAATCAATCAGCCAACCGCATAAATTGCCGCCAAAGCGATAAATCCTACACAACGTCATAAATGACGCCGTGAGATGATTTGTGACATCAGGTAACCACTTTGGAGTCGCGGTGAAAAATCTCTCAATCAGGATGCAGCTGACCTTGGCGTTCAGCTTCTTGACCTTCCTAGTGTTGGTGGTCAGCATCTTTGGCGCGCGCAGCCTGGGGGACGCGAACAACAGGTTCACCGCTTATATCGATGGCGCGGCTCGGCGTGCCGACCTGGCCCTGGACGTCAGGATCTACGCCAGCCGCCGGGCCATCGCCGTGAGAGACATGGTGTTGGTGGACACGGCCCAGGACCACGCCCTTGGCAAGCAAGTCGCCGTTGACTCGCACCAGCAGTTGGAAACCAGCCTGCGCGACTTGAAGGCCTCGGTGAGCGGCGACTCCAATGTCACACCACGCGACCGCGAGCTGGTGGATGCCATCGATCAGATCGAAGCCCGCTATGCGCCGATTGCGCTCGACATCGTCCGCTTGTCGAGTGAGGACAAGCGCGAGGAGGCCATCCGCAGGATCAATGTGGATTGCAGGCCTTTGCTCAATCAACTGATGGAGGCCGCCAAGGCCTATGTCGAGTACACGCGTGAGGAGACCAAACGCCAAAGTGCCGCCGCGGCCACGGCCTTGGCGCAGCAACGCACCATCATGCTGGCCCTCAGTGCGCTGGCCGCGGTCATGGCGGGGGTGTTGGGTTGGTTGATCATCCGGAGGCTGGTTGCTTCGCTGGGTGCCGAGCCCGCCGACCTGTTCCGCCTGGCCCAACGGGTGGCGCAGGGTGACATCTCGGAAGTGCAAGGTGCTGCCACCGCGCCCGCCGGCAGCGTGCTGTCGTCCATGGGTGCCATGCAAGGCCAGTTGCAGGCCCTGATCGGCCAGGTTCGCACCACGGCCGACAGCATTGCCTCGGCCAGCTCGGAGATCGCCCAAGGCAACAACGACCTGTCCAGCCGCACCGAGCAGCAAGCCAGCGCCCTGGAGGAAACGGCCGCGTCGATGGAACAACTGGGCGCCACCGTGAAGGGCAACGCCAGCCATGCCAAACAGGCCAGCCAGCTGGCCCACGATGCGAGCGCGATTGCGGTGCAAGGCGGTGAGGTGGTCGACAAGGTCATCCTGACGATGCAAGGCATCAACGACAGCAGCAACAAGATCTCGGACATCATTTCCGTGATCGACAGCATCGCTTTCCAGACCAACATCCTGGCGCTCAATGCGGCCGTGGAAGCCGCCAGGGCAGGTGACCAGGGCCGTGGGTTTGCGGTGGTCGCCAGCGAAGTGCGCACCCTGGCACAACGCAGCGCGCAGGCCGCCCGCGAGATCAAGTCCCTGATCCAGGACAGTGTGGAACGCGTGTCACAAGGCACCTCACTGGTGGACCAGGCCGGCGCCACCATGCAGAAGGTGGTCCAGTCGGTCGGGCAGGTCTCCACCATCATGGAAGAGATCAGCCATGCCAGCACGGAACAAAGTGCCGGGGTGGCCCAGGTGGGTCAGGCCATCACGCAGATGGACAACGCCACGCAGCAGAACGCAGCGCTGGTGGAAGAAAGCGCCGCCGCCGCCGAAAGCCTGAAGTGCCAGGCGCAGCAACTGGTGAAGGCCATTTCGTTCTTCAACCTGGCCAATGCCGTGGGCCAACCATCTACCAATGGGTACCGCGCATGAACGCCCTGTCACGCCACAACGTCCGGCAGGCGGGACAAGGCCAGCCTTTGCTGTTCGCACATGGCTATGGTTGCGACCAGAGCGTCTGGCGCTTCGTGGCCCCGGCCTTCGAGGCCACGCACCGGGTGGTCTTGATGGACTTGGCGGGGTGCGGCACGGCCGCCCCAGATGCGTATGACCTGGAGCGCCACGCCACGCTTCACGGGCACGCGCAAGACATCATTGCGGTGTGCGAATCGGCGCAGCTGGAAGGTACCGTGCTGGTGGCGCATTCCGTCAGCACCATGAGTGCCGTGCTGGCCGCCAAGACACGGCCGGACCTTTTCTCTGCACTGGTGCTGCTGGCCCCCTCCCCCAGCTACCTGACCACGATGGCTACCAGGGTGGCTTCGAGCGCCAGGACATTGAAGACCTGCTCGACATCCTTGAAGCCAACCATTTCAAGTGGGCCCGCATGATGGCGCCCGTGGTCATGGGCAACGAGAACAACCCGGCGCTGTCCGAGGAACTGGCCACGCACTTCTGCCGGATGGATGCGTCCGTGGCCAAGCATTTTGCCCAGGTCACTTTTCTGTCAGACCACCGGGAGGACCTGGCCGGCTTGTCCATCCCGACGCTGGTGATGCAATGCACGCGTGACACCCTGGCACCGCCCTCGGTCGGGCAGTATTTGCAATCGCGCTGGCCGCAGCTGCAAGTGGCCAGGCTGGAGGCCACGGGCCACTGCCCGCACATGAGCGCACCGCAAGAGTCCACCGAGGTGCTTCGCGCCTTTCTGGAAGCGCAGGCCCACGAACTCGTGGAAGGCACTGCATGATGACCGACGCACCCTATGGCCTCATCGTGACGTCTGGTGAAGGCGTGATGAAGAGTGCCAGCCAACGCTTCGCATCGTGGATGCAGATGAGCGAGCACAGTCTGCAGGGCGGGCGTTTCGAGGACCTGCTGTCCCCTGCCAGCAAGATCGTTCACGCCACACATCTTGTGCCGCTGCTGGAAGCCACGGGCACGGCCAGCGAGGTGATGCTCGACCTGGTCCGGGCCGATGGGCAGCGGTTCCCGATCGTCCTGTTCGCCATCAGCGAACCAGACGCGGGCGGCAGTGAGATCACCTTGCACGTGTTTGATGCCACCGAGATCAGGCGGCATGAACAAGAACTCCGCCATGCCAAGCAAGAGGCGGAAGCGGCGGCGACTGCGTTGAGCCAAGCCAACGCCCAGTTGTACAGGCAATCAGAGGCGCTCCGGATCACACTGCGGTCCATCGCCGAGGGCGTGATCACCATCGGCACGGATGGGCTTGAATTCACACAACAAGTGCAACACCCCTTACGGACAAAGAAGCGGCCACCTTGTCAAAAGCCCCATCAATGCTGCCTTGGCGCTCTTGGCGAAGGCCCGATTTGCTGGCATCGCCATTGAGCACCGCTGAGGACAGGCCCCGATGCTCTTGCGTCAAACGGATGAGGTTCAAGATGGTGCGAGCGGGTGCAACGCCCTTTTGCTCAGCTTTGGCAGCATTCATGTTGCCCACCGCGGCTTTGAGCACCAAGGTCATCGGTGCCGCGACCTCGTCATGGCCACGACCGCGATGAGCAAGAACTTTCTGCGAAAAGGCAGGTTATCAAGGATTCGGGACATTGTGTCGTGCGCGCCTGTTACTTCCGAGAGGAACGTTTTCGGCACCACTCTGGCCGCACTTGAGCCAAGTGCGGCTCAAGGCCTGGCCAGATCACTCACATGAAGAAAGATCTTGCGCGCCAAGGTGCCATCGCGCGCCGGGGCCTGGGGCGTTGCCTCAGTCAGCGCCTGTTCAATCTCATCACCCAGGCTGGCGTCATACAGAAAACCCATGGACCATTCGCCGTAGTCGCGTTTGGAAATGGGCTCGTCAAACAGCACGACGACGTCGCTGTGGCGCTTGTCTCGACTGATCTTGGTCGTCAAGGCAGCCAGCTCCTCATCGCTGCCTTCAAGCACCTGGGCAAAGTGCTTCCCGGAATAGGCCAGAACGCCCGTGACGTCCATTCGCCGATTGGACCGTTGGGCCCTAAGCACAATGTCGTTCATCGTGAAGCTGTCAACAGAGGCGTCAGCGCGGCTGACATAGAAAACGCGTCGTAAATGGCCCATCACTGCAAACCGAACTGGTCAATCAAAAGACAGAAGGTTATCGACCGGCTTGCACAAACACAACAGCTTGCGCCGATGGCGTTGATAGCCACAGGGCATTCTGTCAATCAACTCACACATCCGCCAAGGGGTTGGCAGGCAAGCTGACGGTGGGCAGAGGCCGGTTCGCAATCTCTTTGGCTTCTGCCGGATCAAGCCCCAACATGGTCAACAAAACCACCGCGATGCGCTCAGGGATCTGACCGGATTCCTGCAGCAGCAGGGCCAGCGTTTCTCGCCGTTCGTGCGTGGGGCCCCGCATTTCCACCTCGGCGGCCAAAGCGCCCAGCACCGTGCTGCCCACGGCCAAGAAAGTCATGGGCAGGTCGTCGGATTTGAACCGCTTCATGGCCAGCCCGGTGCCCAGGTCCCTGATCAGGTACTTGCCCAAGCCATGGCTGATGCCCTCTGAGGCAAAGCCGGTGCGCACCACGAACCGCCCCCAGATCGGGTCTTGGCGCCCCCGTTGCAGGGTGTAGCGCACCGAGGCCGCCACCTTCTCGGCCGGGTCGGGCACCAGCTCGCCCAGGCGATCGAGCGCCGCCGCGAATTGATCCACCACCTCTTCAATCAGGGCTTCGTAGATGGCCTCTTTCGATGGGAAGTGGTTGTAGAACGTGCCAAAGCCCACATCGGCCTGCTCGGTGATCTCATTGATCGCCACGCCGTCCACGCCCTTGTGGGCCATCAACTGCAGCGCGGCTTTGAGCAGGCGCGCCCGGGTGTCGCGCTTGCGCCGGGCCCCACGCGGTGCCCGTTCGGTCTCTTGCGGCTCAGGGGCAGGCTTGGGCGATGTCATGGGGTTAATCATAATCTTGCTCATAACTGATAAAAGCATCATAATTGATTCATTGATCATTTTTAAGGCAAATCATGGGCTATCCAGCGCATCCGGTGCGAACACTGACGGCAGAAGAGGTTCAACGCTACGAGGAAGATGGCGTGATCATGGTCAAGGGCGCGGTTGATCCAAACTGGCTGGCCATGGTCGAAGAGGGCCTGGAAGAGGCGCGCAACGACCAATCCCTGGTGGGCAAGTTCATGTCGCGCAAGGTCGAGGGCTACAAGATGGACATCTTCTTGTGGAAGCGCATCGACGTGCTGCGCGACCTGGTCTATTACGGGCCGTTTGCCCGGTGGGCGCAATCGCTGATGAAGTCGCAAGAAGTGCGTTTCTTCTACGACCAGATGTTCATCAAGGAACCCGGCACGGATGCACCCACCCCGTGGCACCAGGATTTGAGCTTCTGGCCCATCCGGGGCGAGCAGATCTGTTCGTTCTGGATCCCGCTCGACCCGGTCAACAAGGACAACAGCGGCTTGCTGTATGTGAAGGGTTCGCACAAGTGGCCGCAACGCTTCAAGGCCATTTCGCCAGATTACGTGGCCGCCATCATCGACACGAAGATGGACGACATCCCCGACATCAACGCCAACCCCGACAAGTACGACCTGCTGCATTGGGACATGGAGCCCGGCGACATCCTGATGTTCCACCCACTGACCTTGCACGGCTCGTTCGGCAACAGCTCTCGCGTCAGGCGCCGCCGTGCATTGGCCCTGCGGTGGACGGGTGACGATGTGCAATTTGCGCCCTCGGCCAAGCGCATGCCGATCCATTTCAAGCACGACTCGGTGGCGGGTGGGCCCTTGAGAGGCGCCGCGTTCCCACGCATCTTGCCCAGCCACGATCCGCAAGAGCGTGCGGCGCGCCTGCAGCCCGAAAACGCCCAATCCCACAAGCTGCTGGGCTCGGCCTTGAACAACGTCGTCTCGGCGGTCAAGTTGGAGCTCAGCGGCCACAAAGTGGCCCAGGCCAAGCAGACCTGGGGCGACCCGAATGCGATCAAAACCGAAGCCCACGCCCAAAGCGATTCATCCAAGCAAAACTGAGCCTTCATGAAACCCATCAAATCAGGATTGATCCTGGGCAGCCTTGCCCTGATCGCTTACCTCTCACTCTGGCCCGTCGAGATCGAGCCTACCGGGTGGACCCCGCCCAAGTTGGCAGACAGCGGCGCCACCAACACCGCGCTCAAGGGCATCGAGCGCCTGGCCTTGGACGTGGGCGTGGGCCCGGAGGGCATCTCTTTTGACAAACAAGGGCGGCTCTACGCGGGCTACAAAGATGGCCGCGTCATGCGCTTCGCGCCAGACGGCAGCAGCCCCGAACTGTTGGGCAATACCGGCGGGCGGCCTTGGGGCACCCGTGCCGAGGCCGATGGCAGCAGCGTTCTCGTGGCCGATGCGGTCAAGGGCCTCCTGCGCGTGAAGGCCGGCCAGGTGGAAGTGCTCGCCACCCAGTCCGGCGGTGTGCCTTTCAAGCTCACCGACGATGTGGATCAGGCCTCCGACGGCATGCTCTATTTCACTGATGCATCGTCGAAATTCGGCATCGACAAGATGATGGCCGATGTCATGGAGCACGGAGACCACGGCCGGCTGTTGAGCTACGACCCGCGGACGCAGAACGTGAGCACCTTGATGGATGGGCTTCACGTGGCCAATGGTGTGGCTGTGGGCCCGGATGATGCCTTTGTGCTGGTGGCCGAGACACTCCAGTACCGCGTGATGCGGTATTGGCTGAAGGGCCAGAAAGCCGGCACCAGTGAAGTCTTCATCGACAACCTGCCCGGCTTTCCCGACAACATCAGCTACAACGGCCGAGACGGTTTCTGGCTGGCGCTGTTTGCACCCCGTGATCCGATGCTGGACGCAGCCCTGCCCTACCCGGCCGTGCTCAAGTTGTTCCACCGCATCCCAGAGCCCTTGCGCCCCCAAGCCGCCAAACACGGCCGGGTGCTCAAGCTGGACATGGGTGGCAAGGTGTTGGTCGATCTGCAGGATGCCAGTGATGGCGCTTATGCCCCCATCACCAGCGTGCGCGAGCGTGGCAACTGGCTTTACTTTGGCAGCATCGAGTACCCCGCCATGGGCCGCCTGGCTTGGCAAAACACCAAGGATTGACTGATGAGCACGTCACCGTTGTTTCAACCCTTGAAGCTGCCCAATGGCGCCATCATCCGCAACCGCTTGGCCAAAGCGGCCATGGAAGAGAACATGGCCGACCAGGATCACGCGCCCGGCACCAAGCTGTGGCGCTTGTACGAGGCGTGGAACAAAGGCGGCGCAGGGCTCATCATCACCGGCAATGTGATGATCGATGCCAAGGCCATGACAGGCCCCGGGGGCGTTGTCTTGCAAGACGGCTCACAGATCGACAAGTTTGCCCGCTGGGCCACCGGTGCCAAAGGCGCTAACACGCACGTGTGGGTGCAGCTCAACCACCCGGGTCGCCAAGTGTATGCCGCCATGCGCCAACAGGCCATCGGGCCTTCCGCGGTCGCGGTCGACATCCCCGGCTTCTCAAAGATGTTCGCGAAGCCCCGGGCCATGACGGTGGCCGAGATCCAGGGCGTGATCCAGCGCTTTGTGCGCTCTGCCAGGCTGGCCCAGCAAGCCGGTTTCACGGGGGTGGAAATACATGCTGCCCATGGCTACCTGCTCAGTCAGTTCCTCTCACCAATCACCAACAAGCGCACCGACGAATGGGGCGGCTCCTTGCCCAACCGGGCACGCTTGTTGGTCGAAGTCGTCAAGCAAGTGCGGGCAGCGGTCGAGCCAGGGTTTTGCGTCGGCGTGAAACTCAACTCCGCGGATTTCCAGCGGGGCGGTTTTGACGCAGAAGATGCGAGCCAGGTGCTTGGCCTGCTCAACCCTTTGGGGGTTGATTTGGTGGAACTGTCAGGCGGCAGTTACGAGGCGCCCGCCATGCAGGGCCAGACGCGCGATGGCAGCACCCTGAAGCGCGAGGCGTACTTCCTGGAGTTTGCCCAGCACATTGCCAAGACCGCCAGCATGCCGCTGATGATCACCGGTGGCATCCGCCGCCGCGCAGTGGCCGAGCAGGTGATTGGCAGCGGCATTGCCATGGCCGGGATGGCCACGGCGCTGGCGCTTGATCCCAGCTTGCCTGAGCGTTGGCGCCAGGGCCAGGACGCCGAGGCCAGCTTGCCCGCCGTCATGTGGAAGAACAAGACGCTGTCGGCGGCCGCCACCATGAGCCTGACCAAGCTCCAGCTCGACCTGGTGAGCGAGGGCAAGGCGCCCCGCCCCCAGGCCTCGCCACTGTGCAGCTTCGTGGGTGGGCAAATCCACACCCACCTGCTCACGCGGCAATACCGCCGTTGGATCGCGTCTCAGCACGCGACCTGACAGGACAGCGGCTTATCGGCCGTCCCGGTCAGAGTCACCGGGCATGGCACGTTCTACCCGATCGCTCAGGCGGTTCCACGAATCGCGCACCGCGTGCTTGGCGTGGTCCCACGACAGCTTCGAATCGCCGCGAGCGCTGTCCCACTTCTGTCCCAGTTCGGTGTCCACCTCGTCAAACGGACGGCCGGGATAGTCGTTGTAAGAGCGCACACCGTACAGGTAAGCAGGGCGGTAATCATCGTAAGTGGTGCCGGGGTTGATGTAAGAGCGGCTGCTGTAGTTGGATTGCCAGTAGGCGTCTTCCTCGTCCGAATCAATGCGGTGGGCCACTGCCTTGCCCGCCAGGCCACCGGCCACGGCGCCAACGGCCGCCCCGACCACCGTACCCACGGGGCCGGCCACGGTGCCAATGGCGGCGCCAGCGGCAACACCCCCGGCAGCAGCGCCCACGCCTGTGCCAACAGGGTGGAAATCAGGCGCCTTGGTGATGGGATCCTTCGAATGCACATGTTCCTTGTCGTAGGTGATGGCCATGATGGTCTCCTTGTGACCGCAGCGACATGCCACGGCTTCACCACCCTTTCGGCAAGCACCGTGCCCATCGCGGCCCTGCATTGATGCCATCATTGGCATTGGTTTGCCCAAAAAAACTTGGCGCGCCAATTGCCCAGTCCACCAGGACGCTGAGACCAAGGCCTGCAACATGGATCAATCCGACAATTTCTTCGACCTGTACAACCATGGCTTTGCCCGCGTGGCCGTGGGCGTGCCTGCCATCCGCGTGGCCGATCCCGCCTGGAATGGCGCCAAGACCGCCCTGTTGATGGCCCAGGCCGCCCAGGCCGGCACCGCGGTGATGGTGTTCCCTGAACTGGGCTTGTCGGGCTACACCTGCGATGACCTCTTCCACCAGCATGCCTTGCTGGACGCTTGCGAAGCCGCCCTCCTGGATTTGCTTGAAGCCTCGAAGGCGCTGGACCTGGTGGCCGTGGTGGGATTGCCTTGGCGGGTGGACCAGAGGTTGTTCAACTGCGCAGCGGTGTTGCAGCGCGGGCGTTTGCTGGGCCTGGTGCCCAAGACCTACCTGCCCAACTATGCCGAGTTCTACGAAGCCCGCCAGTTCAACCCGGCCTCGACCGCCCTGCCCGCTGAAGTGAAGGTGGGCGGCCAGACCGTGCCTTTTGGCAGCCACCTGCTGTTCCAGTGTGAGAGCCTGCCCAGGCTGGTTTTCCACGTTGAGATCTGTGAAGACGTGTGGGTGCCCATCCCCCCCTCGTCTTACGCCGCCCTGGCCGGCGCCACAGTGTTGCTCAACCTGTCGGCCTCGAACATCACAGTGGGCAAGGCCGACTACCGCCACCGGCTGGTGAGCTCACAGTCGGCCCGTTGCCTGGCCGCTTACCTGTACTCGTCGGCCGGTGCAGGCGAGTCGTCCACCGACCTGGCCTGGGATGGCCAGTCACTGATCTGTGAGAACGGCGAACTGCTGGCCGAGTCCGAGCGCTTCTCAAGCGACTCGCACCTGATCACGGCCGATGTGGACCTGGAAAAACTCGCGCATGAACGCATGCGCCAGACCAGCTTCGGGCAATCGGCCGAGCTGCACCGCGAGGCTTTGTCGCGCTTCAGAACCGTGAACTTCGGTTTGAACCTGGCCTCGTCAGCACCACGGCCTTTGCAGCGCCACATTGAACGCTTTCCCTACGTGCCTTCTGACCCGCGCCGGCGCGATGAACGGTGCCATGAGGTCTACAGCATCCAGGTGCAGGCGCTGGTGCAGCGTTTGTCGGTGGCGGGCCATGGCAAGCTGGTGATCGGCGTGTCGGGCGGGCTGGATTCCACGCACGCGCTGTTGGTGTGCGCCAAGGCCCTGGACCTGGTGGGGCGCCCGCGCTCCGACATCCTGGGGGTGACCATGCCTGGCTTCGCCACCAGCACCCGCACGCTCGACCAAGCCTTGCGCTTGATGGAGGCGGTGGGTTGCAGCGTGCTCCAGATCGACATCCGCCCCAGCTGCCAGCAAATGCTCAAGGACATTGGCCACCCACACACACCCGAGTCCCCCGTGTATGACGTGACCTTTGAGAACGTGCAGGCCGGCGAGCGCACCAGCCACCTGTTCCGGCTGGCGAACCTGCACCACGGCATCGTGGTGGGCACCGGCGATCTGAGTGAGCTGGCGCTGGGCTGGTGCACCTACGGCGTGGGCGACCACATGTCGCACTACAACGTGAACGCCAGCGTGCCCAAGACGCTGATCAAGCACCTGGTGCGCTGGGTGGCCGACACGAAGCAGGTGGGCGAACAGGGCAGCGAGGTGCTGCACGCCATCGTCGACACCGAGATCAGCCCTGAGCTGGTGCCGGGGAAAGGTGATCAAGATCAACCGGACCAAAGCACCGAGAGCGTCATCGGCCCTTACGAGCTGCAAGATTTTCACCTGTTCCAGATGGTGCGTTACGGCTTTCCGCCGTCCAAGGTGGCCTTCCTGGCCTACAGCGCCTGGCTGGGCCATGACAAGTACACCCTGGCCGACATCAAGAAGCACCTGCGTGTGTTTTTGCAGCGCTTCTTCAACAACCAGTTCAAGCGATCGTGCGTGCCCAATTCGCCCAAGGTGGGCTCAGGCGGCTCTCTGTCGCCCAGAGGCGATTGGCGGGCACCGAGCGATGCACGCGCTACCACCTGGCTGGCCGAACTGGACAGCAAGGTGCCCGACCAGGACGCGGCTTGAATACCGAACAGCGCACAGTCAATCCAGTTCGGGCAAGCGCAGCGTGATCGACGCCTGGGTGCGCGCACTCAAGGTGTCGCGCAGCTGGGCCAAGGTGCGGTCGCGCATGCCCGGGTCGCGCGACGCCACGGCATCCTCGGGGCACCAGACTTTGAAATCACGCATGCGGGCGTCCGTGGCCGTCATGGTCACGCAATGTTCAGTCGACACCCCGGTGAGGATGACCTGGCCCACATGCAGGTGCCGCAGCAGCAGCTCAAGCGGCGTGGCGTAAAAGCCCGAATGCTTGGGCTTGAGCACACAGTAGTCCTCTTCATGCGGGAACAGACGCTGCGCGATGTGCCCGCCCTGCCCGGGCTGCTCGCTCGCGTGTTGCGCCACACTGCGGAAGTCCGAGCGCCAGCGGCCCCGGTTGTCATTAATGTAGACCACGGGCACACCCGCCTGCCGACAGCGCGCACTCAGCGCTTCGATCGGCCCAGCGATGTTTGCAGCCTGGGCCAACATCTGATCGCCTTTGGGAAACTGCCAATCGCTCAACATGTCGATGATGAGCAAGGCGGTGCCGCCCGCGGCATGCTCTTCGGCCAATGGGGCACTGCGTTCGTCGGTGGGCATGGCTCAACTCACAGCGTTTGAATGGGTTTGGTAAAAATGACGGACAGCTCACCCTGCCAGCAAATGCCATACCGCCCGGCACGTCGTTTGCCGCTGCATCACCATCACCCGGCCCGCCGGCCACCAACGGAGAAACCACGATGACGCTCGCCCAGGATTACACCCAAGACGCCCCCAACCGAGCCCAGCTGGACGCCTCACAAGGCCCCGTGGTGCTGGAGTTTGGCGTGGGGTGGTGTGGGTTCTGCCGCGCGGCGCAACCCACCATTGCCGCGGCGCTGATCCGGCACCCTGGCGTGCCGCACCTCAAGGTGGAGGATGGCCCGGGGCGCGCCCTGGGGCGCTCCTTCCGCGTGAAGCTTTGGCCCACGCTGATCTTCCTGTTGAATGGACAAGAGGTGGCCCGGCTGGTGCGGCCCAACGACCCCAAGGCGCTTGAAGACGCGCTGCTGCAAATCGAGCCCAAGGCCGAACAGGCCTCTTTCTGACGCCGATGCAGATCGCCACCTTCAACGTCAATGGCATCAACGCCCGCCTGCCCGCCTTGCTGCAGTGGCTGGCAGAACGCCAGCCTGACGTGGTGTGCCTGCAAGAGTTGAAAGCGCCCCAAGAGAAATTTCCATTGGCCGCGATCGAGGCCGCGGGCTACGGTGCCATCTGGCAAGGGCAAAAAAGCTGGAATGGCGTGGCCATCCTGGCTCGGGGCGCGGAGCCCGCCGAGCACCGGCGCGGCCTGCCTGGCGACCCGGATGATTCGCAAAGCCGCTACCTGGAGGCCGCGGTGAACGGCATCTTGGTGGCCTGCCTTTACCTGCCCAACGGCAACCCCGCGCCCGGCCCAAAATTCGATTTCAAATTGCGTTGGTTTGAGCGCTTGTTGGTGCATGCCCGGCAATTGCTGGACACCGGTTTACCGGTGGTGCTGGCCGGCGACTACAACGTGATGCCGACCCAGCTGGACGTGTACAAGCCCGAGCGCTGGCTGGACGATGCCTTGTTCCGGCCCGAGGTGCGCGAGGCTTACCGCCAACTGGTGGACCAAGGCTGGACCGATGCCCTGCGCGCCTTTCACCCCAACGAACGCATTTACACGTTCTGGGATTACTTTCGCCGCAGTTGGGATCGGGATGCCGGCCTGCGCATTGACCACCTGCTGGTCAGCCCCGCGCTGACAGGGCGCTTGAAGGGCGCCGGCGTCCACAAGGAAGTCAGGGGACGCGAAAAAGCCAGCGACCACGCACCGGTTTGGATCGAACTTGCAACTTGAGCCGGGCAGGGCTGACGCAGCCCCCAAAATACCGCCATCCCCTCACAACAGAAAGAACGCATGTCCAAGACAAGAAACCGCCGCCAGCGTAAAAAACTGCGTGTCGCCGAATTCCAGCAACTGGGCTTCCTTTTTGAAGCAGAACTGGGCAAGAACGCAGACGACGAGGCCTTGGTGGATTCATTCCTGGTGGAAGCCATCGAGCCGCGCAACCTGAGCTTCGGGGGCTGGGCCACCGGCGGCGCCATCGACAAGCTGGGCCGTCAAAGCGTGACGGAAGAAGACCGTTCAGCGGTGCTGTCGTGGCTGGCTGCCCGCCCAGAAGTGACGGCCTTGTCGGCCTCGGGCCTGGTGGACATGTGGTACTCGACCCCAGCGGCCCAACAGCGGACCAAGCTCAAGGGTTGATTCACTTGCCGTCGTCGTTGGCGATCTGCTGTGGGCTGGCAAAGGCCGGCCCAGAGATGGCCAACGCGGCGTGGGCTTCGGCGGGCTGGTCAGACGGCTGAACCGCAGCCGCCAAAGAAGCCAAGGAGATGACGAAGACATAAAGTCCGAGGGGTTTCATGGCGTCGATCTCCTGCGCGAGGGTGTGACCAGTGGATGATCACATCATCGGCCTGCCGGGCCATTCAAACCGTCAGACGCCCCAGGCATCGCTTGTAGGACAAAATCCCGCGGTGCCAGAATGTGTTCCACCCGCTTTGGCGGCTTCACCCAAATTAAGGACATTCCATGGCGATTGGTTGGCTTTCGGTCTTGCAAGCCGTCCCCTGGTCGGACGTGATCAGCAATGCGCCCAAGGTGGCCGAAGGGGCCAAGAAGCTGTGGAGCACCGTGTCCAAAAAACCGGCCGCATCCCCCACGGACACCGAAGCGCCCACGGCATCCTCATCATCATCTTTGATCGATGCGCGCGTGGCGGCCCTGGAAGCCAACGCCGCCCAATTGCACGAACAGCTCGTGGCCTCGTCTGAATTGATCAAGGCGCTGGCCGAACAGAACGCCCAGCTCATCCGGGGCATCGAGGCCAACCGGGTGAAAGTGAAATGGCTGTCCGGCCTGGCGCTGCTGGGCGCCGTCACGGGCGTGGTCAGCGTGGGGTTGCAGTTGGCCCAAGGCTGAACGAGCCTGAACCGGCTACAGTGGGTGCATGACACACCTCCGCCTCATCCTTCTTCTGGCCGCCACCGGCGGTCTGGCCGCTTGCGGCACCATGTCCAGCCCACGGTATGCCGGGTCGGTGGTCGCCAGTGAAACCGGCGCCATGGCGCGCTGCCAGTACCTGGGCGACATCAGCGGCAGCTCCGGCCTGTCAGGCTTTTTTGCGCTGAAGGGTGCCGACGACATCCGCCAGGAACTGCTGCGCCGCGCCGATGTGCAGGGCGCCACCCACGTGGTCTGGGACCGCCCCGATGCCGGCTACACCAGCACCACCGTCGTGGCCAAGACCTACCGTTGCCCACCCGTTGCTCAAGGGACCCCATGAAGAAGCGAATCCTGGCCTTCACGCTGCTGGCCGCCTCCGCCCTGGCTCACGCAGAGCCGATCGGCGAAGTTGACACCGTGTTCAAGTTCATCGGGCCTGACCACAAGATCGTGGTCGATGCGCACGACGACCCCAAGGTGGCCGGCGTGACCTGCTATGTGTCGCGGGCCAAGGTGGGCGGCATCAAGGGCGCGCTGGGCCTGGCCGAAGACAAGTCGGAAGCCTCGATCGCCTGCCGCCAGGTGGGCCCCATCACCATCAGTGGCCCGCTGCCCGTGCAAGAAGAGGTCTTCAGCGAACGCATCTCGCTGGTGTTCAAGAAGCTGCGCATCGTGCGCATGGTCGATCTCAAGCGCAACACCTTGGTCTACCTGACCTACTCGGACCGCGTCATCGAAGGCTCGCCGCAGAACAGCGTCACGGCCGTGGCGGTGGACCGGGCCCGGCCCATCCCCGTCAAGAACTAACTGAGGCCGGCCAGGAAGGCGTGGAGCAGCGGCACCACCGCCGCGCCTTCACCGATGGCGCCACCAACGCGCTTGACCGAGCCTGACCGGACATCGCCCACCGCGAACACCCCTGGGATGCTCGACTCCAGGCTGGCGCCGGGCCGCAGGGCCTTGCAGCTGGCCGACCGCACCTGGTCGCCCGTGAGCACGAAGCCCGCCGGGTCGAGGGCCGCGTGGCAGCTGGTCATGCACTCGGTTTCGGGATCGGCCCCCACGAAGAGGAACAGGTGCCGGATGTCGTGGTTCTCAAGCTCGCCGGTTTGGCGGTGCTGCAAGGTGATGCTTTGCAGGCCGGCCTCGGCATCACCGTGCAAGGCCGTCACGGCCCGGTGCGTTTTCAGCTCGATGTTGGCCGTGGCCTCGATGCGCTCGATCAGGTACTTGGACATCGTGGCCGACAGCCCTTCGCCACGCACCAGCATGATGACCTTGGCGGCGTGCGCGGCCAGGAACACGGCGGCCTGGCCCGCGGAGTTGCCACCGCCCACCAACGCCACCTGCTGATCCCGGCAAATGCGCGCTTCAATGGGCGAGGCCCAGTACCAGACCCCGCGGCCTTCAAACGCGACCAGGTTGTCGACATCCAGTCGGCGGTAGCGGGCGCCCGTGGCCATGACCACCGAGCGCGCACGGATGCGCCGCCCATCGGCCAACAGCAAACCCAACTCACTGTCGGCTTCACGCCGGCTGCAATCCAGCGACACCACCTTCGCCGGTATCAGCATCTCCACACCAAACTTTTGCGCCTGCACGAAAGCCCGCCCCGCCAGCGCCTGCCCGGTGATGCCCGTGGGGAACCCCAGGTAGTTCTCGATGCGGGCCGAAGCACCCGCCTGGCCGCCATGCGCCCTGCAATCCATCACCATCACGCGCAGCCCTTCTGAAGCCGCATACACCGCGGTGGCCAGACCGGCAGGCCCGGCCCCCACGATGGCCACGTCGTACAGGTCGGTGTGCTCGACCGTGTCCACCATGCCCAGGCAGCGGGCCAGCTCCAGATCAGAGGGGTTGCGCATCACCGCGCCCGAGGGGCACACGGCCAGCACCTCGAAGGGGCCGATCTCGTATTGCTCGGTCCAGAGTTGGGCGTCGTGGTCGGTGTTCGGATCCAGGTGGTGATAAGGCTGGCCATTGCGCCGCAAAAAATTCTGCAGGCCGGCCAGCGTGGGCGCGTCGGAGCGCGCAATCAGCACCACCCCGCTGACCCCCGATTCGATCAGCGCCACACGGCGCAGGATCAAGGCCCGCGTGATGCGTTCGCCCAGGTCGGCCTCGGCAATCAGCAAGGCGCGCAGGGCCGCGGGTTCGATCAACAGGGCTTCAACGTCGCCTTCGGCCTGCCCGTCGACCAAGGCTGGGCGGCCCGACAGCTGCCCCACTTCGGCCAGGAAGTGGCCACGGCCTTGCTGCGCAATGGGCAACACTTGCCCCAAGCCATTGCGCTGCGTGATGGCCACCACGCCCTCGAGCACCACGAACATGCCGGGCCCCAACTCGCCCGCGGTGAACAGATGCTCGCCCGCCGAGTAACGGCGCACCCTGCCAAAGCGGCCCAGACGGTCGATCTCTGCCGCGCTGAGCACCGGGAACATCTGGTGGCGACGGGAAGCGACGAGGTCGGTGGGCGTGTCGGACGACATGGAAATTCTCCGTTGAATCAGGCGCAATGGAGACGATTGTGACCTGCATCGGCATGCCATTTGCCCTGGCAGTTCATCTCTTTCATCCAGGAGAACTTCACCATGACGCACACCATCCCCGCCACCGTCCAACTCAGGGCGAATGAGGCCGTTGATCGACTGGCGCAGGCCGCCCACCACGCGGTTGACCGGGCCGCGGCCAAAGCAGAAGCCTTGGGCGAAACACAGGATGCGTGGCTGGCCTCCGCCCGCCTCCACGTGCAGCAACGCCCAGTGAGGAGCGTGCTGATCGCCTTTGCCGCGGGGCTGCTGATAGACCGCGTGTTGCGCTGACCAAAGCCACGGCCCCTGCTCCGCGCTCGCTCAAGCGGACAAGGGGCCTGCAGGCACCACAGACGGCTCGGTCTGCTCGATCTTCTGCGAGCCATCCGGGCGCTCATAGGTGCCGATCAGGCAGCCGCTGGCCAAGGCATGGGCTTTCAGAAGCTCCAGCACCTCTTCTCGCCCAGGTTTGGCCGACCATGCCGGCGTGGTCGACAAGGCGAACACCTGGAAGGCATAGCGGTGCACCCCATGCCCTGGCGGCGGATCAGGCGGCAGCCAGTGCGCCTGCAGGAAGGAGTTGAGCCCGCAAGACCATTCCGGCCCGCGCCCCTCGTGCTCGTCCAGCGCGCCCTCTCGCAAGGCGCCATCGCCGGGCGGCAAACCGACCACGATGGCATGCACCAGGGGCTGGGGGGTGGGCGCGTCGGCGTCTTCCACGATCAACACCGCCGATTGGGCCTGCGCCGGCAACCCGGTCCACTGCAGCGAAGGCGAAGTGCCGGCCCCATCGGCCGTGTACAACACGGGCAAGGGGGCGTGGTCTTGAAACGCCAGGCTGGACACCGTGATGGCCGCCATGCCCGATCGCAAGCCCACTTTGTTGAAGGCCAGCTTGTCCAGCCCTGCGCGCTGGTCGTGCAGCACGTGGCCAATCACGTCGGGTAGTTTTTCAAGCATCTGGCGGGCCCCTTGGGTTCAAGCCGGGCGAGATTGCCCACACCCTGGGCAGCAATTCGCGCGCCTGCCAGTATCCCCAGTCAGGCTGGGTGATCCCGGGCCGGGGCACACTGGGCTATCGTCAACGAGACCATCGACATGATCGACCTGTACTACTGGACCACGCCCAACGGCCACAAGATCACCTTGTTCCTTGAAGAGGCACAGGTGCCTTACCAGATCAAGCCCATCCACATCGGCAAGGGCGAGCAGTTCGCGCCTGACTTCCTGCGCATCGCGCCCAACAACCGCATCCCGGCCATCGTGGACCACGCCCCCAAGGATGGTGGTGAGCCGCTGCCCTTGTTCGAGTCAGGGGCGATCCTGCTGTACTTGGCGGACAAGACCGGCCAGTTCATCGCGCCCGACTTGCGGGGTCGCAACGACACGTTGCAATGGTTGTTCTGGCAGATGGGCGGGCTGGGGCCGATGGCCGGCCAAAACCACCATTTCGGCCAGTACGCGCCTGAGAAACTGCCCTACGCCATCGAGCGCTATGTGAAGGAAACGGCGCGCCTGTACGCCGTGATGGACAAGCGCCTGGCCGACCGCGAGTTCCTGGCGGGCGAGTATTCGATCGCCGACATGGCCAGTTACCCCTGGGTGGTGCCGCACGAGCGGCAAGGGCAGAACCTGAATGACTTCCCCAACCTGAAGCGTTGGTTCGAAGCCATAAAAGCCCGGCCCGCCACCGCGCGGGCCTATGCCCGGGCCCAGGAGGTCAACCCCGACAGCAAGCCCACGGTGGACGATGAGTCACGCAAGCACCTGTTCGGGCAAAACGCCACGACGGTGAAGCGCTGAACTTCAGTCCTTGCTGAAGAACTCCTTGATGCGCTGCCAGAGCTTGGAGAAGAAGCCGGCTTCTTCCACCGGCTCCAGCGCCACGAGGGCCTGCTCGCCATAGCTCTGGCCATCCAGCGAGATCACGACCTTGCCCAGCACGGTGCCCTTGGCGATCGGCGCGGTGATGCCGGTGGTCAGCTGGAGGTCTGACTTGACATTGGCGGCCTGGCCGCGCGGGATGGTCGCGACCATCGGTTCCGTCAAGCCCACCTTGACGACATCGGCCTTGCCGAAGCGCACCTTGGGCGTCGCCAGCGGGGTGTTCGCCGCCAGCGGGCGCACATCTTCAAACGAACCAAAGCCCCAGTTGAACAGCGCGCGCGTCTGGTCGGCCCGGGCTTGCATGCTCTTGGCGCCCATGATCACCGAGATCAAACGCATGTCGTTGCGCTTGCTGGAGGCCGTCAGGCAGAAGCCCGCCTCGGCCGTGTGCCCCGTCTTCAAGCCATCCACCGACGAGTCGGTGTACAGCAGCGCATTGCGGTTGCCCTGCTTGATGCCGTTGTACTTGAACTCCTTCTCGGAGTAGATCTTGTAGTAGTCGGAACTGTCGCGGATGATGGCGCGCGCCAGGATGGCCAGGTCGTGCGCCGAGGCACGGTGCTTGGGATCGGGCAGGCCGGTGGCATTGGCGAAGTAGGTGTTCTTCATGCCCAGGCGCTCGGCCTCTTTGTTCATCAGCACCGCGAACGAGGCCTCACTGCCGGCCATGTGCTCGGCGATGGCCTTGGAGGCGTCGTTGCCCGATTGCACGATGATGCCGCGCAGGATGTCGATGACCGAGGCCGAGCCGTGCACCGGCAGGTACATGCACGATTCGGCGTTGGTGCCGCGGCACCAGGCGTTTTCGCTGACGCTGACCATGTCGGTGGGCTTGAGGCGGCCGGCCTTCAGCGCTTGTTCGACGATGTAGCTGGTCATCATCTTGGTGAGCGAGGCGGGCGGCAGCGGTTGCTCGGCGTTCACCTGCGACAGGATGCGGCCGGATTCGAAATCCATCACCACGTAGGCGGTGTTGTCGAGCGTGGGCGCCGGCGCGACGGCGATCGCGGCAGAAGCGGACACGGAAAAGCAGGCGGTCAATGCCGCGATGGCCATTTGCCAGCGGGGTGTGGCTGAACCAATGTTCATGGGGATCCTTGTTGTTTGGGGGCAGGGCCGGCGCAAAGCGCAGCAGCGCGAAACCCGCCAGCGTACCTGAAGATGTGGGGAGCCCGTCCGTTCAGGCCTTGAAGAGGTCTTTGAATTCGCGGGGTTGCGATCGCAGGTATTGCGGTGGGGCGCTCACTTGCGCGCCCAGTTTGGCGGCGGCATGCCATGGCCAGCGTGGATCGTAGAGCATGGCGCGCGCCATGCCGATCGCGTCGGCCTCGCCCTGGGCCAAGATGGCTTCGGCCTGTTCGGGCTCGGTGATCAGGCCGACGGCAATGGTGGGCAGGCCCACTTCGGCCTTGATGCGTTGGGCATACGGCACCTGGTAACCGGGGCGCAGCTTGATGTCTTGCGCGGGCGAGACGCCGCCTGAACTGACATGGATGGCCGCGCAACCGCGGCCTTTCAAGGCCTGGGTGAAGGCGATGCTGCCCTCAATGTCCCAGCCGCCCGGCACCCAGTCGGTGGCCGAAATGCGCGCCCAGACGGGTTTGTCAGCCGGGAAGGCGGCGCGCACGGCCTCGAACACTTCCAGCGGAAAGCGCATGCGGTTTTCCAGGCTGCCGCCATGTTGATCTTGCCGGTGGTTGGCTAGCGGGGACAAGAACTGGTGCAGCAGATAGCCATGCGCCGCGTGGACCTCGATGCCATCGAGGCCCAAACGCGCCGCGCGCTGGGCTGCCCTCACGAAATCGGACTTGACCTTGGCCAGGCCGGCGTCGTCCAGGGCATGTGGCGCCACCTCGCCTTCAGCGTGCGGCACGGCCGAAGGCGCGACGGTTTGCCAGCCGGTGGCCTGGTCAGGGCGGATCTGCTGGCCTCCTTCCCACGGCACCTTGGTCGAGGCCTTGCGGCCAGCGTGCGCCAACTGGATGCCAATGGCGATGGGCGAATGCGCGCGCACCGATTGGATTACGCGTGCCAGGCCGGCCTCGTTCTCGTCCGAATAAAGGCCCAGGTCTTGGGGCGAGATCCGCGCCTCCGGCGAGACGCCGGTGGCCTCGATGATCAGCAGGCCGGCGCCGGACAGGGCCAGGTGGCCCAGGTGGATCAGGTGCCAGTCGCTGGCCGTGCCCTCTGTGGCCGAGTACTGGCACAGGGGCGCGATGACGATGCGGTTGGGCAAGGCCAGCGGCCCGATCTGGAAGGGCTGGAACAGGTGGCTCATGGGATGGAAACCTTCACGTCAAAAGCTGAGTGGCGATTGTGCAAGCTTCACCAAAGCGGTGCAAATGGGCTGGCATCAAGCTTGCGTACACATGCTGCGAGAGAAACGATGTCGTCAATCGTTGACTCGAAAGGGTGGCTAGGGTTCCGGTTTGGTGCAAATCAAATGTCTGGTCCGAGAGCCATCGGCCTGAGTTAGGTGCATCTACCTGCGCAGGCTCCACGGCGGGACAAAAGCCCGGGAGATTCGCTTCGATTGCTGAAGTGTTCTCTCGCCATGTTTGTTCAACCCTGGAGCCACCCATGCGCCGTGATTTGTCGTCGTCCTTCAAGAGTTCAGTGCTCAGCGCCTTGGTTGCGGTCGCCGCGACCTTGGCGCTGACAGCACCCTTGCCCGCCCAAGCCGAAGTCAAGGTCGGCGTGTCCGACTGGCCAGGCTGGGTCGCCTGGTATGTGGCCGAGCAAAAAGGCTTCTTCAAGAAGCACGGCGCCGACGTCAAGCTCGTCTGGTTCGCCAACTACACCGACTCCATCTCCGCCCTGTCATCCGGCCAGCTTGATGCGAACTCGCAGACCTGGTCCGACACCATGGGTCCGCTGGCCAAGGGCCTGCCACTCAAGACCATTTTGGTGAACGACAACTCTGCCGGCAATGACGCGGTGGTGGTCTCGCCCAAGATCAAGTCCTTCAAGGATTTGAAGGGCAAGAAGATCGCGCTGGAAGAGTTCAGCGTGTCGCACTTCGTGCTGGCCACGGCCTTGGCCAAAAATGGCATGAAGCCCTCCGATGTGAAGATCGTCAACCTGTCGGCCGGTGATGCGGCCGCGGCCTTCATGACGGGCCGCGTGGATGCCGCCGTGGTCTGGAACCCGTGGATTCACCAGATCGAGGCCAGCGGCAAGGGCAAGGCGCTGTTCACCTCGAAAGACATGCCGGGACTGATCCCCGACCTGCTGGTGGCGCAAGAGAAGGCCATCGCTTCGAAGCGCAAGGACCTGGTCGGCATGATCAAGGCCTGGTTCGACACGGTGAAGTTCATCCAGGACAAGCCTGCCGAAGCCGCCGCCATCATGAGCAAGGTGGTGAGCCTGAAGCCCGATGAATACCCGGTCTTCCTGCCGGGCACCAAGTTCTTTGACGCGGCGGCCAACAAGGCGGCCTTCGATGCCAAGAGCCCGCAATCGCTGCCGGCCGTGGCACCCACAATCGCCAGCTTTTTGCTGGAGCACAAGCTGATCGATGGCAAGCCTGATGCCAGCAAGGGCATCGATGCCAGCTTGCTGAGCGATGCCCTGAAGTAAGGAGTCTCCATGTCGCAAGCCAGTTCACCGCCACCCAGGTCGCCCGGCCTGTGGGCCATCCGCCAGGCCATCCCCTCGTCCGTGTACTGGAGCCTGGCGGGCGTGGGCCTGATCGCACCCCTGCTGTTGTGGGCCGTGCTGGCCGGCGCCGGCACGCTGGACCCGGTCTTCCTGCCCGGCCCCGGCTTGGTGATTGAGCGCACCAAGGCCTGGTGGGCCGACGGGCTGCTGGGCGACATGGGCATCAGCGTGATGCGGGTGGTGGTGGGCTGGGCCTTGTCGGCGCTGATCGCGATCCCGCTGGGCTTGTTCATCGGCACTTGGCGTTCCGTGCAGGCGCTGCTGGAGCCGCTGATGGACTTCGTGCGCTACATGCCGGCCGTGGCCTTTGTGCCGCTGGTGATGGTGTGGGTGGGCATCGACGAAGGCGCCAAGATCGCCATCATCTTCATCGGCACCTTCTTCCAGATGGTGTTGATGGTGGCCGAGGATGTGCGCCGCGTGCCGCTGCCGCAGATCGAGGCCGCGCAAACCATGGGTGCCACGCGCATCGAGATCCTGGAGAAGGTCATCGTGCCGTCCGTCAAGCCCGCGCTGCTCGACACCTTGCGCATCACCATGGGCTGGGCGTGGACCTACCTGGTGGTGGCCGAATTGGTGGCTGCCAACTCGGGCCTGGGCTACGCGATCCTGAAGGCGCAGCGCTTTCTGCAGACCGACAAGATCTTCGCCGGCATCTTGCTGATCGGCCTGATCGGCCTGTTGATCGACCAGGTGTTCCGCCTCGCGCACCGCAAGGCTTTCCCGTGGCTGCACGTTCGAGGTTGAGACCATGAGCACCTTCCCACCCCCCTTGTCCGTGGGCATCGAATGCCAGGGCGTTTTCAAGACCTACCCAGGCGCCAAGGGCCCTGCGCTGCAAGACATCAACCTGCACATCGCGCCCAACGAGTTCGTGACCTTGGTGGGCGCCTCGGGCTGCGGCAAGTCCACGCTCTTGCGCACCATCGCCGGGCTGGAAACGCACAACCAAGGCGCCGTGCGTGTGAACGGCCAGCCCATCCATGGGCCGGGGCCGGACCGCGCCATGGTCTTCCAGCACTACAGCCTCTACCCCTGGCTCACGGTGCAAGACAACATCAAGTTCTGCCGCCAGTTGAAGACGCACACCGATGGCCGCACCAGCAGTGACGTCGAGAACGCCGCTGGCCGCGCCGATGCGCTCTTGCGTTTGATGGGCCTGACGCATGTGGCCAAGTCCTACCCCAGCGAATTGTCGGGTGGCATGCAGCAGCGTGTGGCGATTGCGCGGGCCTTGATGAGCAAGCCGCCGATCATCCTGATGGACGAGCCCTTTGGCGCGCTGGACGCGCAAACACGCGAGGTCATGCACGACCTGATCATGCACGTGCACAAGCTGGAGCGCACCACCATCGTCTTCGTCACACACGATGTGGAAGAGGCCATGTACCTGGGGCACCGCGTGGTGTTGATGGCGCCGCGGCCAGGCCGCATCGATTCGATCCACCAGGTGCCGCTGCCCTTGGTCCGCGATCAGGACATGAAGTTGTCGCCCGAGTTCTTGCAACTCAAGCGCTTGCTGCTGGACCGCATCCGCGAGACCTCGGGCATGAAGACCGACTTCGAACTGCTGGACCAGTTGTGCAAGTCGGCGCAGGACGTGGCCTCGGGCGCGTCATCGACTTGAACATGCATCGAACAGAAGGAGCCTTGAACAAGATGGAAAGCTTCACCGAGATACCCGCCAATCCCACGGTGGCCGACCCCGTGGACGTGCCCGCGCTGTGGAAGCGCTTCGCGCCCGACCTGCCTGAAGACCAGGTGATGTGGTCCGAGATCGTGCCCGGCGGTGGCCACTGGTCTTACGTGATGCCGCGCGGCAGCAGCCTGCGCATGGTGGCCTTGGAAGACGGCGCCAACCTCAGCATGGTGCTGTATTCGGCCCGCGAAAAGCTGGAGCGCTACAACATGCCCGATTCGCTCAAGGCCCAGCACACCGCGCACTACACGCGCGGCCACGTGCTGATGAGCGACATGGGCCGCTCGCTGGCCAGCATCACGCTGGACACAGTCGGCTGGCACGACCCCATGGGCGGCCTGCTGGATGCCGAAAGTCTGAAGCAGCAGTATGGCGAACGCAGCTTCGACACGCACCGCAACGCCATGTACCGCAGCGGCAAGGATGGCCTGCTGATCGAGATCGGCAAGCATGGCTTGGCGAGACGCGACCTGATCGCGCCGGTCAACTTCTTCAGCAAGGTCAGCGTGGATGACGAGGGCTTATTTCAATTCGCACCAAGCCACGCCAAAGCCGGTGGCGCCGTGCAACTGCGCTTCGACATGGACACGCTGATCGCCTTCTCGACCGCGCCGCATCCGCTTGATCCATCAACAGCATACGCGCCCAAGAAGGTCGGCCTGGCCGCCTGGCGCAGCGGCCCCGCCTTGAAGGACGACGCCTGCCGCGCCTTCCGCCCCGAGTGCGCCCGCGCCATCCACAACGCCGACATGCTGTACCTCTGAGGACGACCACACCATGACCGCCATCCGCATTCAGAAAAGCGCGCTGCAAGCCGAGCGCGCCGTGCTCAACCACAAGCTGCCTTCGGGCGAGCCTTATCTGCTGCAGATCAAGCAAGGCCAGACCCTGCGCATCGTCGACCTCGAAGGCAACCAGGCCGTCGACGTGATCTTCTACAACGCGCAAGACCTGGCCGAGCACTACAGCGCCACCGACACCATACTGTCGCAAGGCGGCATCTACCTGACCACCGGCACGGTATTGATGAGCAGCGAAGCCCGCCCCATGCTCACCATCGTGGCTGACACCTGCGGCCGCCACGACACCCTGGGCGGTGCCTGCGCTGCCGAGAGCAACACCGTGCGCTACGCCTTGCAGAAGAAGTTCATGCACAGCTGCCGCGACAACTACCTGATCGCCTTGCAGCACGCCGACATCGGCCTGGGCAAGCGTGACCTGGTGCCCAACGTCAACTTCTTCATGAACGTGCCCGTCACCGCTGACGGCAGCTTGAAATTCGAGGATGGCGTATCAGGGCCCGGCAAGTACGTCGAGCTGCGCGCCGAGATGGACATCCTGATGCTGGCGTCCAACTGCCCGCAGCTCAACAACCCCTGCAACGCCTACAACCCCACCCCTGCGCAATTCTTGATCTGGGACTGAGACCCACACCATGTTCGACACCGTCCTGATCGCCAACCGCGGCGCCATCGCCTGCCGCATCATCCGCACCCTGCGCAAGATGGGCCTGCGCAGCGTGGCCGTCTACTCAGAGGCCGACGCCGACGCGCGCCACGTGGCCATGGCCGATGCCAGCGTGTGCATCGGCCCGGCGGCCGCTGCGCAGAGCTACCTTGATGTGGACCGCATCCTCGCCGCGGCGCGCGAAACCGGCGCTGGTGCCATCCACCCCGGCTATGGCTTCCTGTCAGAGAACCCCGGCTTTGCCGACGCCTGCGAGCAAGCCGGCATCGCCTTCATCGGCCCCACCGGCGGGCAGATGCGCGCCTTCGGTTTAAAGCACACCGCGCGCGAATTGGCACAGCAGCACGACGTGCCCTTGCTGCCGGGCAGCGATCTGCTGAGCGACGCAAGCGATGCCCGCGTGCAAGCCCAACGCATCGGCTACCCCGTGATGCTGAAGAGTACCGCCGGCGGCGGCGGCATTGGCATGCGCCTGGTGCGCAACGAGGCCGAACTCGATGCCGCCTATGACGCCGTTGAACGCCTGGCCCGCAGCAACTTCAAGGACGCGGGCCTGTTCCTGGAGAAGTTCGTTGAACATGCGCGCCACATCGAGGTGCAGCTGTTCGGCGATGGACGCGGCCACGTCGTTGCCTTGGGCGAGCGCGATTGCTCGGCCCAGCGCCGCAATCAGAAGGTCATTGAGGAGACCCCCGCACCGCACCTGAAACCCGAGACGCGCGATGCCTTGTTGAAAGCCGCCGTGCGCCTGGGCCAGGCCGTCAACTACAGCTCCGCTGGCACGGTGGAATACGTGCTCGACGCCGACACCGGCGCCTTCTACTTCCTCGAGGTCAACACGCGTTTGCAAGTCGAGCATGGCGTGACCGAACAGGTCACCGGCGTCGACCTGGTCGAGTGGATGGTGGGCCTGGCACGAGGCGATCAGCTCAGCCTGCATGCCCCCGAACCCAAAGGCGCCTCGATCCAGGTCCGCCTCTACGCCGAAGACCCCTCTCGCAACTTCCAGCCCAGCGCGGGCGTGCTCACCGAAGTGGTCTTTCCCACCGATGCGCGCGTGGACACCTGGGTCGACACCGGCACCGACGTACCACCGCATTACGACCCGATGATCGGCAAGCTGATCGTCACCGCCGACACGCGCGAGCAAGCCGTGGCCAAGCTGCAGCAAGCGCTGGCCGACACCCGCCTGGCCGGCATCGAAACCAATCTGCGCTACCTGCGCGCCGTCACCGCCTCCGATGTGTTCGCGCAAGGCCAAGTCATCACCAAGACCTTGTCACAACTGGCCTGGCACCCGCATGCTTTTGAGGTACTGGAACCTGGCGTGCAGACCACCGTGCAAGACTGGCCCGGCCGCCAAGGCCATTGGGATGTCGGCGTGCCGCCATCTGGTCCGATGGATGACCTGCACCTGCGACTGGCCAATCAACTCGTCGGCAACGAGACCAACGCAGCGGCGCTGGAATGCACGCTGGCCGGCCCCACGCTGCGCTTTCATGACGACCTGGTGATCGCGCTCAGCGGCGCCCCCATGGCCGCCACGCTCGATGGCATCGCCCTGCCCCTCAACCAAGCCGTGAAGGTGAACGCCGGACAAGTGCTCAAGCTCGGCCCCGTGCCCACCGCAGAAGCCGGCGCCCGCACGTACCTGGCCGTGCAAGGCGGCCTGGATGTGCCGCTCTACCTGGGCAGCCGCAGCACCTTCACCCTGGGCCAATTCGGCGGTCATGCCGGCCGCACCTTGCGCACCGGCGATCTGCTGCACGTCTGGCCCACCAGTGGCAAGACAGAGCGCAAGCCGCTGCAAGGCCAGGCCCCCGCCCTCACCCAGCAATGGGACATCGGTGTGCTCTACGGCCCCCACGGCGCCCCCGACTTCTTCACGCCCGACGACATCAGCACCTTCTTCTCGACCGACTGGCAGGTGCACTACAACTCGAGCCGCACCGGCGTGCGCCTCATCGGCCCCAAGCCGCAATGGGCGCGCACCGATGGCGGCGAGGCCGGCCTGCACCCCTCCAACATCCACGACAACGCCTACGCCATCGGCGCCATCGACTTCACCGGCGACATGCCCGTCATCCTCGGCCCCGACGGCCCCAGCCTGGGCGGCTTCGTGTGCCCCGCTGTGGTCGTGGCCGCCGAGCGTTGGAAGCTGGGCCAGCTCAAGCCTGGCGACACCATCCGCTTCAAGGCCATCACTGCCGATCAGGCCCAGGCCTTGCTGAATGCGCAAGAAGCCTGGCTGGCCGGCCTTGGCCCCTTGCCCGTGCTGCCCACAGGCGTCCCCGCCGACCAGGTCGCCAGCACCTTGTCGCCCATCGTCCACCAACGCGCTGCCCGCAACACGCCCCAAGGCGAAGAGCCCGCCCTGTGCATCCGCAAGGCCGGCGACCGCTACCTGTTGATCGAACTCGGCCCCCTGGTGCTGGACCTAACCCTGCGCTTCCGCGTGCACGCCTTGATGGCCTGGCTGCAAGCCCGCCGCGATGCCCGTGAGCTGCGCGGCATCATCGACATGACGCCCGGCATCCGCTCACTGCAGATCCACTTCGACCCCTGTGTGCTGCCGCGCGCCGAACTGCTCAGCGCCTTGAAGCAAGCCGACGAACAACTCGGCAGCACCGACGACATCGTCGTGCCCACTCGCACCGTCTGGCTGCCCCTGTCGTGGGATGACAGTGCCACCAAACTGGCCATCGAGAAGTACATGCAATCGGTGCGCGCCGACGCGCCCTGGTGCCCCAGCAACATCGAGTTCATCCGCCGCATCAACGGCCTCGCCAGCATCGACGACGTGAAGCGCATCGTCTTCGACGCCAGCTACCTCGTCATGGGCCTGGGCGATGTCTACCTGGGTGCCCCGGTGGCCACGCCGCTGGACCCACGCCACCGCCTGGTCACCACCAAGTACAACCCCGCCCGCACCTGGACGCCCGAGAACGCCGTGGGCATCGGGGGTGCCTACATGTGCGTCTACGGCATGGAAGGCCCCGGCGGCTACCAGTTCGTGGGCCGCACGGTGCAGATGTGGAACCGCTGGCGCGACGAGCGCAGTGGCGCCACCGACTTCGAAGCTGGCAAACCCTGGCTGCTGCGCTTCTTCGACCAGATCCGCTTCTACCCCGTGGGCGAAGACGAACTGCTGCAACTGCGCCGCGACTTCCCCGCCGGCCGCTTCAAGCTCAAGGTCGAGCATGGCCAGTTCAGCCTGGCCGACTACCAGCGCTTCCTGGCCAATGAAGCGCCCAGCATCACCGCCTTCAAATCGCAACAGCAGGCGTCTTTCGATGCCGAGCGCGAACGCTGGAAAGCCAGCGGCCAGGACGGCAGCCTGAGCGAGCTGGACGTCAGCCCGCCGCCCGACGACCAGGCCTTGCCACCCGGCGCCCGCGCCGTGGCCAGCCCCGTGCCTGGCAGCGTCTGGAAGGTGCTGGTGGCCGAAGGCGACACGGTGACCGAAGGCCAGACCCTGGCGGTGGTCGAATCCATGAAGATGGAGTTCCCCGTGTTGGCGCCATCCGATGGCACCGTGCTGCAAGTTCGCTGCAAGGAAGGCAGTGGCGTCACGGCTGGGCAGGATGTGGTGGTGATGGCCTGAAACGGGGCGGCGTGCGACACTGCGCGGTTGTTTTCGATCCCAGGGGCACCTGCCCCGCGTCTGCCTGCCATGTCCACGCCCATTTCCTCCCCCGCCAACGCGCCCCACGTCATCGTCATCGGGGGCGGCCCCGCCGGTTTGATGGCCGCGGAAACCTTGGTGGCCGGTGGTGCGCAGGTCGACGTGTATGACGCCATGCCCTCGGTCGGCCGCAAGTTCTTGCTGGCCGGCAAAGGCGGCCTCAACCTCACCCACGCCGAGCCCATCGAGCCTTTCCTGGGCCGCTTTGGTTCACGCCAGGCTGCGCTCACGCCGCTGATCAACGCCTTCAGCCCACAAGCCCTGCGTGACTGGGCCCAGGGCCTGGGCATCGAAACCTTTGTGGGCACATCCAACCGCGTCTTCCCCAAAGACCTGAAGGCCGCACCCTTGCTGCGCGCGTGGCTGCACCGTTTGCGCGAAGCCGGCGTGCGCTTCCACATGCGCCACCGCTGGCAAGGCTGGGCGGATGACGGCTCGCTGCTGTTCACCTCGCCCCAAGGCGAAGTGCGCCAACGCGCCGACGCCACCTTGCTCGCCCTGGGCGGTGCAAGCTGGGCCCGCCTGGGCTCCGATGGCGCCTGGGTGCCCTTGCTGCAAGCGCGCGGTGCCGACATTGCCCCGCTCAAGCCGTCCAACTGCGGTTTCGACGTGGCCCCCACCGCCCCTGGCCGCACCGGCTGGAGCGACCACCTGCGCGACCGCTTCGCCGGCCATCCCATCAAGCCCGTGGCCATGAGCTTCACCGATGCCCACGGCCAAACGCACCGACAGCAAGGCGAGTTCGTGCTCACCTTCACCGGCATCGAAGGCAGCCTGGTCTACGCCTTCTCGGCCCGCATCCGCGATGCGATCGAAGCCCAGGGCAGCGCCACCGTGCACCTCGACCTGCTGCCCTCTCACACGCCCGAACAAGTGCTGACCGAAACCAAGCGCCCACGTGGCCCGCGCAGCCTGTCCACCCACCTGAAAAGCTGCCTGGGCATCCAGGGTGTGAAGATGGCGTGGCTGCACGAAGTGCTGACACCCGCGCAACTGGCCGATCCGGCGCAACTGGCACTGCTGCTCAAGGCCCTGCCCGTCACCCTGGCGGCGGCACGCCCCATCGACGAAGCTATCAGCACCGCCGGCGGCGTGCGCTTCGAGACATTGACCGAGCAGCAAATGTTGCCGTCCATGCCCGGCGTGTTCTGCGCTGGCGAGATGCTGGACTGGGAGGCGCCCACGGGCGGCTACCTGCTCTCAGCCAGCATAGCGACGGGCAAAGCCGCAGGCCAAGGCGTGCTGGCTTGGTGGGGCCAGCAAACCGCAGCAGCAGCCCATTAACATTTGTGATCTTTTTTCACTTTTAGAAAACAGAGCAAGGCCCGCCCTTTCCGAAAATCGGAGTTAAAAACTCGTCCATTAACCAAGGGACGAGAGGGCTGGTGATGTCTGAAGAACGGATGCTGGAACACGCACGACCTGAGTTCGCACAGGCCTGGCAAGACCTCCAATCAAACACCGTGCGAGAAGCCGTGGTCAAGTTCTACGCCCGGCATGACGCCCGCTTGAACACCGCCATCCAAGCTGCGCCTCAGGCTTTGGCCTGCGACAAAGGTTGCAGCCACTGCTGCCGGCAATTTGATGTCGTGGCACTGCCCGTCGAGGTCTTCGAGATCCACGCTCACGTATTCCGTCATTTCAAACCCGACCAACTGCGCGACACGATCCAAAGGGTGATCGGCTACGTGGCCAAGCGCAAAGGCGTGAGCGAAGAAACGCGGCTCGCCTTGCGAGATGCCTGCCCTTTCCTGGTCAACAACAGCTGCTCGATCTACCCGGTGCGGCCGTCCGTGTGCCGCAACTACCACGCCACCGACAAGGCCAATTGCGAGAAGTCCTTGAACGAGCCGCTCAGCACCTGGCCCACCACCTACATCGATGATGTCTTCTTCACCGCCATGGGCAGCTCAGCGGGCTTCAGGAACGCGGTCGCTGAACTGGGCCTGGACACGAAGGAGTACCACCTCTCTGCGGCCTTTTTGGAGACCGTGCAGAACCCCAATTGCGTGAAGCGTTTCAAGAGCGGGAAGAACGCCTTCGTCAAGGCCACCCACACTCAGTTCAACCAACCATCAGGCGGGGCATCGCGCGCCGCTTGAACTGGCTTCCTGCAGGCCCACGCGGGCCTCGCCAAACATCAACCAGTCGCGCACACCCGCCACGCATTGCCCCTCGCGGATCAGCTTGAAGTAATAACTGCCATCGGCCGTGTCGCCGTACAGGCAGGCGCCGATGAGCTTGTTGTCCCTGAGCACCAATTTTTTATAGACACCACCAAACGGGTCCGACAAGAGAATCTCTTCCGTGCCCTCGCCGCCCATGAAATCACCCGCTGAAAACAGATCGATGCCCGTGACCTTGAGCTTGGTGGACACCTGCGAGCCCAGGTAACGTCCGATGCCGTGCATGGCCAGGTGGTTGGCGCACACCTTGCCCTGGTCAAACAGGGGTGCCACCAGGCCATAGGCGATGCCCCGGTGCGCCGCGCACTCGCCCACGGAATACACGCGTGGATCGGTCACCGTCTGCATGGTGTCGGTCACCACAATGCCTCGATTGCAATGCAGGCCGATCTTCTCGGCCAACTGGGTGTTGGGCCGAACGCCCGCGGCCATGACCACCAGGTCGGCCAGCACCTCGGTGCCATCCCTGAACTTGACCGATTGCACGCGCCCTTCGGCATTGCCCACCAGCTCTTGGGTCTGCGCACCAATCATGAACTTCAAGCCGCGCTCTTCCAGCGACTTCTGCAGCAGCTTGGCCGCCACATCGTCCAGCTGGCGCTCCATCAGCCACGGCGCGATGTGCACCACGGTCACGCTCATGCCGCGCAACATCAAGCCATTGGCCGCTTCCAGGCCCAGCAGGCCGCCGCCGATCACCACGGCGTGCTGGTGCGTGGCGGCCGTCTCGATCATCGCGTTCGTGTCAGCGATGTCGCGGTAGGCGATCACGCCTTTCAAATCTTTGCCTGGCACGGGCAGGATGAAGGGGTTGGAGCCCGTGGCGATCAGCAAGCGGTCGTACTCGGCCTCGGTGCCGTCTTCGGCCGTCACCAGGCGCTTTTTTCGATTGATGCTGGTGACTTTCTTGTTCAGGTGCAGCGTGATGCCATGCTCGGCATACCAGGCCAGCGAGTTGAGGATGATCTCGTCCACCGTCTGTTCACCAGCCAACACCGGCGACAACATGATGCGGTTGTAGTTGGGATGCGGCTCGGCGCCGAACACCGTGATCTCGTACAGATCAGGGGCCACTTTCAGCAGCTCTTCCAGTGTGCGGACACCGGCCATGCCATTGCCCACCATCACCAACTTCATCTTCTTCATGGCCAGACTCCTTCGGTTCCTGGGTCAATCTGCGCGGCGCAAGCCAGCAGGCGTCGGCTGTTGCTTCGCCGATGCCGGGGCTGCCGGATGGGCATGCACACGGGCACGGCCACCCTTTTCAGCCCAGGTGCGCGTCCAGCGAACCTGCATGATGCGCATCACCACCAGCATGATCAGGGCCAGCACCGCGAACAGCACAAAGCCCCACAGGTAGGTGCCCAGGTACTGCTTGGACAGGCCCATGGCGTTGGGCACCAGGCCACCGCCCAAGGCACCGATCTCACCGATCATCGAACCGGCCACGGCCGTGCTCAAAGGCCAGCGCAAAGGCACCAGTTGGAACAAGGCGCCATTGCCCGCACCCAGCGCTGCAAAGCAGGTGATCAGCAGCAGTGTCGTCATGATCAAGGACGATGAAGACAGCCCCACCAAGGTCAAAGTGACCGCGACCACCGCCAGCACGATGGTCAAGGTGTTCAAGCCACCCCAGTGGTCCGAGATCCAGCCGCCCAGCACCCGCACAAAGGCACCCATGAAGGCCGCCAGCATGGTCAGCTGACCGGCTTGCACCTTGCTCACGCCAAACTGATCGTAGTAATAGGTGGGCAGGAAAGTGATCAGGCCAATGAAGCCGCCAAAGGTCACGCCGTAGATCAAGCTGAAGACCCAACCGTCTTTTTCAAACAGGCAGGCGATGTGCTCGCGGAAACCAGCGTGCTTGTCCACATCGGGCGGCTCTTGGGCAAACAACACCATCACGATCATGGGCAGCAAGATGGCGGCCGCGGCCACGCCATACACCGCCTGCCAACCCAGCCACTGCGCCAAGGGCGGTGCCACCAGCACCGACACCGCCGTGCCCACATTACCAGCCCCCACCAAGCCCATGGCCAGCCCTTTGTGCTGGGGAGGGAAGGAGCCCGAGCCGAGCGACAAGGCCACGCCAAAGCTCGCCCCCGCGATGCCCAGCAGCACGCCCATCTTCAACAGGTCGTTGAACTCGTTCACCATGAACACGCCATACAACATGGCCAGCGCGATCATCCCCATCTCGACCAGCGTGGCGTTCTTGCGCCCGATGTACTGCGACAACAGCCCCAGCGGAAAGCGCATGACCGCGCCCGCGATGATGGGGATCGACAGCATCAGCCCCTTCTGGGCCGGCGTCAGGTTGAAGGTCTCGCTGATGAAAGGCGCCATGGCACCGTTGAGCACCCAGATGCAACACGAGAACGAGAAGTACAGGAAGGCCGCGAACAAGGTCGGGCTGTGGCCGCTTCTTAAAAATGTTCTGAAATTGGACATGGCAGTGGTGCGGTGCCGCAAGGGCACCTGAAAAGGCAGGAGAAAATGGAATAGCCCGCTGACCAGATTTGGCCCGGGCGATGGATGCTTGAAGTGGTTGCCAAAGCGGCAGGTTTCAAGCTTTGCTGCGGTGCTTCGTTGCACCACAGGCAATTCCATGCAATATGCGCGCCAAGGTTCTTGGGCACCCCAGAATGTCAGACTCTTCAGCCCCTTCACGGAACACCCACCATGTGGTTTTCACTGCGAAAGCGCCGCCCATGAGCCTCACCTTGTTGGTGATGTCACCGCCCGGCCAAGCCCCAACGCCTGCGCATGCCTTGCTTCAAGAAGGTTCGCTCGGCCCCACGTGGACGGTGGTGGAAGGTGGTGATTGTCGCCATCTGGTGCACCAATTCAATGCACACGCACCGAATCAGGTCGTGCTTTTGGGCCCAGCGCTGGCCGTGGCCGAATCGCTCGCCACCTGGAATGGCGCGCCGCCCTGCGCCGTTACCTGGCTCGCAGCCAACCCCGGCCCGGATGAACTAAGCCAGCTGCTCGACCTGGGCCTGACCGGCTGGTGGCCCGATGCCGGCTTGTCGGCCGCGAGCTTGGCCACGGGGCTGGCCCTGGACGGCCAGCGCTGGCAACGCCACGCCGCTCTCGCGCAATCCTTGGAGCAGGTTCAGGGCCAATTGAGCGACCGCAAGTACCTGGACCGCGCCAAAGGCGTGTTGGCACAAGCCCGTGGGCTCGACGAAGACGAGGCCTTCAAACTGCTCCGTGGCGCCGCCATGCACGCCAAGTTGAAGATCGGTGACGTGTCCCGCTCGGTGATCGAAGCGGCCGCCTGGGCCGAGGCCCTGAACCGCGCCGGCCAGTTGCGCATGCTGTCCCAGCGCCTGGTCAAACTGGCGGCACAGCGCTTGGCGGGCGTAGATGCCCACCGCGCCCGCAAACTGCAAGACGACTCCGAACAGCGCGCCCAGGCCAACCTGGACTTCTTGTCCGCCCTGCCGCAACTGGGCGCCCAGGGCGAAGCCTTGCCCGAGGCCGTGGCCCGAACACACGCCGCCTGGTCCATCTTGCAAACTACCTTGGCACAACGCAAATCGGCCGCCGTGCTGAAGCAGGCCGATGACAAGGCCGACGCGTTGTTGATGCAGGCCGAAGCCTTGGTCAGCGAGCTTGAAACCGCCTCGGGCCGGCGCGCCTTGAAGGTCGTCAACCTGTGCGGCCGCCAACGCATGCTCGCGCAGCGCCTGGCCAAAGACGCCCTGCTGGCCGAGATGCTGGACGACGGCGCCCGCCGCGAAGGTTTCGCGCAGCTGAAATCCGAGTTCGAAGCCGCTTTGCTGGAGCTGGAAATGGCCCCCCTGTCCAGCCCCGAAATCCGCGCGGCCCTCAAGGCCGCCCGCGAAGAATGGACACGGCTGTTGTCAGGCCTGCGCTTTCTGGACAAATCAGAAAGCCGCCTGGCCATCAGCCGGGCCAGCGAGGTGCTGCTGGAGGTGTTTGAAGGCCTGACCGCGCTTTATGAGCGCAGCCTTCAGGTCATCATGTCCTGAACGGTGCATGGCATTGGCGCCATTAAACATTCGCGATGTTTCACTTTTTGAAACCCATCATCGGCCAGGACTTTCCGAAAAACAGGGGTAAAAATACCCCCATCACATAAAAGCGATGGAGGTCATGATGTCTGACGAACGGATGCTGGACATGCGCTCCCTGAGTTCGCCCAGGCTCGGCAGGACCTCCAGACCAACACCGCCCGAGAAGCCGTGATCCGGTTTTATGCCCGGCATGACGCGCGCATGGATGCCGCCATCCACGCCTCGCCCCAAGCGCTGGTCTGCGACAAAGGCTGCAGCAATTGCCGCCGGCAGTTCGACGTCGTGGCGTTGCCCGTCGAGGTGTTCGAAATCCACGCCCACGTGCTCCGCCACTTCAAGCCAGACGCGCTGCGCAGCACGATCCAGAGGGTGTCCGGCTATGTGGCCAAACGCAAGGGCGTGAGCGAGGAAACGCGCTTGTCCTTGAGAGAAGCCTGCCCCTTCCTGGTCGACAAACAGCTGCTCCCATCTACCCGGTGCGCCCCTCTGTTTGCCGCAACTACCACGCGACCGACGCCAACAACTGCGAAAAGTCCCTGAAGGAGCCGTTCAGCACCTGGCTCACCACTTACGTCGATGCTGCGCGACAAGTCTTTCGCCAAGATGGACATGGACGATTTCCGACTCGTCATCGAGGTTCACCTCATGGGAGCCGTGCATTGCACCAAGGCCGTGTGGCCGCTGATGGTGGCGCAAAAATACGGGCGGGTGGTGATGACCACCTCATCGTCTGGCTTGTACGGCAACCTCGGCCAGGCCAACTACGGTGCCGCCAAGCTGGCTTTGGTCGGCCTGATGCAGACCTTGTCCATCGAGGGCGCCAAGAACGACATCCGCGTGAACTGCCTGGCGCTCACCGCCGCGACGGCCATGACCGAAGGCCTGTTCCCGCCTGCCATGCTTGAACTGCTCAAGCCCGAGGCCGTGGTGCCGGCGATGCTAGTGCTGGCCCACGAAAGCGCGCCCAACCGCGCCATCGTGGGCGCGGGCGCCGGCAGCTTCGCCGCCGCGCACATCGCCATGACGCCCGGGGTGTACCTGGGCCTGGGAAGCGACGTGCCCGAACAATTGGCCGGGCACCTGCCCGCGCTGGCCGGCCTGGACGGCGCCACCGTGCCAAGCGGCGACGCGGACCAGGGCCAGCGAGCTCACCCTGGCCATGTCGGGCACGTTGGCCTGAAAAGGTCATGCGCGCCCCGATCAACCCAGCTTGGCCATCGCTCGCCACAGGCGGGGGCCCCGGCTTTCCATGACGCGGCAAGAACACGCCGCCGAGGCGCGTTGCCAAGCCTAGTGAAGCTGCATCCGAAATCGACGGCGAACGCACAAGCCAAACAAACCGACGCACGCCAGCATGAGCGCAGCTGGCTCCGGAACCTGCGTGATTTGCACCCCGCGCAACTCAGTGACAGAACTACCCAACGGCTGGTCAAAGCCAATGTATTTGGCGGGATTGAAAACGACGTGCGAGGACAAGCGGTAACGACCGCTTTGAAGCGTCATTCGCCTTTGCTTCTGCTCATAGCCTTGACCACCCACTTCTGGTAAGGCGATCGATTCAAATGACCCATCGTCAAGCAAACGGCCAAAGTACGCCGAAGTGGACGTTGAAGTGACATTTGCCAAGCCAAAAGAAGAGTGAAAAATCCTCAGCGAGATATCCATCTGCTTTTGAACATCAAAGGTGATGGAGATGTCTGCAGTATTTGTAATGTCCAGTGAATCACCCGATGCATAAGCCGAGGCATATACAACCAACGTGTCAGGCTTGATTTCCGATTGTGCCTCAAGCAAATAAAAATGGTTTTCTTGTTCACACCGTGGCGGATAACAAATGTCCTCGTAAGAGCTTTCCGCTAAAGAAGCGGAATCGAGTTGGCCCACTGGGATATAAGACACATGACCGGCGGCATTTACATGCCCTGCCTGTGATACCACCGAAAACTGAGCGTTTGCAGCGAAAGGAACAAAAGCCACAACCACGGTTAATGCGAGGCGGGCAATGGAAAATAGTTTCATGATTCCTCCTGATTTTTTGAATTTATATACTAGAGGCCCCATGGGTTTTCGTCAATCGAGCACATGGTTACTGATTGCAAATGGCTCCTTGCGAGGCCCAAGGATGATCACATGACTTAGAAACGCACGCCTCTCCCCAAAATGAGCAACCTTGCTCAACTTGCTGCCGCCGTGGGCAGATGGGGGCTATTGATGGACATCTGGTCGGGGTGAGAGGATTCGAGTCTGAACTTTCAGATCCCTCAATCGCCCGCTAACCCGCATGGATGCTAGGTTTTTTTCGATTTGACCGGCTACGCAAAGTGCCCCCTGTGGGAAGCCTTGCGGGGCCGATTGTGGGAAAAATTCGGCTAGGAGTCAACCTCTAACAAAATGCCTCGCATCCAGACGTATTCTTAGCCACCTCATCGTGGCCCAAGCCTTATGTCCAACAGGATTGATTTTCTCGCAGCCACAGTACGCACTCTTGCCCAGCGTTCCGCGTACATGTGCAACCTCTGTCGCAATCTGACCATTGCTCCCGACAGCAGCCCGGAGGGCACTTTACTAACAGGGACAGCGGCCCATATCTGCGCGGCCTCGCCAAAAGGGCCAAGAGCAGATCCAGCGATGTCCGACAAGGAGATTCGGCATATCAGCAATGGCATTTGGATGTGCACCGAATGCGGCAAGAAAATTGACAGCGATTTGTTGCTGTATCCAAAGGAGGAATTGCACAGGTTGAAGGCGGAACATGAGCAGTGGGTTCGTGGCGGCAATGTCGCTCCGCCACCGCCTCAGTTAAGAATCTCTTCAGCACTGGCGGTCCCAATGCCCCCGTTCGGGCCTTCAATCGTCAATGGCGGCGCCCCCCATCCATGGAGATATTTCGTTTTTGCAGTCCAAGGAGCATCCTCGATGGAATTACACGAGGTTTCCATACGTGTACAGCTGCCATACGACATCCACGGTGCTTACGTGCTAAAGCGCCCGCCTGGCGCCGAGGTAGTCATTGAGCCATCTGCGATAGGCGCCGAGATGTCCATTGAGGGGGATATGAGTCTGGTTTTGCCCACAGCTCGATCTGCGACAGCAGCAATCCAAGTTGGCATTGCGCACGCATCACCAACTCGCACTGCGACAAAAAGTGGCCAAGTACCCGCAAATGGCCCGGCGGTGGCTCCACGACCTGTTGGGCCAGCCAGGGGTGACGTTGCTTCAACTGCTCAATGGCAAGCCAATACTCTTTACGGCGCAATGACCGGTAGCGCTTGTGCGTTGTCATCATCGATCCTTAATAACTATAACTTACTATAACAAACGCCTTAGCGAAACACCACGTTTGATATAGTCATTTACAGTTAACTCTTGAACGGCTGACATGCCCGAGCTGAACGGTGATCAAGTGCCCATAGTGGCCGCAGCATTGATACGCCTGCGCGGAGACACGTTGAGCGCCGTTGCAGAGGTGACAGCCATTCGCGCGGCCAACCTCTCCGTGTGGCTGCGCGGCAAGGCGCAAGTGATCTCTGCCAAGCGAGTTGCTGGGCTGCTGTACCACCTCGGGTTAGAAGGCGGGAGACTTCGCAGCGACATCCTGCACCGATGGCACGACACCGGCCTGCTGACCGAGACCAAGACAGTGTTCGATGCCCTGTTGGCCAGCGAGGCCACCACATGGGTGTTTCAAGACTCACAACCCGCGCTGACCAAGACGAGGTTTATCCAGACAGGGGACGCATGGCTTCGCCTTGAAATCACATCGAGCGCCACTGCTGCCGTGGACTTGGCGCATGTGGCTAGCGCTCAGAGGGTGCTCACATTTCGAACACCGCTGGCGGACGTGCCCACAGAGTCACTGCAAGCGGCTCAGGATACGTTGTTGGCCATGGCCGAACAAACCGCCATTGATGTGGGCGATCAAGAACTGTTGGACGGCTTGATGGCTCGGCTGGGTGAGTTGTCTGCCACTGAGCTGGTATCCAATACCGCATCACCAAATGGGTGGATACAGCTCGAAAATTCGCTTCGGCTCGCCATTGAACTGGGCGTGCAACCGGGCGTGATCGCCCAGTTGATTAGCGACAACTTCCGACCGTCCCCCCGATCCAAACCCGCCGCCAAGCGCCGTCCTCGTTGACCTGGAGGGCGCGCGCCAAACAACGTCATATCACTGGCATTTTCCTGCGGCCTTGAGCAAGGCGTTGCACGATGCTCCACCACCGCCAACCGAAGCAGGCTTGGCCGACTTGCCTTGTCCCTGGGGCTGTGCCAAGGCCTGGCAAATGGCATCGGACACCACTCGCCCTGTGATCGCCACCGTGCCTGTGACGTAGCAACTGTACTGCTTGCCTGCGTTGGTCTTGACCGCGTAGCTCGACTTGACGCCATCATCGACGCGATCAGAAATGGTGAAGCTGCTTTTTGGCAAGCCGAGGGCCATTGCAGTGTTCTTCTCAATGGCATCGTTGCTCACGGCGACGGACGCACAGCCCGTGACCGCTGCAATCAAAACGAGAGTGGCGACGAACTTGGAGGATGATTTTTTCATGGGAATTTTCTGAGATCGAAGGAAGGAAGGAAGGAAGGAAGGGAAGAGATGCCCAAGCGGGGCATGGTGCGGATGTCACGCAAATCTGGGCAAGCCCGCCACACACTTGAGCGTGAATGCAACGGGCAGGATGTGCCAGGTGAACACATCAGGAATCAAGACGCAATGGGCGCCTTCAAAAGACAGGTCCAACGCATCGGCGTCCGATGGCGCCTCGATCCACGCCGCCAGCCGTGCGTGCATGCTGGGCCAGATGTGGTCGATGGAAATTCGATCACCGCTATCGACGGTCTGAAGGGCCTGCACCTTCAGAATCAAACCAGGCAACCAGCCGTCAATGTGAACAAGCTCTCCAAAGAAGGCGGTAGAGATGCCAATGGCCATGAGCAATTGATCACGAAGTTCTGCTTGATCATGGGCGATGGTCATGTTGATCGCGCCACCACGCTCGATCTGCAAACGATGTTCGTCAGGTTCAATTTCTTGCATGGCGCGTTTAATTGACTGGGCTGCAACGATGCTGGGCATCAGGGCTTCACACCACCAGGTGTGTTGACATCAGGGTTGTCACGCAAGTGAGCCAGCGCATCGTCAATCCTGTGGGTCTCAAACATCCAGTCAGCCATCACGGCCAGTTTGCCGTCTGGGCTCTGTACGCTGTCGAGCGTCGTCAAACCCAACCCTCGGTGAAATGCCGTGACCTTCTTGCCGCTGCTCAGATCGAGCAGGAAAGCATCCGTCACACCATTCTCCATCGTGACCGCCACTGGGCCCGTTGGTGTGTTGTACCAGTTCACCTTCCAGTAGTAGTGGCCCCAATTGCGGCCCACATCTGAATACAGGGATTCAAAGCTGTTCGATGAACGGCACTCGTTGACAACCGCATTACGCTTGCGGCAGTTGGACATCACAGTGCGCAGCTTGCCGTCCACCTGGATGTTCAGGAGATATTGCTTGCCTGTGTCCAGATTCAACAATGCATAGTCTTCTTTTTTGTTCAGGCCCACCGTGGCACCAATTTTCTGAACAGCGCTGAACAACCCGCCCAAACTACCGCCACTTGAGGAATCGTCGATCCGCTCGATCAAAATGTACCGTGTACCGCCAACGTTGCCACGCTGAAATTGAGCCATGGCCCAACCGTCGGGATGGCTGAGCCTTTGCTACCCTGCCCTGGCTCATACCGAAATGCAGCGCCCGCACGGCCAACCATCAAGCCCCTGCTGACCGGGGCGACGGTGTCGCCCGCAAGCTGCTTGCCCGTCACAGTGAGAACTTGCCAGCCAGACGAAGAATTCATGCGGCCGGTCGCAATCGTCACTGGATCAGCCGTCATGCCTGCCTTCATGAACTTATAGACCCAACCATCTCCGGATCGGATGGCGTATGTGATGTCACCACTCTGCCCATCAAAGGCATAGGTATGGACTGTCCCTTCCGGGTCCAGAAATGGCACGCCATCGACTTTGAATCCATCGCGTCCTGCTTCCACCTTGGCATTGGCTTTGCCAGGCCCGAGGTCTGCAATCTTCTTCGCCAGCGCATCCTCGCTGATTGACGGTGCAGCAGTCACCACAGCAATTGCGCCAGGCACAGCCGCCTGCGCCGAAGCACTACCTGCGGCCAGGCCCTTGATGCGTGCGGCGAAGACACTGGCGTTCACCACCGAGTTCCGGTATTGATCCAGCGCGCGCTGCTCTTCTTCGGGGGTAGGCTGTCGGCCCATCTGCTTGGCGAACACTTCTCGCAACTGCACCAAAACGGCCTGTTCTTGTTCGGTTGGCTCAGCAGCCAGGCTAGCCCCCATGAGCATCGCCATGACCACGGCCATGCCTGCCTTTACGAATTGCTGCTGCTTCATCTATCCCCCTGATTAACTTGAATTGCAATCGGCTTGGTCAGCCGCTCAGGCATGGGCTCGCTCCACCAACGCCACGCGCCTTCGGCCAGCTTGCCTGCGCTCATAACCATCGTGTCCAAAACGCGCGGCTGCTATCGACTCGCTGCCGATGCGGGCGCGGGCGGCGAATCGCCAGATGCTTGCCCACCCAGTTGGGGCAATGGCCTCACCGACGCCAGCACTTGTTTGAAGTAAGCCATGGCCTCATCAAAAGGCGGCGTCTTAACGCCTTTGAGGGCTGGTCGCGAGGGTTTGTAGTAGTCAATCTTCTCCTCGCCAAACGACATCCGGCGCACTGGCGGGGGGTAGGGAAAAGGGTCGGGCAAGGCAGCAGCCAACTTGATGGTGATAGCAGGCATGTCTGGCCTGCCTTGCACGCCCACCGTGTCTGCCTGGATTTCATAGGCGGCGCCGGAGCCCGAGCCGGTGGTGTCCAGCGTGCCCTTGTGGTGGTACTCACGGGCACTCAGGCGGGCGGGCTGACCTGCAATGCTGAATTTTTCAGGGCCGTGTATTTTCTTGATGCTGCCCAGGGCCGCAATGGCCCCGATGGCGCCCATGCCCTTGATGGACTTGATGTCATCCACGGTGATGTTGTTGGGGTCGCGCAGATCATTGATGCTCTTTGGTGCGGTGGGCTCGGGTGGCCTGATGTGGACAAAGATGATGAGGTTTGGGTACTTCAGGCTGCGCACGGCCACGTCAATGTCGTAGCTCTTCACCGGGCTTGCAGTGGTTTCCCTGAAGAAGCCATAGGGTGTGCAAATGCCTGGCTCCGTAGGGAAATCAGTCGGCTGGCGGCCGGTGTACAGGTGGCGCAGTTCTTGGTATTTGGCTTTGAATTCTTTATCGACGGCTGACTTACCCACCCCTCTTGCGCTAGCCTGGAGTAACCTGATTCGCCTGTCTACGGGATCGAAATAACCAATGCTGAAGCCGTGTTTGTCGGTGGCAAAGGCCAGGTCTGTGCCCAGCTTTGCCACGTTATGTTTGGTGATTTCTCCCATGCTATTCGTGACCGAAGCACCGTCGCGGAGGTTTTGAAGATCCTGTGGTGTGACTGGGTTGGTTTCTTGGATATGAATTCGGTTGATCAGTGGCGAAGTCGTTTCTGTCCCTGCAATTCCGTCAAACCCATAGCCGCTAACCTGTGCTGCTTCAGATTCTGCCATCAACACCTTGTCCGGCAAATCAATCGCTGACTGAGCCAAGCAGATGGAACTCCATCCGATTGGCTTGACGTAGTTCGGCGGCGCCTTTGCATCCCGCCCGCACGCTGACAACGATGTAGCAAGCAGGGCGGCGAATGCCGCTCTTCTCCAGCGCATCATGATTGCACCCCGTTCTGCCGTGACGCATCAGAAAACGCAATCGTCCGACCTTCACCGGGCTCCACCACTTGCGTGAGCAGCAACTTGTTCATATCGGGGTGATTGTTCTCACCGTCCGTCCACGTGAAGGGTAGCGCAGTAAAGAATCCAAGAATACCCACCGGTTTTGCGGGTTCCGACTTGGCTTCCCAGAACTTGTCGCTGAAAGGCATGTGTCTTGCGTAAACCTCGATGGACTCATCAGGCTTTTTCGGGTCTCGGTTGACCAGAGGCCAGATGGAAGCTGGAACCTTATCTGGGCCGCCAGCCTGCACACTTCTCGGCACAAATCCAAATGTCTTCTCATAAAGCGCCTGATTGCTGCCTGCAAGCGCCTGAATGGCGCTGATCGTCTCCGGCGCGGAAGGTTTGTCGATGATCCCAGCCAATGCCGACGCAGGCTTGACCACGCCATTTCCCCCGCTGGTCAGGGCAAGGTGCTTACGCCACAAGGCTTTGCGCAACTCGTGCCCAAACTTCATCACTTCGGTGTCTTTGCCGTTGAGTGGTGCCTTTACAATGGTTTTATCCTGTATGTAGACCGCCAGCTCGCTGTCGCGCTGACCTTTCAGGCTGCGGTCATTGATGTTGGCGCTGCCCATGATCACGATGGAATCGTCTGCAATCAGCAGTTTGCTGTGCACGTAGACTTGCTCGGTGCGCAATTGCCCGCCCACCACTTCGCAATTGCGCAGGTTCAGCAGGGTCAAATACGGCGCCCATTGATCAGGGCTGATCTGCTCATAGGGGCGAGAGTTGGGTTTGCCAGCCTGGCCTTGTCGGGCAGCTTCGATGGCCTGATTCCACTGCATCTGGTTGATGTGGTTCTTGCAAGCTAGCTTTGCAGCCAGCGCGCAGCGGACGCGGTTAACCAGGCTGTGGCTGCCGTACACCAGGCTTTGCATCGTCCAGTGGATCTGGCCGACGATGGCGATGTCGTTGAGTTGCCCTTCCGGGTGTACGGGCAGCACGATGTACACATGGAATGGGAAGCCCCAGCGAATGGCTTGCTCGATGCGATCACCCAGGGCCTTGCAGATCAAGTTATCGGGCAGCTTGTCACCCTGTGGGTTGTTGCCAACCATGGTGAGCGCGGCCTTGATGCTGGTGCCTGCCTGGCTCATCAGATGGTTGACCGCCGCTGATCTCGCTTGTAGTCCTGTGGCGCCTGCTGTCTCAACCGAAGGCGCCCCAAACGCACTCTGAAAGAACTGGTTCTCGATGTACACGAACTGCTCGGCACCCCTGATCACCGCCACCATCATGTCGTGGATGTCGGTCTGCTCGGCCGTGGGCGCAGGCAGTTGCGGCATCGCCGCCTTCTCCTGCTTTTGCAACTGCAAAGGGGCGCTGCGCAGCACCCGCACGCTGGCTGTGCCTGGGCCCTTGGCGTTGTAAGCGGGCTCTTTAGGGATGAGGCCTGCCGGGATGCTCACCCGGTTGCGCAAGCCTGCGGGCAGATAACTGTGCTGCAAGCTGTTCCAGCGCCGGACGAAGTTCATGGCCAGGTCGTAGGTGGCCGGGCCTTCAACACTGCAATGCACGTCTTGCCAGGGCTGGCGAGGCTGATCTTCGCGCAAGATGGCGCCAGACAAGGGCGCTGCTTGGCTGCCCGGCGTGAGCAGCTCGGCATTGGCCTTTCTGGCAGCCCAACTCAACCCCAGCAAGGCCACGTAGGTCGCCTTCATGACTGCGGCCACTTTGCTCGTCACGGCGGTCACGTCTTGCGTCGTCAAACTGCCGTTGCGCAGCTTGGCGACCACTTGGGCCATGGCCGCTTGCTGGGCCTCGGCAATGATGGGTTTGAGCGGCCGGGTGATGTCATTAATCGGCTTGGTCAGCCACTCGGGCATGGGTTCATTCCACCAACGCCACGCGCCGTCGGCCAGCTTGCCAATGGGCGTGTCTGCGGCCCATTGGCTGGTTGACTTACCAGCCTGCGCGGTGTCGGCCAGCCAGCCCGCACTCAGCGTCGTGGTCAACAGATCAGCTTCGCTCACGTACTTGGTCAACTCACCGGGCGCCAGCGCTTGTTGAGGCGGCACACAACTGCTGTAGATCTCAGGCCCCTTGCGCCAGCCATGCTGCAAAGAGAAGCTGGCGTCATCGCGTCGGCCGTAGGCCAGATCAAGACCGCCGACGAACGCCAGCTCGTTGTCAATCACCACCTGCTTCTGGTGGTGGCTGAAGAAGGTGTTTTCAACCCCATCAAAGTCGTTCTGCAAACCTGCCGGGCAGCAAAAAGCCCGCATGGCTGGCCTGCCCGCGTTCAACTGGAAAACCGCAAGCATCGTGCCCAAATCGCCTGTGTTCAAACCCACTTTGGGCGACATCCAGGGCATTACATAGATCTTGACCGCCGGGTTGTTGTCCAGGGCCGTTTTCAGGGCATCGATCAGCCGCGTACCGGCCTTGAGTTCAGTATCCCAATTGATTTGCCAGCCCGCGATGAACACCGACTTTTTGGCGCGGGCAATGGCGTCTGCCACGGTTGAGAAATAGGCTTCACCTGTTGTGAAGGGCTTGACGAGATTTCCCAGGCGGGTGGGCGCGAACCCGCCGCCGTGCTCCAGGCGCCGCGCATCGCTCATGGGTGCGATGGTCGTGGGCCAGGGCTTGTTGTCCAGGCCATTGACGGCGTGGACGGTGTTGGCGGACTTTTTGTCTTTGAACGTGGTGCTCATTTTATTCTTCACTTCAACTGCGTCTTGAAGTCGGCGCTCAGGCTCGTGTCCAGATCTTGCGCCGCTGATTTGCGTTCGGTCACCGCCTGGGGGTCATGGGGGCTGAAGCCGGGCTCATTTGAGAAATCCATGGCGGCCAGGGCATGCGCACCTTGTTCACCACGACCCCAGTCTGCTTGCTCGTCATCTATGCGAAATGCGCGCTCCACCCCGGGTGCAACCAGAAGCAAATCGTTGGGCCACCTTGCCACGGCAACCGACAGCCGCAGCTTTTGAAGCTCCGTCAATTCGATCTGGCCACTTGGGCTCGATGTGCCCTGAAGGATGGTGCGATCCTTCGCTGCGCCATTGCCTCGCACCACCATCCATGGTGTTGAGGCCATCGCAGCGCCTTCTTCCCCTGGGTTACGAGTCAGCCGCAAATTGAAGTCGATCTTCTTGGGCTTGGCCGATGATCTCGGCATGGTCGGCATCTGCCAAGACATCGTGCCTGGTCCCACCATGGATCGTTGTCCGGCGTGCACCGTGATCTTGCCGGGGCAGCCCACTTCGATGTTGTCGCCGCTGATATGGATGTAGGCGCCACCAGCCGTCGACAGATACACGCGCTTGGCGGCCGCGATCTGAATCACGCCATTGGCCGTCTTGATCTCCAGCATGTCCTTGGCCGCGACCTGAGCGGGGCCCGCTTGCGCTTGCAGGTCAATCGGCCCTTGGGCCGCGATGAGCGTTAAGCCTTTGCCTGCGGCCTCACTGCCCGGTTGAATGGACCCCGCCAGAATTCCAATGGCCTGGCCCGTGTGGATGCGTGCCTGGCCACCCACGGCCCAATGCGTGTCCTGTCCGCTGGCGATGGTCGTGGTGTCTTGGCTGCTCAGGTGCAGATCTTGCCCCGCCGTTATACCCACACCGGCCTTGCCGATGATGGCAATGTTGGGGTCGCCCATGTGCGGCACCTGGTCTTGTCCGGTGCTGGTGTTGCGGTCGCCCGCGTCGGCGGCGGCGTCGGGCAGGCTGGTAGGGCGGACCATGCCGCTCAAGCTCTTGGTCAGCGCCGCTGCTGGCGCCAGCTTGTCGTTCAGGGCGCTTTGATTCGGCCCGGTGCTGCCCGCCGTACTGGCCAGTCCCACGGTCTGGTGCGTGGTGGCCGCCTGGTGGAAGGTGCTGGCCAACTGCTGCATCTGTTTGGCCAGCGCAATGCCCGCCGCATTGTCGCCCGCACCCTCTGCCGTTTGCCCCAGCCCGTTGTTCAGGCTGTAGGTGCTGAGCATCACGCCGCGCACTGCCCGCATGCCACCCCAGGCGTCGGTGCGCAACTCAAAGCCCAGGCCCCGGAAGCTGCCTCGGTGGTTGTCGGCCTGGTGCAGCAGGTGTCCCATCTGTAGCCAGGTCTGGGCCTGTGTGCTGTGCAGTTGCGTGCGTAGTTGCCCCGGCGTGTCGTCGAACACCAGTTGGTTGTAGCCCTGGCCGCCAAACTCCTTGCTCTTGACGCCACTCAATGCGGCGGCATTGTTCTGGCCTTCTGCCCCTTCAGTGGCCGCACCTGGTGCTGCGCCGTGCCATGGCGGACTGTTGCCACCAACGCCTGAGCCCACCAGGTTCATCTGGCTGCTGGGGCTGTGGTCGTTGGACTCGGAAAAGGCGCTGGTATTGGCCGCACTGGCTTGCCCACCTGGCGTGCGCGGCACACCACCTTCGCCTCGGCCGCTGTACAGGCTGGCCTGCACATACGGGCGGTCGATGTCGTTGTTCAAAAAGCCCACCAGCACTTCATGCCCGATGCGCGGGATGAACTGGTGGCCCATACCGGGGCCAGAGAAGCGCTGCATGACGCGGATCCAGCAACTGTGGTCACTGTTAGCCCGCTGCGGGGCATAGGGGTTGGCCTGCCAGTGGAACTTGACTTTGACGCGCCCAAGTTTGTCGGTGTACAGCTCGTCGGCGCCATTGGCTTCCGTGCTGCCATCGGGGCCGACCACGAGGGCCGTTTGCATGCCCAGTGCGGTGGGGCGAGGGCGTGGGCGCAGGCCAGTGCCATCCAACAGAACAGCGCGCCATGGCACCTTGCGGCGCAGGGCCTGGAACTGGGAGGCAAAGCCGGTTTGCGCGGCTTGCTGTTGCAGGTCTTGGGTGTCTACCGGGGCTTGGTCCACCGACACGCTTAACTCGGGCAACTCCGCCTTCCCCAAGGTTTTCATGATCTTGTCGCTGAAGTCCTTGGGCAGGTTGTTCACGCCATAGGCATGAACGGCATGCACAAAGAATTCCTTGTCATCTGGGGCCTGTCCGAAAGCGGCCAGCGGGTCGAGCGTGGATTGGGTGACGGCCATCCAGGTGCCCGCGCGCAAGGTTCGAACGGTGCCTCTGCCCAGCCAAGTCTTGTAGCGCGCCTCGTGGGCTTCTTGCAAGCGGGTGGCCGCGAACTGGGCCTCGGTCTGGTTGCCAAAGATGTAGTCGCCCGTGGGGTCGTAGCTGGTGAGCCAGCTCTGCAGGCTGCTGGCCTCATCACCGCCCCACTGGTGGTGGGTAGGCACATCGGCGGTGATGGCGCTGTTCCTAACGTAATCCCAACCTTGCAACAACGTGGCGGTGGGGCCGATCTGGCGCACTGAGCCCATGGTCTGGATGCTGTCTTGCGCTTCCTGGCTGCTGCTGCGGTGATAGCGGATCCCATGGCCGCCCAGGCTGTTGGCACTGGTTGGGTCCTGCGGCTGGTTGGCGCTACTAACGAAAAAGACCAAGGTGTGGCCACCTGGGGCAGCTTCGTCTTCTTCCACGCGGTAGCAAAGGCCCTCTTCCGCCAATAGCCTGCTCACGAAATCCAGGTCGCTTTCCCGGTACTGGACGCAGTACGACCGCTGGCCGCCGTTGCGGGCAAACAGGCCTTGCGCCACGTAGCTGGGCACGTCGTCATCCCATTTCCAGGCAGCTACTGAGGCGTGATCTGCGAATACGTCCTCGATGATTTCAATCAGCGATTTTTCCTGCCAGACCCGGCTGCTCAGAGTGTGGCCCAACAAGGCGATCCATGGCTGCATCAGCAGGCCTTTGCGGGCCAGGCCGCCATCGGCCTCAAGCGAGTCGGCACTGGTGACGTACCCGCTGCGTCGCGCGCGACTGCCATCGGCCAGCGTGGTATGCAAGGTGATGGGCCGAGCGTAGAGCTGCTTGAGTTCAACGTGGGCGTTGAGCACCAAGGCGTTGACGTACAAGGCAAAGGGCTGGGAGACAGCCTCGTGTAGCACGAAGCTTTCAACCATCAAGTCAGCAGGCAGGCAATCTTCGCTGCCGGGTGCCGACAGCGTATATAGGCGGCTTTGCGTGCCCCACTGCCCGATGAGGGCGTCCAAGGCACGGCTAAGCTCAGACTGAATGGGCGATAGGCCACCAGCCAAATTGAAAGAATCCAGACCCATTGCGGGTTCCCTGACTTTGTTTATTTAATGGAAATCCAGCTGGGGATTTTCAGGCCCGAAAGGGTTAAGGCAAGACACCCTGATGGGTGGCGGCGTAATGATTTGAAACTCGCGTGCTTCATTCAACTCAAGATCGCCGACCATGATTTGTTCACGTGAAGACGCCATGAGATTTTAGTTGGGGACTGAAGCAGTTTCGGCCAGCGGCTTTGGCTTTGTAGAGCTCTTTGTCGGCCTGTTCCTGCAGTCGATCTGAGTAAGTTTCTGGAAGACTTCCCACTGGGACGCAGGCAATTCCCATGCTTAGCGTAACTGTTTTTGCGCATTGCGAACCGGCATGAGGAATGGCCAAAGCCGCAATGGCCTGGCGAACCTTTTCTGCAGTGATCTGAGCTTGATTCAGAGTGGTTTCAGGAAGCATGATCAGAAACTCCTCTCCGCCCCATCTCACCACCAATCCTCTGTCTGGATCAATGACCTTTTCCACCGTGACGGCAACTTCGCATAGACATGTGTCGCCAGCTGGATGACCATAGTGATCGTTGTACGCCTTGAAATGATCGACGTCGATAAGGATCGCTGAGATGAAGGCGTCGGCCTGTTTTGAGTGCTGATGCAAATAGTCCAATGCATGGCGCCGATTGCCACAACCCGTGAGTGCATCGCGCTTGGACAGCGCATCCAATTCCCGGTTGCTTTGATCAAGCGCATCAATCAATTGCTTCTCGGCCTCGTTCATCAAAAATCTCTTACGCTCCCCGTATTCCAGTTCGTAATTTGATACCAGCGAGAAAAAAGCCGTGGCGAGGTTCAGTTGCAAGATCGGGAGCACGGCCGATTCGGGCGCATTTGTGCTGCAGGCCAGCAACATGCAGTGGATCAATAGAACTGCTGCCGACCATACAAGGGCTGATCTGAAGCGGAGTTTTTGCACAACGTTTCCATACACCAGCATGGGTGCAAAGCCCGCATGAGCCAGCGTATGGAGGGGGCTATCGCTTAGGCCAATGATCAAGGCAAGGCCACCAACGGCTACCAGGCCAGAACCGATGATCAGTGCCTCGGCTTTCCAAAGTGGCTGATTGGCGAACCACACCTCTTTCCGATATAGCAGGCAGAATAGTCCCAGCTCTATTGGAGAGATGATCCCCAAGCGAATGACCAGTCCAGAAAACCGCATGTCCGGCAGAACGTACCAGTCCGACACGGCAAACATGTTGTAAATGAGCAGGGCGACGAAAGCGCTGATGACAAAGTGCCGGACGCGTTCTGCCCTCATTGCCTTGGCAAATCGCGCCTCCAACTCAACTGGAAAGCGCAAGATTTTCAGATAGGCGCTTGGATCGTCTGAGTTGGGAGGCAGAAATCCTTCATGCATCACTGACCACGCTCCCGTTTTCCATGCGATTGCGCCCTGCAGATTTGGCACGATAAAGAGCCTGGTCGGCTTCGTAGATGAGGTTCATCATGGAATCTTGCTCGACTGGCGTACCCGTAGCCATGCCCGCGCTGATCGAAACAAAGTTGATTCCGTCAGGCCTGAAGGCGTGAGGCAGGCCTAGTGCCTTCAAAGTGCTGAGGATGCGCTCGCCTACCTCGATCCCGCGTTGATTGGGCGCGTTGACCAACACCACAGCGAACTCTTCGCCTCCAATTCGCGCGATCAGATCCTCAGGTTGACGAACACATTGCGATAGGGCCTGTGCAAGAGCTTGGAGGCAGCGATCGCCTGCCGGGTGACCATAGTTGTCGTTGTAAAGCTTGAAAAAATCCACATCCAGCAAGATCACGCTGACCTCTTTTGGCAGCGCCTGCGTGCGGCCACCTTGGGCGTGCAAAAGCGTTCTCAGAGTCTCGTCAAAATGTCGGCGATTAGGTAGCTCAGTCAAGGGGTCCAAGTGAGCTTGGCGGCTAAGCCGATCATTCACAGAGCCAAGTTCTGTACGAAGCAAGTTCTGATTAAGTCGCTGCAAATAAGCAGTGCGCTCGGACCTTTCCAACGTGTAGTTGCCATAAACGCTGAAGACCATGGAGGAAATCAGCAGCACCACAATCGGGATGGCCAGAACACCGCCGTGGTCCGGCGCCACATATGTTGCAAAACAGAAGCCGACCATCACCAAGATGCAATGGACAAGAGCAGGAAGAAAGCAAGGCCGAAAAATGGAATCCCAGCACACGACCATGACGGATAGGGTGACCAAGTAGGAAAAGGCCAAAGGTGAGGTGCTGGGCACAATGACCAGCAGATTGAGCAAGACCATCAATACGCCAGAGCCAGTCAAGAGCCAGTCGCGCGATGATGTGGCAGACAGACGAACAAATAATCTCAGGGTCAGCAAAAAGATCGGAATAAATACCAACGTCCTGATGACCAATGCGATTTGGAATCGATCCGGAATCATGAACCAATCTGCCGTGAGCATACCTACAAACGTCAGCATCACCACGGGGCAGCGTTTAATAACAAGCCTGGAACGTTCAGCCGCCGTTTCGGCAAAGAATAGCTGCTCTAACTGCGGTGGAAAATGAAGTAAGTAGCCGATGTCAGCAAGCCACGCCCGGATTGCAGAGGCATCAGATTGGAAGGATTTCGCATTGGAGGATGCTTGGCGACGCTCCTCAGGAACGATTGATATTAAATCGCTGGTCACTTTTTATATACCTGAGTGCATCATCGTTTCGAATCAATAAGGCGTTTCCACTGTGGCAACACGCCAATTTTATTTGGCACATAACGAAGTACAAGTGGGATTTGCCTAGTCCCAACTTTGACAGGCAATGCGTCAAGCATGTTGTCGTGCTTACGATCGCTGCAGAAAACGGCTTATCGACTATAGACCATTTCTCGGTCACAGCGGTATCCAGAGCTTACTGTCGGCCCGCATCCATGGTCTTCTGATTGGCCGCCTCTAACGCCTTTGTGCGTCGTTTTAGCAGGCCCTCCAACTCCAAGTTCAGGGCGGCCTGCGCAGCCAAAGCTGCGCGCTCAGCCCGCAATTTCCCATTTTTAAGTTGATTCATTTGATCGGCCAGTGCAAAAGCAAGCAGCAAAATCTGCGCACCCGAACCAAACAACAGTCCATTTTCCGTGATCGCATTTGCAGGGACGATCCCGAATAAGAGCGAATAGTACAGTATCACGCCCAGCGACAATGCAGAAAATGAAAGCGTTTGATACCTTGCGGGCCTTGAGCCGCGCTTCAACATCAAGAAATTCACCAAGTGACTGGAAAGCATCAGGAATATCCCCGCAGGGCTGTTCAGCTCGAATGCCAATGCATATCGATCAAAAAATGCCGGAATCATGCTCATCATGTTAAGGCCGATTGCGGCCATCATCAGCCTGTTCATCCACTTTTGTAGGCGGTGCTCTGTATTATGATGGGCCATCATGAACAGCGCAAAAAAACAATACGAACCGCTCGCAGAAATTGCCAGAATTTGATTGTTGAAGTTGGGAGACTCAGGCCAGAAATACTGAAAGGCGTAGCCTTTAAAAGTCAAACTCCATAATAAAAACACGCTAACATAGAGCACGTAAAGACCGAAACTCACCTGTCTAGTAGATACAAATAGAAACAAATGATAGAGGAGGCCAGTCAGTAGCGCGCCGTAATACAAACCCATCAGGAGGTTTTCGAGTTGCATGCTGCCCGCATATGCCTGGGAGGACCAGAGCGTAGGGGCCACTATTTCATGCAAGCCATCATGGGTGCCCATTCTGAAATAAACATCAACTTGTTCACCAGGTTTGAAGTGCAATGACACGCTAGGCACTCGGGTTGAAACGGGCCTGGATTCAAAAGTACGCCTATCACCTGTACTGAGATGCTCAACACGCTCGTTATTTGAGCGGACCACATACACATCAATCTCGTCCTGCAAGGCAGAACCGAGATCTAGAACGCGCAGCGTCTCATGTGACTGCGCGTTTCGCAGGCGAACGCGCATCCACCATGAAGATTGGCTGAACGCGAAATTCAATGCATCCGCGTGAATGCCAGTCCAGCGCTCATCATCCTGCACTTGTGCCAGCGTTCGACTACCCGTGACGTCTTCAAGAATCTGAGCGTTCTGAGTCAGCTTGACTTTTAGATCGGCATCTCGAAAGTCCACCTGCAAGGCAGTCGCCCTGACGCCGGACGGCAGCAAGCAGCTACAGCACGTAAGCACCAGGGCCAGCAAGATTCGTTGCCAGGAAACCGCTGACAGCACGGAAGATCGCATCACGAACCCTATTGGAACCGCCGGAACTCACCTGGTGGTTGACCAGTCCATCGCTTGAAAGCGTGATGGAAACTGCTCTGATTGGCAAAGCCTAGCATCAATGCAATCTGGAAAAGTGACAGCCGGGAGTCATTCAAGTATTTCAATGCCATGTTCTTTCGGACGCGATCGACAACATCACGGAAAGTCAGGCCCACTGCTTCCAGCCGATTTTGCAAAGTGCGGGGGGCCATGTCCAGTGCATCTGCGAGTGCCACCAGCGAGATTTCCTTTTCGCCAATTTGAAGAGCAAGCAAATTCTCAAGTTTTGCCAGGAAGCTGCCCGAGCTCATCGCATGCTGGTCCACTTGGTGCTCCGCCTGCTGATGCAAGATCCGATTGAGACTGGGCTCTTGCTGAATCACCGGTAAATTGAGGTAACTCAGTGAGCCCATCAATGCATTGTCCGACTGGTTGAACCTCGCCGCGCCGCCAAACACCCGGGTAAATTGCTCCTCGCGCCCGGGAGAAGAGAAAGCAAAATCGACGTCGAATAGAAGAGTTGACTTGCCCGTCAACAGGCGCGCTTGCCACGCCCACGCACCGATGGTCAGTAGGGTAATGCGGGGGTCAGTCAATGGCGTCACTTGCCGAATCCTGAGGGCGAAATGATCAGGGTGAAGCGTGGCTTCGACTGACTCCAGATCGTTCAGAAGATGGTGGTAACGACACGATACCTTGCCCACTTCCTCCAAAGTGCTGCTGGTCATGGTCATGAAGCCAACCAACCCTAAGTTCCAAGGCTTCAGGTGTTCTGACATCGTGAGCGCAAGGCAGGGGTCTCCCAGCAACGACTCAGCCGTGACCATCAAGGCGTGCCAATCGCTGACTGAGAAGCGGGCGCTTGAAGGCGCCTCGCGGATTTCAGGCAACTGTTGTGACCTGCAGATCTCTTCTGCTGCATAACCGCATTGTTCGGCGTACTCCAAAAGTGCGCGCACATACCCAATGCTGACGGTATAGCCATCGTAGTCATTCGAGGTCGGGGGCTTGATGAGCATGACCTCCATTTTGTCCAAGCGCCATATTTGTGGGAATCAGGCGCTTCCCGAGTCGGACTAGGGATAGCTCGCGACATCGACACTCATCTAAGTGATCGTGTTAACCCTGAATTTCGCGTGTTGAAGCAAAGGTGCTGCACGTCGCAGCACAACGGATCCGAGCTCGACAAGAACAATTCATTCGCGGCCTCTCGCCGTTTGAGCACCCCGCTGATCATTTGACAACCACAGACAGGATTTGACATGCACTCCAACACCACTCAGTTGACACGCATCGTGTCAGCCATCTCGCTCACCGCTGGCATGATGCTCTCCGCTGGCAGCGTCATGGCCCAGCAGTTCTATCTGCCTGCCACGACAGCATCACCCTTGACGGACGCTTTTTACAAAGCCCCGACCGCTACACAACTCGCTGGCAAGGCTCCTGGCGACGTGCTGCGCTACCGTCGGGTCACTGCCAAGGACTACTCGGCTGAGGTGTCCACGTCCTACCAGCTCATGTACGTCACAACCGACACCAATGGTAAGAACGTCGGTGCCATTACCACGGTACTGATCCCCAAGAATGTGCCTCCCATTGGCCGCCAGATCCTGTCCTACCAGTCCTTCTATGACAGCCTGACCCAGACCTGTACACCCTCCTATCTGACTGCACAAGGTAAGTTGTTTGAGGCCGGCAATGTCAAGCCTGCGCTGAAGAAGGGGATCGTCGTGGTCATGTCTGACTACGAAGGCCTTGACAACCAGTGGATCGCCGGTTTGAACACCGCTCATGGCGTGCTCGACGGCGTTCGCGCAGCCATTAACTTCAAGTCAGCCGGTCTGAACGAGGGCGCAAAGGTGGCGCTGGTTGGCTTTTCCGGCGGTGGTCACGCCACCGGTTGGGCTGCCGAAGTGGCACCCGAATATGCCCCAGACCTCAACATCGTGGGTGCCGCCATGGGTGGTGTTCCAGTGGATATCGGCAACGTCGCTCGCAAGGTCGATGGTGGCCTGTTCTCCGGCGTGTACTTTGGCGCTGTGGTTGGTTTAGCTCGCGCCTACCCCCAGATCGACCCTGAAAAGTACTTCACTACTGCTGGCAAGGCCATGGTCAAAGATATGGGCAATCGTTGTCTGTTGGGCATGTTCCAAGGACAGAGCGAAATGCTGACCAAGTACGCTTTCCAGAAAGGCTCCAAATACTTCAAGGATCTTGACTTCTTAGAGTTGCCAGAGATCGCCTCCATCATTGACGAGAACAGTCTGGGTAGCCGTACCCCCAACACGCCGCTTTATGTCTACCAGGGCACCAATGATGAGATCATGCCCATCGCGGATGTTGACAAGCTGGTGACCAACTACTGCAGCAAGGGGTTGACTGTGCAGTACAACCGCACGTCAGGGGACCATTTGTTCATGGCTTTGGGCTCTGCAGCCCCTGTGAACTGGGCGCTTGATCGTCTTGATGGAAAGGCTGCGCCTAACAATTGCAAATGAATTGGTGAGCTCCTGAGAAGTTGGTGAGATGAGCCCGCTTTCTTTGACTAGAAAGCGGGCTCATTGAGTTTTGGTTGGGATATCAAAGAGAATCATCTGCTCACAGCGCCGCAACCATGGCGGCACTCGGCTTGGGCCGCAATGGGTTTTCAATCAAGCGAGCGCTTGGACGCTGTCTTTGCATGATGTCCCCAACATACCGCTGGGTACGATTTCTGTCGAAATCGCACCCAGCGGCCACATTCTTTGTGCCCTGGCGAGCCAGCACAAAGAATGTTCTGAGTGATTGGGGACATGGCAGATTCACACTGCGTCCAGCCAAGGAAATGGCGAAATGGTGGCCAACTTTGTGTGCGCATGGTGTCAACAGTGTGGCGGCATGATGTCGTCAACGGTGCTGATTTGGTGTCACCAATGTGGCAGCACTGTGGCGGCTCATTGCAAGGACCACGTACCGAGTGCGCTAATCTGTGCGACCTGGGATTGCCCCAGAAACTTCAGAAAATATTCAAGGGATAAAACATGCAAGTGACGCATCTGCTTCGCGCACCCATCATTGCAGCGATCGCCATGGCCTTGACCGGGTGCTTGGTGCCGGAAAAATTCAATGCGTCTGTGACGGTCCGACCCGACGGAACATACAACTACAAGTATCAAGGCTCGGCAGTTCACATGCTGGCAGCCATGGAGATCAAGAAGAGCGGCAGCCTGAACGCAAAGGCCGAGGCTCAACTCAAAGCCGATGCCGACAAGGCCGCGAAGGCGCCTGGCGTTAAGAAGCTGGTTTACGAAGGGTCAGGTCGATACCAAGTTTCGGTTGATCGTGACCTTGCCGTGGGGCAGCGATCAGCAGTGCTGGACATCCTCGCACTGACAAAATCAAAGGATGGAATCTATACATTGTCAGCTGCTGAATTGAAGGCCAAAGACAGAGACGGACTGATGGGCCTCGGCATCAAAGTTGACGGCACAGTGGAAGTCACGCTGCCCTCCAATGCCAAGGTGTTGACTCAGAATGCAAGTGCGACGCCGGGCATGTTTTCCAAAGCTTACTCTTGGAAGATCAATGGCTACGATGCCAAGCCCGCATTGACGTTCAGGCTGAATTGAAATCTTGCTACCCGTGCAAGACGCTCTCCCTGACTTCATGGCTCATGGTCTGAGATTGAATGGGGTATAAGTTCATGCGCCGGGGTAGCAACGCTTCTGACGGCCCGGTCTGCCTCAATCCTGATCGGCTGCAATTGACTGGGACCATAGGCTTGACCGGCCGTGCCGTAGTTGCGTCGGGTTTTTGCGGATGCGTGCCCCAAGCCGCGACTGACGGCATCACCGTCGCCGAGCCTTTTGGTATCAGCAGCCCACTGATGACGAAAGCAGTACGCCGTGATTGCGTGCTTATGGGCAGGCCACAAGCGTGCGGCTAAGCGCCGAACTGCGACGGTAAAGTTCGTGGAGTTGATGATTTCAACATGCATGACCGAGCCATGCGCGTTCAGCTGCGCCCTCATCGCAGCAATCAATGGGTGACCATCCTCGGCAACATAGGAAATGCAGCGGGTGGGTTGGCCCTGCTGGCTTTTCACTTTGCTGCCTTCGATTCGAAAGAAGATCAAGTCTTTGCCAAGCTGCTTGTCATGCTCTTTCCAGACCTTGATACCTCGCACCAACTCTGACGGGCGGCACCCCGTCAAAGCGCTAACCAGCAGAGCTTGCGCATACATGCCACTTTGCCCGCGTTGGCACAGGGCCTCTCGCCAATTCCTCGGAAGACCTGGAAGCGATTGGCGTTTGCTGCTGCGCTTATCCCGCGGCGAGGTCATTCCCTGGCGCTGGATGGCAGCCAGTGCCTGCATCAGTGTCAAGTTAGCAGCAAGTTTTGGCCGAAGCTGTTGATAGTCCACCTCACCCGATGCCTGCCGTGACTGCTGCATCAAAGCATTCAGCTCGACATAGGAGTGGTACCGCAGAGCTGCCAGACGTTTGAAATAGGTTCTGGCCGAGCCCGTGTTCTGCACGACCTCCGCGAGCCCACCGACTGCGGCGCCCGCGCGATTGATCAGACCTCTCGCGACTTGCGAATAGTCCAGCTTGGTCGCAGGAGATGGGCTGCGAAAGGCCCCACCTTGAGGTTTGATGTGTTGCAACGCATCTACGCATTGTTGAGCGAGCGCGAGCACGTCGTGGAGAGCGCTCATGCGCACGGGCCTACTACCAGTGAATTCATATTTGCCAACCTATCTGTGAACCTACTTGCGGCCAGGCTTGCCGCCCCAAAAACGAGGTGCAAAGCACCGTCTGAGTGATGACACGTCCCTCTGGCCGGAGCGATGACACATGACGCGCGGAGTGATGACACGCGCCACCGGGAGGGATGACACGTGGATAACTTGCTTCTCCATGGCGTCTTGGAGGGGACTTGGGCGGTGGCCATGCCGGAGCGATGACGCGTGGACAAGTCCCGCACATCACAGCTTTATCCACAGGGCCTGGAGTCGATGTGTGCCCTGCCTGCGTACAAGATGAGCTGCTGACCGTCGGGTGATTCGGCCACCAAGTCACAGGCCTCCGGATATTGGGTCAAGGCCTTGCGAAGTTGCAGCTTGAAATTTTTCTTGAAGCTGTGCGGACCCTGGTTGCCGGGGCCGCTGTAGTTGGCCCCGAACTGACGCTGAAGGCTGGGCCAGGGTATCGAGACCGTCTTCCGTGAGCTTCGACCCAGCACGAACAGCCGGTAAACCAGCCACGCGTAGATGTCCATGGCGAACGGGGATTTCGACAAGCGGCGGTACGCTTTCATTTTCATAGGCACCGCACTGGTCTTTACTTCGTTGAAAAATCCTTCGGAAACCAGCAAGGTGCTTGTCCATGTAGACGTTTGGGTGGCGTCAAACGGATGCCAAAGTACATCAAGAGAGTCGCTGACAAGCATTCGCCTCGACGTCTCCCGATTGCCATCGGCCAATGCTTCGATCCCGATCACGCAACAAAAAAGGCGCATGCACTGCTCCTTGAAGCGGCCGATGTCACGGCTGTCGTGAGGTTTCAACCCAATTTTGCGCATGAACTCAGCCTGACACTTTCCGAGGTCCAGGAGCCTGGAATTGGTCCTCTTGATTTCCGTGCATAGCCAGACAAGGATCAAACGCGGCACCCGCCCATAGGGAATGCCATACCGCCCTGAGGTTGGTGCAATGGTCAGCATGAACAGCCCAGTATCCCTGGCGTAGAGCACTCCCGTGGGCAGGCGTGGCTCCTGATGCGGCAGAGTTGCTTGCACAAGTGCACGTGCCATGAAGCCGTCCGGCTTTCGGGCATCACGGCTGTCTTGCAAGGTCAGCCCCGACTCGATCAGTTTCCGGTGGCTCGGGGCCATGGCCGATGAGCGCCTTTTCTTGTTCTCTGCGTCGTCGCTCATTGGCAGCCCTCCTTTTTGAGGGAGGCGCCGATTTGCCATCGTTGCTTGGCCAATTGCTCTGCCTTGGTAGGCCGACCTCGGGGCCGTTTGGCAGGAGGTGGAGAGGCTGGCCTGCAGGATTCAACCCAGTCCAGTACCTCGTCTTGAAACCAGCAGAGGCGACGGCTATTTGGCATCTTCCACGGTCGTGGAATCAAGTGCTGATATTTTGTATTGCTTGCGCAGGTTCGGATGGTCGTGGCTGTTTTGCCAATGATCTCGACCAGATCCTCTATGAACAGCACCTTCCGCTGAACGGGTGCTGTGTGCTTTGAATGTTTCATGAACCCCACCGAATGCTGGGAGGGCGAAGCTCGTTCGCCGATCAGCAGCGCGAATGGTCACGCTGCGCCAAAAGTCAGCGAACGACTTGGCGCGGTGGTGGGGTGGGAGTGTCGATAAGCGCCGACTGGACAGCGCTGCTGAGTGAAGGCCAGCCCTGTTGCACAGGCTTGGGAAGCGAGAGCTTGCTCAGACGCTCGATGAGGTCATACAACGGCACACAGATGCCGACGAACGTCAGAAGACACAAGGACAAGCCAACCAGCGCGGCCCCAGCCATGACCACCACCACAACGCTTGAAACTGCCGTGGGGCCGAGCACCGAACTCAGAAAGAACGAGACCACTGCGCACGACAGCGCCACCAAGCTGACGCAAAACGCGAAAGCCAGGTGGGCCGTGTTGAGTTGTCGAGCGAGGGAAAGCATCGTTTCGGAACTGCTTAGAGTTGCAGCGAACGATACAGAAGACTGTGGCGCCAGTCAAACAAGTCTTGCGACACTGGCGCGACAGTGAAGGCCGATATTTACTCTAAATCGCCATGAATGCCGATTCGGAGCCATATCGATAAGTTATTGATTTTAAATGGGAAATTATGGTCGGGGTGAGAGGATTCGAACCTCCGGTCTCTACGTCCCGAACGTAGCGCTTTACCAGACTAAGCTACACCCCGCCGTGTGACCCCGATGCGAGGCCGATCAGGACGATCGGTGCACCGAATCAGCCGACAATTGTAGCAACGCATCCCTGTAAATCGATGCGGGCAAGGCCACCAAGCAGCCCTCGGCCAGGCGCGCCTGCTCCTCGGCCGCCTCGCGCGTGGCCTGCAGCGCCCCGGTCGTTTTGACGATGTCCACGATCTGTGCCATGCGCTCCACTTCACCGTGGATGATGGCGTTGCGGATCATCTCGCGCTGCTCAGGGGTGCCGCGCTGCATGGCCACCAGCAAGGGCAAGGTGGGCTTGCCTTCACGCAGATCGTCACCAATGTTTTTACCCAGTTCGGCCGTGCTGCCTTCGTAGTCCAGCAGGTCATCGATCAGCTGAAACGCCGTGCCCAAGGTGCGCCCGTACGAAGCGCAAACTTCTTCCACCTCGGGCGTCGCGTCCATGATCACCGCGCCCAGGCGGGCGCTGGCCTCGAACAGCTTGGCGGTCTTGTACTCGATCACCTTGAGGTAATCGTCCACCGAGATGTCGGGGTCATGCATGTTCATCAACTGCAGCACCTCGCCCTCGGCGATCACATTGGTCGCGTCGGCCAGCACTTCCATCACGCGCAGGCGGTTGGTCGTGACCATCATCTGGAAAGCGCGCGAGTATAAAAAGTCGCCCACCAGCACACTGGCCGCGTTGCCAAACATGGCGTTGGCCGTCTGGCGGCCACGCCGCAGGTTCGACTCATCCACCACGTCATCGTGCAACAGCGTGGCCGTGTGGATGAACTCCACCACCGCCGCCAGTTCATGGCGCTGCGAGGAGTTGTTGCCCAGCGCCCGCGCGATCAGCAACAACAGCATGGGGCGGATGCGTTTGCCGCCCGCATTCACGATGTAGTTGGAGATCTGGTTGACCAGCGCCACCTTGGACGACAGCCTTTGGTGGATGACCTGGTCCACCTCGGCCATGTCAGGGGCCATCAGGCTGCGGTAGTTCACGGTGGGGGTGGAAGTGGCTGACACGCTGGACAAGGTTGGAGTGCGGTAATCGGTGATTATAGGAACCCCCTTTGCTTGGGCCCCAACAGCGCGACAATGCCCATTCAGGAGCACCACGATGACCACCATTGAAGACACCGCTGTGACAAACCCACCGCTGGCCCACGCTGGCCTGTCGGTGGCCATCATTGGCGCTGGCCCGGCGGGCTTGGCCTTGGCCCTGCAAGCCGCCCAGGCCCTGCCCCAGGCCCGCATCACCGTGTTCGATGCGCGCCCGGCGGACAAGGATGTCTCGGGTGATCCGCGCACCCTGGCCCTGTCTCTGGGCAGTGTGCAAGAGCTGGAACGCATGGGCGTGTGGACCGCCATCCAGGCCCGCCAGCACGTGGCGCCCATCCGGGCCGTGCACGTGTCTCAACAGCAACCCACCGTGCTGTGGCCCGGCCGCGATCAACCGGCCGTCACCATCAGCGCGGCCGAGCAGGGCGTGCCCCAGCTGGGTGCCGTGGTCAGCTATGGCACCCTGGTGGCGCCGATGCAGGCCGCCTGGGCCCAGGCTACCGCCCGCGAACCGCATCGCCTGCTGATGCGGTTCGGCACCCCGGTCAAGGGGCTCAAGCCCGTGCCAGGGGGCGTGGAGGTCGATGCCGAAATCGCTGAATCCTTTGACCTGGCCGTGGTGGCCGAAGGCGGCGTGTTTGCCGACCAACCCAGCTTGCAGTGGCCACAAGGCTTCAGCCGCGACTATGCCCAAACCGCCTGGGTAGGCCAGGTCCTGCTGAATGAAGACAGCGAAGCAGGGGTGGCCTATGAACGCTTCACGCCGTCCGGCCCTGCCGCCTTGCTGCCCCTGACCGATGGCGCCGTGGTGCCCGGTGGGCCCAGCGGCCGGCGTGCCGCCTTGGTGTGGTGCGTGCAGCGCGACGACGATCCTGTGCGCGACCTGACCGATGCCCAGCGGCTGGTGGTGCTGAACACGATTTTTCATGAACGCGTGGGCACGATCCACCAGGTGTCGGCCTTGAAGGCTTTCCCATTGGGGCTGAACGCCCACCGCACGCTGGTGAACGATGGCGCGCTGGTGCGCATTGGCAACGCGGCGCAAACACTGCACCCAGTGGCCGGGCAAGGCTTGAACCTCGGCCTGCGCGATGTGCACGAACTGCTGTCGGCGATCAAGGGCGCCAGCGTGGCAGGGAAGGTGGATGTGGCCGCCGCCCTGCGGCACTTTCAGCGCCGCCGTCAGCCCGACCGCTGGGCTTTGATCGCGGGCACGGATTTTTTGGCCCGCAGCTTCACGTGGCCCGCGCCCATTCTGGCAACGGCCCGTGGCATGGGCTTGGGGGCCATGCAGTTGCTGGGCCCGTTGAAACACCGGTTGGCCCGAACCATGATGTTCGGCCTGCGCTGAATCAAATCAGATCAACGGTTCAGGGCCACCATGGTGGACGCAAACTGCGCATTCACCTGAGAGGCCTCCACGTTGGACTGCAGGCCGTAAACCGCCCAGGCGGTCATGGCGGCAAACAAGGTGTTTTGCAGCAGCTTCTTGCGCATGGGTCTCTCCTCTGATTTAGCGGGCCGCCCTCGTGCAGCGGGACGACCTCATCTTAGGAAGAATGATTCTCCTTCCAAAGGCGTAACAAAACCCCCATAAGGGGGTAGTTCAGGGTTCACCCTGTTCAAAGTCCGCATCGCAGCCTTGGCCGGCGGCGATCACCCGGTGCGCCCAGCGCAGCCAGAGGCGCCGCAAAGGGCCCCAACTCATCCAACGGCCGGCCAAAAACCGGTCAGGGTCCACCAAGAGGCCACACCGGTAGGCCGAGGCGCCATCCGACCAGACCAGCGCGTCGCAAGCCCCTTGCCGGCGCCGGCTGATCAGCATGCCCACAGGGCACGGCTCGACCAGGCAGCACACGCCGCAACCATTGCACGGCGCGCCCACGGCGGGCTTGGGCGGTGCCTCTGGGTGAATATGGATGACTTGGTGGTGCATGAATGGCCGGGGTTTGCGACAATCTTGCCTTATGAACACCGCGCAGACCACCTCCCCCGCCGCCGACCAACCGGTTGACCAGTACATGACCGCCGTGGGCCAGGCCGCCCGCGCGGCCGCCACCTTGATGGCCGCGGCGTCCACCGCCGCCCGCAACAACGCGCTGCTGGCGCTGGGCCGGCTGATCCGCGAACAAGCCGCGTCCCTCAAAACAGACAACGTCCAGGACGTGTCCAAGGCGCAGGCCAATGGCCTGAGCGAGCCGATGGTCGACCGCCTGCGCCTGACCGACAAGGTCATCGAGACCATGGCGCAAAGCTGTGAACAGGTCGCCGCCCTGCCCGACCCTGTGGGCGAGATGACCAACCTGCGCCAGCGCCCCACCGGCATCACCGTGGGCCAGATGCGCGTGCCCATCGGCGTGTTCGGCATGATTTTCGAGAGCCGCCCCAACGTGACCATCGAGGCCGCCTCGCTGGCCATCAAGAGTGGCAACGCCTGCGTGCTGCGGGGCGGCTCCGAAGCCATCCACTCCAACCTGGCCTTGTGGAAGCTGGTGCAAGACGCCCTGGTCGAGGCCGGCCTGCCCGCCACCGGCGTGCAACTGGTGCAGACCACCGACCGCGCCGCCGTGGGCCAACTCATCACCATGCCCCAGTACGTGGACGTGATCATCCCGCGCGGCGGCAAAGGCCTGATCGAACGCATCAGCGCGGAGGCCAAGGTGCCTGTCATCAAGCACCTGGATGGCAACTGCCACACCTACGTCGATGCCGAGGTGGACCTGGCCCTGGCCGTGAAGGTGACCGACAACGCCAAGACGCAAAAATACAGCCCATGCAACGCCACCGAATCGCTGCTGGTGCATGCCAAGCAGGCCACCGCCTTCTTGCCCCTGATCGGCAAGGTGTTCGCCGACAAGGGCGTGGAGATGCGCGCCGATGCCCGCGCCAAGGCCATCCTGGCTGATGTGCCCGGCGCCAAGGTGGTCGACGCCACCGAGCAGGATTGGTTCGAGGAATACCTCGCGCCCGTGATCGCCGTGAAGGTGGTCGATTCGCTGGACGAGGCCATCGCGCACATCAACCGCTATGGCTCGCACCACACCGATGCGATCCTGACCACCAACCACCCCAACGGCATGCGCTTCATCCGCGAGGTGGATTCGGCCAGCGTGATGATCAACGCGTCCACGCGCTTCGCCGATGGCTTCGAGTTCGGCCTGGGCGCCGAAATCGGCATCAGCACCGACAAGTTCCACGCGCGCGGCCCGGTGGGCCTGGAGGGCCTGACTTCCTTGAAATACGTGGTGCTGGGCCAGGGCGAAGTGCGCTCCTGATCATCCTGCATGCTTGAGCTGACGCCGGCCAACGTCGGCCTGATGCTGCTGGCGTCAGGCGCCGCCGGGCTGGTGGACGCGATCGTGGGGGGCGGGGGCCTGATCATGGTGCCCTCCTTGTTCGGCTTGTTCCCGCAAGCCTTGCCCGCCACCTTGCTGGGTACCAACAAGGCCGCGTCCGTCTGGGGCACGGCGTGGGCGGCCTGGCGGTTTTCCAAGCAAGTGAGCTTGCCGTCGTCGCGCTTGTTGGGTGCCATCGTGGCCGCCCTGATCGGCGCGGTGCTGGGCGCTTGGCTGGCCACCCGGGTGCCGGCCTCGCAGTTCAGGGCCGCGCTGCCGGTGGTGCTGTCGCTGGTGTGGGCCTACACCCTGTGGCGCAAAGACTTGGGCCGCCACCACACGCCGCATTGGTCTGCCCGCACCGAGAACCTGCTGGCCACCCTGCTGGGTGCCACAGTCGGGTTTTACGATGGCCTGTTTGGCCCGGGCACCGGCAGTTTCTTTGTCTTCGCGCTGGTGCGCGGCCTGGGCTGGGATTTCCTGCACGCCAGCGCGGGCGCCAAACGCCTGAACTTCGCCACCAACGTGGCCGCGCTGGCCTGGTTCGTCCCCCACGGGCATGTGGACTGGGCCCTGGCCTTGCCGATGGCGGTGACCAACGTGGCAGGCAGCAGCCTGGGCACTCGCCTGGCATTGCGCCATGGCACGGGCTTCGTGCGCATGGTGTTCCTGGTGGTGGTCGGCGCCTTGATCCTCAAGACGGCGTGGGATGCCTGGGGCGCCTTACTTTGACGCGGGGCCGCTGTAGTTCATCCAGCCAATCGTCTTCGCATTGAGGCTCTGGATGAAGAGCTTGCCGTCCAACTCGGTGGCCGCCGTGGTTTCAGGGTAGGCGCCACTCGGGTCCTGCAAGTCATCCACCACCTTGCCAGACTCATCAACAGCCACGATGTGGCCGTAAGCCTTGGGCACCGGCCACAAGAAGCGCGGCAGGCGCAAGGTCAGGGTGCGGATGATGGGGTGCTCAGCCGCGAAGTCGATCACCGGGCTGCGGGGTTTGGTCAAGCCTACCCACAGGCGGCCCTGCTCACCGGCCACCAGGTTGTCGGGGAAGCCCGGCAGGTTGTCCACCAGCACCGTGGCCGCGCCCTGGCTGAGGGCATTGGCCAAGGTCGGCGTGTTCATCATGCCCTGGGTGGCGCGCGTCAACGTCAGCTTGGCCAGGTCGATCTTGAGGATGCGGTAGGTGCCGGTTTCCGACAAGTACATGGTCTTGCCGTCTCTCGAAAACGCCAGGCCATTGGGGAAGCACAAGCCCGACAAGGCCACGCGCGACTTCAAGGACACCGGGTCTGCGGCAATCAACCGGCCGGTGCAGCTGTGCTCGATGATGTCCAGCACGCTGGCTTCCAGGGTGCTTTTCCACTCGACCACGCCAAAGCGGCGGCTGGCATCGGTCAGCCACAAGGTGCCATCGGCGCCCACCTTCACGGCATCCGGATAGCGAAGGGGGTCGCCGGCCACCGGGTCATCCACCTTGGTGAGCAAGGCCTCGACCTTGGCGCTGGCGCCGCTGCCTTCAATGCGCAACAGGCCCTTGATGCCATCGGCCACCAGCACACGGCCCTGCGCATCGACGTCCACGCCCAAGGGCCGTCCGCCCGTGTTGGCCAGCACCTGGCGGGTTTTGCCGTCGGGGCTGAACTTGAGCACATCGCCGTTGAACAGGCCGGTGTACAACCAGCCGTCGTGAGCGGCGATGTGTTCGGGGCCCGTCTGGCCGGCTCCCAAAGTGATTTGTTGCAACCCGGCCAGCTTCTGGTTGGGGGCGTGAGGGCCCACGTAACCCAGGTCGGCGGGTGCTTTCCAGGCCACCGGATCGGCCGGAACAGGCCAGAACGCCAAGTAGGCCACCAGGGCCGCCACCGGGGTGGCCCAAGAGGCCAGCCAACTGAAGCGGCCACGTTGCGGCCCGCGACTTGATGGGATCACACTCACTTGCGAACTCCAGCCACCCCATCAACAGAGGCTATTGATTTTATTGAATCGATTGAATATACAAAACAGAACGGGACCGCGATGATGAGAACAATTCTCAACGGAGCGCGACCATGGCCAAAACCGCCACTTTTGGATTGATGCACATCGGCACCTCATTCACCGTGACCTATGCGATCACCGGCAGCATCAGCGTGGCCGGGATCGTGACCTTTGTCGAGCCACTGGTCAACACGGTGATGCACTACTTTTTCGACAAATACTGGGACCAGGTCCCAGCCTGGGCTCACTTCTCGACGAAAGCGCGCTCGATCACGTAATCGCCCGGCTCGCCTTGCGAAGGCGAGATGTGGAAGCCGCGTGCATCGAGGATCTTGCACAGATCCGTCAGCATGGAGGGGCTGCCGCACATCATGGCGCGGTCGGTGGCGGGGTTCAATGGCGGCAGGCCGATGTCGGCGGCCATCTTGCCGTTCTCGATCAGGTCGGTCAGGCGGCCCTGGTTGCGGAACTCTTCGCGCGTCACCAAGGGGTAGTAAATCAGCTTGTCGCGCACCAGGTCGCCCAGCAACTCGTGGTCGGGCAGGTCGTCCTTGATGAAGTCGTGGTAGGCCAGCTCGCTCTTGTAGCGAACGCCGTGCACCAGCACCACTTTGTCAAACTTCTCGTAGGTGTACGGGTCCTGGATGATGCTCATGAAAGGCGCCAGGCCGGTGCCGGTGCCAAACAGGTACAGGTTCATGGCGGGCTTGAGGTCATCGACTACCAGCGTGCCCACGGCCTTGCGGCTAACCAACAGCTTGTCGCCCACCTTCAGGTGCTGCAAGCGCGAGGTCAAGGGGCCGTCCTGCACCTTGATGCTCAAGAATTCGAGGTGCTCTTCGTAGTTGGCGCTGGCCACGCTGTAAGCGCGCATCAAGGGCTTGCCGTTGACTTCCAGGCCAATCATCACAAAATGGCCGCTGGCAAAGCGCAGGGCGGGATCGCGCGTGGTCCGAAACGTGAACAGCGTGTCGTTCCAGTGGTTGACGTGGGTAACAGTTTCTGTATTGAAAGCGGCCATGACCAGGTTCCTGCAAGGCCCGCATTCGTGCAGGCCGGACTCTCGAAAACCCTCTATTGTCGCCCAGCTTTGGGGCCCCTGCCAACCGTGCGCGACACCTACCCCTGAACTCCGGGGATTTGATCCGCTATGCTGGCCGGTTGCGTCCTGCCCCGCCTGCCACCAAGTTGCTCTTCGCCATGCCCGCCGCCACTGACACCCACGCCGCCTTTGCCGACCCACGCGCCGCCCTGGTGGTGTTCTCGGGCGGGCAGGATTCCACCGCTTGCCTGGCCTGGGCCCTGAGCCGCTTCAGCCGCGTTGAAACCATCGGCTTTGATTACGGCCAGCGCCACCGTGTTGAACTGGACTGCCGCGAACCGGTTCGCCAGGCCGTGGCCAGCGCTTTTCCAGCGTGGGCGGGCCGGCTCGGCCAAGACCATGTGCTGGACCTCGCCCTGCTGGGCCAGATCTCGGACACCGCCCTGACCGAAGACCGGGCCATTGAAATGCAGTCCAACGGACTGCCCAACACCTTCGTGCCCGGCCGCAACCTGCTGTTCCTGACTTTCGCAGCGTCCGTGGCCTACCGCCGCGGTCTGAACGTGCTGGTGGGCGGCATGTGCGAGACCGACTACTCCGGCTACCCCGATTGCCGCGACAACACCCTCAAAGCCCTGCAAGTGGCGCTCAGCCTGGGGCTGGCCGCGCCCATGACGGTGGAAACGCCGTTGATGTGGCTGACCAAGGCGCAAACCTGGGCCCTGACCGACCAGTTGGGTGGCGCCGCCCTGAACGACATCATCGTGGAGCACACGCACACCTGCTACCTGGGCGACCGCACACAGCGCCACGCCTGGGGATACGGCTGCGGCCACTGCCCCGCCTGCCAATTGCGCCGCGAAGGCTTTGAGCAGTGGACTGCTACGATTGATTGAACGCAACGGCTTGGGAGGCCACGACTTTGAACACCACACAAATCATCACCCTCGCGGTGGTCGCCTTGATCGTCTTTTGGGCCGTGGGCGCCTACAACCGACTGGTCAAACTGCGCAATGAAATCACCAACGCCTTCGCGCAGATCGACGTTCAGCTCAAGCGCCGGCACGACCTCATCCCCAACCTGGTCGAGGTGGCCCGCAAATACCTGGAACACGAACGCGAGACCCTGGAGCGCGTGACCGCCGCGCGCGCGCAAGTGGTCGCCGCCACCGACCTGGTGCGCAGCCAGCCCAACCAGGCCGGCCCCATCAAAAGCCTGAACCTGGCCGAAGGCGTGCTCAACAGTGCCATGGGGCGCTTTCAGGCCACCGTGGAGGCCTACCCAGAACTCAAGGCCGACGAATCCCTGCGCGACCTCAGCGAAGAGCTGACACACACCGAGAATAAAGTGGCATTTTCGCGGCAGCTGTTCAACGATGCCACGCTGGATTACAACAACTCGGCCCAACAGTTTCCCGCCAACCTCGTGGCCGGCGTCTTCGGCTTCAAGGAAGCCACCATGCTCCAGTCCACCTCCACCGACGCAGAACGAGCTGGCGTGAAAGTGGCTTTCTGATCAAGATCTGAACCAACGGGCAGTCTCGCCGTTCACCATGAAATTTCGACAGCATCAGGAACAGGCCCAGGCGCAAACGTTCAAGTTGTTCGCCTGGTTCGCCGTGTTGCTGGCCGGGCTGGTGGTGGCCGTCAACGTGCTGCTGGCGCTGGCCTACAAGCTGCTGATGCCGCTCAGCCATGGCTACCCCGCCTTGTTCTTCGAGACCAACTCCGGCGTCATCCTGCTGTTTGTGCTGGGCGGTTGCCTGATCGAAACCCAGCGCCTGCGCGAAGGTGGGGGCCAACGTGTTGCCCACTGGATGCACGGGCGCCTCGTCAAAGACCCTGATGACGCGCTCGAGCGGCGCCTGCTCAACGTGGTCGACGAAATGGCCATGGCCTCGGGGCAAACGGTGCCACACGTCTATGTGCTCACCCGCGAAGACGCCATCAACGCCTTCGTGGCCGGCTGGTCGCCAGAAGACTATGCCCTGTGCGTGACCCGGGGCGCCCTGGACCGCCTCACACGCGCAGAACTGCAAGGCCTGGTGGCCCACGAGTTCGGCCACCTCAAGGAAGAAGACCTGCCCATGGCCATGCGCCTGCTGGCGTTGGTGTGGGGCCTGTCGCTGGTGCATGGCTATGGCCAGACCCTGATGAGCCGGGACGACAACGGCCACGTCAACCCGGTGCGATGGGTGGTGGGGCTGGTGTTCAGCGCGGTCGGCTGGCTGGGTTGGGGCGCCGGCCGGCTGCTGCAAGCCGCCGTGGCACGACAGCGCGAGTTCCTGGCCGACGCCAATGCCATCCAGTTCACCCGCACACGGGATGGCCTGGGCAACGTGCTGCGCAAGATCTGGTTTGACCAGCAGATGCTGGCCGGCCAGATGCGCCATCCCCAGGCCGACATGGTCGCTTCGCTGCTGCTGCACCAGTCGCGCTTGTCGCGTTGCCTGGCCACTCACCCGCGTTTGCCCGAGCGCATCCGCCGGATCTGCGGCGCCGTGCTGTCGCCCATGCCGGCCCCCTTGTTGCGGCTGGAAAAAGCCGAGCCCCGTCGCCCGCCGCCCACTGCCCCGGACGCCATGCTGGCGGCTGCTGCAGCCTCGGGCTTGCACGCTGAAGCCGCCAGACCACCGGCCCCCTTGGATGACACCGATGCCTTGGGCCGATTGCGCCGCCTGGCCGGCCCTCGCGAGAAACGCATGGCAGTGCTGGCGCTGATGATGTCGGCCGGCAACCGCGATGAACACAAGCTGTGGCTGAAACTGGCCGAAGGCCTCACGCACGGCCAACAAATCCTCGAGGATGTGCAGGGGCTGCGCCCGGAACGCCTGGTCCCCGAGTTCGAGCGCCTGTGCAAAAGCATCGCCAATGACCCGATCAGCGAGCGCCGAGCGCTGGTCGAGGCTGCCCGTGATCTGCTGAAAGCCGACGGCCGAGTCAGCCCGCGCGATCGTCTGTGGTGGCTGACGCTTCGCCACCAGATGAGCGACAAGAAAAGCAGCCGGCCTTTCATGCGCCCCGTCACCGGACAAGGCCGCGAGCTGATCGATCTGCAGGAAGACGAGCTGACCCACGTGATCGCGCTGTCAGCCTACCTTGCCCGCTTTGTGCCCGAGCCGGAAGTGCAAGGCCTGTTGGCCGCAAGCAGCCGCGCCTGGTACGCACGCGTCATCGCACGCTGCACCCCTCTGCAAGACTTGAAACCGGATGGCAAGATCCCCGACGCCGACGCCCTGATGCACGCCCTGGCAGGCGTTCAGGAGTTGTCGTGGATGATCAGGCCCGTGTTGCTGAGGGCCTGGGTGGAAGAAGCGCTGAACCACAGCACCGGCGGCTTGATGTCCAACGACACCGCCAATGCCCTGCGCTTGATGGCTGGTCTGATCGACTCGCCCATGCCACCGGCCTTGGCCTCACATTACCCGCGCGACTGAAGGAAAGCCGTCAGGCGTCGCCGTCTTTGTCTCGGCCACCACCGTTGGAGCGGGGCAGGCGGGTCAGGCCCAACAGGCCATTGCGCAACTCTTCAGGCGCGGCCGGCCCGATGTACATGCGCAGGTAGATCTGGTAGGCCAACTCATTGTTGATGGCATTGTTCGCGACGCCGCCCGTGGCCGCAGGGTCGATCATCAGCTGCTTGCCATTGATGTAGCACATCCAGCCTTTGCCAGGCAGCCAATCCAGGTTGACCACATCGCCCTTGCTCACGCGCTTGACCGCGCTGTAGGCCGCACCCACCTGGCTGATCTCGTTGATCAACTGCTTGAACTCCGCGTCGGTGGAGTTCTGTTTGAAGTCGGCGATGAAGATGCGGGAAATCGTGGACGAGGTGAATTCGCGCAGGATGTTGAGCTGGATTCGGCGGATGCCGTTGAGCTTGAAAATCGCGTCGGGGGTGGTGCGCTTTTCAGGCAGGTACAGCGCCGTGACATCGGCCTTGAAGTAGCCTCGCTTGCGCACCGCCGCCCCGTTGAGCACCAGCTTTTGCCCGTGCGCAATGATGGACTCTTCCAGTTCAACCCCCTCCAGCTCCACGCTGGCCGCCTCGGCAGGCGTGGCCCACGGCACGAGTGCTGCGGCCATGGCACTGGCCATCAGCTGGCGCCGGTTCTGTTCAAACGGGGATAAAGCGATACGGTCATCTTGCATGATGTGACCACTCCTACGGTACAGCCATCAACTCGCCCGTGGCACGGGCACCCTGGCCGCAAAGCCAGGGGGACTCCATCAATCAGTACCCTGATGAGGTTACAGCGGCTTGGACAGCGTCAACCAGAAGGCCTGGCCCTCAGTGCGATTTTTCGCACCAAATTCCTTCAGAAATTTGCCTTCCAGCAGGAACTCGCCGCCATTGGCCAACCAGGCCACGGCAGGGCCTGCGGCGTACACGCGCATCTTGTTGCCGGTGCTGAGGTCAGCCGTGGTGGCCAGCGCGGTTTGTTGTGCCAACGAGTAGCCGGTCAAATCCTGCGAGTCGTTGCTGAATTGCTCGACCACATAGCCTTGCAGGCCCACACGGATGTCCTCGGACACGAACTTCATCGCTTGGTAATCGATGTTCAGGATGTTGCCTGTGCGGTAGCCGTTGTCCTTGTTGCGCGTGTTGAACGACAGCACCAGGCGACCGCCCACATCCCAACCGTCGCCCACGAAGGCGTATTGCACCGAAGGACGGAAAGTGAAGAAGTTGCCAAAGCCGGAATTGGCGCGCTTGGTGGCGTCATAGTCGCCTGTCGGCACCACGATGGTCGGGGCAATCGACACGTGCTGGTGATCACCGATCTCCATGTGCCAGATGGGCGAGACTTCGAGGTCACCGATGCCATATGCGGCCGACTCGTTGGCAATGCGCCCCAAAATGGTTGGGCTTAGACCTGCGGCCAAACTGCCTGGCACCGCAGGAGCGGCGCTGCCAGCACCCGGTGTGAAGCTGGGTGCTTCGCCAGCCAACTGGATCTTCCTGCGAACCAAAGGCAACATTGCCGTGAACCCGACATTGCCACCCAACACCTGTTCACTGCTCAGGTAAGTGATGCGAGGAAGAATGGCATAGGTATCGGCCTTGATGCCAATTTTGGAGTTGTAGTTGACACCGCCCGCAAAAGCGGGCGCGGCTGCCGCCGTGGCCGGGTTCGCCGCCAGTTGGGCTTGGGTGATATTCCCAGACCGAGTCAACTGCTTGCCATCATTGCCTTTGATCTTGTTGGCGTGGTACGCCACCATCGCCACCTGCCCGTACCAACCGGGCACCAAGGGCGAGGTCATGTCGCTGCCGCCCACGCCAGGCGAGTAGCGCTGGTTGCCGTTTTCGGCCGCCAGGGCCACCGACGACGCGCTGAGGGCCGCTGCCAGGGCCACGGTCTTGAGGGTCAGCGCGCAGGCCGACGAGGCATCACGACGAAAGTTGTTCATGAGGACAGCTCCTACGAATTGAATTCGTTCAACGGGTTTGTTAGAAAAATGCACGTTGCGAAACGTATCTGTGCAATATCGGCCTAACTGTGCCTTGCTTGACCCCAAATGTGTGCGCAAGTTGTCGCAATCGCGCGACATGGATCCCCCGGAGTGCGTTGGTTTTGCACACCAGCTCCGTCCATCCAATGGGGATCGACCCTGATTGAGGCCTTACTCGCCTTCGCCGAACTTGTCGTTGATGAGGGCCACCAAGGCCTTCATGGCGTCTTCTTCGCGGGCGCCATCGCACTCCAACTCCACCGCCGCGCCCAGTCCGGCGGCCAGCATCATCACGCCCATGATGCTTTTGGCGTTCACACGCCGGTCATTGCGGCTCATGAAGACATCACAGGGAAAGCTGCTGGCCAGTTTGGTGAACTTGGCCGATGCGCGCGCATGGAGTCCCAGCTTATTGCTGATGTTGACGGTGGTCTTGATCATTGATGGGCTGACTGGCCTGGTTTTGGGGCCGGTTGGTCGCGATTTGCATGACGCCCTGGGTGCCACCGGCCACCGCGCGGGTGATCAAGGTGTCCAGGGATTCATTGGAGTAGTTGAGGGCGCGCCAGAGCATGGGCACATTCACGCCCGTGATGACCTTGACGCGCACGCCATCTGACAGACGCTGCACGATGTTGCACGGAGTGGCGCCGAACACATCGGCCAGGATCAGGGCCTCACCGCGGGAATCGGCCTTTTGCAGCATCTCCAGGATGATGCGGCACTGCGCCTCGATTTCGTCGGGGGGCAGGTTCGAGGGCACGTCCAGGATACGCATGGCCTGCGCAGCTTCGGGAAAACAATGCTGCGCCGCCAGCTTCAGGGCAGAAGCCAGGGGGGCATGCGCAATGAGGAACAGGCCGGGCATGACAATGATTATGGGCTGCTCAGTCCAGAAATTTGAAGCCCTGAATGAATGTCTCTACCGCGTCGGTGGAATCCTTGGCATTCGCAGGCGGCACGGGGCGCCACAAGCTGGCCTGGTAAACCATCAAACCGTGGGAAAAATGCCACGCGTGCACTTCCACCGGCGTGCTTTCGCCATTCCCGGCCGGGCGCCGTCCCGTCAAACGCCAGTGGCGTGCCAGGGGATGGGGTGTCATGCCCGGGATCTTGACGGGTTCCAGGTCCACGGCGGACACGGCGCCCTCCGCTGAAGGCGCACCCAAATTGCTGACCGCCTGCAGGTTGTCGCGCAAAGCGCGGTTGTCCGCCGCCAGCGCCTGCGGCACCCGCTTGATGTCTTGTGCATCGAAATAGCTGAGCGCCCAGATGGACTCACCCACCTTGCACGACACCAGGTGCATGGTCACCGGAGGCCCGGGCAAGGCAGGCAGCTTCAGTGAACGGTCCACCTGGGTTGGTTTGCACGGAAACAAGGCCTGCAAAGCCGGGGCGTGTTCGGGCCTAACGGTGCGCCAATCCAGCGCCGGGCTGCAGGCGACCAAGGCCACACACCCCACGACCGACAGCACCCAGGCGCCCATGTTCGACCAACTTTGTTCCATGGCGCCAATTATGAACAAGGCCCCTGCAATTCACCCAACCGTGGGATGGACAAGCCCCATGCCGCGGCAGAAACTGATCCTGAACGAACCGAGATGTGCCATGAACTCGCCCGTCCCATTCCAGGCCAAGTTGGCGACGCCCCAGCGAGGCGCCAACCCGGATGCGCCAACCCTCAGCCCCGATGAGCGCGAGTTGGCGCGCTGGCAGGAGTTGCTGGCCCAGGCCGGCCGCGAGTTGGCCGAGCCCCTCACCGCCGCGCTGGAGCGCGTCGCCACCTTGACCACCACCGGCCGCATCGACCGGGCCGGTCTGCGCACCCTGCTGGACGAGGTAGACCGCGCTCGCCAGGCCGGCATCTGGTGTCAGCAGATTTCGCGGCTCGCCTCGGGCCGGGTGCGCCAGTCGCATGAGCGAGTGCACCTCACCAACACCGTGCAAAGCGTGCTGGCCCACCGGGCGCGCGAGCTGCAGGCGCGCGGCATCCACATTGTTCAGTCCCTGCAAGAGGTCGAGGTGCAGGTCGATGCCTCGATGCTTCATGGCCTGCTGAACGCCGTGGTTGAGTGGTGGCTGAGTTGCGCCCAAGGTTTGGTGGATGTCCGCATCGACCAGGGCCGCTGGTCAGACAACGCCTCGCTGGTCTGCCAGTTCCAGCACCGGTCCCCTGACCTGCCTCACAACCCTGAGGCGCCTCACAACCCCGCCCTTGACAGCATGAGCTGGCACCTGCTGGAGCAAACAGCCCGCACGCTCGGCGTGGTGCAGCACCGCGAGATCGAATCCTCGCAAGCGCGTTTGACGCTGGAGTTTCCGCGCACGGTCAACGCGCTGGCGGCGGCGCCGGGTGCCGATGTGCCCGACGCCAGCTTTGCCGACTCGATCAACTCCAAACCTTTGGCCGGCTGCCACGTGCTGGTGGTGGCGGCACGCCGCGATGTGCGCGGGCTGGTGCGCGAGTCGATGAAGTCCATGGGCCTGGTGGTCGATTTCGTCAACACGGTGGCCGATGCGGTTGAGTTCTGTGACGCGGGCTTGCCCCATGGCATCGTGTTCGAGTCCAGCTTGAAAACACCTCGCTTCATGCAGATGGTGACCAGCATCCGCCAGGAGGTGCCCGAGTTCGTGTTCATCGAGCTGCTCGACGATGGGCACACTTTCGAGATTTCCAGCATCAGCCCAACGGGCATGGCGCGGGTCGGCCATGCGGCGGTGGCCACCTCGCTGCCTTCGGCTTTGGTTTACGAGCTCACGCGCATCATGTGACGCGGCTTGGGCCTCATCAGGCGGGCTCGGCCAGCAGTTGTCCCAGCAAGGTGTGCAGGGCCTCAAAATCGGGCTCGCCGATGTAGCGCTTGACGATCTCGCCTTTTTTGTTGACCACGAAGGTGGTCGGCGTCAACTGCACCGGGCCAAAGGCCTTGGCCAGATCACCCGTGTGGTCCATCACCACCTGGAAAGGCAACTGCCGGCTCTGCGCAAATTGCATCACATAGGCCGGGGGGTCGTATTCCATGGCCACGGCCAGAGTTTGCAAGCCTTGCGCCTTGAACTTGTTTTGCGTGGCCACCAGTTGCGGCATCTCTTTGACGCACGTGCTGCAGCTGGTCGCCCAGAAGTTGATCAGGGTGACCTGGCCCTTCAAATCCGAGGTGCGGTGCTGGCTGCCATCGATCCGGGTGTAAGGTAGATCAGGCAATGGCGCCTGCGTGTCCCAAAAACATCCGGACAGAAACATTGGCACAGCCAGGGCGATCAGGGCAAGATGTCGTCTGTTGAAATTCATGGCCGTAGGTCAGTGGAGCTGTGTCAGTGGATCACTTAATGAACCGTCGTCAAATCATATTGTCGTCTGCCTGTCAGGCCTTGGCTGGCGGCATGGCATTGTCCCTGCTGGCCTCGTCCACGGCGCGCGCCGCAGCGTTCAGCCAAGCGGACGCCAGCGGTGCCGTGCGCGCGGCGCTTGAACGCGGCGCAGACATCGCGGTCAAACAGTTAGGCCAGGCCAATGGCTTCCTGGGCAATGACAAGATCCGCATCCCCCTGCCCGAGGTGATGGAGAAAGCCGCCCCGCTGCTGCGCGCGGTGGGACGAGGCCGCCAGCTGGACGACCTGATCAGCGCCATGAACCACGCCGCCGAGAACGCGGTGAGCCTAGCGCTGCCATTGCTGCGCAACGCCATCAAAGGCATGTCAGTGCAAGACGCCCGTCAAATCCTGTCGGGCGGCGAGCACGCGGTGACCGACTTTTTCGCCACCAAAACGCGCGAGCCTTTGGGCGTGCAGTTCGCCCCCTTGGTCAACAAGGCGGTTGAGAAACTCTCGCTGGCCAAGCGCTACAACGACTTGGCTGGCAAGGCCAGCAGCATGGGCCTGATCAAGGGCGATCAAGCGGCCACCGTGCAGCAGCACGTCACCACCAAGGCGCTGGACGGCTTGTACTTTGTGATTGGCGAAGAAGAGCGCCGCATTCGCAATGACCCGGTGGGCACGGGCAGCGCCATCCTCAAGAAGGTTTTTTCGTCGCTTTGACCCCAGCGGCGGGCTGCGAGGCGCCAGGCACCGGCGCCAGCAGTGAGCGCTGCACGCGCTCTACCTGCGGATCAGCCCACGACCCGGTGACGCTGAACTGCCGGGTGCTGGCCTCGGCCACCTGTTTGCGCAGCAGCACCTGGGCGATGAAGGTGCCCAGGCCCACGGCCGGATTGATGACCGCGTAGGCCAGCGATGCCGTGCCGGCGTTCACCTCGGGCACCACGAACACGTGCAGGTTCTGCGTTTCGCGTGCCAGGTCGGCCTGGCCTTCCATCATCACCACGGCCTGAACCCCGCGCATGCGCAGGTTGCGGGTGTCGGCCACGCCTTGCTTGATAGACACGTCGCCGTCGATGGCATCAAAAGCAAAGCCTTGCTGGAAGACATCGCGGAAATCCAGCACCAGGCGCCGCGGCAGCGATTGCAGGCTGAGCACACCCAGCAGTTTGGCCATGCCGGGATCGACCTTGAGGAACTGCCCTTCCTTGATGTCCACAGACAACTCGCCTGACATCGTCGCGGGGTTAGGCTCCAGCGGCGAGCCCATCCACGAGATCTGGCCGGTGAGCTTGCCTTTGCCCCCCTTCAAGGTCTGCGGCAAACCCAGGCGCCCCAGCAAGGCGCCGCTGTTGTTCAGTTCGAGCGTGAAATTGAAGGCCGCCTTCTGCTTGGGCTTGGCGCTGTTGCCCGGCAACGGACCGACCGCCATCCAGTTGCCGCTGGCGTTGAGCTGGGCCTCGGGGTTGGTCATGCGCAGCTTGTTCAAGCGCCATTCGGGCTGCCAACCGCCACCGGCCACGGGCACCAGGCGGTTGATGGCTTCCACCTCCATCTTGCCCAAAGGCAGGCCTCGCCAATCCAGTTCATCGATGACGATGTCCAGCGCGGGCACGGTCACGGTCTCGGGGGCGAGCAGTTGCAACGCCGCCTGGTCCTCAAAGGCCTCGGCCTCGGCGGCTGGCACGGACAGGCGTGACAGCCGCGCCACCACGCGGTTGCCTGATGGGCCGCTGGCCAATGGTGAAGTCTCAGGCCGTATCTCAATCTGGCCGGCCAATTGGTCGGACTCGATCTGGGCGCGCCAGACCCCGGGATTGGGGTGCGCCAGGGTCACGTCCACATTGCGCAGATTGCGCTGCTGGTAGTTCAGCACGCCCGTGCGCAAGGTCAAGGTGTCGGGCAGGTAGTCCTCGCCTGGCCCAGTGCTGTCGCTGGCCGGCGAACGCACCACGCGGGCCAGGCCCTGCCAAGCGTCCAGGTCCAGGCTGGGCACCGTCACTTGGGCGACCACGCCTTTGGGGGGCAAGGCCGGCACGGCGATGGCATCGCCACCGGCGGTGGATTGCACCAGGCTCAAGGCCCCGCGGGTGACCCTGGCCTGGTCGCCACGCACATCGCGGCGGAAGTCTGCACGCAACCACGGCGAGCCGGCCGGATTGGCCGATTGCGCGGTGCCCAGCTCCACCAGCAAGGCGTCGCTCAGCCCGCTGGGATCGTCGCTGCGGTGGATCATGCTCAAGGGCCAGACGCTCTCGGCGCGCTTGTTCAGAGGTGCTGGCAGGTCCACGGCCAAGCCTTGCAAGGTGGACACCACCTGCAGCTCGGGTTGGGCCGCCGCGGCCTGGTCGGCCGATGCCTTGGGCAAGGCCACGGTCACGGTCACCGCCGTCTGCCCTGTCATGCGCTGGGCCAGTTGCGCCAGTGCGGGCCACTCGCTGGCGGTGCGCAGGCCTTCGGCCGTGATCATCCCCTGAGCCACGAACTTGGGCGCGCCACTGGCGTCCTGCTGGCCTTCCACCGAGATGTCCTGTCCCCACACATTGGCCAGGGCCGACACCTTCAAAGTCTTTTGCGTGAAGTCGACATGCCCCTTCACTTTTTGCAATAGCGGCACGCTGGGGTGCAGGCGCAGCGCTGCCTGGTCCTGCTCGCCCAAGCTGACGCGCCCCCGCAAGCCGGTGTTGTCCGTGTGGTTCAGCGGGATGTCCAGGGCCAGTTGCAAGCTGCCGGTGCCGGTGCCCTCGGCCTTGTGCAACAGGTTGCCCGTCCACACCCCCACCGGAGACACGGCCATGTAGCGCAGCAGATCGTTCAGCGGCCCTTGCCCCTGGCCCCGGATCTCCAGGTGCGGATCGTCGGACGCCAGGTTTTCAATCCTTCCCGCCACGTCACGCAGCAGAAAACTGCCGGAGCCCAATCCACCCAATTGCGCTTTGGCGCCCTCGATGCGCAAACGCAGGCCCTCGAAAATCAAATCACCGTCCAGCCCAGTGAAGGCCGGCCAACGGGTCTGCGCCGGCACGCCACCGGTCTCCAGCAGGGCCGCGGGCACGTAGTCCAGGGTCACGTTCTTGGCGGGCACATGCACCCGGAAGCGACCACCCTCATCGTCCTTGAAGGGAAAGCCGGCCAGGTCGCCCTTGACTTCAAAGGTGACTTTCTCGCCACGCCCTTCGCGAACAGCCATGCGCACGTAGTCGCGGGCGTGGAAGGGGATGACCGAAGGCAGGTAGCGCCAGACCCGGTTGGCCTGCCCCCAAGCCAGCTTGCCATCCAGCTCCAGGTGCCCGGGGAACCGACCCGCGGCACCCGTGCCGGTGCCAGGACCGGTGCGCCAAGTGGCTTGCAGCTCGCCTTCGGCGTCATCGTTGGCAAAAGTCGCTTTCCTGACCTCGACCTGCAACTGCGGCGGCAAGTCGGCCCGGTCGGCCGGTTTGATGCGCCAGTTCACACGGGCCGCCATCGCCTTCAATGGGATGCGGGGCTCGTCGAAAGCCCCCGGCAACTCAACCCAACCTTTTTCGATGGCCACGGAGGCCTGGCCGCCCCGCTCGTCGGCCTTCAGATCGATGTCGGCCTCGGCCAGCCCGGGCCGGCCTTGTTGGGCCGAGGCCGCCCAACCAAAGCCCTTGATCTGTGCGCGGGCGCTGTACTCACGTGGATCATCGGCCGGGCCCTCCCAGCGCCAGGTCAATTGCCGGCCCACGCCTTCGGGGGCCAAATCTGCCAACGTCCTGCGCATGGCCGTCGAGATGGGCAAGCGGTCAGCTAAGCGGGCCAGCACACCCAGGTCCAGGCGGTCGGCATTCACTTGGCCGCCCACGGTCTGCCGCCATACGTCGGCGTTGATCTGCCCTTGCAAAGGCGCGTGCCGCCAAGCCAGCTGGGCGGAGCTGGCCGGCCAAACCAAGCCTTCGGCCGTGGTGAAGGCCAGCTTCTCCAGCGCCACGTGGGATTCGGTCCGTTCATTGAGGGCGGTGATGCGGCCACTCAGGCCGCGAAACGCCAAGGGCCTCAATCCTTTTTCAAGGCGGATGCTCACGTCCTGCACATCCACGTCAAGCGCCAGGCTGGCGGGCCGCCCTTGTTTGAGGACGAGTTCAGCCGCCATGCGGCCCCGCCCACCTTCCACATCGACAGGCAGGTCCACGTGCTTGCGCAAAGACTGCACATCCGCGTGCGGCAGGTTCACCGACCACTTGCCCGACCAACTGTTCAAATCGGTGGTCTTGGGGGCGCCGCCCAACCAACGCCGCCACCAAGGCAGGTCAACCGCTTTGGATGAAGCGGCCTCTTGCGCGGTCAAGGCCCACAGCGGTTGTGTCATCCGGGCCTTGACCTCGAAACGCCGCCCGAACTCGGGCAAAGGCGTGGCCAACAGCGACAAATGGTGCACCTGCGTGCCCAAGCCCGGGTGGCTGCTCAAGTCCAGGTCCACTTGCTGCAGTACCAGCGTGGGGGCTTTTCGCCGCTCATCGGTCCAGCGCACGGCGCCTTGTTCAATGCGGATCAGGCGCTGTGACAGCACCCAGTCCAGCACCTGGCCATTGCCGGTGGGCGCGGCGTTGGAGGCCAGCTTCAAGCCCGCCACATGCAGATCACCGGCCACATCCCGGCGCACCTGCAACTCGGGCCGAACCAGCACCAGCCTGTCCAATCGAAGCTCCTGGCGCCACAAGGCCGTGGGCCACAGGCTGCCAGGCGAGATGCGCGCGGTGACCTCCGGCAAGCGCAAGGCCACGCTGCCGCGCTCGTCCAGCAAGGCCACTTCTTTCAATGACAGTACCGGCGACCAACCCTCGGCCCGCCCCGACAAGGCCCCAATGCGCACCGGCACCCCCAGTGACTTTGTGGCTTGTTGGGCCATGGCCTCACGCCATGAACCGATTCGGGGCAGAATTTGGAACAACAAAGCCCACCAGGCAACCGCGGCCATGAACAGCAGCACCGCCAGCGTCAGCAGACACCACCGCCCGGCTTGGAGCAGCGAGCGCGCTTTGCTCGCCTTGGGATTGCCAGAAGAATCAGAAGAAATCGTGGGCATGAAACAAAACTGTCGTCCAGGCGGGCCAAATTCGCCATTTTGTAAAACGCAACTGCCCTACCATCCCGGAACCAGTTGCGGGGCCCGACAGTCGGCCACCCTAGCACAGACCCTCACCTAGGCTCATGGGCTTCACATTCTTTAACCCCCACAACACCGGGCCATCCCGGGCCCATGCCGACCACGCGCGGTTCGTGCAGCGCATCCGTCGTCGTTACAACCCTGAACGCGAAGCGTTTGCCCAGCGGGCGCCCGGCACCCCCACTGAAGACACCATCGGGGCCCTGATCGATCATTTGCTGGCAGGTGGCCGCGCGCTGCCTTCCGCCCTGCGTGTGGCCCGCCAACTGGTGCTTGAGCGCCTGGCGTGCGTCGATGTAGAGCAATCCTGCGCATTGGCCGATGTCACCATGGCCATGACGGAACTGGCCCAAGTCACCCTGGAGCGCGCCCTCGAGAGCGCCCAGCAGGAATTCGACGCCATCCACGGCGCGCCCCTGAACGAGCAAGGCCAGCGCATTGACATGTGGGTCATCGGCATGGGCAAGCTCGGTGGCCGCGAGCTCAATGTCTCGTCCGACATTGACCTGATCTACGTTTATGAAGACGATGGCCAGACCTCCGGCATCGACGATGGCCGTGGCGGCCTGCGGGGGCAGATCAGCGCCCACGAATATTTCGCCAACGTGGCCAAGCGCCTGTTCAGCCTGATCGGCGACACCACCGAAGACGGCTTCGTCTTCCGCGTTGACCTGGCCCTGCGCCCCAACGGCAACTCCGGGCCCCCCGTGGTCAGCCTGGCCATGCTGGAAGAGTACTTCCTGGTGCAGGGCCGCGAATGGGAGCGTTTTGCCTGGCTCAAAAGCCGCATCGTCGCCCCCCGCGCCGCCATGCCCAAAGGCAGCCGGCACGCCCGCGCCTTGGCCCTGCGCGATGTGGTCATCCCCTTCGTGTTCCGCCGGTATCTTGATTACGGCATCTTCGAAGGCCTGCGCCAGTTGCACCGCAAGATCCGCGACGAGGCCAATCGCCGCGCCGCCGGCCGGCCCGAACGTGCCAACGACGTCAAGCTCTCGCGTGGCGGCATCCGCGAGATCGAGTTCACCGTGCAATTGCTGCAGGTGGTGCGTGGCGGCCAGTTCCCCGAAATCCGCACCCGCTCCACCCTCAAAGCCCTTAAACGGCTGGCGGCACGCGGCCTGATCTCCGACATCACCGCCGACAAACTCACGCAGGCCTACACCTTCCTGCGCCAAGTCGAGCACCGCATCCAGTACCTGGACGACCAGCAAACCCACCTGCTGCCCACCGACGATGCCGATCTGGCCTGGATCGCCGCCAGCCTGGGCCTGGGCAAACCCAGCGAAGACAAGCCCGACTGCAACAGCGGCACCTGCCAACTGCTCGACATCCTGTGCAATGTGCGCGAGCTGGTCGCCACCGAATTCGATGCTCTGCTGCACGAAGGCAACGCCCCCAGCAGCAAGCCCGGTGGATGCCGATCCTGCGGCGGCCCGCCCCTGCCCGTCGACAGCGAAGAATTCATCGCCAAGCTGCCCGAGCCCATCGCGGCGCACGTGCGCACCTTCGCCGCGCAAGCGCGCGTCAACCTGCTCAGCGACACCGCCAAACTGCGCTTGGCCAAGCTCATTGGCCGGGCCACCCTGCTGGCCTATACCAGCGAAGACTGCGCCGAAGCCGCCCCGCAAGACTGCCTGGGCCAGGACGCCGTGCTGCGCTTCATCGACTGGCTGAACCCCCTGCTTCGCCGTGACAGTTACCTGTCCCTGTTGGCCGAACGGCCCGAAGTGCTCAAGCGCCTGCTGCGCCTGCTGGGCCTGGCCAAATGGTCCATGCGCTACCTCATGCTCCACCCCGGCGTGATCGATGAGCTGGCCGACCCGCGCCTGATGGAAGGCCGCTTCGACCCCATCGCCTACCAGCAAGACCTGCAAGACCGCCACCGCGGCTGGGAGCGCGCTGGCCAGGCTGACGAAGAAGCCTTGCTCGACACCCTGCGCCGCGCCCACCACGCCGAGATCTTCCGCACCCTGGTGCGCGACGTTGAAAAACTGCTGACGGTCGAGCAAGTCGCCGACGACCTCTCTGCCTTGGCCGACGCCACACTCGACATCACCTTGAAATGGGCCTGGGGCCACCTGCAGCAACGCCCACCCAAGCAGGCCCGCTATGCCGTGGGGCGCGAACCGCATTTCGCCGTCATCGCCTACGGCAAACTGGGCGGCAAGGAGTTGGGCTACGGCAGCGATCTGGACGTCGTCTTCCTCTTCGATGACAGCCAGGACCGCCCCGAGCAGGAGGCCGGCCCTGAAGCCCCAGATCCCATCGACGCCTACCTCGTCTTTGCCCGCAAGGTCATCAACTGGTTGACCCTGCGCACCTCGGCCGGCGAGCTGTTCGACATCGACACCGCACTGCGCCCCAATGGCAACGCGGGCCTGCTGGTCACCTCCTTCCACTCGTTCGACGACTACCAGCGCCAGCGCGGCAGCAACACCGCCTGGACCTGGGAACACCAAGCCCTGAGTCGCGCGCGCTGGTGCGCCGGCGACCCTGCCCTCGCCCCGCGCTTCGAGACCACCCGCCGGGCCATCCTGTCCACGGTGCGTGACACCCAAGCCCTCAGCGACGAAGTGCTGGCCATGCGCGAACGCCTGCGCGCCGCCCACACCTGCCCGCCCGACAAATTCGACGTCAAGCACAGTGCTGGCGGCATGATCGATGTCGAGTTTGCCGTGCAGTACCTCGTGCTGGCCCACAGTCACGCCCACCCTGGCTTGCAGGACAACGTCGGCAACATCGCCCTGCTGTTGCGGGCCGAGCAGTCCGGCCTGTTGCCCAAGGGCATGGGCCATCTGGCGGGCCAGGCCTACCGCGAGCTGCGCCGTGTCCAGCACAGGGCCCGTCTGGACGAATCCGCCCTGCAGCTGACCGGCGAAGCGAAAGAAGCGATCGGACCGCACCGCGACGCCGTCCTGCGCTTGTGGGATGCCGTGTTCGCCACACCCGTCGCCCAAACTTCGAAGTGATATCTCGCCCCATCGGGCCCATGGCTTGGACGGGCCTCGCCTTGGTGCTGGGCCTGCCCTCGCTTCTAGGGCTGATGCCCAATCACCTGCCCCCCGACAGCTGGGCGTTGCATCCCAGCGCTGGCTTGCGGCAGAGCCCCTTGAACTTCCTGACCTGCGTCTGGCTGCACGCCAACACGCCCCACCTGGTGGCCAACCTGGCGGGCTTGGCCCTCGTGGTGAGCCTCGGCTGGATCCTGAAGTTGGCACCGCAAGCCGCGCTGGCGTGGCTGCTGGCCTGGCCCCTCACACACCTGGCACTGTTGCTTGACCCTCGGCTCGGCACTTACTACGGCCTGTCGGGCGTGCTCCACGCCGGGCTGAGCATCATCGCCACCACCCTCATCACCCAAGCCCATCGCCCAAAGTGGTCCCGCACCTATGGCTGGCTGCTGCTGGGCGGCATGCTCGCGAAATGCTGGCTGGAAAATCCGGGCTGGCAGGCCCTGCTGCCGCGCCCCGGTCTGGCCATGAATGTCGCGCCCATGTCGCATTGGGCCGGCACCCTGGTGGGGGTGGTTATCACCTTGACACTGGCGTTACGCCAAAGTCACCCCTGCTCGAAATCCCGCCCTTGAGACCGCGGTCCCGGACCGTACACTCATTGGCTGAATTTTCGACTTCAGGGAAGTCCCCAGGGAACTTACCGCCTTCGCGGCGGGTCTCTCTGCACGATCAAGTCTCCACACACCAATCATTAACTCTTCGTTTCAGCCCCTTATGCACACCAACCAGCCTACCTTCGCTCGTCATCGCGCCCTGCAACGCGCAGCCCTGGTCCCCATCGTGGTGGCCACCGCCCTCCTGGTAGCTGGCTGCGGCAAGGACAGCAAAGAACCCGGCAAGGCCACCCAGACGGCCGCCCGCATCAACGGCGAAGAAATCACCGTTCACCAGATCAACATGGTTCTGGAGCGCCAGCAAGGCCTCAAGCCCGAGCAAGCCGAACCCGCCAGCCGCCAGATCCTCGAAAGCCTGATCGATCAAGAACTGGCCCTGCAAAAGGCCACCGAACAAAAGCTGGACCGCGACCCCCAGATCATCCAGATGCTGGACGCCACGCGCCGCAACCTGCTGGCCCGCGCCTACCTTGAAAAGACCGCCGCCGCCAGCGTGGGCGCCCCCTCTGCCGAAGACGTCCGCAAGTACTTTGACGAACACCCTGCGCTGTTCGGACAACGCCGCATCTACATGCTGCAAGACTTCACCATCCAGGGCGATCCTGAGCAAATCAAGGACATCACACCCAAGCTGCAAGTCACGGACAGCTCGCAGGCCTTCGTTGAAGTCCTCAAGAACAGCGGCCTGAAATTCGCCGTGAACCAGGTCACCCAGCCCGCCGAGGCCTTGCCCTTGAACCTGGTGGACCAGTTCGCCAAGCTGTCGGATGGCAAGGGCATGTACCAAGGCATGACCGGCGGGCTCAAGGTCGTGCTGGTCGCGGCCAGCAAGGCTCAGCCTATCAGCCTGGAGCAGGCCAAGCCCATGATCGAGCGCTTCCTGACCGAATCACGTCGCCAAGAGTTCATCCAGAAAGAAACCAAGAGCATGCGCACGGCGGCCAAGATTGAATACTTGGGCAAATTCGCCGAGAAGCCAGCTGGTGCAGCTTCGGGTGCAGCGTCTGGCGCGGTCGCCGCATCGGCAGCCGCCGCTCCTGCAGCCCCTGCCAGCGAAGCCTCGTCGGCCAATGGCATTGATCCAGCAGCACTCAACAAGGGGCTGTCTGGCCTGAAATAATGCCAGTTTGGCCTGGGGGACCCTCTTCCAGGCCAACCCCCAACCAAAACCAAATGCACGTTCAGTCCGGCTCTTATCGGGCTGGAAACAGCGTCGATTGGCTACAAAATCGCATAAATGGCATGTGCTTAGGTGCGAAGGTGGCATACATTTGTAACCAGGAAGGATCTTCTTCCATGGTCAAAACTGCCGCCAACAGGTTTAACCAAGAAGCCCTCAAGGTCTGCTCAAGCGCCGCCGATTTTCAGGTGGACATTCTCTATGTTATGAGTTCAAGACATGACTTTTGACCAGTTGTTTAGGATTCTGAAGGCGCGCTGGAAACTCGCAATCGCCATCGCCGCATCCATCATTGTGGCCACCCTGCTGGTGAGCCTTATTTATCCCAAGTCATACCAGGCCACCGCCAGCTTGCTGATCGATGCCAAACCCGATCCGGTGTCCATCAACGCTGGCCTGGGTGCCAGCGGCGGCCAAAGCTACCTGGCCACCCAGGTCGATGTGATTGGCAGCGCTGCGGTTGCGCAACGGGTCGCCCGCACCCTTGGCATGGAGAACAATGCCCGCATGCGTGAACTCTGGCAGAAAGAGACCGACGGCAAGGGGAACATGCAATCGTGGCTGGGCGACTTGATCTCTCGCGGTTTGAAAATCAAGCCTTCGCGTGAGTCCAACGTCATCGACATCATTTACCAAGATGCGGACCCGGCATTTGCCGCGATCGTGGCCAACACATTTGCCAAGGCTTACATCGACACCACGGTGGACGTCCGTTTGGCGCCCGCTCGCCAATACACGCAGTTCTTCGAAGAACGCGCGGCTTTGGCACGTCAGAAGCTCGAACGTGCTCAAGAGCAGTTGTCAAAAGCTCAGCGAGAAAAAGGCATTTTGGCGACCGAAGAGCGCCTGGATGTCGAAAATGCCCGACTTAATGACCTCTCCAGCCAAGTAGTGGCCTTGCGCGGACTGCGCTCGGAAACGAGCAGCCGCGACTCTCAAGCCCGCAGCCGGCCTGAGCAAATGGAAGATGTCCTGGACAGTGGCGTGATCGGCTCCCTCAAGGCCGACCTGGCTCGCCAGGAGGCGCGCCTTGAAGAATTGTCCTCGCGCCTGGGCCAGGCCCACCCCAGCTACATTGAAGCCCTGGCGGCGGCCAACGCGCTCAAAAGCAAGATCAACATCGAAACCTCTCGCAGGACAGCCAGCCTGGGCATCAACAATTCTATGGCCGGTACCCGCGAAGAATCGGCCAAACAGGCATACGAAGAACAGCGCGCACGCCTCTTGAAACTCAAAGAGTCGCGCAGTGAACTGGCCGTGCTTGAGCGTGATGTCGAAAGCGCCCAGCGCATTTATGACACGCTTCAGGTCCGCTTGAACCAAGCCAATCTGGAAAGCAATTCGAGCCAGGCGGGCATCACCTTGCTCACGCCGGCGACCGAACCAGCCAAGCACTCTTCTCCGAAGATGACGCTGAACATGATCGCCGCTATTGTGCTGGGCTCCATGCTCGCCATCATCGTCGTGCTCACGATTGAATTGATGGACCGCCGTGTTCGCGGTGCCCAGGACATCACTCAACTGCTCAACATTCCGGTGATCGGCATCTTGCCCATGTCCGACTCATCGACGCCTCGCCTGCGCTCATGGCACAAGAAACCACCAAGCGGCGGCAACAACGCCCTGGCTGTGAATTAACCAAGCTGTATTTGCCATGACCGCTTCCACTCACCCGTCAACCCACTCAGCGAACCATCACCAGGATGGTCCTAACACCGATTTTTCGCCTCACACCGAGATCCCTGTCGAGCGGTCCATCGGCGAGATCATCAGCCAAGCGAATAACCTCTCGCCTGAACAGATTGAATCCATCCTCGAATTCCAACGCAGCAATGGCGTGCGGTTCGGGGAGGCTGCGGTTGCACTTGGGCTGGCCAACACCGACGATGTGCTGTGGGCCTTGGCCCAGCAGTTTCACTACCCCTACTCTCAAACGGGTGGGGCCTTTGATCCAGAAGTGGTCGTCGGCAACCACCCCTTCTCCGAAAAGGCCGAGGCATTCCGCCGCATTCGCAGTCATCTCATCATGAAGATGTACAACGATCCAGCGGCCACCCGCCATGCCTTGGCGATCATGAGCCCGAATTCCGGCGATGGCAAAACCTACTTCGCCGTTAATTTGGCGGTGGCTTTTGCGCAGTTGCCGGGCCGCACCCTGCTCATCGACGCGGACATGCGATCGCCCCGCATCCACAACGTGTTCAAGCTCAGCATCACCGCAGGCTTGTCCTCTATCTTGTCTGGCCGGTCGGCGTCCAAAGTCATCCAGTCCGTCAAGGAAAGCCCCAGCCTGTTCGTGCTGCCCGTTGGCGTAACGCCCCCCAACCCCCTTGAGTTGCTTGAACGCCCGGCTTTCGGGATGTTGTTGCGCGAACTTAAAACCAAGTTCGACCGCATCATTGTCGATACCCCCGCCCACTCAGTTGGTGCGGACGCGGCGGTGCTCAGCGCCCGTTGCGGCGCGGCGCTCATCGTCGCCAGAAAAGACAAAAGCTCGGTGGTGGCACTTGAGCAAATGGTGCGGACCGTGGGCATGGGCTCGGCCCAGATCGTGGGCTCGGTGCTGAACGAGTACTGACCAACCACTGCATGGCGCACTCGGCATGCCTCACAGTCCTCAATTGAGACGTTGGCTGACATGTGCGGCCTTGCTGAGCGTTCCGCTCATCGCAGGCGCCAAAGTCATTCAGGTGGATGCGCCATCCATGGGCAGTGCCTTGACATTGGAAAGCGCCAACAACATGGCCAAAGCCGGGGACACCCTGCGCCTTGCCCGTGGGGGAATATGGCGAGAGTCCCTGGAGCTTAAAAGTGGCGTCCGCTATGAAGCAGGCGGAGATCCCGCCAAGCCGCCCCCCATCATCAGCGGCGCCATTCCCATTGGATCCCTCGCTTGGCAGCGCGTCACTGCCACCATGCCTGGCAGCTCGGCAGCGGTCTACCGCGCTCATGTCAGCGCGTCGGTTCATGGCATTGGACAGATCTTCCACCATGACCAAAAGCTGCAACGCGCTCGCTTTCCCAATGTGGGCGAGGGCGACTTCAGCGTAGGAAACAACAAGTACCTGCGTATCACCAGCGCTGTGGTGGAGGCGGGTGGCAGCAAGCTTACTCTTGAGCGAGCACTCCCATCCTCGGCTGACCTGAAAGGTGCAACGGCCTACACACGCTACGCGCCTTGGGCACTTGGGCAATACCTGGTCACGGGCCACGAACCCGGTAGTCGGCAACTGCAGACCAAGACCTGCGCTGGCATGAGATATTGCCTGGGAGGCGGGGCCGAAATCCCAGCCGGTCACGGCGTCTGGTTTGAGAACAAGTTGTGGATGCTTGACCGCCCGGGCGAGTGGTATTTCGACGCGGAATACGGCTATCTGTATTTGGCCATGCCGGATGGCTCATCACCCAGCGGCCAGGATGTCGAAGCTGCCGTGCTCGACAACGGCATCCAAGGCCGCGACCTCAAACAAGTGAGCGTCACGGGATTGCGCATCGAACGCACACTGGGCAACGCTGTTGACCTCGATCGAGTCAGCGGTACCTTGCAGCTGTCTGACCTGAGCATCGGCAATGCAGGATGGATGGGCATCTCGGTCACCAACAGCACACAACTCACTGGCGCGATAGCCCGCGCGGAGATCACTCAGAGCGTTCACGCCGGCATCTACTTGGGCGGAGACTCCACACGTGGCATCAATGTCACGCGCTCCGTGATACGCCAGGCTGGTCAAGGTTACTTTGCACCCAGCGCCATTTTGCTGGGCTTGGACAGCCAGGCCACCAACAACGCCGTCATCGAATCCTCTGCCATCGGCATACAAGCCTGGGCCAACACATCGCCCGCTGAAAGGGCGGCCATCAGTGGCAACCACGTGAAATCCAGCTGCCTGGAATTTGACGACTGCGGCGGCATCTATGCCATCGGACGAATAGCATCCCAGCTGCCAGGCCATCCTCTGAACCTGCTCATCCAGAACAACATCGTGGTGGGCGCCCCAGACGAACGCATGGCCCGAATGGATGGTTTGCCCCCTGGTGCTCGCCCGCAGACAAAAGGTATTTACCTGGATGACTTCGCGGGCAGTTCCGAGGTCCGGCACAACTTGGTCAAAGGGCATGACTTCGGCATCATGCTTCACCATTCACGAGACATCGTCGTGGCTGACAACGCCGTGGTGGAGAGCACCCAGCAAGCGCTTTGGATGCAAGAAGACCGCCTGCCCAGCCCTTTGCCATGCGCTGGACTCAAAGATTGTTCGGCCGATGGATACATGGCCAACAACGTCATCACGGGCAACATCCTGGCCACTTCGCAAGGCGGCTTCATTATCAATATGGACAGCGACTACCGCGATGTCGATCAAATGGGCAGGTTCAGCGACAACCGCTACATCCTCAACCGCACGCCGTGGTCCGCAGGCAGGGGCCCGTTCAGCAAAGCCTCACCCAAGCTGCGCCAAACCTCGCTCAAAGCCTGGCTGGCCAAAACGGGCAAGCACGATTCGGTGGTGGCCTCATTGGCCTCTGGTGCGGCACGCGCGGTTCCGTCGAGAGGCTTGCTCATTGGCCCAGACAGCCTCCTGCCCGATGCCAAGGCCTGGACGTCGTACCTCGGCAAGGTCAGCTACCAGAGCATGAAAGGTGGCCTTGGCTACCGGGTGCTGGCCAACGCCGCTGAAGACGCCCCGGTGGTTGACTCAGAAGGTCGGCGTTCATACATCGTGTATACGGCGCGAAATTTCAATCTGCAGCGGGGTCGTCAGTACCTTGTAGCCTTTGACGCCGCCTCCACGCAAGCCGGTGACCGCCTTTGGTTGACCATGCGGGATAACGCGCGCCAATATGCCCAATCGTCCACAGGCGGATCTGCGGTGCTTCAAACCAGTCCACAAAGGCTCCACTGGGTGCTCACTGCCTGGGCCGACGCTCGGGGCACCGCCAGGCTCGACCTTGACCTGCAAAGCGGAGGCACTGTCTCGATCTCAGGGGTTCGCATTCAAGAGATCTCGACCACGCCCGTTCAAAATCCCCTGCTGACTTTGTACAACGCCGGCCCAAGCGCCGAAACTTACCGTTGCCCGCTCACCTCAGAGACGCTCTGCGCACTGTTCGTCGATGCTGCTACAGGGAAGCCAACATCATTTCCAGTCACCCTGGCACCAGGTAACTTCCGCGTCCTTGTGCGAAAAGATGCGGATTTCAAGGACACCGATCAAGACGGCGTGCCTGACATACTGGATGCCTGCCCCTCCACGGATACCGATGACAACGCAGACGAAAACGGCTGCTCACTCGATCAGGATCAAGGCAACCCGGCGCGAATCCCCGCCACCAAGCCTTTGGCTGCATTCTCGAACGAGTAAGGCTTGACCGCCTCCTTGCATTGGCGGCTCATCTGCCCCCATTGCGCCTCATTTGTCAGCATGCGCTCAGCACACGCGGCCCAGCTGGCCACATCCATATCGAGGACATGACCGGTCTCGTTATCCCGCACCAACTCATGGGCAACACCTGCCTGGGGCGAAACGATCACGGGCACGCCTGAGGCACAGGCTTCGTTTGCCACCACGCCCCACGCATCACTCGACGTAGGGAACAAGCTCACCTTGGCGCGGAGGTAATGCCCTGGCAACTGCGCTTGGCGAGCGAAGCCGGGAAACTCGACCGCCACCAAGTCAGACAAATTGGCTGCCCGTTCACGCAGAACGTCATCCAACGGGCCCGCGCCCACCATGAGCATAGAGACCCGGCGCTTCAGTCGGCGGGCCAATTCAGCGGCCACCTCCAAGGCAAACAGAGGGTGTTTCTCGGGCACAAAGCGGCCGCAGAAAATCAGGTCCACATCGCGGGCCCCTCCTGGCTGCGACATGAACAGGTCGTTATCGGCACACAGGTGTGATATGTGCATTTGCGCGGGCGACACGCCATAGCTTGCATACAGGGCCATGGTCTGCTTGCTGGGCCCAATGAAAGTCGATATCCGGGGGTACAAAAAGCGCCGCACCATCCGGTGGGCCCAAGACAGACGCCCCTCCGTGAACACCGTTCCATCAATGAACAGCGCCAAACGAAGCTTGGCTTTCAGCGCGTACAAACAAGCCAGGACGTAGGTCGGGTTGAAGCCATTGACCATCACCAACTCGGGTTTGAACTCACGCAAAAACGTAATCACGTCAAAGTTCAAATGAATGAACTTGCCGCCGATGCCAACGTAGCGTTCCTTGAGGTAATGTTGCTTGAAGCGGATCTGGCTTAAGTCCCACGCCCGATCTGGTTCGCGCATGGTGCTGAACACAAACACCACTTCCAGATCATCCGCGTCTGCCACGGCATTGAAGACGGGGATGCGATAGGGAGGAGGGTTATTGGTGATGATGGCGACGCGGCGTTTTGTCGTATGCATTTCCAAGTCTCAGTTCATACCGGCTGGCCATCCAGACGACCAAAAGGGCCACCAGATTACCCACCGCCACGGCATAGATGGTGGTTTCAATGAAGGCCAGGGTCAGCACCATTTGCACGGCATAGGCCCCGCCAGATATCCACAACCATCGATTTTGAATTTGTCGGCAAACAAATACCCGTTCGTACACAAAGTTGTGCGACAACACTAAGGCAGATGCGGCATTGAGCAACAGGAGCAAAAACAGTCGCTCCAGTTCGAGTTTGTACAACCACGCCAACCCGGGGCTGGCCGCCAATACCGCTACACAGCATGCCAGTGTGACGCGAAGGCATCGGCGCAGCTCCTGGCGCACGATGACAGGATCAATGTCACCGCCTGGCTTGGACTGTGCCTGCAGCAAGCGGTGCATGATCGCGCCACCCCAGCTGTTGGCCGGGAGCAGCATGACCACGCTCCACTGCAGGCCAACCGTGATGAAGCCCAAGCCCAAAGGCCCATGCGCTTGCATCACGAGGTACATGAAGCAAACCCAGTTCGTCAAACTGTTGAGTACATTGGCGCCTATCTCTGGTACCGCTCTGCGAAGGTAAGGCCACAGGTTGATCATGACCGGCAAAGGTGGCGGGGCCTCGGCCAAGGCCTGCTCGCTCAAAGCAGGCTTTCTCGTGGTGCGCCACCAAACCACCAAAGCGGGCACGATGCCCACCAGCGCTGTGACCAGCAAGGCCCCTAAGAAGCCATGCGCAGCCATGATGGCCATCGTGGTCACCAGTCCCAAAGCGGTCATGACAAGGGTCGGAATCGTCATCAGCTGGGGACGTCCATCACCAGCGCAAACCCCCTGAGCGGTTTGCGTCAGAAACTGCCCCACCACCAACGCAAGCAGCAAGGGGACCATGGCCATCAACCCGAGGGAGGACGCATCCTTGCCCATGCTCGCGCCAAAAGCCAACCACAAGGCCAAGCCCCCGCTGATGCTCACGCACAGCAGCAACGGCAAGCGAGCCGCCCGCCATGCGCTGCGCAGTCGATCAGGGCCTTGCCCATGAGCTGTCGCCTGGGTCACGGCATTGGCCAATGCGACCGACAAGGGCGTTGAGGTGCTGCTGGCCGTGATCAACAGGAATGAATAGCTGCCCAGTGATTGCAAACCACTCCAGCGCGCCAACAACAGCGAGACAAAGAAGCCGTATCCCCGCAAAGCCAAGGCTGCAAAAAACAACCAAAACGCAGGTGATCGCAAGGTGATCTGCAAGCGCTCAACCCGCGTCACAAATCACCCTTCCGCGAAGCGTTGAGTTTTCATCAGCAATGGCTTTTTGTTCCAGCGCACGCGCTCAAGATAGGCTGCCGTGGCCACGCAAATGCCAAAGGCCATCGTGGACGGCGCGGCCGTGCCCGTGAAGGATTTTTCTGCGAACGAGTGCACCAATAAAAATCCAATGCACTGCATGCCGCAGATGGTCAAGGCCCTGTCCTGCACTTGGTCACCGACCACGGCTTGGCGCCCTGAGAAATAGCGCACAAAGATGTACAAGCAGTAGAAGAAGGCAAGGAACAGGGGTACCGTGCCCACCAGACCAACGCTGATCATGCTTTCTAGAACCCCGTTGTGAGCGGTGGCCGCAGAGTTACCCCACATGTCTTCCCAGGTACGGGGGATTTCGATCCGAACACTGCCCAGGCCATAGCCAATCCAAGGGCTGTCCTGGATAAGCCGAACACAGGCCTTCCAAATCTCGTCTCGCCCGGTCAGGGACGACAACTCTGACACGCCACCACCGCGGGAAAACAGTTCGGCAGCAGTGGTCATGATGGCATTCATCACACTGGGGTAGAGCATCATGAAGCCAAAGCAGGTGGCCACAAATGCAGTCAGCAGCACACCCATGGAGCCATAGGTCATCACCACCCACACAGAAGTCACGCTCACCAAAAAGGCGATGATGCTGGTGCGGCTGTTGGTCAGCAGCAGCAACACGCCCAGCATGGCGCATGCAAGTCCGTGCGCCCATCGCCACTCCCGCTGGCTCTGATGCCTCCATACCAACATGCCGGAGATCAACCCAATGGCCATCACAGGCCCCAAGCTGTTGGCCGATCCCGTCAGGCCACGCAATCGGAACGAGCCCGCCATGGTCATGTCCTGCGCCTGGAGAGGAGAAATCGCCAGTACCACCAAGGACCCAATCGCCATGACCACCGACGCGATGTACAAGGTCCGCCAAAGGCGGAACAAGTCATCATGCTCGCGGGTCGCATAGTCAGCGGCCATGAACGCGATGGCCAACAGCGCCACGCCCGAGCCGATGCCCAATATCACGGCACTTGAGTAATAAGACGACAGCAAGCCGTAAGCCGCGTACATGAAGAAAAGAACGATGACCGGCCGCACAAGCAGGTGTTTGGCCCCAGTGAAAATGCCGTATATCAAAAGGCACAAGGAGAAAAGGCCTTTGACCACGGACTGAAGGTCTGCGCCACCACCCGCCACCAAGCCCTCTCGAAACGTCGCGTCAAACGAGAAATAAAGCAAGCCGACCAGAAAAAGCCCTGCCGCACGCGACGGATTCACTAAATAAGAAATGCCGGACAGGAAAACCAGCAAGGTACTCAACAGCAGGAGGGGGCCATGCAATAAAAACATGCCCTCGCCGCTGAACACCATGTAAAGGGCGAACAGGAACATCGCGATCGATGTCACAAAAATCACCGCCAGAAAGCGCTGGGAACCGGTCGCCAGAGCCCCTGGGTTACCGATGCTTGCCCACTGATCGTTCAGCCTCAAGGCCTGCTTCCTCGCCGAATCACCAGGAATGACTTCGTCATCCACAAGAACTTTTCAGCCTTGATGTCACAGCCTTTGAAAAGGGTATGCACCTCGGACGCCGTCAACAAGCGAATGTTCTTGATGCAATCATCGATTTCCTGTTGCGCAGGTTTTGTAACCCAGCCCCAGACAGACAACCAACGGACAAGTCTGCGTTGAATACGGAAAGGCAACCAATGAATGAAAGGCGCGATCAGGTGCGGCTCTACAGGAAACCACTTGTTGGGCGTCTGCAGGTAAATGTCTCGCCCGCACCGCAGCAACTCCCGGGCAAACTTTTGCTGCTCTGGCCAGCCACCAACATGCTCAATCACCGAATTTGAAAAGGCCAAGTCAAAACTGCGATCAGCAAAAGGTAACTCGCAACCGTTGGCACAAGAAAATTTATAGCCGGCCGCCACAACGGCGGTCTGGTGCGCGGTGTCAAGATTCACGATGGTGATGTCTTTTGTCGTCACCGACATGTCTTTCCACCAGTTCGAAGTTCCACCGACATCAAGCACGGTCGCATGCTGATTCAAATTCGGGAACAAGGACCGGATGGCCTGCATGCGTGCAGGCCTGAAACGCAGCATGAAAAAACGATAGATCTTGTGAATATCCACCCAGATATCCTCTCAGGAACCGGAAAAAAGATAGCCGTGAAGCATGAAACCTGCGATGCCCATCACATCACTCGTGATAATCGTAGGCTTGATAGCCAGCTTGCTTGACCAGACTGTCGCGCTTGGCCGCGGTGTAATCGCTCAAGACCATTTCAGATACCAACTGCTGCAAGGTGATCTCTGGCGTCCAGCCCAATTTGGTCTTGGCCTTGGTCGGGTCGCCCAGCAGCGTTTCGACTTCGGTCGGACGGTAGTAACGCGGATCAACACGCACCACCACATCACCCACCTTGCACTGGGCCAGCATCTCACCGTTGACCGGTTCCACGGCCACCACCTTGCCCACCTCATGCTCGGCGTCGCCTTCAAATGCCAGCGTGATGCCCAGCTCCTTGGCCGAGAATTCAACAAACTGACGCACGCTGTATTGCACGCCGGTGGCGATGACGAAGTCCTCGGCCACGTCCTGCTGCAGCATCAGCCATTGCATCTCGACGTAGTCGCGGGCATGGCCCCAATCGCGCAGCGCGCTCATGTTGCCCAGAAACAAGCACTCTTGCAGGCCCAACGCGATGCGGCTGATCGCCCGCGTGATCTTGCGCGTCACGAAAGTCTCGCCACGCACTGGACTTTCGTGGTTGAACAGCACGCCATTGCAGGCGTACATGCCATAAGCCTCGCGGTAGTTCACCGTGATCCAGTAGGCGTACAACTTGGCCACCGCGTAGGGGCTGCGGGGGTAGAAAGGCGTGGTTTCCTTCTGCGGGATCTCTTGCACCAGGCCATACAGCTCGGAGGTCGAGGCCTGGTAAAAGCGCGTTTTCTTCTCCAGGCCCAGAATGCGGATGGCCTCCAGCAGGCGCAGGGCCCCAATGCCATCGGCATTGGCCGTGTACTCGGGTTCCTCAAAGCTCACGGCCACGTGCGACTGCGCTGCCAGGTTGTAAACCTCGTCGGGCTGCACCTTTTGCATGATGCGCACCAGGCTGGTGGAGTCAGTCAGGTCGCCGTAGTGCAGGATGAAGTTGCGGTTGTCAACGTGCGGATCCTGGTACAGGTGATCGATGCGGTCAGTGTTGAACAGGCTGGAGCGGCGCTTGATGCCGTGCACCTCGTAGCCCTTCTTCAACAAGAACTCAGCCAGATAAGAACCATCCTGCCCTGTCACCCCAGTGATCAACGCTATTTTTTTTGTCATGTCAGACACCATCAAGAACCAAAAAAACGAGGCCTGAAGCCAGGGGGCATGGCCTTCTCCAGATCTGCGATGAACTGGTCATGCAGGCGGTAGTCGGGCCTGCCTGCCGCTGCGGCCGCAGGATCGGCCAGCGACGAGATGCGCATCAGCATTCCATCCACAATGTACCCTTGCAGGCCATAACGCAATTGCTGCAGCTTGCGATCAAGTCCGGGCGTGGACGCTGTTTCATTGAGTGTCACCCAGTAAGTGATAGGTTCAATGCGACGATCGGCTTGGGCCTCTAACCGCACGACATTCAAAGCATGGGCGGGCAATGCCACGGGCTCCTTGCCAAAACCCTTGATCGTGAAGCCTTGCGACACGTAACAAAACTCCGGCCGATGGGCTGCGGTCGATTCCGAGTTCTGATTGCGACCATAAGCAATCGACAGCATGACACGCTGCCCCTGCGGATTGACGTAGGTGCGGTTCAGCGTTTCCGAGTACAGCGTGTCCAACTGATTTTGGACGGTGGGATCGGGCAACACCGGTATCACGCTGGGATCAATCTTCCACCCACCAAATGTCTCTGGCACCACCGTATTCAGCACCATGGCTGGCTTTTCATCGGCGATCATCTTGGTGGGCTTCAGCCAAACCGCAGCGCCAGCCCCCGCCACCATCAAGGCCCCTGCCAGTAACACCGCCAAAGGCAGGCGCCGGGACACCCCGGCCTGCTCGTTCCTCACATCAGCGGGCATCGCGCGCACCTCCCAAGTTGTCAAAACGGGCAGCCAGGAGCCGGTCCAGGCCATAGGTCAGCACCAGCGCCACAGAGAACAGCACCAAGCCCGCGAACTCATGGGCAAAGCCTTGCCCCACTTCATCACCCAGGTAGTAGGTGATCAACACAAGGATGATCACGCGAGTCACATTGGCAATGAAGGAAATGGGGATGATGCCAATGGCCAGGATCAGGTTTCGGGTCTTGGACTTGTAGTTCATGATGTTCATGTACAGCAAACCCAGGGATTCAAGCGTGAACAGCGAATTCAAGCCCGAGCAGGCATCGGCCACCAGCAATTGATAAGGCCCGATCATCAAAGTGACGCCAGTGCGACCAATCGGGTAACCGGCCCAGTACAGCACCTGCTCGGCCACCATGGACACAGCGCTTTTAAGCGGCAAGGTCAGCGCTTGCACAAAGGCGCCTGGCAAAGGCACCATGAACAGCAGAAACAAGATCGGAAACCAAGCCCGCTTGACCGCCGACAGGCCCTGAATCAAAAGCAGACTGGCCACCACTACCAGAATAAGAGAGCTTGCCTCGAACTCGATGACCCGCTGAGAACGCCCGACCACGTACATCAACAGCGCAATCGCCAACAGCAAAAAACCGGGCACAACGGCAGGCTTGGCGGGTTGGCTGAACAAGTCAGTGCGCATGCCCCAAAGCAACCAGGCACAAGCCGCCAGGATCAGAGGCCCATGCCCTTGCTCGTCCGTGGCCCAGGTAGTTTGGGCCAGCGTCATGAACGTGGGGACGTACATGATCGCGAATGCCAGGCAAATCACGGCAAGAGACCATACCGGGAACTTGACAGGCGATGGAGCGCTGGGAAATGCCCCGGAGGTTGGTGCTGATTGAGCCATGAACCGCAGTCAAAAATGCAATGAAGCCACCACCCAGGGCGGCACCGGTGATTGTTACCGATTCACGCAGAAAGTTCGGTCGGATTACCCTGATTGAGCCATGGCAGACCGATAAATTTCGATCAATTCAGCACAATTGCGCTCTGGTGTATAGCGCTCTTCGTATTCTTGGCGAGCCGCCTGCCCCATCCGGAGCATTTCTTGCGGATGCGCGTGAGCCCATTCGATTTTGGCAGCCAAATCTTGTGCATCACCCGGATTGAATAGCAGCCCCGTCCGCCCATCGGCCACCAGTTCAGCCATGGAACCCAGTCGACTGGCAATCACCGGCGTACCGCTGGCAAAAGCCTCCACCAAGGTTCGAGGAAAGCCTTCGTAACAGACACTGGGCAACACCAAAAAAGCCGCCGAAGCCATGCGAGCCATGATGTCCGGCAAGGGCAAAAAGCCAAGGTAGCCAGCACCAGCAACTGCCTTAGCCTCCGGCTCGAAAGGCCCACCCCCAATGATCTCGACGCGGGGCGCCAGCATCAGCCGCATAGCAGCCAACATCACAGCAATGCCCTTCTCTTCAGACAACCGCCCCACAAATAGCCCACCCGATCGCCCTACCCATTCAGGTTGAGCAGGCCAAGGCACAAAATTGGGCTTGATGCTGATTCGCTCTGCGGGCAACCCGCCAGCCACAAACTTGTCCTTGCAGAACTGATTCAGGGCGATGTAGCGGGAAACCTTGCTTTGGAAGGTTCCAAGGGCACGGTGAGCCGACAGCATCACCGCCACCGCCCCCGATTGCACCGCAGATCCGCGGTAGCACCGATGCTGCACGGCGCGCCAAGGCACTTTGCCCAAACAATCCTCGCAGACCTTGCCATCCCGCAAAAAAATGGCCTGAGGACACATCAAACGAAAATTGTGGAGCGTTTGAACGACCGGAACCTTCAAGGAGTTGGCCGCCCAATAAACCGACGGCGACACCAACGGCAGCGTGTTATGCACGTGCATGACGTCAGGCCGAAATTGCTCAATCAACGCCTTGATTTCCCTGGTGGTGTCCGTAGACCACAAAGTTTGGGCCGCCACATTCAGGCGCGACACCTTGTTGACGTCATCGTTGTGCCGCAAATGCAGGGCAACCTCGTGCCCGTGCTCACGCAGCAAAGCCACTTCTGACTCAACCACGCTGTCTTCGCCACCCCGCTGCTGGTAGGCGTTGTGCACCATCAAGACTCTCATCCAAGACCATCCTGCCGCCCGGGTCAACCCCCGCACATTGTCGCCCAGCCCCTACCCCCGGAACTTCCCGCATCAAAAGCACTCCATTCACCCACTTGGTGATAAATGTCAGCGCTTTGTGACACGGCTTTTGGTCCGACCGCGCGCTAACCCTGAAGTAGCGCCCATGAGCCCTCCTCTAAAATTCATGCCATGTGTCCAAGAAGTGGCGGACATCAACAACAACCCCTGGTGGGCGTCTTATGAGACATCCAGATCCAAATTTCGGTTACCCATCTCTGTCGTTCTTGGAGCGGGAACAGGTGTTGGGCGGCTTGAAACAACAAGCGAAGAAGAAGATCATTCGTAGCGGCGCCTACGTCCTTGACACGTTCATCGACGCAACATCCTGGGATGAAGCCATCAGTCGCATCGCCGATTGGGGCGCTGAGCACCAATCTCGTTATGTCACATTGTGCAATGTGCACTCGGTGGTCACCGGCAGCCAAACCGCCAAATTTGCGAACGTGATCAATGGCGCCGACATGGCCCTGCCCGACGGCGCGCCCGTCGCCTGGATGATGCGCAAGGAAGGTTTTGCCGAACAGCAACGCATCAGCGGACCCGATTTGATGCTGCGCTATTTGGCGGAAGCCGAGCGCCGCGGTCAGTCTGTCTTTTTTTACGGCAGCGTTGACGACACCCTGGCCAAGTTGCGTGGTCGGTTGATGGCCAAGTTCCCCAAGCTGAAAATCGCTGGCATGGCCTCGCCCCCTTTCCGCAAGCTGACCGAGCAGGAAGACGCCGAATACACCCAAAAGATCAATGCCTCCGGCGCCCACGTGGTGTTCGTGGGCCTGGGCTGCCCCAAGCAAGAACTCTGGATGGCCGAACATCGTGGCGCCATCAAGGCGGTCATGGTGGGTGTCGGCGCCGCGTTTGACTATCACGCAGGCACCTTGCGCCGCGCACCCGCCTGGATGCAGCAGCGCGGCCTGGAATGGCTCTACCGTTTCGTTTGCGAACCCCGCCGCCTGGCGCGCCGCTACCTTGAAACCAACAGCGTGTTCGTGGGCAAGCTCCTGGTCCGCGCGGTGTTCGGGCGCGATCCCAAGCACCAGAAAGGCTGATCCCAGCCTGGCAATTACGGTTGCTAACAAAAGCCCCTCCCAGTCCGGCGGGGCTTTTTTTTTGCCGCATTAAACTGGGGCCTGCTCACCTTCGGGGCCCGAGCCCATGGAACCTTTCCCGCAGAACCAGGTCTTTTATCACCAATGAACACACAAACATTGGCCCTCCCCATTGACAGCAGCACCCCCAGCAAGCTTGAGCTGGGGATATTGGCCCTTGGGCTGTTAACCATGTACGTGCCCACGTACATTGCCCTGGACCAGAACATCTGGAACATCGTTGGCCAGGGGCATGGTCCCGTCATGCTGGCCTTGACGTTGTGGTTGGGCTGGCAACGCTGGCCCACCCTCATGGCATTACCCAAGCGCCACGCAAGCCTCGGCGGCTCGATTTTGCTGGTGCTGGGCATGATGCTTTATGTGGTCGGCCACTCTCAAGATCTGCTGGCATTCGAAACCGCATCGCAGATCCCCTTGTTGGCGGGACTTTTCCTGCTCTACAAGGGAGGCGCGGGCCTGAAGGTCATGTGGTTTCCGCTGTTCTTTCTGTTTTTTCTGGTTCCCATGCCAGGTTCCATCGTTGACGCCATCACCGCACCGCTCAAAGCTGGCGTGTCTTACGTGGCTGAATGGGCGCTTCACGTCGCGGGCTACCCCATTGGCAGACGGGGCGTCACGCTCACCATCGGTCAGTACCAACTCTTGGTGGCCGACGCCTGCGCAGGCATCAATTCGATTTTTGCACTTGAGGCCATCGGGGTGTTCTACCTCAGCGTGGCCAAGCACACCAACCACCTCCGCAACGTGTTGCTGGCCGCGCTGATCATCCCCATTTCATTCATTTCCAACACCTTGCGCGTGATTGTTCTTGTGCTGGTCACATACTATTTTGGTGACGAAGCCGGCCAAGGTTTCGTGCACGGATTTGCTGGCATCCTGCTGTTCATGATGGCCACCATCCTGACGATCGGGGTCGACGCCGTTCTGGGCCGATTTTTCAAAGAACCCCCCGCATCACCGCAAGCCACTCCCCAATGAACCAATCTGCCAAGATCTTTGTAGCCGGACACCGCGGCATGGTGGGCTCGGCCATCGTCCGCCGATTGCAGGCTGCGGGCCACACCAACATCGTCACCCGCAGCCGCAGCGAACTCGACTTGCTCAATCAGCAAGCCGTTCAAACGTTCATGCAGCTTGAAAAACCCGATTACACCTTCGTGGCGGCAGCCAAGGTGGGTGGCATCCAGGCCAACAACACTTACCGGGCTGATTTCATTTATCAAAATCTGATGATTGAAGCCAACCTCATCCATGCGGCTCACCTGGCCGGCGTGCAAAGGATGATGTTCCTGGGATCCAGCTGCATTTACCCAAAACAGGCGCCGCAGCCCCTCAAGGAGGAGAGCCTGCTGACGGGTGAACTCGAACCCACCAACGAGCCCTACGCCATCGCCAAGATCGCCGGCATCAAATTGTGCGAAAGCTATAACCAGCAATACAGCCGCCAGTACATCAGCGTCATGCCCACCAATTTGTATGGGCTCAACGACAACTACGACCTCAGCAACAGCCATGTGCTGCCCGCCCTGATCCGCAAGGCTCACGAAGCCAAGCAGCGGAGTGACCAATGCCTGGTGGTCTGGGGCACCGGCACGCCCATGCGCGAGTTCATGTACGCCGATGACCTGGCCGACGCCTGCTTTTACCTGATGAACCTGGGCTACGACGGCCCCTTGGTCAACATCGGCACCGGCACAGATGTCACTATCCGAGAACTGGCCGAAACCGTCGTCAAGGTCGTTGGATTTGAAGGCGACCTCAGCTTCGACACCACCAAGCCAGATGGCACACCCCGCAAATTGATGGACGTTTCTCGGATGACAGGCCTGGGTTGGCGCGCCAGCACCAGCCTTGAAGATGGCATTCGATTTGCTTATCAAGACTACCTATCGAAGCTCTCATGAAAATCAGCCTACGCACCCTCACCGTGACCAGCGCGCTGTTTCTGGCGGCCCTGCTGGGCACCTTGCTGCGCCCTACCATTGCCGAGGGCCACAAGCGGGCCGCCCTGGATGGGACCGTGCCCAAGCAAATCGGAGAGTGGCGCGAGTTGCCCAGTCCCATGATCCAGGTGGACACCTCGGTGCCTACCACCGAAGGCACCAACCGCGACCAGCCTTACGACGACCTGGTCTCACGCACTTACGTGAATGCCAAAGGTGAGCAGATCATGGTGGCACTGGCCTATGGCAGCCAACAACGCCAGGAAATCAAGATTCACCGTCCTGAGCTTTGCTACCCAGCCCAGGGATGGCAGGTTGACAGCCTCAAACGCACCACCTTCCCGGTTTCCACTGCCGAGAGTGCGGGCGGCATTCCGGGCTTTCGATTGGTGGCCAAGCAAAGCAACGGGCCAGGTTACGAATTGGTCAGCTATTGGATCCGCATCGGCAACACCTACAGCGACAGCGCTTGGACCACCCGGATGGCCATCATGAAAGAAGGCTTGCAGGGCCGCATGACCGATGGCGTTCTGGTGCGTGTGTCCCAACGAAGCAATAAGCCGCCCGCAAGCGATGACGTTTTCAAACGTCAAGAGCAATTTGCAGCGCAATTGGTCGCAGCCACTGCACCAGAAGGCAAAATCCTGCTGGTCCGCTGACTTTTCCCAACTGGCTTGTTTCTTACATTGAATGAATAACGAAAAGATCGATGTACCAGGGGCGCTCGCATGAGGGCCCTGAAAATCGCCATCGTCCACGATTGGTTGGTGAGCTATGCGGGCGCCGAACGGGTTGCCGAGCAATTGCTCATCATGTTTCCCCAAGCGGATCTTTTTTCTGTCGTGGATTTTGTTCCAGAGTCCGAGCGTGGATTTCTGAATGGCCGCACACCCAAAACCACCTTCATTCAAAAGCTGCCCAGGGCAAAGACCAGCTACCGCACTTACCTGCCCCTGATGCCTCTGGCCATTGAGCAGCTCGATTTGTCTGGATACGATCTCATCGTGTCCAGCAGCCATGCGGTGGCCAAAGGTGTGCTCACTGGCCCAGACCAGATTCATGTGAGTTATGTGCACTCCCCTATTCGTTATGCATGGGACATGCAACATCAGTATCTGGAAGAATCCAAGCTGACCAAGGGATTTAAATCGTTTTTGGCAAAATCCATCCTGCATTACATCCGCATGTGGGACAGCCGCACGGCATCGGGCGTCGATGTTTTCGTGGCCAATTCTGCCTTCATTGGCCGGCGCATCCGCAAGGCGTATCGGCGTGACTCGCAGGTTGTCTTCCCACCAGTGGACACTGAGGCCTTCACCCCTGCGGCGCAGAAAAAAGAGTTTTACCTGACCGCTTCGCGGTTGGTGCCCTACAAAAAAGTGCCCTTGATTGTTGAAGCATTTTCAAAAATGCCCGACAAGCAATTGATCGTGATTGGCGACGGCCCTGAATGGGCCAAAGCCAACGCCGTCAAGTCGCCCAATGTCACCTTGCTGGGATACCAACCCTTCAAGGTGCTCAAGGAGCACATGCAACACGCCAAGGGCTTTGTGTTCGCCGCCGAAGAAGACTTCGGCATCACGCCAGTCGAGGCCCAAGCATGCGGCACCCCCGTCATTGCTTTTGGTCGCGGCGGTGCGCTTGAAACAGTCAAAGGCCTAGACACCGAGGAGCCTACCGGGGTTTTCTTTGCCGAGCAATCGGTCGAGGCCATCATGGCCGCAGTGCGTTCCTTTGAGCAGAATAGTCACCGCTTCAGTGTCCAAGCCTGCCGTGAGAATGCTGAACGCTTTTCCATTGCGCAATTCAGGTCGTCGATGATGAAAGTCATCAACGAAGCCATTGTTGAATTGATGGAACCGCCGGTTGCTGCGCCACAGGCTCAGCGTGCGAAGGTCAAGTCAGTCATTTGAAGTATAAAAATGACCGCTCCAGACGCCAGCGCCTTCTCGCCTCTTCAGCCACGAGCCGTTGAAAAAACACCAAGAACAGAATGGGTGGATGCCGCCAAGGGCATTGGCATCATATTGGTGGTCATAGGGCATGCCATTGTCGGCTTGCGTGATGGCGCTTTGATTCTGCAGGACGGTGCATTCCACATGCCGCTGTTTTTTTTCCTGTCCGGCATTTTTATCGCGAAACGGGTAGCAAGTGAGGCTTTGTCTTCTTCAGAATCGTCTACCGTCAAACTGCGCAAGGCTTACCTGGGCGGTGGTGGAAAGGCAATTTCCAATGTATTTTCATTTTTGGGAATAAAGACTCTGCCTATCGATTTCATTCATGTCATGTTCGTGGCGGGCAGGCGTATTGCCTTGAACAAAATCCTGCGCGTCGACAATGTGTACGCCATCTTGTTTTTTGCCTCGGTGATGGGTATTGCAGGTCCCTTGGTCATCAAAAAAATAGCCCATCGGTTGAAAATATCAAGTCAGATCGGTTTGGCTTAGTCAAAAGTAATGCACATGGACACCCCCAGCTTGAATGCCTACATCATCATCGCCACCAAAGGCAGAGCGGCCATCACCTTTGAGCTGCTGACCTGGCTGGAAAGCCAGACTTTGCCCGCCACGCATGTGGTGGTGGTGGGCTCGGAAGCGCGTGACGTCACGGACATAGACACCCATCCTTCTGTGCTTGCAGGCAAGGCATCGGTCGTCGTGGCCAAGCATGCCGGGTCGTCTCACCAGCGCAATGTTGGCGTTGATGTGGCCAAAAAATTTGGCCTGCTGGGCGATGCGCCCGGCTTTGCCGTGTTCATGGATGATGACTTCAGGCCAGCCAAGACTTGGCTTGAAGCCGCCCAAAAGACTTTTCAGGCGCAACCTGACGTGGTGGGCATCACAGGCCATGTCTTGGCGGATGGGGCCCAGGGCACGCCTTTGACCACGGATGACGCCCGCGTTTATCTCAGTGGCCGTAAGCCACCGGAGCCCCATTGGGCCAGTGGCGCAACCCAACGCCCCATGGAAAGCCTGTTCGGCTGCAACATGGCCTTCCGAGACACCGCCGTTCGCCAATGCGTGTTCGACGAAGCCCTGCCGCTTTACGGCTGGCAGGAAGACCAGGACTACTCCAGCCAGGCATCTCGGCTGGGGCGCAATATCTATTCACCCGACTGCATCGGGGTGCACCTTGGCAGCAAGTCAGGCCGCACATCCGGTCTGCGGTTTGGTTATTCACAAATTGCCAACCCGCTGTACCTGATCAAGAAGGGCACGATGTCCCGGCGCAAGGCCTACAAATTCATTGCCAAACATTTGGCGGCCAACACGGTCAAAAGTCTGCTTCGCCACCCCACGGTCGACTATCCCGGCCGGCTGAAGGGCAATGTGCGCGCACTGACTGACCTGGTCCGGGGCCGCTGCGATCCTCGCCGCATCCTCGAGTTTGTTTAAGGCAGGGTCACTGAAATTGGCAGCTCACTCCAAAGCATCCCTGTTCATCAACGGCCGCTTTCTAGGCCAGGGCGTCACAGGCATCCAGCGTTATGCGCGCGAAACGCTGGCCTGCATGGACGAGCAGTTGGCGCCCGGCGGGGCTTATGGCGATTTTGCGCCGGTCACGATTCTGGCCCCCCAAGGCACTCCTGATCCCGGCTTGCGCCACATCCGCTTTCAACACGTGGGCAGGCTTTCAGGACATGCCTGGGAGCAAACCGAACTGGCTTGGCATGCCCGCGCGGGCCTGCTATTCACCTTCGCGTTTGCCGGCCCCCTGCTTCACCGCTGGCAAGTCACCACAGTCCACGATGCGGGTGTCGTGAGAGTGCCCGAGGCGTACACAGCCAAGTTTCGGCTTTGGTACAACTTCATGGTTCGCTCACTCGTCAAGCACTCGCCATTGACCGTCGCCGTCTCTCAGTTCAGCAAGCAAGAAGCCATCGCGTGCTTTGGCGCCAAGGCCGAGCGCATTGGCGTGACCACCGAGGGCTGGCAACACCTGGACAAAATTCAGGCGGACGACACCATCCTCGACAAGCATCAATTGCGCGGGCAGCCCTTCGTGCTGGCGGTGAGCAGCGCCAACCCCAATAAAAACTTCGGCAGCATCGTCAAAGCCTTGTCGTTGTTGGGCTCGAAAGCGCCCAAGTGCGTCGTGGCCGGCGCCACCAACTCGGTGGTCTTTCAGCAAACCACCGAGACGTCCGAGCACATGGTGAAGCTGGGCTACGTGAGCGATGGTGAACTCAAAGCCCTTTATCAGAACGCCTCGTGTTTCGCGTTCCCGTCGTTCTATGAAGGCTTCGGCATTCCACCTTTGGAGGCCATGGCCAGTGGATGCCCCGTCATCGCCTCAACCGCCGATGCGGTCAGGGAAACGTGTGGAGATGCCGCACTTTATTTTGACCCTCACCATCCTGAGCAACTCGCTCAAAGATTGACCGATTTCTTCAAGGACCCTGCGCTGGCCCCAGCCATGGCACAAGCAGGCAGGGCGCGCGCCGCGCAGTACTCGTGGCAGCGTTCGGCCACCCTCAACCTGGACTTGCTGCAAGCGGTCCTGAGCCAGCGTGGTCGCGCAGCATGAGCACTCAACCTACTGCCCTCGAAGCCTTGTCAGCGCCACGCATCTCTGTGGTGGTGTGCAACTACAACTACGAGCGATACGTCAGGCAGACCATCGACTCGGTGCTGCAGCAAAGCTACCCACCGCTCGAAGTGATCGTGGTGGACGATGGCTCGACCGACGGCTCGCTAGACATCATTCGCCAATACGAAGCGCGTGGCATCAAGGTGATCGCCAAGTCCAATGGGGGCCAAATCTCCGCCTACAACGCCGGCTTTGAACAGACGAGCGGCGATGTCGTCCTCTTTCTGGATTCCGATGATGCCCTGTTGTCCGAGGCCCTGGCCAACATCGCCCGGCAGTTTGGCGCAGGGGTGGCCAAGGTTCATTTCAAGCTTGAACTCATCGGCCCCAATGGCGAAAAGGTAGGCGCCACCATCCCCAATGAATTGGCACAGGGGGACGTGGCCACGGCCTTCCTCAAACATGGCGTTCCTCATTCTTCACCGCCAGCATCTGGCAACGCCTACCGACGCAGTGTGCTGACTCGGATCTTCCCCTTGCCAGCCGACGAGAAAGATCGCCATGGGGCGGATTTCTTCTGCATCTTTGGCTCCACGCTGTTTGGCACCGTGGCAGCGTGCGATGGCATCCTGGGGCTGTACCGCATTCACCGCATGCCCGGCAACGACAGCTCGTTCACCTTTGGCAATGCGGCCAAAGGGCTGTCATTGGACAAACGCTTGCAAGCGCGCATTGAGCGCTTCGGACGGTGGATGGCCGAGCGCAGCCAAGGCACCATCCAAGCCCCCACCACCTTGCTTGATTTCTCCAACGAGAAATCTGCCTATGCCACCACCGCCTTGGCTGGCAATGGCTGGTGGGCAGACAAGAAGGCGACCCTGCCACGCCTGCCCCGGTTGTTGCGCTCCATCGCAGTTCGAAACGATTACAGCCTGCTCAAGAAAGCCGGCCTGTTTGCATGGGCCGGTGTGGTGCTGCTGGCGCCCCGAGGCGTGGCCACCAAAGCCGCACGCTATGTGTGTGATCCTGGCAGTCGAGGTTCCGCCCCAGGGGCGGCTCCATGACCAGGACGGCATTTGTCTCGCCCTTCACCAACACCACCAACCGCTACATCGATCTGCAAAAGCGGCTGCTCAGCGACTGCGGTTTTGCCGTCAAGCCATTGAGCATCAAATCGGTCTTGACCGGTCAGGCCTGGGGGCTTTTCAAGCCCGGCAATGTGATGGCCTTCCATTGGCTTGAAACGCGGCCCTTTGTCTGGAAGGGCGCATCACCTCGGCTGGCCTTGAAAGGCAGCTTGGAGTTCTTGTTCTACCTGCTGCTCATGGCCATCGCTCGGGCCAGGGTGGTTTACTTCGTCCACAACCATGCCGTGCACGACACCACCGGCTGGCACAAGAAGTTGTCCATTCGCTTGATCCGCCTGCTCAGGTCCATGGCCGATGTCCGCGTGGTCCATGACCCCAGCCATGTTGAACCGTACAGCGCCACCTACTTGCCACACCCCCTTTACTGGGATGATGGCCAAACCACGCCAACGCATGCGCCCAAGCCCTTGGCAAGCATGCCACGGCCACCCCAATTTGGCATGTTGGGGGCAGTGAGGCCCTACAAAAACATCCATGCCATCCTGGAAATCTGGCCGCCGAGCCTGCCTTTGCTGATCCGAGGACGCGCCAGTGATGACTACGCCGAGAAGTTGAAAGAGATCATTGCTCAGCGGCAGTTGGCGCCACAAGTGGTTTTCCAGTCGGGCTACATGAGCGATGCGGACTTCGCGGCCAGCCTGGCCTCGCTAGATGTTTTGATCTTGGCCCACATCAACGACTCCATGCTGGTCAGTGGCGCATTCTTTGAAGCGGTGGGCCAAGTCCCTGCCATTTGGGCGCGTGAAAGCCCATTCATCCATTGGGTGGCCAGCGAACTGCCCAGTACAGTACCGTTCAAGGACGACGAGGAGTTGGTGGCCCGCGCCACCGCCTTGAAAGCCATCACACCCAGCAAAACAGATCAGGGCTTGGCCGCCATTCGGCTATTTGGCTGGAAAGAGTGCGTCAAGTCTTATTCCGCTGTGTTGAATCCATCCAAAGGCAGAAACCAACCATAACCCGATGGCTTCGCTCAACAAACACTTGATATCCGCCTATGCCGGGTATTTCTTCAGATACGTTTATCTGATTGTTCTCATCCCTTTTTACGCACGCGTTCTGGGCCCTGAGTCATACGGGGTTGTTTTAGCCGCGATGTCAGTGCAAAGCATAGTGTGGACGATACAGGGATGGGGATTTTCGTACACGGGCGCGCGCAACTTCGCAGGCCTGAAAACCGATGAAGAGCGTAATCGAGAATTCAGCCGACACCTGACTGGGCGTTTCTTACTCGTTCCTCTGGCCATTGGTGTGGGCATTGCGTTCATAGCAGGCTCACCCTTGCTCAGCAACCACTTGGCCATTGCCAGTTTGGCGGTATTTTGCGGCGTGGTGGCCGGCTTCAACCTAGGCTGGTACTTCCAGGGGCGCTTGAATTTCACTACACCAGTCTTGATTGAAATCACCGGCTTTGTGATCACCTTGAGCATGGTACTGCTGATGGTGCGAGGCAGCAGCGATTCTATTTATGTGATGGTGGCCTTGGCCACGTCATCGGCAATCACCAGTTTCATCGCGTATTTCATCGTCGGGAAATCGCAAAGCTTTCAACCATCCAATGTCACGGAGGGATGGGGTCTGATCAGGCAATCCACCCCCCTTTTCATCACGGGCGGTACCTACGCCTTGATGACCAACATTGGCACGTATTCATTGGCGGCATTCTCCACGCCCGACCAGGTGGCCTATTTTGGCACCGCTGAAAAAGTCATCACCACCGGACTGAGCTTGCTGGTGCCAGCCGGCCAAGTACTTCTGTCATGGTTCTCCAAAATGCTCCAGGAGCATGGAAACGCCCAGGAAGTGTTTCGTCAACAGCTGAAGGCTGTGAAATGGGTTTGTTTGGCGGGCGGCATGGCCACGCTGGCATCCCTGACCATTGCACCACCGCTGCTAAATTTAGTGCTGGGCGAGAAATTTGAGCACGCGTCTACCATCTTGATGGTCATGGCTCCCATTTTTCTGCTGGCAGCGTTCAACAACGCGATTTCGGTCTACGTTTTCTTCCCAAGGCGGCTTGAAAGACAGGTCAGTGCCATCAATGTGGCCACCACTAGCTTTGGCATCTGCTTGACTGCCGCGGGGGCTTGGTACAACGGCGCGATTGGGGCCGCTGGTGGGCGTGTGCTGGCCGAATTGATTGCGTCCATCGCCCTGTTTACTTTCTACCGGTACAAGCGCGAGCTGTTCAATGACAGTAGCAACACCCCACATCCCTGACAGCGCCAGATGATCGGCCCATCAAAGCACTTGCAAAGTCACCTTGGGAGAAAGCCTGGCCTTGAGCGAGAGGAATTCAGGCGGTTGCAATAGATACTTCAGCCGCGTTTTCTTCATGAAACTTGTCAAAGCGAGTGAACCAAAAACTCCGAAGAACATGCCCAGCGCCAGATAAACAGGCACGGATTGAACATCCATGAACTTATCGAGAACTATACGAATGGTGGCCACAAAAAGTATATGGACCAAATAAATGTCCATGGACCTTGAGCCTAAATTCAACAGCCAATCTAGCCCGGAACTGGGCAGGGAATAGCAAATGACCAGCATCAATGCCAAAGAACTGATGCCCAGCCAAACCACATTCGGCGTGATGGATCTTGTGCTGCCAGTGCTGACACCCATGACCATGTGCGCATAATACTCTAGCGCCAACAGGGCGCAGGTTGCCACCACCAGTGTTCCCCAAGACCCGATCTGAGTCTTTGGAAAACGGTCGGCCAAGAAAACGCCCAGTGCGAAATACACCAAGCTCATGCTGAACTCGCGCAAGCAGAATAGGCCAGGAAGATAGGGGTAGGCCAGCAACAAGCCAACACTGAAGACCAACAAGGCAACTGGTGCCCGGGCCACCCCAAGCAGCTTGATCAGAATCTCAATCGATATAAAGGCCATCAGCAGCGCATACAAAAACCAAAATATACCTTTGGGGCTCCAAAGAAGGTGCATCAAATCATAGGGTGATGTGCTTCCGTTTCGCACGCCATTCCCCAACACCTCAAACGCCCCAATGATCAAGGACCAGATGAGATAAGGGTAAAAAATCCCATCGAATTTACCAGCAAGCTCGTTCATGCCATGGCGCTTTTTAATATTTGCACCATAAAGCAAGCCAGAAGCCATGAAAAAAGCCGGCATTGAAACAATGGTGCAGGCACTGCTAATAGCTTGTATAACGTGCTCATCCACGCCCGTCAGAAGCCCCGAGCCCTGAAGCCCTCGCCACAAATGGGCGAATACCACAATTAAAATGCCGATTCCCTTGGCGTAATCAAGCGCCACGTTTCTCGTCTTCATGCTTTATTCAGAATTTAAACCAATTGAGGTCAAGCTAGCTTAGCATATGCCTGCCGAGGCAACACCCCCCAACTTAGGGTTGCCATCCGATCAGCCATCTCGTGCCCAGCACTTCAAAGCCCACCATAAACCCGTTGTTGAATCAATCCACCAGCGCATTTCTTTTTCTCAACATATCCGCAAGCATCCGCCCCATTTTCTGCGAAGGCAATTCGACCCATCGGTACGCAAGTGCGGCAACCACCAATGAAATACCGATACCCAGCAATGCTGCATTTAAAACCTGAAAATCATCGCTTAATTGGCTAACCACGAAAAATAAGACAAGCGGATGAAACAGGTAAAGGCTGTATGAAACTTTTCCGAGCCACTGCAATGGCGAATGCAACAGCAATGCCTCGATCTTAGGACTGGTGATGGCCATGATGACCACCAAAGCCACGCTTGGCAAAATCAGCCAATGGGTCAAAATCATCGGGAATTTCGCGAACACTCCACCAAGATCCCTGATCTGGGGCGGGTAGGTGTAGCTGACAATGATTAAAGCCAATAGAGCAAATCTACCAATGCTTGACCTCGCCTGGTACCAACGAGCAATCGAGGCAAGGTGCAACGCAATCAAACCACCCACCACAAAAAATAACACGTAGTGGCCTGTCAACGCCCAATTGGCCAGAGGTAAATAGCCTTGCGATTTTGCAAAATAATGCAAGGCCACGCAGACGAAGCTGACAGCACCGTAGATCCAAAGGGCCTGTGACGGACCCCACCGCAACAATGTCATGTAGATCAAAGGAAAAAGCAGCGAGATCCGCATTTCGTAAACCAGCGTCCACGCTACGAAGTTGTAATGGGGCTCGAACGCTCCTAATAGCAGAACATGGTCAATCACATCCTTGCCCGACAAAGGATGACCGGTTATTTTGCTGACCCATCCGCCCACATGCTCACCGGTTGGCCACCCGATCGTCGCAATGAAAACAACACTCAGGGCAATCGCCAATAGATAAGGCGGCCAAATGCGCGCCACTCTTTTGACCGCGTAACCCACATAACTATCGCGACTACTTTGCAGCATCTTTGTCAAAGCAAAGCCAGACAATACAAAAAATAACAATACTGCTGGCAAGCCGATCAATAAGCCCCCCAAAGGGGTCAACATGAAATAAGCCAGAGCCTTATTCAACCCATCTATATCCCCCAGGGGGTCGGAGGCCATGACCGACGAGAAGTGCGACAACACCACCGCCAGTGCCGCCACTCCGCGAATGGCATCAAGCTGGTGAAAACGTGGCTGTTTCACTGACACCGCAGCAGCGCTAATTTGTGAGGTGGCGACCATTATCAAAATCTTGAAACATTAAGGGATAATACTAGGGTTTGACCTTGCCCACTATATCAACCGTATTTACCCTTTCGAAAAATTGTAACGGGCAGATACAACTCGACTGGGCACCATTTTCGTGCTTTTGCAAGATCTTCCCTAAGCGTGTCATTTTTACCTGTGCAATCCTTCACGTGCAAAGACCGCTCCAGTTGCCTGCTACGATATGTATATGGTTACAGGTTTGATGGCACGGTGTCCGGCAACTTCATAAGATCAGGCTCAGATCGATTTGATCAAATTTTTTCCTGAAATCAGTAGTTTGTCTGGGTTTTATATGAAGCTGTTGTTTGGATATGGCGTGCTTGGCGCCCTGTTGATCACCTTGCAAGGTTGCGGCGGCGGCGGCGGCGATGCCACTACCACCACCGGCGGTACAACGACGGTGCCGGTCTCTACGGTTCCCACCACAACCCCCACGGCGCCTGCCCCAACAGCGCCAACGACTGTCAACGTCGAGAGCTCGACCTACCTGTCGGCCGTCTCCAGCATCGGCAGTCTGACCGTCGGCACACAGCTTGAAGCTTTTGAGACCTCAGGCCTCTTGGGGGGCGCAGTCACGGGTTGGCTGTATGAACCAGGCAGTGAGTTCCCAGGGGCCCGTGGAGGCTTGACGCTGGGAGCGGGTGAGAAGACGCCCAGCATGGCTGGCAATTTGGCGGTGGATCTGAATTGCGGGGGCACCACCTACCAATTGACGCTTCCCAGCAGTTGCGGCAAGTACGTGGCCATGAGCCGAAAACTGGGCTCCTTGTTCAGCACGGCAACCCCCGACACAGCCATGATCAGCATGGATGTGCAGACCAGCCAGCCTTTGCTGGGCACCGGTTTGCGCGTGGTGGACGGGACCGGCCAAGTGCTGCAATACAAGTTCACAGCACGCAACCTGGAAACGGCCGCCGGTGCGACCTGGGCTCGGGTCATGGTGCCGCTGGGTTCGTCAGCTACCCACTGGGCAGGCGCCAATGACGGCCAATTGCACAATGGCATCACGGCACTGTCTGTCACCGCCACGACGCCCACACTGGCCACACCGGCCGGCAACCTGAAGGTTGACAATGTCCGCCTGTTGGACTCTGGTGCTACCAACTTGGCGCTGTCCCGGCAATCGCCTCTGTTGACCAATGGCGTACTGCCCACCGTTGCCGGGCGCTTCGCCGTGGCATCCCATTTCTGGCAGCTGTCAGACAAAGAGCTCAGCCAAGCTGCCAGCGTAGGCATCTCAGTGGTCCGAATCGGCTTCGATTGGCCCACCGTGCAGTCGGGCGGCACATTTAACTTCAGCCATTACAACAACATCCTGAATCAGCTGGCCAAGCACGGGATGAAGGCGTTAGTCATCCTGGCCTATGGTCACCCTGACTACGGTGGTGGTGCGCCGTTGACTTCAACCAGCCGCGCAGCCTTTGCCGAGTTCGCCCGCCAATCCGCCATTTTTGCCAAAGGTCGCAATGTCATTGCCTTTGAGGTGTGGAACGAGCCAGACAACAACAACTTCTGGTCTGGCAGCGATCCCGAAGCCTATGCACAGTTGCTGGGCGTCACTCGCCAAGCCATCAAGGGCGCGGACTCCACTCGCAAGGTGATCAACGGTGGTCCATCTTGGGTCAACCTGCCATACATCCTGAAATTGGCCAAGACCGGCCAGTTGAACAGCCTGGATGGTTTTGCGATTCACCCCTATCGTCCCTGGGCTCCAGAAACCTTTGCCGCTGACGTCGCCCCGCTGAAAGCCGTGCTGAGTTCCCAAGGCATCACCAACCCATCCATTTGGGCAACCGAATGGGGTTATGCATCGGTGGGTGTGTTTGACACTGCCGTGTATGGCAACGGGCATGACCCCCGGGCCAGGGCACGACAGGCCGTGATGGTGTTGCGCAGCGTGTTGACACAGACCGCCTTGAATCTGCCTTTGATGACGATCTACGAGTTGTCGGACTCTGGTTTGGACCCCAACAATGGCGAGCACAATTTTGGCTTGCTCACCAAGGCCGCAGACCCCAAGCCAGCTTTCAATGCTCTGAAGACCCTGTCCAGCTTCACCAAAACCCGGAACTATGTTGGCTTGGTCAGAGATGTGCCTGCCAATGTGCACGCCATGCGCTGGGACAGCAGCACCGACTCCGTGTTCGCTGTGTGGGTTGATTCAACTGAGGTGCCGCTGACCTTGACCGTGCCGAAGTCGGCCACCGTGACCTCGTGGTCTGGTGCGACCCTCACGACCACGGCCACCAGCAATCCTGCCACGGCGCAACTGAAGTTGACCGAAGCCACTGGCCCGGTGTTCGTTCGCTACTCGATCACCGTCACGCAGTGATCGCAGGCGGGTTCTGACCAGCCTTGCCAGACCTCCCTGGTGCCGCATTGATCGCCCACGATTGATGCGGCACAACCGCTGCAGCGGCCAGGATGTAGAACACAACGCCCAGGTCGTAGACCACCGCTGAAACACAGGCGGCCACCAAACTGGCCAAGACTGCATGACGCGCGCCCAGCACGACTGCGGCGTCCAATGCGGGCATCTGTGCACGGCCACGGCCCATCAGCACGGACCACAGGAACAGCCCAAAAAACAGCACGCCGATCCAACCCAGGTTGGACAAAAGCACCAGCGCAAAGCTGGAAGCGCGGTTGCTGCCCAGCCCCGTACCCAAGCCAAACGAATCGAAAAAGTTGTCATAGGCGCGGGCGTTCATGGCAAACCGCACGGAGGCTGAGTCAGAGGTGACCTTCTTGCCGACCACCACGCCAAAGTAGTCGGTCACAGCATCAAGCACCGCAGGCACGAACAGCATCACCGCCACGGCACCGACCACGCCCAGCACCGCCATCCAGATATACAAGCGGTATTTGCCGATGTCTCCGTGCTGCATGAAGTAGGCAACGGAATAGGTGAAGGCCATGGCAAAGCAGATGGACAAGCCCACATACGCCGTGCCAGATGTTGAGATCAACAGTAGCCCAAGATTGGCGAGGGACAGTGGCGCCGACCACCTGGTGTAGACCTTGTTGATCCACAAGGTGTGGGTGAAAGCCAGCACCGTCAAGGTGAACTGCGAGAAAGCTGAGGTCTCTGCAAAGGTGCCTGAAATTCTCATCAACCCAGCCACCTCGCCGCCCAGCAACTTGTAATTGGCGTTTTTGATGAACGCGAGAATGGGAGGAGCCCCCAGGTGGTATTGGGCCAGGTCCAGCAAAGCCGCCGCGATGTTCAATCCAGCCAGCCACAGCATCGCCTTGGCCAAAATGGGATAGACGCCTGGCCTTTGCAAAGTGACCCGCATGGTCACGAACGCGAACAAGCCCAAAACGGCATACATGGCCTGCGTGATGTTCATGGACACCGGTGCGATGACCATCAAGCCAAACTCCCCCGAGTCACGGTCCATTGAATTCACCATGAACTGCCCCTGGAAGAACCGAGGCATGACCACGGCAGAGATGGCTGCCCAGATCGTGAGGAGCAGCAGCCAGAAGCCCGGTTTCAGGAACGACATGGGCTCAAGGAACCCCGTGACCCCCTCCTTGCGAAGCACGCGCCAGGCCGCGAAAAGCTGCACCATCACGGCGGGTGTGATGTTGGCACCGCCCAAGGCGGTGGCATAAGCGGCAGCCGTGGCGCCAAACAGGGTGGCAATGATCGCCAGGTAGACCATGCCGTTGGTGGACACAACCAGCGCCAACAACAGGATTAATATGCCAAATATCGAGGGGACCATGTTTACTGAACCAGGTCTTCAGACCAAAGGGGATTGTCGTTGGCGCCGATGCTCAGATAGATGGGCTCAAGGCCCACTGGCAGGCTCTTCAGGTTTTTGAGGTCGATCTCCTTGCCCTGCAGATCAACGGCTTTCTTCACCGACCAGCGGCCATCCAGCTTGAATGTGCGTGGCTTGTTGTCTGCGCTCCAAATGGCCACCTTGCGGGTATCGGCACCGGTGAACAAGTAGGCCTGCACGCCCTGCGTTGGTTGGCCCTTGCCAGCAATCTGCTTGGTCAGGACAAGGTCGCCCAGCTCTGCCGACATGGTGCGGTATGCCTGGTATGCGGGGCGCCGCGTGCCGTTGTTGGCGATCAAACCCCAGTTGCCATCCACTGAATCCTGTGAACTGAACCAGCAGAGCACCTCGACCCCGGCCGCCGCCGAGGCGATGAAAGACCGGGGCAGAAACGCGGCAACCATGTGTTCGTCGACAAGGCCATTGGGGCTTTTCGTTCCAACGGCCCAGCCCCATTCCGTGATCCAGACCTCAAGCTTCTTGCCAAGCTTCTTCACCCCTTGCTCACGCAAGCGGCGCACCGCTGACAAGAAGGACCGATCGCGGTCAACCAGTTGAAACGGCAGTGCCCAGTCTGTTCTCTCGTAGGCCGCGGCCACCTCGGGCCCGGGAGCACTGTGGCCGGAATAAGGATGGATGCCGAGGCCATCCAGCAATTTGGGCAAGCCCTCTTCCAGGAACCAGTAGTGCGCCACCCAGACGTCCTCACTGTCGATGACCTTGACGGTGGCATCTTGGGCTTTGACCTGCTCGGTGACCTCGCGGACCATGGAGACGTAATGTTTTACCCAGGGCGAGGGCGGCTTGCCGTTCCATTGACCACCCACCATTTTCCCGATGACGAAGTTGTGAGGTTCGTTCCAGACCTGAAGCACAAACTTGACGCCGGCCTTCTTGAGCAGACCAGACACGTGCACGGCATAGCGCCCATAAGCCTCGGGATCAATCGAGGCCAGGGGGTTTTCCTTGGTGGCCGGATAGGCTTTGCTATTGGCAAAAGCCAGGATGAACACCACGCCAATCTTGTGCTCGCGGTAATAGGCCAGGCGCTGCCTGAAAGCGGCAGGGAAGTCGTTGTACTGACCCGCCTTGGGTTCCATGTCGGGCCACAAGACAGCATCACGAACCCATCGCACACCCAGCTCATCCAGCATGGGAAGCTGACTCATGGGCTGGCCTTGTGAGAACTTCACCACCAGCCCGAAAGTATTGCGGAACGGGCCGTCACCCAGGCTTTGTGCATGGGCAATCGGTGCCAGGCAGGCGCACCACAATGCCATGAACACATGCACCAATCGATGGCGGGCGAGCATCCTTGTAATCATGGTTTCGCCCCAACAGTTGCGGTCTTAGCCGCGGTAATCGTTGAGCAACACGCCTGCAAACAGCTCGCAAGTCTTCTTGAGGCTGTCGCACAAGGTTTTCATGGGCGCGACCTGCGTCACACCACCACGGCCCACCACCAAAGCAGCGCCGCACTTGGCGGCGACCACGCGCGCGTCGGCCCCATGCACGGCAGCAGGGGTATCCACGATGACGTAATCGAACTTGGGCAGCACGCTTTCGATCAGGTGATCAAACGCTTGCCCCTGGATCAACTCCAAGGGGTTGGGCGGGATGACGCCCACCGGCAACAGGTACAGATTAGGCAAGGAGTCGATGGGCCTCTTGACATTCACTTCAGCCCGGCCTGACAGCACATTGCTGAGCCCGGCGGTGGATGCCTCACCACCGAACAGCGTGTGCAAACGCGGCGTGCGCATGTCAGCATCGATGAGCAGCGTGCGCCCGGCAAGCTGGCTGAAAGCCACCGCCAAATTGGCACTGAAAAAGGACTTGCCGTCTCCGACATCAGGACTGCAGACAGCCAGCGCCAACTTGTTTTCGCGCTTGGGGTTGAAGACCGAACCGAGCAACTGGGCACGAACATCGCGGAAGAACTCCGCGGTGGCGTCAAAGGGATCGGTGGCCACGACCAGCTCGGAAGACACGCTTTCAAGCGTGCGCCCCTGGTATGGGTACTTGAACTGTTGGGACAAGGCCCACAGCACGTCCTCGTGCTTGGCCAAGCCGAGCGCTACCGCCGCCTCGCCAAACTTGACGCCTTTTTCCTTTTGGTACTGAACGATCTGCTCAACCTGCGACGCGTCCAGGCTGTTGATGCGCGAGATGATGTCGCCAATGCTGGGATCTGTTTGTTCGCTCGTAGATGACATGGTGGTTGGGCTGTGGTTATTTGCCAGTGGCGGGCAGTCGGAGCATGGCCGTGGAAGGCAGCTTGGGCGCGAACTGAATGGGCAGCGCACGCGCGCCCTTGGCCTTCGCACTCGGCATGTGGCCGATCAGGTCAGCCCCCACCAATTCGGTCAGGTCTTGGTCACCACGGATGCGGCGGTGCTTGAGCTCCACCATCAGCACGAGGCCAATGCCCAGGAACAGGCCCACGAAGATGGCCTGCAAAGTGTAGAGAATCGGCCGGGGTGAAGAGTGTCCTGAAGGCGGCGTGGCCACCTTGAGGATCGAAATGTTGGTCTGGTTGCTTTGGCTCTCAAGGCTGGTTTGGCTGATGCGGGCCTGGATCGCGTCGAAAGCGCGCTGGGCACTTTCAACGTCTTTGACCATCAGCTGGGCCTCGTCACGGATGGCCTTGAGCTTGAGCACCTTGGAGCGCTGGGCATCCAGCGCGGCCCGCGCCTGGCCTTCGCGTTGCTGACTGATCTGCAACATCACATTGGAAGACAGCCCGACGTTGCCAGATTCAGCCTTGATGCGGTTCTTGAGCTCGGCGATGCCTGCGCGCAACTCGGTGATCTGGGGATGCCCTTCACCCAAACGCGAACTTGCCTCTTGCAGGCGTGCTTCTTGGCGAGCCAGGTCGCCCTTCAGGGCCATGATGACGCCACTGCCCATGCTGTCGGGGCTGTTGATGCCAGACTGGGCACGACGACTTTGGGCATCCGCAGTTTGGGCCTGCAAGCCCACCACCTGGGCGGACAACTCGCCGAGGCGAGCGGTCTCTACGTCAAGCCGCTCATCGGTGGCGACGATGCCTTTTTCTTGCTGATACGCCGACAGCTTGCGCTGGGCTTCGTCCAGCTTGTCGCGAGATTGCTTGAGTTGCTCTTGGAACATCGTGCCGAACTGGCGGGCCGGCTCAACACGCAATTCCAGACTGGTGTCTATGTAGTTATTGATGAACGAGTTGGCCAGAACAGACGAGAACGCGGGATCAGCCCCGGTGTAGCTCACGTTGATGACGTTGGAATCACGGGTTGGCTTGACTTCAAGCCCGTCAGAGATGAGGTTGACGATCCAGTTCTCGAACGAACCCTGGCCGTTGGTGGCTTCACGCCAGCGGGCGCGCAGGTCAGCATTTTCGGCCATGCGAAGTGAGCGGACAACCTTGAGGCCTACGCGCTCGCTTCGGATGATGTCCATCTGCGTGGCCAGATAGTTGCCTGTCGTGACGGCCATGGTGCCGTTGATGGGGTCGGGTGAGCGCGAATCGATCAGAACCGACCCGGTGGCCGTGTACTTCTTGGGAAGGGCGAAGCCCGCGATCAGCGCGATGCCGACCAGCACGCCTAAAACGCCTGCCAGGATCATCCAGCGGGCTCGCAAAATTGAAAGGAACTGAGAAAATTTCATCGACAGACCTTGGTCAGTTACTTCAAGCAGAGTAGTTTTGAGTCTACAGTGATTCGCTGAAGGGGTAGGCAAAGGGACAACTCAGCCCGCCGCCTGTGACGGGGCTGCAACGGGCGGAAGATACCTGCCCAACCACTGATCAGGCTGGTGGCGTTTAGTTCAGAAAATTTCATCCCGCAGGCTGTGCACTCGCACAGACCATGCCCGAATTCTCAGCTTGTCAGCGCCGAAGCTGCCAATTTGACAACTTTGGCGATGCTGGGCACCCCATTTTTGTCAAACGCAAACAGGAAGTAATACCCTGGTGGCGCGATATTCGCGCTCATTGGGGCTGCCACCTTGTAACCGCCGTTACCTTCTTTGGTGAAAGGCAAATCCAGGAAACGTTGGTCAAAGACTTGCACGTGGGTGGACGAGCCCAGTTTGACCAAAGTTAACCTGGACACATCGGCGTCTACCTCCAATTCGAATGGCTTGCCCCAAGCGAGGAAATCCGGCGCGCCACTAATCACCGGCCGGCGGGCCAATTGACCACTGCCATTTTTTTCGTACAAATAAGGCGGGTAATAAATTTCGGCATTGAGGTGGTTTTCAGCCTTGGCATAACCAGCGCCGCCGCCGCCAGTGAATACCGTGGCATCGGGCAACAGCAAAGCCACCGAGTGGTAAAGCCGGTCCTTTTGCGCCACATCGGCCATGGTGATTTTTTCGGTCACCGGATCCCAAATCATGGTCACACGATTGGCCAATATGTGATCTTTGTCACTGTTATTGCGCAGCCCGCCGCCGCTGATGAAAACTCCACCATCGGCCATGACCGTGGCAGACGCATAGTGCCGTGCCATGCCGAACCATTGCAGCTTGGTGGGCACTGGCTCCGGTCCATTGATGTCCACCTTGTAGGCCTCGCCATGATTGCGCATAGAAAGGATCTTGCCTGGGGCATACATCAGCGAAGGAACGTCGACGTGCCCGACCGACAACTTGGGGCCTAATTTTTTAACGCTGCCCTTGCCTGCGACATCCAGAGAAAAAATATCTCCGGTACCTGACAATATGACCAAATCGCCTTTGTGTGTTTGCCAGGCCCGGGGGTAATCCCAGTTCTTAGAACCAAAAGCTTCATCACTGCTGGCGCCGGCCAAAACGCGCCAGCCTTTTTCAGGGGTATATATCTCGGGCGTGGGGACAAAATGGGTTGGATCAAGCCGCCCACCTAAAACCAATACATCACCATTGGCCAACGTGGCCACAGTGGGATACCACCGAGGATTGGCCATGGTCTGTCCGCTGGACTTCAGCTGATTGGCGGCATAGTTGAAAACATTCACATCCGGCGATGACCAATTTCTCCGTCCATTGACGGTCCGATCGCCCCCCACGAGTAAAACTGTCTGACTGGAAGGAAGCAGGAGTTGTCCGCTGCAGAATATGTCAGTGCCGGTGGTATTGGGCAAAGTCAGGTGAGATTCAGGGCCTATACCCTTTTTGGGATCCCAAATATCGTAAATTTCAAGCCCACTTTGTCGGCCAGTGGCATCTGAGCCGTAGCTCAGCAATCGGCCGTCCGGCAAGGTCAATACCTGCAATGGAATCAGCGGCCAGTTGACCACTGGCCCAAAATGACCCCGCACATGGTACTGGCTGGCGGACACCGGCATGAGCCGAATAAACCACCAAGCCAGGATTACTGCGACAGCGACTGAGATCGCAGCGAATAGCGACAATGTCAATCGTCGGAAATTCATGATACGGGAAGCACTCCATCCAAACTATAGGCAAAATAATGTAACAACTACATCACCTGCACTTTCGTCAAGGATAGGTCAGAAGCCCTTCAAATGGGAGGCAATTGTCGGTGCAACCCACGCTCACTCATGGGGGTGCGACTCACTGCCAGCCCCTCATAGGTTACAACTTGAGTTTGACAAACACAAACTCTGGAATGGTCTTGATGATGAGCATGATCAGCTGCCAGAAGCCAGGGGTATAGACGATGCGGCGCCCTTGGTCGATGGCGTGGCTGATGTCCTTGGCAACTTGGTCAGGCTTGGCCCACAGCGGCCCCTTGGGCAGGTGTGCAGTCATTGGCGTGTCCACAAAGCCGGGCTTGACGGTGATCACATGCACCCCCTTTTTGGCCAGACGTTGGCGCAAGCCCGAGGCGAAGGCCGACACCATCGCCTTGGCGCTGCCGTAAACGTAGTTGCTTTGGCGGCCCCGATCACCCGCCACCGACGAGATGACGGCAATGGCACCGCGCCCTTGCTGCTCCAGCTGGTTGGCCACCAGCGTCAGCAAGGCGATGACGGACAAGCCATTGGTGCCGATTTCAGCCAGGGCATAGGCAACATCGTGCTGGGCGCGGTCCTGATCGGTGAGCGTGCCATGGGCGATCAACACCGTGTCCAGGCCCCCCAGGGTTTGGGTGGCATCGGCCAGCAAGGCGGCGTGCTGGTCATGCTGGTTCGCGTCAAAAACGCGTGAACCCACTTTGCTGGCGCCGCGAGTTTGCAGGTCAGCGGAAAGGGACTGCAGTTGCTGCGCGTTGCGTGCGGCCAGGAAAAGGTGGTCGCCCTGTTGGGCCCAACGACGCGCGCAGGCTTCGGCCATGGCCGAGGTCGCTCCGACGATCAGGATCTTCTTCATGTGGACTCCATGACCCGCCGCCAGAAACCTGACGAAAATCTCGGATCAACAAATGGTGAAAAGGCGGCCCACTGAGGGTGGCCCGCCTTGAAAATGCGGGCGCCCATGCGGCCATCCTTGGCCGGGTAGAGGCGGCCACCGGCGGCTTGCACAATGCCATCCAGTTGGGCGAACAGGCGGTGCAGCCGCTCGCCCTGATTGGGGAAGTCCAAGGCCAAGGTGGTGCCCGGCATGGGAAACGAGAGCATGCCGCGCGAGGGTGGCGTGCCAAATTGCTTGAGCACCGCCAAAAACGAACCCATTCCACTGTCCACAATGGTTTGCAACAACTGCCGGGTGGCGGCCAAAGCTTGCTCGGGGGGCACCACACACTGGTATTGATAGAACCCTTTGGGCCCATAGATGCGGTTCCACTCCAGCAGCGCGTCCAGTGGATAGAAGAAGGGGCGGTAGTGCTGAAGAGCCTGGACGCGATCGCCTTGCTGCCGATTGAAATAGGCCAGGTTGAAGGCTTTGAGCGACAGGTTGTTGATCAAGGAGATTGGCGGCGTGAAGGGCACGCGCCGACCGCTTTCATCGACAGGGTTGGGCAGCTGGTCAGCCAAAGCCGGGTTCATGACGGCAGGCGCGTGGTTGGCGCGGTTGAAGAGGCCACGTCCCAGGCGCTTGCCTGCAAAGGCGCAATCAATCCACGAGACCGTGTACTCGTGGTCCGCCTCCGAGGCCTGGCTGAGCTCGAAAAACTCTTCCAGGCTTCGAAACCGGATGCTTTCGGTCTGCAGATAAGGATTGGCGATGCGGCGCAACTGGATTTGTGCCCAGGTGATCATGCCGGTCAGCCCCAGGCCGCCCACGGTGGCCGCAAACCAGTCGGCGTCCTGCGTGGGTGAGCACAGGCGGCGAGTGCCATCTGACCGCAGCAACTCGAGTTGCGTCACGTGGTTGCCGAACGAGCCGACCAGGTGGTGGTTTTTGCCGTGCACATCATTGGCGATGGCGCCACCCACGGTGACGAACTGTGTGCCAGGCGTGACGGGCAGAAACCAGCCCTGCGGCACGATCAACCGCAGGATCTCTGACAACAGAACACCCGCTTCGCAGGTAATCAGGCCGGTGGCGGGATCGAATTCAATGAAGCGGTCAAGCTGGCGGCCCAGCACCAGGGCCCCGCCCGGATTCAGGTTGCTGTCACCATAGCTGCGGCCATTGCCATGCGGCAAGACGGTGGACCGGCCATCGGCTGGCAGAGGCAAGCTCGCATGGCGGCTGGGCATGCCCAGCACTTGCTGCTCTGGGCTCATGACCCGGCCCCACGAGGTGACCGCCTGGGTTGCCATGCCTTGATTCGTCAGACGGCCAGCCACAGCACCGCTGCGGCAGCCACACCGGTGAGCAAGCTGATCCGGTCTTTCAGGGCGAAGACCAGTGGGTCGTCGTGCATGTGGCCGCGGTGAGTCTGCATCCACACCCGGCTGACCCAATACAGCATGATCGGGCACAGCATCCACACCATCTTGGGATGACTGTATAAGACGGCGATGTCTGGTGAGTTGACGTACAAGGCCAGCACCAGGATGCTGATGTAGCCGGAAGAGCCGCCCAAGCTTTGCAGCAAGGCCAGGTCTTCCACCTGGTAGCCGCGCCCGCTGGCCTTGAGCTGGCCCTGCTTGCGCATGGCGTGCAGTTCGGCGTAGCGCTTGACGATGGCCAGGCTCAGGAAAATGAAGATGGCAAACAGCAACAGCCAGAACGACAGCGGGATGTCGGTGGCCGCCGCACCGGCCACGATGCGCACGGTGTAAAGACCGGCCAAGGTCAGAACGTCGATCATGACCAGGCGCTTCAAGCCGAACGAATACGCCAGCGTCACCAGGTAATAAGCCCCCAGCACCGCCAGGAACTTGAGCGGCAAGGTCAGTGCCAGCGCCAGTGAGATCAACAACAAGGCCGGCGCGGCCAACAAGCCGAACAGCAGGCTGAGCGTGCCCGCCGCGAAAGGCCGCTTGCATTTGCGGGGATGCTGGCGGTCGGCCTCCAGGTCCAGCATGTCATTGAGCAGGTAGACCGACGAGGCGCACAAACTGAACGACGCGAACGCCACCAGGCCCGCCACCAAAGTGGGCATGTCACCCAGGCGGTGTGCAGCAGCCAGCGGCACAAAGATGAGCGCGTTCTTGGCCCACTGGTGAACACGCAAGGCCTTCAACGCCACCCTGATGCCCGATTTGGGCGGCTGGAAAACGGCCTCAACCTGCGTGCAGGCGCGTGCACTGGCTTCCAGCCCTGGCCCGGCGTTGACCACGATGGCTGCGCGTGCGTGCTGCCACACCTTGAGATCGACGTGGTGGTTGCCGCAGTAGTCGAAGCCCTTTTCGCCGAAGCGCTGAACCAGTTGGCTGGCCTTGTTGCTGCCCGACAGATTGGTGTGCCCATCGCTGGCCAGCACACCGTTGAACAGGCCGACATGCTGGGCCACGGCCTGCGCCAGGCGTTGGTCGGACGCGGTGCACAACCAGATCTCGCGCCCCTGTTCTTTCTGGCCCTTGAGCCAAGCCAGGAAGGCTTCGGAATAAGGCAAGGCGGCGCCATTGATCTGCACACGGCTGGCGATCTCGGCCTTCAACCTCGCCTTGCCGCCCAGCAACCAAAAAGGGACCAACAGCAGCAGCAAGGGGTTTTGCTTGACCAGCAGCAGAAAAGACTCGAACAGCAAATCGCTGTGAATGAGCGTGCCATCCAGGTCCACGCACAGCGGGGTCGATTGAATTGGGGACATGAAACTTTTACCTTTGGCCTCGCAAAACCCACACGCAGGCCCAGCCGATGAGCACGGCCAACCACAGCGTCAAGAGACGACACACCAGTGTCAGAAGGATGGCATCGGGCAGCTGGTAGCCATGGGCATACAACAAGCTGGCCATGACGGCTTCGGTGCTGCCCAGGCCGCCGGGCAGGAAGGACAGCGCGCCGACGATGATGGCAATGGCATAGATGCCCATGGCCGATGACAGCGCCAAGGGCGTGGGGGAAATCACATCCCCCACCAGTTTGAGCCCGACGGCTTCGGCGCCCCAGGCCAACAAGCCAAGGGACAGGCTCATGAACAAAATGCCGGGCGTGAGGAACTGGCGCGCACTGCCCAGCATGGTCACCACCGACTGCGCCGCCTTCAGCAGCTTGCCGCCAGCCAAGCGGTGGTTGGCCATGCGCTGTGCCAACCAGGGCCAGGGCGTGAATGCCAGCATGGCCATCAAGCCGGTCACGAGGCCAATGGCCACCCACAGCGCTTGCCGGTAGGCCTGCAACTCGGCCAGCACGGCCACGGCCAGCAAAATCATGGCCAGCAGGTCAAGCAGGCGCTCTACGAAAAAGCCGGCCATGAGGCCGGAAACGGGAATGCCCAAAGGCTGGTAATAACGGGCCCGCACCATCTCACCCAATTTGCCGGGCGACAAGGTGAAGGCAAAGCCCGACATGAACGTGAGCGACACGAAGCGCCAGGGCAGCGCATGCCCCAGCCGGGTCAAATACATTTTCCAGCGCACCACGCGCAAGGCGTAGTTCAGCAGGGACAAGGCGGTGGCCGCCAGCACTGCAGGCCAGCCTGCAATCAAGGGTGCCAGGCTGATCTTGGACAGATCGCGGTGAAAGCCGATCACGCACCACACCGCAAAGCCAATGATGAGGCCGTAGGTGAGGAGATTTCGCCAGAAGCTGGAAGGTGAGCTTGCCGGGGCACGTGGCATGGAGGACAACATGCCGGGATTATGCCGAGCGCAATACAGCGCTAGAAATAATCCGCATCCTTTAAACGCGGGGCCTGTGCATCTTTGGCAGCAAGACCGGGTGTTAACCCGGCCAAGGGCCAATCGATGCCGATGTCTGGGTCATCCCAAACAATGGCCCGCTCGCAATCCTTGGCATAGACATCGGTGGTCTTGTACAAGAAGTGCGTGTCGTCCGCCAGCGCCAAAAAGCCGTGGGCAAAGCCTTCAGGCACCCACAGCTGCCGGTTGTTTTGCGCCGACAGTTCAACGCCTGCCCACTGACCAAACGTGGGCGAACCACGCCGGATGTCCACGGCCACGTCGAATGCAGCGCCTTGCACCACCCGCACCAGCTTGCCTTGTGCGCTGGGCGGCAATTGGTAATGCAGGCCTCGCAACACGCCCTTCTTGCTGCACGAGTGGTTGTCTTGCACGAAAGGCCGGGGCGCCGGCAAGCCCAGCTTGGCCAGCTCGGCATTGAAGCGCTGCTGGTTGAAGCTTTCCATGAACCAGCCGCGGTCGTCGCCAAACACAGCGGGCTCGACAATGACGACATCAGGGATGCGCGTGGGGATCAGCTTCATGCTCAGAACACCTGCTCGTTGATGACCTTGAGCAAGTACTGGCCATAGCCGTTCTTGAGCATGGGCTGGGCCAGCTTGCTGACCTGCTCGGCGCTGATCCAGCCTGAGCGGAAAGCAATCTCTTCAGGACAAGCCACCTTCAGGCCTTGGCGCTTTTCAAGCGTGGCGATGAACTGGCTGGCTTCCAGCAGACTGTCGTGGGTGCCGGTGTCGAGCCAGGCATAGCCCCGGCCCATGATCTGCACATTGAGCTGCCCTTGCTTGAGGTACATGGCGTTCACATCGGTGATCTCAAGCTCGCCACGTGGGCTGGGCTTGATTTCGGCGGCGATGTCGCACACCTGCTTGTCGTAAAAGTACAGGCCGGTGACGGCGTAGTTGCTTTTGGGGGCCTTGGGTTTTTCTTCGATGCTCAGGGCGCGCTTGTTAGTGTCGAAATCGACCACGCCATAGCGCTCGGGATCGTGCACATGGTAGGCAAAGACGCTGGCGCCATCGGGCTGCCCAGCGGCGTCCATCAACAGGCCCTGCAAGTCATGGCCGTAATAGATGTTGTCCCCCAAAACCAGTGCGCTGGGGTTGTTGCCAACAAAATCGCGGCCCAGGATGAAGGCCTGCGCCAGGCCATCAGGGCTGGGCTGCACGCAGTAGCTGAGGTTGACACCCCACTGGCTGCCATCGCCCAGCAGCGATTGAAAACGCGGCGTGTCTTGCGGCGTGCTGATGATCAGGATGTCGCGGATGCCCGCCAGCAGCAAGGTGCTGAGCGGGTAATAAATCATGGGCTTGTCATAGACCGGCAGCAATTGCTTGCTGATGGCCAGCGTGGCAGGGTGCAGGCGCGTGCCGGAGCCGCCGGCCAGGATGATGCCTTTGCGTGTCGCGAGAGTCATGATGAGGGGTTACTTCCCTGTGATTTCGGTGAGCATGCGCTGAACACCTTGCTCCCAGTGGGGCAAGGTCAAGCCCAGCGTTCGCTGCAGCTTGGTGGTGTCCAGACGCGAATTAAGCGGACGCTGCGCTGGCGTTGGATAAGACGCCGTGCCCGTTGATTCGATGGCCTCGAGGGCGACTTTGATGGCTTGGCCATGGGCCCGCGCCCACTCGATGACAAAGCGGGCGTAGTCGAACCAGCTGGTTTCACCTTGCGCCACCAAGTGGTACAGGCCACTCAAGTCCGGGCGCTGGGCCTGGCGAAAAGCGCGGATGGCGTGCGCCGTGACATCAGCCAGCAGATCGGCCCCGGTGGGCGCACCGATCTGGTCGTTGATGACCTTGAGCTGGTCGCGTTCAGCCGCCAGGCGCAGCATGGTCTTGGCGAAGTTGCCGCCCCGCGCCGCGTACACCCAGCTGGTGCGAAAGATGAAGTGCGCACAGCCGCTTTGCTGGATCAGCTGTTCGCCTTCCAGCTTGGTGCGGCCGTAGACGCTCAAGGGGGCCGTGGGGCTGGACTCGTTGCGGGCCTCAGAGCCACTGCCATCGAAGACGTAGTCGGTGCTGTAATGAACCAACAGCGCGCCCAGCTTGGCCGCCTCGATGGCAATCAGACCAGGCGCGGTGGCGTTGATGGCACGGGCCAACTCAGGCTCGCTCTCGGCCTTGTCGACCGCGGTGTGGGCCGCGGCATTGACGATCACATCGGGCTTGACCGCCTGCACGATCGCCGCCACTTGCTCGGGGTGGCTGAAATCAGCTTTGAGGTGGGGCGCGGCCTCGGGGCCTGCAGACTCAAAATCAAGTGCGGTGACGTGACCCAGCGGCGCCAGCGAGCGCTGCAACTCCCAGCCAACCTGCCCGCCTTTGCCCAGCAAAAGGATTTTCATGGTGCTCAGGCCACTCGGCTTTGGTAGTTGGTGTTGAGCCAATCACGGTAAGCCCCGGAGCGGACCGCGTCAATCCATTCGGTGTTGTCCAGGAACCATTGAACCGTTTTGTCGATGCCCGAGGTGAAGGTCTCGGCCGGCTGCCAACCGATCTCGCGTTCGATCTTGCTGGGATCGATGGCGTAGCGGCGGTCATGGCCAGGGCGGTCGGTCACATAGGTGATCTGGTCTTCGTACTTGCCGGAGGCCTTGGGGCGCAGCGCATCGAGCTTGCGGCAGATGGTGGTGACCACGTCGATGTTCTTGACTTCGTTTTTGCCGCCCACGTTGTAGGTTTCGCCGAGGCGTCCTTTTTCAAGGACTTGGCAGATCGCCTCGCAGTGGTCGCGCACAAACAGCCAGTCCCGCACATTCAAGCCGTCGCCATAAACAGGCAATGGTTTGCCGTCAAGGGCATTGAGGATCATCAAGGGGATGAGCTTCTCCGGGAAATGGTAAGGCCCGTAGTTATTACTGCAATTCGTGGTCAACGTCGGAAAACCATACGTGTGGTGGTAGGCCCGAACCAGGTGATCGCTGCCGGCCTTGCTGGCCGAATAGGGGCTGTTGGGAGCGTAAGCCGTGGTCTCGTTGAAGGCAGGATCCGTGTCGCTGAGCGAGCCATAGACTTCGTCCGTGGACACATGCAAGAAACGGAAATCCGCCTTGTCGGCGGCGCTCATGGCACCCCAATAGGCACGGGTTTCCTCAAGCAGGCTGAAAGTGCCCACCATGTTGGTATGGATGAATTCGCCAGGCCCATGGATGGAGCGATCGACATGGCTTTCGGCCGCAAAGTGCAGGATGGCCCTGGGCTTGTGCTGCGCCAAGGCTTGGCGCACGGCGTCGCGATCAGCAATGTCGGCCTGAACCAAGGTGGCTCGCCCCGCATCCAGGTGCGCTTTGATCGTGAGCGGATTGCCAGCGTAGGTGAGCTTGTCAAAAACGAGCACGGGCTCCTGCGGGAGCCCGAGTTTGACCAGACGCTCAAACCAGTGGTGGACAAAATTGCCACCGATGAACCCGGCGCCGCCTGTGATGAAAATCATGTGAACAACCCAAAGGTTTTGGCCCAATTGTTGGAATTATGCCCATCGCCCCCTTCACCTGCAGGCCCTACATCTGGGGGGTGTCGGCGATTACATGCACCAGATTGGTCCACTTGTTGCATGATGCTACCCCATATCAACATGGATCCATTGGTACGAGCAGCAGCATGGCAAAAGCAATGATTTTGGCAGCCGGTCAAGGCACACGCGTGCGGCCGTTGACCAAGCAGACACCCAAGCCCATGGTGCCCATCCTGGGCAAACCAGTTCTGGAATACATCATTGAGCACTTGGCGCGTTATGGCATCAAGGAAATCATGGTGAACGTGGCTTTCAACCACTGGAAGATTGAAAACTACTTTGGAGACGGGCACCGCTGGGGCGTCGAGATTGGTTACTCGCACGAGGGCGCCCGCGAACATGGCGAAATCGTCCCCCGTCCGCTGGGTTCCGCCGGCGGCATGCGCAAGATCCAGGATTTCAGCGGCTTCTTTGACGACACCACCATCGTGATGTGCGGTGACGCCATCATCGACCTGGACATCAGCGCCGCCCTTTTCGAGCACAAGGTGAAAAAGGCCATGGCCAGCGTGGTGGCCCTGGAAGTGCCCAAGGACCAGGTCAAGAACTACGGCATCGTGGTGTCGGACAAGCAAGGCCGGGTGACCTCGTTCCAGGAAAAACCCAGCCCCGAAGAGGCCAAGTCCAACTTGGCCAGCACCGGCATTTACATTTTCGAGCCGCAAATCCTGGAGATGGTGCCGCAGGGCGTCGAGTTCGACATCGGCAGCCAGCTGTTCCCACTGCTGGCCGAACGTGGCCTGCCCTTCTTTGCCCAAAGCCGACATTTCAACTGGATCGACATCGGCCGCGTGAGCGATTACTGGTCGGTGTGCCAGCGCGTGCTGCGCGGTGAGATCGCTCAGATGGACATGCCTGGCACCGAAGTGCGTCCCGGCGTGTGGGTCGGCCTGAACACGAAGATCGATTGGGACACCGTCAAGATCACCGGCCCTGTGTACATCGGTTCGGGCTCGTGCATCGAGTCGGGCGTCACCATCCAGGGCCCGACCTGGATTGGCCACGGCTGCCGCTTGCGCAAGAACAGCACCGTGGTGCGCAGCGTGCTGTTCGAGTACACCCGACTCAATGAAGATGCCACGTTCAACGAGGTCGTGGCATCGCCTCAGTACAGTGTCGACCGGCATGGCAACACCACCTACCAGGGCGACGAGTCCACCGCTTTGCGCTGGGGTGATGCGCGTGCTTGATGGGCGCGCATGAAAGTTCTGGTCACCGGCGCGGCCGGCTTCATTGGGATGCACACCACCCTGGCCTTGCTGGCCAGGGGCGATGCGGTGGTCGGCATCGACAACCTCAACGACTATTACGACCCAAAGCTCAAACGAGACCGGCTGGCTGAAATAGCCCGTCAAGCGCCAAGCGCGCCCTTCCGCTTTTTGCCGCTTGACATCGCCGACGCCGACAGCTTGTCGGGCTTGATGGCTTCAGAGCCATTCGATGCCGTCGTTCACCTGGCGGCCCAAGCCGGCGTGCGCTACTCGCTGACGCACCCTCAGACCTACGTCCAGTCCAACCTGGTGGGCTTTGTGAACATGCTGGAGGCTTGCCGGCACCATCAGATCAAGCACCTGGTGTATGCCAGCAGCTCCAGCGTGTATGGCGGCAATGTCAAGATGCCCTTTGCAGAGACCGACCCGGTGGATCACCCGGTCAGCCTCTACGCCGCCACCAAGAAATCCAACGAGTTGATGGCGCACAGCTACAGCCACCTCTTTGGCTTGCCCACCACCGGCCTGCGTTTTTTCACGGTGTACGGCCCCTGGGGACGCCCGGACATGGCGCCGATGCTGTTCGCCAGCGCGATCCTGGCGGGCAAGCCCATCACGGTGTTCAACCACGGCCAGATGCAGCGCGATTTCACCTTCATTGATGACATCGTGGCGGGCGTGTTGGCCACCCTGGACCGCCCGCCCACGGCCCAGGCCGATTTTGATCGCCAACAGCCCTCGTCCTCAGCGTCCTGGGCCCCCTACCGGATTTTCAACATCGGGAACAGCGAACCTGTGGCGCTGCTGCAGTTCATTGAGACGTTGGAACAGGCCCTGGGCCAGCCGGCCATCAAGGATCTGCAACCCATGGCGGCAGGTGATGTGGTGGCCACCTATGCGGATACCCAGTCCCTGACCACCTGGACCGGCATTCACCCCGAGACATCTTTGGCGGAGGGCATTGCCAAGTTCGTGGATTGGTACCGGACCTATTTCACCACATGAGCGTGAAAACCGCGTTAATCGGGTTTGCCATGAAAGCCTGACCCCCTCATTCACGGGGGAAAACGTGCCATTTGGTCGCCGGCGCGTGCAGAGGTGTCACAACTAGTGACAACCACTCTCTGTCCTGAAAAGCCATGCCGCTACGCTTTGCTGACGTTAAACGTGGCATTGGGAGCGTGCAGTGAAAATAGGAATGATCGGCCGGTGGTTGGGTTGCATTGGCATGTGCGCACTGCTGCTGAGTGGCAGCGGGTGCGTGGTTGGTGAAGCCGAAGCGGATTTTCCCAATAATCGTTCCGACGCCTGGCGCTTCCTGAACCACGCGACCTTTGGCCCCACCGAGGCCGACGTCGCCCGTCTGAACACCATCGGCTACACCGCGTGGTTGGACGAGCAGTTTGCGATGGCGCCGGAGACGACCTACCGCTCCTTCATGGAGCAGCGTGATGCCGAAGAACCGGGCAACCCCAACCGCGCCGACCAGGTGGTGGAGGGGTTTTACACCCGAGCACTGACCGACCCGTCGCAATTGCGCCAACGCGTGGTGTTCGCCTTGTCAGAGATCTTCGTCGTCTCGCTGTACAACACCGACGTCAGGGCGCGTCCGACATTGGTGGCGGGGTACATCGACACCCTCAATGCCAATGTCTGGTCGAACTACCGCACCCTGTTGGAGGCAGTCAGCAAAAGCCCTGCCATGGGCATGTACCTCACCTTCCGGGGCAATCAGAAGGAAGACCCTTCGACCGGCCGCATCCCTGATGAGAACTACGCGCGGGAAGTCATGCAGCTGTTCTCGATCGGCCTGCATGATCTGAACATGGATGGCACGCCAGTGATGGGAAGCAATGGCCAACCCAAACCCAGCTACACCAGCGAAGACGTGCAAGGCTTGGCCAAGATCTTCACGGGCTGGGGCTTTTACCGAGGGACAGCCTATGCCAGCCAGACCGAGTACGACTGTTTCCTGGGTGTGACCAGTTGCCTGGACCCCGAGGGCGCCTACCGGCCCATGGTGCCCTACCCGGCCTACCATTCCACATCGGCCACATCCTTCCTCAAGGTCAGCTTGCCTGCACGCTCCAGCTCGGACCCACAAGCCGACCTGAAGATCGCGTTGGACACCTTGGCCAAGCACAAGAACGTGGCGCCGTTTTTCAGCCGGCAGTTGATTCAACGCCTGGTGACCAGCAACCCCAGCCCAGACTATGTCTCGCGTGTGGCCCAGAAATTCGTGGCCACGAACGGCAACATCAAGGAAGTCGTCAAAGCCATCCTCATGGACGCGGAAGCCCTGGGATCGCCCTACCGCGCACTGGACACCGATGGCAAATTGCGTGAGCCTGTCTTGCGCCTGACCGCACTGCTGCGGGCGTTCAACTTTGATGGCCCTGGCTTGAAAGCCGGCTCCCAACGACTCAAGAACGTGGGCATCACATCCACGGGCGACGCCTCGTCATCCTTTGGGCAGTCGCCCTGGAATTCGCCTTCAGTGTTCAACTTCTTCCGCCCGGGCTACGTGCTGTCGCAAAGCAAGAGCGCATCCCTGGGCATGGTGCTGCCGGAGATGCAGATCACCAGCGAAATCAGCGTCACGGGGTATGTCAACGCCGTGATGTCGGTGCTCAACAACGGCATTGGCAAAGTGAGCAACCAAACCGGCGTGCGGCTGGTGTTGACAGATCAACGGGCCCTGGCGAACACCCCGGATGACCTGGTGTCCGACCTGTCGAATCGCTTGCTGGGCGGGATCATGAGCCAGACCTTGCGCAAGGACATCACTGCCGCGATCTTGACCATCCCCGTGCCTGCGCTGAACCAGACCGGCACCAACACGGCGGACATCAACAGCGCGCTGGACAAGCGTGTCAATGCCGCCATCCTGATGACCGCCGTGTCACCAGAATTCCTGATTCAAAAATGAGGTTGCCAACATGAGCACCAACCAACGTCGATCATTTCTGAAACAAGCTGGCGTGCTGGGCGCCGCTGGCCTGACCACGCCATGGGCCTTGAACCTGGCTTCGATGGGCGTCGCCTCTGCGCAATCGAGCAGCACGACCGATTACAAAGCCCTGGTGTGCATATTCTTGAACGGGGGCAATGATGCCCACAACACCGTCATTCCCACCGATGAGGCCTCCTGGTATTACTACAGCGTGGCGCGTGACTCCAACGCGGCCACCGTGGCCAATGGAGGCACGCCGGTGCCGGGCGCCTTGTCGATTGCCTTGAAGCGCTCCGACCTGCTGCCCATCACCGTCAGGGACGCGGGAGGCTTCAACACCGAACGCAACTTCAAATCTTTTGCCCTGCACCCGCAACTCAAGCGAATCCGCGACATGTACGTGGACCGCAAGGCAGCCGTGATCGCCAATGTGGGGCCCTTGATCACCCCCACCAACAAGATCGACCTGTTCAGCCTGAGTTTCCCGGTGCCGACCAATCTGGGCTCACACAACGACCAGCAATCGATGTGGCAATCGTTCGGAACTGAGGGCACCGTGGCAGGCTGGGGCGGCCTGATGATGGACAGCCTGATGTCGCGCAACACGGTGGGTACCTTCTCAAGCATTGGGGTGAATGGGGGATCGGTGTGGCTGTCGGGCAAGCAAGTCATGCCCTACCAACTGAGCACATCGGGCCTGAGCCGCATGGCCGGTGAAGGCAGCACCTACGGCAGCGCAGCGGTTTACCAGGCGGTGCGCAAGATCGCGTCCACCCCCACCAGCTCCGACGTGCTGGCCCAGGATTACACCAAGATCGTTCAACGGGCGCTGAGCGTGGAAAGCACTTTGCTCAGCGCCCTGCCCTCGGCCGCGCAGGCGCCCTGGGGAACCCCGGGCGCGACCACCAGCGCCAGCGACCCCTTGCTGAAATACACCGATCCCAACACCGGCCTGAGCACGCTCAATCCTCTGGCGCAGCAACTGCAAGTGGTGGCCCGCATGATCGCCGCCAGGGGCGCAACCGGCATTGGCGCCAAGCGCCAGGTTTTCATGGTGACCCTGAACGGCTTTGACACCCATGACAACCTGCTGGTTGGCCACAACGATCTGATGGCCCGACTGGACCATGGTGTGGCTTATTTTTACGACACGCTCTCCAAGATGCCCGGCGGCCAGGACATGCGCTCGAACGTGACCTCGTTCACCGCCTCGGACTTTGGCCGGGCACTGAACAACAACGGCGACGGCACCGACCACGGCTGGGGTGGCCACCACTTTGTCTTCGGCGGCAGCGTGAAAGGCGGCGACATGTATGGCCGCTTCCCGGATTTCAGCCCCTTCGACCAAGGCACTTATTTCAGCGCCCATCTGCTGACCAACGGCGTGCTGCTGCCTTCTCAGTCGGTTGATCAGGTGGTCTACACGCTGGGCAAATGGATGGACGTGCCTGAATCAAGCCTCACCGGAAGCGGTGGCGGCGTGGGCATCGCCCCAAACATCGCAAATTTCGACGTGTCAACCCGTAACTTGGGGTTCATGGCGTAAAGAAGAGGGGGTGACACTGGCTGGTGTTCTGACAGAATGCAGTCAGTGTCTTAATCAACCTTCGAGCGTCCATGAAAGTATCAGTTGTTGGCACCGGCTATGTGGGCCTGGTGACCGGAGCCTGTCTGGCAGAGATGGGCAATGACGTCCTGTGTCTGGACGTTGATCCAAACAAGATTCGCATCCTGGAAGAGGGTGGCATTCCCATCCACGAACCCGGCCTGGATCTGGTGGTGGCCCGCAACGTCAAGGCCGGCCGCCTGGCGTTTACCACCGACATCGCCCGCGCCGTGGCGCACGGCACCTTGCAATTCATCGCCGTGGGCACCCCACCCGATGAAGACGGCTCGGCCGATCTGCAATATGTGCTGGCCGCCGCCCGCAATATCGGCCGCCTGATGACCGACTACAAAGTCGTGGTCGACAAGAGCACGGTGCCCGTGGGCACGGCCGACAAGGTGCGCGCCGCGATCGCGGACGAGCTGTCCAAGCGGGGCAGCACCACTCCATTCGCGGTGGTCTCGAACCCCGAGTTTCTGAAAGAAGGCGCCGCCGTTGAAGATTTCATGCGCCCAGACCGCATCGTGGTGGGCGCCGACGACGAGCAAGCCATCTTGCTGATGCGCGCCCTGTACGCGCCCTTCTCGCGCAACCGCGACAAAGTGTTGGTGATGGACGTGCGCAGCGCCGAGCTCACCAAGTACGCCGCCAACGCCATGCTGGCCACCCGGATCAGCTTCATGAATGAGCTGGCCCTGCTGGCCGAGAAGATGGGCGCCGACATCGAATCCGTGCGCCAGGGCATTGGCTCTGATCAACGCATCGGCTTCCATTTCCTGTATGCCGGCTGCGGCTACGGCGGCAGTTGCTTCCCCAAAGACGTCAAGGCCCTGATCAAGACGGCCAGTGGCGAAGGGCAGGACCTGAAAGTGCTGCAGGCCGTGGAAGACGCCAACGATGCGCAAAAGATGGTGCTGGTCAACAAGGTCACCAAGCGCTTTGGGCAAGACCTGACCGGCAAGCGCTTCGCCGTGTGGGGCCTGGCGTTCAAGCCCAACACCGACGACATGCGCGAGGCCACCAGCCGCGTGGTCCTGGAAGAATTGTTCAAGCGCGGGGCCACGGTCACCGCCTACGACCCGGTGGCCATGGAAGAAGCCCAGCGCATCTTTGGCAAGCACCCCGGCCTGAGCTACGCTGACTCGCCCATGGGCGCATTGCAAGAGGCGGATGCCCTGGTCATCGTCACGGAGTGGAAGGAATTCCGCAGCCCCGACTTCGCCCAGATCAAGGCCAGCTTGAAAACGCCCGTCATCTTCGACGGGCGCAACCTCTATGAGCCCAGCCTGGTCAAGGCTTCGGGCCTGGACTATCTGGCCATTGGGCGGGCTGCTTCGGCAGTGTGATCACAAAGCGGCTGCCCCCGCCTTCGCGGGCTTCGCAGCGCACCTGGCCGCCATGCCTTTGGGCGATCTGGCGGACCAGGCTCAAACCCAGGCCCACGCCACCCGCGTGCTCCGAGTGCCCAGGCAAGCGGTAAAAGGGCTCGAAGATGCGCTCGCATTCTTCGGGCGGCACGCCAGGGCCTCGGTCGCTGACGCTGATCTCGACCAGCAAAGGGCCGGCGGCCACGTGCAGCAAGATGGGCTCACGGTCGCCACCATAGCGTTTGGCGTTTTCCAGCAGGTTGCGCACCGCGCGGCGCACCAGCCGTTCGTCGAACTTCACCACTTGGCCGGCGGCCTCGTCGGCTTCGAGCACGGCGCCCACACGGCGCGCCTCTTCGGCGGCCAGGCCCACCAAGTCAACCGGCTGGCGGTCCAGTTCGGATTTGGCGTCCAGGCGGCTGGCCAGCAGCACCTCTTCAACCAAGGCGTCCAGCTCCTTGATGTCCTGGTTGATTTCCTGGCGCAGGGCGTCGCTGCGCTCGGGGGGCAGCTCGGCCATCATGGACACAGCCATCTTCAACCGGGCCAAGGGTGACCGCAACTCATGGCTGGCATTGGCCAGCAGGTTGCGGTGCGCGCCGATCAGGTCTTCGATGCGCTGTGCGGCCTGGTTGAAGCTTTGCGCCAGGTCGGCCACTTCGTCCTTGCCCTCCACGTCCACGCGGTGCTGCAACTGGCCCGAGCCAAAGGTTTCAACGCCCTGGCGCAGGGCTTTGAGGCGCCGGGTAAGGCGGTTGGCCACTGGCCAGGCACCAATCGACACGGCCACAAACAACAGCAGCAAGGACAAGATCAAAGCTGGCGCGCCGCTGAGCAACCAGGGTGGCGGCACCAACCAGCCCAAGGGCCCGCCAAACCAGTGCGGCGGGCTACCCATGCCCGCGGGCGGCGGTCCACCCTCGCCGGGGGGCGGGCCCCCACGCCCGCGGGCGCCCGTCAGCGAAGGCCGCAAGATCCACAAGACGCGGCCATCGGAGAGGCGAATCTCTTGCAGGCGGATCAGGGAGCCACGCTGGCGGAGCAAACGCTCTTGCATCAAGTCGGAGGTGGCGATGCGGCGGCCCTGGGGATTGTCCAGCGCCAAGGGCAATCGCAGCCGCGCCGCCCACTCCAGCAGGGCCTGCGCCTGGTCCCCCTCCGGCTGGTTGGCCGGCGGCAGGCTGTTCTCGATGAGTTCGCCCCAGGCGGCGGCCCGCTCGTTGGAGGCGGCCTGGGACTGGAGCTCGTTGCGCTCGTGCTCCATGTGGCGCTGCGCCAGCCAGCCGGTGCCCAACGTGAACAGCAGCAAGACCGTGACCACGGTCAGGTAGATCCGCAGCGCCAGGGTCTTCATGCGGCTTCGGTGTCAGCGTCCTGCTTCTTGGCGAACACGTAGCCCGCACCGCGCACGGTCAGGATGCGCTTGGGCTCTTTGGGGTCATCTTCGATGGCGGCACGGATGCGCGAGATGTGCACGTCGATCGACCGATCGTAGGCCTCCAGAGGGTGACCTTTGAGCGCGTCCATGATGTGGTCGCGGCTGAGCACGCGGCCGGGGTGCTGGGCCAGCACGGACAGCAAATCGAACTGGTAGGAGGTCAGCTCGCAAGGCTGGCCGGCCAAGCGCGCCTGGCGCAGGCCGGCATCGATCTCCAGCCGGCCAAAACGCCACACGTCGTCGTCCTGGGCGGCCGCACTGGTGCGGCGCAGCAGGGCCCTCAAGCGCGCCAGCAATTCGCGGGGCTCGAAGGGCTTGGGCAGGTAGTCGTCGGCGCCCACCTCCAAGCCGACGATGCGGTCGGTGGGCTCGCCCCGCGCGCTAAGCATCAGCAAGGGCAAGGCGCGTGTGCGCGAGGCCGAGCGGAGCTCGCGGCACAGGTCAAGCCCGTCGCCATCGGGCAGCATCAGGTCCAGGACCAGGGCGTCGACCGCCTGCCGCGCCAGCAGTTCACGGCCGGCGCCCAGGGTGGGGGCGCTGGAGACCTGGTAGCCATGGCTGCGCAGGTAGTCACCCACCATGGCGCTCAGGCGCAGGTCGTCATCAATCAGTAGGATGTGCTCGCTCATGTCCAGCATTGTCGCCCCCTCCAGCCTCAATGCTCAAGCTGAGCATGGGCCTGGCCACGCGACTTCATCCGGTCGTGGTGTTTTTTCACCTTGGCGGCCAGTTCCGCGCGTTGCTCGGGCGTCAGCACCTTGCTGGCATCCAGCGCGAACTGCAGCATGCGCTTGCTCATGGCGTCGTGGCTGGCCAAGCCTTGCTGGCGCAGCTTTTCGGCCGCGGCGGCATCCACCTGGGGCTGGGCGAACAAGGCCAGCGTTTGTTCATGAACGCTGCGCCCTGCTTCATGCAAGGGCTTCAGGTCGGCCTGCGCAGACTTGGCCAATGCCTTGATCTGCGTGCGCTGGGCGTCGGTGGCCTTGACCTGGTCCAGCATGCGGTCCAGTCGGCGACCTTCCAGCGGCACCATGCCCGGACCGCCGTGGCGGTGGCCATGCATCATGCGACCCGGGTGATGAGGCCGCTCACCGTGCGCTGAAGCGCTGGCCGCCGTCGCCGTCGCCGTCGCCGTGGGCTCCTGGGCCTGGGCCCGGGTGCTCATGGTGAAAGCCGACACGGCCGAAATGACCAACAAGGCACTGCCAATGGCCAATGGCCTCAAGGCGGCAGCGGGATTAAGTTTTGCGATCTTGCCCATGTTTGTTTCCTTTGTGGGAGATGGCCCTTGCCACCTGTCCATGACGCCATGGTGCGAGCGGGGGGTAAAGGCGTTGTGGCCGGCCCGTAAAGATCTGTGAAAAGAAAAGCCGCCAAGGCAGCACTATTTCCTTTATTCAAAACGCCACATCGCCAGAAAATAGGACAAGCAATACAAACAAGCCAGGTCGACCCATGCTCAGTGAATCAGCTCAAAATCTTGCGCGCCCCAAGCACGCGGTGCCCGATGCAAGTGGCTCATGGGAATTCTTCCGGTACCACGGTGCCTGGGCACCTGGCGTCAGGCTGTTTCGGCGCATCGATTTCAAGACCAAGGCTTTGACCATTTCACTGGTGTTTGCCATCCCGCTGTTCTGGCTGTCGTGGCAGTACTTTGGCGACAAGGCCGCCATGATCGGGTTCTCGGCCAAGGAGCGCATCGGCGTGACCTATGCGCGCCAGGTGATGCCACTGATGAGCGCTTTGCAGCGCCAGCGTTCCATGGCCCTGGCAGAGTCCGTCAGCCACGTGCCACCGACCGACCTGGCCGCGGTTCAGCAGCAGGTCGCCGCCCTGTTGAAACAGCTTGACGCGGAACAACTTGCCGATGGCGCCACGCTGGGCACGAACAAGCCCTACCAGGCCTTTGTGGAGGCCAACCGACAGATCGCCTCGCCCTCGGCCGGATTCGACACCGTCTGGGACACCCACACCCGGCAACTTGACCAGTTGATCACGCTGCTGGCGGCCTCGACCGACGGCTCAAACCTGACGTTGGACCCTGACATCGACAGCTACTACCTGATGGACGCGTCGATGTTCCGCCTGCCCTTGCTGAGCGACCATCTGGCGCAGCTGGGTGAGTTGGGATCGGCCATGCGGGCCAATTCAGGCAGCACGCCGGCCCAGATCCGGCGGGTGACGGAGCTGCTGGTGCTGGCCAATGGCCAACTGCAGGCCGTCCGTGATGGCCTGGACAAGGTGTACGCCTACAACACCGAGTCGCGCTCCCAGGTGAATGCCGATGAGGCGATCAGGCAGATCAGCGTGTTCCTGCAACAGGCGGAAGCCAGCCTGCTGCGCCCGGAAGGACCGCAGGGCGATGCCCGCGCGCACCAAGCCTCGGCACTGCAGGCGCTTGAACAACTGGCCGGCTTGACCAGCCGTGCCACAAGCCACATGGATGGGCTGATCGAAACCCGGGTCGATGCCATGACCCGCGCCCGCGACATCACCACCGCCGTGATGGTGCTGTGCGTGGCCGCGGCCTTGTACCTGTTCTTGTCCTTCAAGAAGGTGCTGGACGGTGGCCTGCGTGAAATCGCCTCGCACCTGAACGCGATGCGCGAGGGCAACCTCGCCACCGAACCCAAAGCCTGGGGGCGCGATGAAATCGCCCAACTGATCCATTGCGTGAGCGACATGCAGGACTCGTTGGGCGGCCTGGTGAAGCAGGTTCGGCAGTCGTCCGACTCACTGCTCAGTGGGGCCAGCGAGATCAGCTTGGGCTCGATGGAGCTCTCGGCCCGAACCGAGGCCAACGCCGCCAGCCTGGAGCAAACAGCGGCCTCCATGAGCGCCATCACGCAGACCGCTCACGACAGCGCCGACCACAGCCGCGCGGCCTCAGACCTGGCACGCGACAACGCCCACGCGGCCAGCCAAGGGCAAGCCATCATCCAGCAAGTCATGGCAAGCATGAACGCCGTGAAGGACAGCTCGCGCCAGATCGGCGACATCATCGCGGTGATCGACGGCATCGCCTTTCAAACCAACATCCTGGCCTTGAATGCGGCCGTGGAAGCCGCGCGGGCTGGCGACCAGGGCAAGGGCTTTGCCGTGGTGGCAGGCGAGGTGCGCGCGCTTTCATTGCGATCAGCCACCGCCGCGCGCGAGATCAAATCCCTGATCACCGACAGCATGGGCCGGGTCGATGACAGCACGCAGGTGGCCCAGTCTGCGGGCAAAGCCATGGGCGACCTGGTGGGCAATGCGGAGCGCATGAAAACCCTGCTGGAAGAGATCTCCGGCTCGGCCCGCCAGCAGAACTCCGGCATCACCGACATTGGCTCGGCGGTGCAGGACCTGGACCGCTCCACCCATCAGAACAGCGCCCTGGTGGAAGAGACCGCCGCCGCGGCCTTGTCGATGAAAAAAATGGCTCAGCAACTGGCCGAGCGCGTCAGCATGTTCAAGGTGGCCGGCTGAACCGCCTCAAATCATGCTGGCGGCCATGTTGATGGTCAGGGCCAGCAAGGTGGTGTTGAACAAGAAGGCCAGCACGCAATGGACCAGGCCGATCCGCCGCATGGCGCTGTTGGTGAAGCTGACATCGGCCGTTTGGGCCGAGGTGCCAATGACGAAGGAAAAGTAGACGAAATCCCCGTAGTCCGGGCTCTGGGTGCCCGGGAAGTCCAGGCCGCCCACGGCGCCCTGCTCGCCATCCAGGTAGTAGTCGTGGGCGTAATGCAGGGCGAACATCACGTGCGTGAATGCCCAGGAGGACACGATGGTGGTGATGGCCAGCCCGATGTGCATGAACTTGGTGGCCGGGGCCATGTCCTTGACCAGGGACAGCTCGGCCACGATGGCCGCCAGGCTGGCCACCGCGGCCACAATGACCAGGGCCAGGATGACCAGTTGCCCCTCGTCTTCCAGGTTAGCCCGCCAGCGGATTCTTTCACGTGATGAACGGGCCATCATGACGCCGGCCATCAGCAGGTACAGCACCACCCCACCGTTCCAGCCAATCAGCATCCGGGTGGTGAGGCTTTCCACCACACTGGCGGGCAGCAGTGCCATGATGGCCACAGCCAGCCCGGCGGCGATGAACAAACGTGGCCGAACCTGGACCTGGCGGATGAATCGGTTGCGATGCAGGGACATCTCGGGAGTATCCAGCAGGAACAAGCCGCGTCGCCGTGCTAACGTGTCTCAGCTTTTGGAGTTTCCCCATGTCTGAGCTCAATGGGCCTGCCCGGCCCCGCGCACGCCGCCCGCGTGCCAGCACCAAAGGCGCCGTCACGCCCCCACCGGCCCTGCCCACGCGCCTGGACACCCTGCGCGACGCCTTGGTCGCCTGCGTTGATTTGCTGAAGCAACGCCGGGCTGACCTGATCCCCCCCAGCGACATCGACGAATTCATCGATCTGGACTGGATGGTCTGGGATGGTGGCAACCTGACCCTGACGCTGACAGGCAGCAACATTTGCCGACAAGCGAGGACACGCGCCGGGTCGGCGGATGGCTGAGATGAAACGCACGGTGCTGTGCATGACGCTCGCGCTGGTGGGCCTGACCGCGGCCTGCCAGGACGCCACCTCCGTGCAGGGCCCACTGGAAACCCGCGAGGCCAACGCCGAGGCCCAACACCCCACCTTTGCCGGCCAGACCCGCGCACGGGGCGTGACCGCCAAGGTGGCCTTCAAGCTGACGGTGCTGACCAAGGACTTGCACCGCCCCTGGGCCGTGGAGCCCCTGCCCGACGGGGCGTTGTTGGTCACTGAAAAGGTGGGCGCGATGCGCATCGTGTCGGCCGCGGGCGAGGTGGGACCGCCTTTGGCGGGCTTGCCCCCCGTTGAGGTGCGTGGCCAGGGCGGCCTGCTGGACGTGGCCTTGAGCCCCAACTTCGCCACCGACCGCCTGATCTACTGGACTTTCACCGAAGCACGCGGCGGCGGCCTCAACGGCACCAGCCTGGCGCGCGGTGTGCTCTCCAAAGACCGCTCGCGCATCGAGCAGGCCAAGGTGATCTTCCAGTCCATGCCGGGCTTTGATGGCGGGCTCCACTTTGGTTCGCGGCTGGCCTTTGGCCCGGACGGCATGCTGTACATGACGATGGGTGAGCGCTCGGACACCCAGATGCGGCCGCACGCGCAGAGAACCGACAGCCACCTGGGCAAGATCTTGCGCCTGAAGCCCGATGGCACCGCCCCTGCCGACAACCCCTTTGTGGGCACGCCGGGGGCGAAACCCGAGATCTGGAGCCTGGGGCACCGCAATGTCCAATCGGCCGCCTTTGACGCCCAGGGGCGTTTGTGGACCGCCGAGATGGGGCCGCAAGGCGGCGACGAGCTGAACCTGATCGGCCGGGGCAAGAACTACGGCTGGCCGCTCGTGTCGTTCGGCGAAGAGTACTCGGGCCAACCCATCGAGGGCGCCCTGACCGACCGGCCGGGGTTTGAGCCGCCCGTGTACTACTGGGACCCAGTGATCGCGCCTTCGGGGGCGCAGTTCTACACCGGCTCGGCCTTCCCGGCCTGGCGCGGCAGCCTGTTCCTGGGGTCCCTCAGGGAGGGGTTGCTGGTGCGCCTGGAGATCAAGGGCGATCGGGTGGTGGGTGAAGAACACCTCCTGGCCCGCAAGCAGCGCATGCGCGACGTGCGCCAGGGCCCGGACGGCGCCCTTTACATCGTGACCGACCGCGAGCGCGGCGAACTCTGGAAGATCACGCCGGACTAGTCAGCGAGACGTTGGCCTCGCGGCGCAGCACCGCCATGGCGTCTTTCAGGGCGTAATCGGCATCGCTTTTCAAGGTGGCCTGCGCCTCGCTGATGAACGATTGCCACAACTGCACGTAGTCGTCCTGGTGCTGCATGGGCGCGTGGTCGCGGATGTACTGGCTGGCCAGGTCGGCGTCCAGCCCGGTCTTGCGGATCTTGCGGATCAGGGTGGCCGCGCCGCGTTCGGTCAGCATGGTCTTGGGTGCGGTGCCGGTGGCCACGCACAAGAACAAGGTGATCAGCGAGCCCTCGTCGCTGTGCCCTGCGGTGACTTTCTTCCAGCTGGCCGAGGCAGAGCGGTCGTGGTGGTCCACCTCGCTCAAGGCATCTTCGATCCAGAAATAGCGGCCCCGGAAAGCCGCCGTTTTGTGGAACAGCTTTTGCGGCGTCACGCTGGCATCCAGGATCTTGGGCAGGTCAACCAGGACCGATTGCCAGGCCTCATCGACCACGGGCTTGAGGTGGCTTGGCAACTTGGGCGGGATGCCCCCAGACAAAGTGGTTGGGGGCTTCTTGCGCAAGCCGGCCACCATCTTGTCGAAGGCGGCCCAATCGGGCATGTCGGTGCGCTTGGTGGCCATGGCGAGCAGCGCAGTGCGGATGACCGCGTCGGCGTCGGCACCGGCCTCTTCCAGCTCGGCGGCTTCGAAGCCCAGGGCCTCGGACAGCCAGATGGCCGCGTCCATGGCCTGCGCCGCGTGGCTGCGTTGGGCCAACTCGGCCCGGTAATCGGCCAGGCTGCGCAACGACCACTTGGCCAACTGCGGGATGTGGTCGTCGGTGAAGCCGTGGCGCTCGTTCATGCCGAAGTGGCTGGTCTGCGGCATGGCGATCAGGCGCTTGAGCATGTCCGAGCCCCCTTTGGAGCGCGACAGGAAAGAGTTGTCGCGCAGGGATTCGGCGGCCTGGCGCAGGTCGCCGCCGCAGCTTTCTTCCAGGTAGAGGCTGACCAGGTTCACCAGCCGGTCTTTCGCTTTTTCAAGCTCGGGCTGCAGGAACTCGCTGCCAAAGTAGCTGGCGATCTGCACCATGCCCTTGGGGGCGTCGTTGCAGATGGCGTCGAGCTTGGCCTGGTCGATGATGCCGTTTTGCACGCCGTACTGCAGGGCCTTCTCGAAGAATGGCCGTGCGTCGTAGAGCGCGATGGATGAAGCTGGATCGGAAGAGGTACTGCCCGTCATTTAGATCGCCGACTCTTCTTCCGATTCCAAATTGGCAGGCGTGATCTTGCCGCGGTCGGTGTCGGCAAGGTCGACCTTGCCATCGCCCTCTTCGGCTTCGTCCGCCTCTTCCTCGCCGGCATCGAAGGCGCGAGATTTGGCGCGCAGCACCAGCAGCATCTCGATGAACAGGTCGGGGCATTGGTAGCGCAGGATCCACGCCAGCTCCATCCAATCCTGGTCGGCCACTTCGTCCTGATCGACGGTGGGCTTGGCATAGGCCGAGGCGTACAGCGCCGTCTCGGACAGCATCTGGCCGTCGTCCTCCAGGGCGTCGAAATTACCGGTGCGGGCGAAGGTTTCCACCCGGCTCCACTTGTCGGCGAAGTAGTCGGCCAGGGCTTCGCTGCCGCCCTCCAGGTCGCCCACGGCGTTGAGGAACTCCACCGGATTGGCGTCTTCGCGGAAGATGATGGAGTTGACCATGCCACGCAAGTGCGTGCGGGTCAGGTCCTTGTAGCGCTTCTCGATCACGACCGCGCGGGCGAACTGGGCCGGCGTGACCATCAGGTTGATGATCGACTCCTTGGAGTTGTCGTACTCGCGGATGACGGCCAGGATGTCCTTGGGAGGCAGTTGGTCCAGCACGACCATCAACGCGCCATCGCCCTCGGTGTCGGCCAGCTCAACCAGGGCGGACTCGGCCCCCACGATGTCGCCGGCGGCGATCAGGCTTTGGGTTTTGGCGATCAGGGCAAGGTGGTTGCTGCTCATCAAGGTGCTTTCTTCAATCGATCGGTCAATCAATCAGTCTTTGCGGTCGAAACCTTGCTCGACCATCCAGTCGGCACCGGCTTCTTCGCGGGTGCGGGCGTCTTCATTGTCGTCATGCTCAAAAGTGCCATCGGCATCGCGGTCTTCGCCGTCTTCCTCGTGGTCATCATCGGCGGCGGCTTGCGCGGCCTGGGCCGGGTCGGCCTTGCCGTGCAGGTATTCCAGGCCCGCGGCCACGATCAGGAAACGGCCTCCGGAGGGCTCTTTCAGGAACACCTTGGCCAAGTCCTGGGCCCAGGGCGTCAGCTGAATAACGTTCTCCAGGCTGTCCCACTCGGGGAAATCGTCCGGCTCCAGGCTGAGCAACTGGTCCATCAACACCGGCTGCGGAAAGCGAAAGCCCTGGTGGAACACCACCGCGACCATCTCGGGGCACAGCTCGACCATCTGTAGCAAGAAATCGACCTCCTTGCGCTTGGCGGCCAAGCGCTGACGCAGCACATCCTTGCCTTCGGAGTCAGAGGCCAGGTCGTCGAGTTCAGCCTGATAGGCCGAGCGCAGTTCATGGAAGAAGGGGGAGATGCTCATGTGGGGCTGAAGTTCGTCAAAGCAAGGCGCTGAAATAGTTTTGCCAGATGTCGCGGGCGGTCTCGATCGGGCTGTCTAGCAGGTTGCGGCGGCGGTTGTCGTCGTAGGCCTGGCGTTTGGCCGTGTCGGACAGCACGTCGTAGGCCTCTTGCACCGCCCGAAAACGCTCGGCCGCGTCGTCAGCGGTGTTGCGGTCAGGGTGGTAGAGCGAGGCCTTCTGGCGGAAGGCTTTCTTGATGTCGGCCAGGGTTGCGGCGCTGCCCAGGCCAAGGCTGGCGTAGTGGTCTTTCATGCGCTCTCCGGGCGGGTGCTGCGGTTTTGCACGGCGTGTGCAAAAGCAGCATTATTTCATCCGGCGCGCCAACGCGCCTGCTGGCGCGGATTTCCCGCCGCAGGGGCGAAAAAAAACCGCCCCAGCATGTGGGGCGGTTTTGGCAGCCTTGAACACGTCAAGGCTGATCAGGCTCAGGCGGCCTTGCGGCGACGAGCGACGGCACCCACGGCCAACAGGCCCACGCCGAACATGGCGTAGGTTGAAGGCTCGGGCACTGCGAAGGTGCCCGCGGCCTGCGTCGTGCCCCAGTTGGCCGTGCGCACCAGGATCGCCACCGGGTCGGTGGCCGAGGTGTTCAGGCCCAGGTCGGCCAGGATGATGTCGGCAGTCCCCAAGTTCATGCGCAAGCTGCCGGCAAGGCCGCCGCTGGCTTCGCCAGTGATCTGCCCACCGGGGCCAACAACGGGCACGATGACCCCCTGGGTGCCACCGACCACACCAGGCATGTCAGCCGCGAAAATGGAACGCGTGCCGTAGCTCACCAGTGCGCCGGAATTCGTGCGCGAGTACAGATCGGCCGAAATCGTGGAGTTGGACAGGTTCACGTCGAAGTTGGCCATGAAAATCGACCGCGTGGTGGTGGTTTCATCGTCGTTGAAGGTGGTGCGACGGATCTGCACAAAGGAATTGGCCGCTTGCAGCGAAGTCAGATTTTCGCCGTTGGTGACGGCGTCGCTGAACGTCAGGCTGACGTTGCCGGTGGCCTTGGTGTAAGCCGCAGTATTGACTGCTCCGCTGATGTCCAGGCCAGGAATGGTGGGGACGGTGGCTGCGGTCACGACCGAGGAACCCGAAGCGCTGAGGGCCGACAAGGCGTCCATCGAAAACGTCAGGCCGCCCGAACCCGACTGGAACTGCCAGAACTGGGCGTTGGCCGAACTGGCGGCGACGAAGGCGGCGGCGATCACCGCGGTCTTGAATGCGAATTTCATGTTTACTCTCCACTGAACTCATGATGAAAAATGGGAGGCCGCCTTCATTCTCGGAAAAGAGCCTCCCGCTCTGCCCTCCCTTTGAGAGCCCCTTCAGTTTAGTGGCCGTGTGGGGCGCCTGTCCGCAAGGGTTAGCCCGCAATTTGTCACCAACTGTTGGGGACGCCAAATGCAAAAAGCCCCGCGTTGACGGGGCTTTCTGGCGGTAACTGAGGTCTTGGTGAGACCGCGCGAAACCGTTTCTTGGCGGAGAGGGTGGGATTCGAACCCACGGTACCTTGCGGTACGCCTGATTTCGAGTCAGGTACATTCGACCACTCTGCCACCTCTCCTGTATGCGGGGCTCGCTGGGGTCTAGTTCAGCGTCCAGCCAATGCTGGAAAGCCGCAGATTATAGCATCACGGTTTCAGCACTTCCTGGCCGCCCAGGTAGGGTTGCAACGCAGCAGGAATGCGAACGCTGCCATCCGCTTGCTGGTGGTTCTCCAGCACGGCCACCAGCGCACGGCCCACGGCCAGGCCCGAGCCATTCAGCGTGTGCACCAACTCGTTCTTGCCTTGGGCGTTCTTGAAGCGCGCCTGCATGCGCCGCGCCTGGAAGGCCTCGCAGTTTGAGACCGAGCTGATCTCGCGGTAGGCGTTCTGCGCGGGCAGCCACACTTCCAGGTCAAAGGTCTTGGTGGCGCCAAAGCCCATGTCGCCCGTGCACAGTGACATCACGCGGTAAGGCAACTCCAGCTTTTGCAGCACGGCTTCAGCATGGCCAACCATGGCCTCCAGCGCCTGGTAGCTCTCGTCCGGGTGCACGATCTGCACCATCTCAACCTTGTCGAACTGGTGCTGGCGGATCATGCCGCGCGTGTCGCGGCCAGCGCTGCCCGCTTCCGAGCGGAAGCACGGCGTGTGGCCGGTCAGCTTGATGGGCAACTGGTCCATGGGCACGATGGTGTCGGCCACGGAATTGGTCAGGGTGACCTCTGACGTGGGGATCAGGTACCACTTGCTGCCCGAGGCATCGCCATCGCCCGAGGTGACGTGGAACAGATCTTGTTCGAACTTGGGCAACTGGCCCGTGCCCTGCAGCGCCTTGGCCTGCACCAGGTAGGGCGTGTAGCACTCGGTGTAGCCGTGCTCTTGCGTTTGCACGTCCAGCATCAACTGGGCGAGCGCGCGGTGCAGGCGGGCGATGGGGCCCTTCAAAAAAGTGAAGCGGGCGCCCGACAGCTTGGCGCCAGTTTCAAAGTCCAGGCCCAGGGGGCTGCCCACGTCCACGTGGTCTTTGACCTCAAAGGCGTAGGTTTGCGGCGTGCCCCAGCGGCGGGTTTCCACGTTGCCGGATTCGTCGGTGCCCACGGGCACGCTCTCGTGCGGCAGGTTGGGCAGGGACAGCAGCAGATCTTGCAGCTCGGCCTGAATCACGTCCAGGCGCTCAGCGCTGGCCTTGAGTTCATCACCGATGCCACCCACTTGCGCCATCACGGCCGAGGTGTCTTCGCCCTTGCCCTTGAGCGCGCCGATCTGCTTGGAGAGGCTGTTGCGCTGCGATTGCAGCTCTTCGGTGCGCGACTGGATGGTCTTGCGCTCGGCCTCCAGGGTGCGAAAACGCGCTTCGTCCAGAAAAGGCTGCGGGTTCTTGCGCAAGGCCAGGCGCGCCAGCACGCCATCGAGGTCTTTGCGCAGCAGGGTGATGTCAAGCATGTTGGTTCAATGAAGAAGAGAGAAAGAGATTCACGTGGGCGTGCGCTGCGATGGCAATGGCCGGTCCAGCCCGGTGCCGCCCAAGCCCTTCGGCAAGGGGAAACGCACCGATTCTTCCACGCCTTGCAGCCGGCGCACCGAGACGGCACCCAGGCTCTTGAGGCGGTCGATGACCTGCTGCACCAGCACGTCGGGCGCGGAGGCACCGGCGGTCAGGCCCACGCGCGGGCGGCCTTCGAACCAGGCCTCTTGCAGGTCTTCCGGGCAATCGACCATATAGGCGGGCGTGCCCAGGCGCTCGGCCAATTCGCGCAGGCGGTTGCTGTTGGAGCTGGTGGGACTGCCCACCACGATGACCACGTCCACCTTGGGCGCCAGCACCTTGACCGCGTCCTGCCGGTTCTGGGTGGCGTAGCAGATGTCCTGGCGCTTGGGCTCGCGGATGTTGGGGAAGCGCTGCTTGATGGCCTCCAGGATGGCGGCGGCGTCGTCCACTGACAGCGTGGTCTGCGTGACCACGGCGAGCTTGTCGGGCGTGGTGACCTGCACGGTGGCCACGTCCGCGATGTCCTCGACCAGGTAGATGCCTTCGGAGAGTTGCCCCATGGTGCCTTCGACCTCGGGGTGGCCCTTGTGGCCGATCATCACAAACTCGTAGCCCTCGCGGCGCAGCTTGGCCACTTCAATGTGCACCTTGGTGACCAGCGGGCAGGTGGCATCAAACACCTGGAAGCCGCGCTCATCGGCCTCGTGGCGCACGGTCTGGCTGACGCCGTGGGCGCTGAAGATCAGGGTGGCGCCAGGCGGCACGTCGGCCAGGTCTTCGATGAAGATGGCGCCTTTGGCCTTGAGGTCGTTGACCACGTAGGTGTTGTGCACGATCTCGTGGCGCACGTAGATGGGCGCGCCATATTGCTCCAGCGCGCGCTCGACGATCTCGATGGCGCGGTCCACGCCGGCACAGAAGCCGCGCGGCTCGGCCAGCAAAACGTCTTCGACCTGTTTGCCCATCACAGCACCCCAATCAGTTGCACTTCAAACGTGACCGTCTGGCCGGCCAACGGGTGGTTGAAATCAAACACAGCCCAATCTTCGCCGGCCGGGCCCATTTCGCGCAGCACGCCGGCGAAAGCCCCTTGGCCATCGGGTGTGGGGAACTGGACCACATCGCCCACGTCCCAGGTTTCGTTCATGTCGCCCAGCTTGCGCAGCAGCGACAGGGCCACGCGCTGCACCAGCTCCGGGTTGCGCGGGCCAAAGGCCTCACCCGGGTCCAGCTCGATCACCGTGCGGGTGCCTTCTTGCAGGCCCAGCATGCGGGCCTCCAGCGCGGGCGACAACTCGCCCGAGCCCAGCGACAGCGTGGCGGGCTTGTCGGCGAAGGTATTGACGATGTCGCCGCCATCAGGGCCCGCCAAACGGTAGTGCAAGGTCAGGAAGGAGCCGGGAACGACGGTGGGCACAGCAGAGGTCATGGACGCGCGCCCCACCCTTCAGGAGGATTGGGCTTTCAGTTTGGAAAAACGACAATTTTAAGTTTGAGTCACCAAATCAGGGAACGTTTCCATGAAAGATCTTCCCGCCGCCCTTCGGCCGCGCGAAAAATTGCTGTCCATGGGGCCGCAAGCCCTGGCAGACACCGAACTGCTGGCGCTGCTGCTGCGCACGGGCCTGCAAGGCTTGGGCGTGTTGCAACTGGCGGAAAAAGTCCTGACTGACCTGGGGGGATTGTCAGGCCTGCTGCGGGCTCAACCGGCGCAGCTGTCGGCCATCCGCGGGCTGGGGCCGGCCAAACGCTCGGAATTGATCGCGGTGATGGAGTTGGCGCGCCGGGCCATGACTTGCGAGTTGAACGAGCAGCCGGTGTTCACCTCGCCGCAAATGGTCAAGGACTACCTGCGCATGCACATTGGCGCCCTGCCCCACGAGGTGTTCTCGGTGATGTTCCTGGATTCGCAGCAGCGGCTGATCACCTGCGAAGAGATGTTCCGGGGCACGCTCAGCCAGACCTCGGTCTACCCGCGCGAGGTGGTGAAACGCGCGCTGGCGCTGAACGCCGCCAGCGTGATCCTTGCGCACAACCACCCCTCGGGCGTGCTGGAGCCTTCACGGGCCGACGAGCTGCTGACGCAAACGCTCAAGAGCAGCCTGGCCTTGGTCGACGTGCGCGTGCTGGACCATTTCGTGGTGGGCGCAGGAGGCGCCCTGTCGTTCGCCGAGCGCGGTTTGCTGTGATTTAAAAACCGCGTCGGGCTTGAGGTAGGCTTGGCACTGTGAGCCCAGCCCGCAAGTCCTCCACCAACACGCCTCTGAGCGACTTCGCCGACCTCAAGCGCGCTTTGAAAAAAGCCGCCAAGGAGACGGCGGCCAAGCTCGCGCAAGAACAGGCCGACCGGGCCGCGCGCGAGGCCCAGCAGCGCGCGCACGAACTGGAGCGCGAGTTGTTCAAGCACGCGGTGGGGCCGGTCTACGCCATGGCCCCCAACGGCCGAACGGTGGGCTCCACTGCCACCCGGCCCGCCCCCGTCCCCAAGCTGCGCCAGCAAGACGAAGCCTCGGTGCTGCGCGAGTCGCTGTCCGACGAGTTCGACGTGGAAAGCCTGCTGGAAACCGACGAGTCCCTGTCGTTCCGGCGCCCGGAAGTCGGCCAGGACGTGACCCGCAAATTGCGGCGCGGCGTGTGGGCGGTGCAGGGGCACCTGGATTTGCATGGCCTGCGCACCGACGAAGCCCGAGAGCGCGTGGGTGCCTTCTTGCGCGAGGCCCAGACCAAAGGCTGGCGCTGCGTGCGCGTGGTGCATGGCAAGGGCCTGGGATCACCCGGCAAACAGCCGGTGCTCAAGGACAAGGTGCGCCGCTGGCTGGTGCAAAGCGATCGCGTGCTGGCCTTTGTGCAGGCGCGCGGCGATGATGGCGGTGCGGGCGCCCTGGTGGTGCTGCTGAACCCGGGGGGCAAGAGCCCTGCGCCGGCCAAGACGGCGAGAGCCGCATCCAAAGTCGGCAAACAAGTCGCCAAATAAGCGAGTGGCGTTCAAACGCCCTGGTTGCGCATCCAGTCGGCCGTTTGGAAAAAGGATTTCTCCAACCGCTCGGCCAAGACCGGGTCGACCTCGACCTCTTTCATGGCCTGGAACATGCACGCCAGCCATTGGTCGCGCTCCAGGATGCCGATGGAAAAAGGCAGGTGGCGGGCACGCAGGCGCGGGTGGCCAAACTGCTCGACGTACAGGTCAGGGCCGCCCAGCCAACCGCTCAGAAACCAGTACAGCTTGTCGCGCGCACCGGCCAGGGTGCTGCCGTGGGCCTGGCGCAGCTCTTTGTAGGCGGGCTCAAGGTCCATAAGGTCGTAGAAGCGGTCAACGAGGGCGCGCAACTTGGCATCGCCGCCCATCACTTCGTAGGGGGTCGGGGCTTCAGCGGTCACCGGGGCGTGAGCTTGGTCGCGATCTGGACGATGCCCTGGGCGGCGGGGCTGCCGGGCATCAACTCCATCAGCAACTGGCGCTTCTGGATGGCCTGGCGCACGGCCGGGTCGGAGGGCACGTCGCCCAGGAAGTTGAGCTTGGGCGCCATGCCATTGGCGCCTTGCACAAAGCGATCGACCACGGTTTGCAGCTGCGTGCAGATGGCACGGCCTTCGCCGGCACGGCTGACCTGGTTGACCACCAGGTGCAGGTTCTCGCGCGACTGCTGCGACGACAGCACCTTGATGGTGGCGTAGGCGTCGGTCATGGAGGTGGGCTCGGGCGTGGCGACCACGATGATCTCGTGGGCCAGCGACACGGCATACAGCACCACATCCGAGATGCCAGCGCCGGTGTCGATGATCAGCACATCGAAGCGCGGCGACACGGTCTCGATGATGTGCTGCAGCTGGTCGCGCACTTCGGGCGTCAGGCGCGAATACTCGACCAGGCCAGAGCCGGCCAGCAACACCGAGAAACCACCGGGCGCGGGCAGGATGGCCTCTTCCAGCTGCGCCTTGCCGGTGAAGACATCGTGCAGCGTGATCTTGGGGTACAGGTTCAGCACCACGTCCAGGTTGGCCAGGCCCAGGTCGGCGTCCAGCACCAGCACTCGCAAGCCTTGGCGGGCCAATGCGGCGGCCAGGTTGGCGCTGACGAACGTCTTGCCGACGCCGCCTTTGCCGCTGGTGACCGCCAGGGTGCGGGCCAGGCGCGGCGTGGCAACCGGCTTGGACGTTTCAGGGGTGGAAGTGGGGCTGGACATGGTGACCGTCATTCCGTGGTTTTCGGCACAAAGTCGATGGGACCTGAGTCGTCGATGAAGTCGGATTGCGCAAATCCGGCAAATAACAAACTTTTCTCTTCGGCGCTGACCACCGTGAGCGGTGGCATTTCAAGGCAGGTGCGGTTGCGGCCTTCGGTCTTGGCGCGGTAGAGCTGCTGGTCGGCCCGCTCGCACCACAAGGTGGCCGATGAGCGCACCCACTGCGGCGCAAAGGCACCCCCGATGCTGATCGTGATCGACAGCTCGTGTCCACCAATCACCACCACGGGCGATGTGGCCACTTTGTGGCGCACGCGCTCGGCCACGGTCTGGCCGAAGGCGGGTGGGCAATTGGGCAGGATGATGGCGAACTCTTCGCCGCCGATGCGGGCCACGGTGTCCATCGGGCGCACGCAATCTTGCAGAGAAGCGGCCACGGACTGGATGACCACATCGCCAGCGGCGTGGCCATGCGTGTCGTTCACCTTCTTGAAATGGTCGATGTCGACCATGAGCAGCAAAGCCGGTTCGCCGATGCGGGCAACCCGGTCAACCTCGCGGCCGATGGCGGCCTCGAACAGGCGCCGGTTGGACAGACCGGTGAGCGCATCGCGGCTGGAGATCTCGCACAAGCCATCAATGACCGACTGCAGCCAGGGCTGCGAGCCCAACGGCAAACCTTCGGGTAGGCCCCAACCGGCCTGGGCCAGCAGGTTCAGCGCAGGCTCCAGCCTCATGCCCGAGCAAAACGAGCCTTCCAGGGCGGCTAAGGGGGCGAAATTGGAAGTGATGGGGGGCTCCATACCTGCTAAGAGATCCATGGGGCAGTCTATCAGGGCGCCTTGGGCCAATGGGCCAATGAGCCACGGTTTCCCGGCCCAACTCCACGGCTTGTCCGTTGTTACCCGGCCTCAGCCTCAAGCATGCGTCCGCCTGGCCGATATCAAGTCGGGACTCCTGCGTGGGGTTGCCCAACGGTTCACGTAACTTGCAATGAGTGCCTCAATGTCGGATTCCATGGGTTTGGTCACTGACCGCGAGTTTTCTTTCAATGCGAAAGATTTCTCCCGTGTGCGTTCGCTGATCTACCAGCGCGCTGGCATCAGTCTGCATGACGGCAAGCAGGCCATGGTGTACAGCCGCCTGTCGCGCCGCCTGCGCGACACGGGCTACAGCTCTTTCGAGCAGTACCTGCAGTGGCTGGAGAGCTCGTCCGGCAACTCCGCTCAGCAAGAGTGGCAGGAGTTCGTGAACTGCCTCACGACCAACCTCACCTCGTTTTTCCGCGAAGAACACCATTTCCAGGTGCTGGCCGAATGGTTGAGCGCCCGCGGGCCGCAGCCCACCCGCATCTGGTGCTGTGCCTCGTCGACCGGCGAAGAGCCCTATTCCCTGGCCATGACCGTGGCCGAGAACGTGGGCCTGCATGCCCCCGTGAAGATCATCGCCAGCGACATCGACACCAATGTGCTGACCACCGCCTCGCGCGGCGCCTACGATGCTGGTGCGCGTGGCCTGAGCCCGCAGCGCCTGCGCCAGCATTTCTTGAAAGGCAAGGCCAGCAACGCCGGCCAGATCCGCGTCAAGCCCGAGCTGGCGTCCATGGTCGAGTTCAAGCCCTTCAACCTGATGCAGGAACAGTGGCAGCTGGGGGAACCCTTCGACATCGTTTTCTGCCGCAACGTGATGATTTATTTTGATGCGCCGACCCAGCGCAAGGTGCTTGAGCGCATCCACCGGGTCATGAGACCCAAGGGCAAATTGTTCGTGGGCCATTCCGAAAATTTCACCGAGTCGCGCGACCTCTTCCTCTTGCGGGGCAAGACGGTCTACGACAAGGTTTGATGGATTCGCCATGATGAGCACGACTCCCGCCAGCGCCCTGCGCTCCGGCACCCCGCCCCCCGGCTTCGCGGCCAGCCTGGGCGCCGCCGCCGTCCGCAAGGATCGCCTGAGCGCCCTCAAGGCGCGCGTCACCAAACCTGGTGAAGCGTCCTTCTTCTTCTACGACGCGCACTTCCAGAACGAGGCCGTCAAGATCCTGCCCGGCGAGTACTTCGTGTACGACGAGGACATCATCATCATGACCACGCTGGGCTCGTGCATCGCCACCTGCCTGTGGGACCGCAATGCCCGCATCGGCGGCATGAACCACTTCATGCTGCCCGACAACGGCGGCGGCGCCAGCGACTCGGGGCGTTACGGCTCGTTCGCCATGGAACTGCTGATCAACGAGATGCTGAAGATGGGCGCCTCGCGCATGACGCTTGAGGCCAAGGTGTTTGGCGGCGGAGCGGTGATCAGTGGCATGAGCAGCCTGAACGTGGGCGAGCGCAACACCAACTTCGTGATGGACTACCTCAAGACCGAACGCATCCCCATCGTCTCGAAAGACGTGATGGACATCTACCCGCGCAAAGTCTGCTTCTTTCCGCAAAGCGGCAAAGCCATGGTCAAGCGCCTGGCCGCCAGCAACCCGGACGCCATCGTGGCCCAGGAGCGCCTGGCCGCCCAGAAGGCCGCAGCCCCTGCAGCGGCCGGTGGTTCGATCGATCTTTTCTGAGCAGGGAGCACAACAATGCCAAAAACACGTGTGGTGGTGGTCGATGACTCGGCCCTGGTTCGCAGCCTGTTGACCGAGATCATCAACCGCCAGCCCGACATGGAATGCATCGGCGCGGCCGCGGACCCGCTGGTGGCGCGCGAGATGATCCGCAACCTCAATCCCGATGTGATCACGCTGGATGTGGAGATGCCCCGCATGGATGGCATCGACTTCCTGGCCAAGCTGATGCGCTTGCGGCCCATGCCGGTGGTGATGGTGTCCACGCTGACCGAGCGTGGCGCCGAGGTCACCCTCAAGGCTTTGGAGCTGGGCGCGATCGATTTCGTGGCCAAGCCCAAGATCGGCGTGGCCGACGGCCTGCGCCACCTGCAGGACGACATCACCGACAAGATCCGGATTGCCTCGAAGGCGCGCATCAACCGCCTGCATGTGCCGGCCGCTGGCAGCACGCCGGGTGCGGCCCATGCTCATGACCCCAAGGCCGTGGCCAGACCGGTGTCGGCCAGCCTGGGCCGCCTGTCGACTGAAAAGATCATCTTCATCGGCGCCTCCACGGGCGGCACCGAAGCGACCAAAGAGGTGCTGATCACACTGCCGGCCGATTCGCCCGCCGTGGTCATCACCCAGCACATGCCGCCGGGCTTCACCCGCAACTACGCGGCGCGCCTGGATGGGCTGTGCAAGATCAGCGTGAAAGAAGCCGTGGACGGCGAACGCATCCTTCCTGGCCACGCCTACATCGCACCGGGTGGCATGCACCTGAGCGTGGAGCGCTCGGGCGCCAACTACCTGGCCCGCGTGCAGGACGGCGATCCCGTCAACCGCCACAAGCCCAGCGTGGAAGTGCTGTTCAAGTCGGCCGCGCGCGTGGTCGGCCCCAACGCGGTGGGCATCATGCTGACCGGCATGGGCGCCGATGGCGCCACCGCCATGCGAGAGATGCGCGATGCGGGCGCGTATTGCGTGGCGCAGGACGAGGCCAGCTGCGTGGTCTTTGGCATGCCCCGCGAGGCCATCGCGGCCGGTGCGGTGCAAGAGGTGCTGCCCTTGAACAAGATCACCGGCCACCTGATGGACCACCTGCGTGCCACCGCCGGCCCGGCCCTCAGCCGCGTTTGACGCGGCCCGCGTTCAAGGTCGACCCACGAAGATCATCAGGGTCGGCCCGACGCGGGGGCTGTAGTTCACGGCGCTGTACACCGGACCGAAAGCGGTGTCTGCGCCCAGGTACAGGCTCATGCCCTTGCGCAGTCGCCCTGCCCCCAGATCGGCCGGGCGATCCCACGCGTTGCCCAGCTCAACACTGGTGCCCACCACCAGGCCGCGGGTCAGGTAAAGGTTGGCCACGCGTTGCTGGTAACCCAGGCGCAAAAGCCCGATCTGCGATCCGCTGACCTGGAAGGGCTCGTAGCCCGACAGTTGCTGAAAGCCCCCCAGGCCATAGCGCGGCGTGGCCTGGTCTGCGCCATCCGACAGACCCAAACGGCCATAGGCGCTGACGGTGTGCCGCCCCCATGACCACGCGCCCTGCGCCTGCGCTTCAAAGTGGCTCACGTCGCCGCTGGCGGCCGCACCGCGGCCAAAGCTTCGGCCCTGCATCCAGTTGCCCTCCACCCGCCAGCCGTGGGTGGGGAAGAAAGCGTGGTCCATTTGGTCGAACACGGCGCTGAGGTGCCAGCCCCGTTCGGTCCAGCGCACGGGCGTGGTGGGGCCCACATAAGCGCTGCTGACGATTTCGGGATCGTCGCGGTAAACGTCATCCACCCAACCCAGGCGGAACTCGCCCAGCTCGCGCCAGGTGGTGCCAATGTCCAGGCCCACGCTGCGCCGCCGGCGTTCCAGCTCGGCCGTCAGCGGCCCCTCGGGGTCGTCGTGCAGACGCAGGCGCCGGCCTTGCAGCGAGGCAGAGGCCGACACAAAGCCGCGCAAGCCATCGGGCAGCTTCCAGTCCATGGGGCGGTACCACTCGGTGCCCAAGGCCGGTGATGTGCCCACCTTCAGGAAGTTACGCCACTCGCTGCCATGCTCGTCCAGCCAATGGCGGTTGTGCACGAGCTTGAGGTTGAACAGGCTTCGGCCCCGGCTGTCGGCGCTGAAGTCCAGGCCGATCTGCAGGTAGTTGGGGCCCCAGGGCTTGTCTTCCAGGTCGAACACCAGGCCTTCGGCGCCGTCTGGCGTGCGCACCAGCCGGTAGTCGGCTCGCAGGTAATCGCCCGTGGCCGCTAGCCGCGTGGCATCGCGCTCGGCCTTGGCGATGTCGAAGGTCTCACCGGCCCGGCTTTCCAGGATGTCGTCGCGGCTCTCGGGCTTGGTCTGCTTGCTGCCCTCAAAGCGCACGAAGCTCAAGGGTGCCGCGGGCGTGATCTTCTGTTGGCGGCGGGCCTTCCAGCGCGCGTAGTCGGCCTCGCTGAGCTTGAGGTCTTGCATGCGCAAGACCAGCGCTTCGGCCTGCAATTGGCCCAGGGCCACGAACTCGGCGCCGCGCTCAAAATCGGCGGCGCTCAAGTTGTCCAGCGTGGGCGCGATCAGCACATCCTTGGGTGTCAGGGTGCGCAGGCTTTGCTGCACGTTCTGCTCGGTCAGGATGTTGATCATCTGCCCGGTGACGCCCGTGAACGAGTTGAGCGTATCGCGCTTGGACAAGGGGGTGCCGATGTTGACCACGATGAGGCGTTGCGCACCCATGTCGCGGGCCACATCGACCGGTGTGTTGTTGACCAGGCCGCCATCGCCCAGGATGCGGCCATCGACCTCGACCGGGGCGAACACGCCCGGCACCGACATGCTGGAGCGCAGCACCGTGGCCAGGTCACCACTGCCCAGGATGACGGGCTTGCCGGTTTCCATGTCGGTGGCCACCGCGCGGAACGGCGTGGGCAGTTGGTCAAAATCGGTGAACTGCCGCGAGGGCAAGGTCATGCGGCGCAGGTGCGACTCCAGGCCCCGGCTCGACACCGGCCCCAAAGGCGCCTTGAGCCCCGTGGCGTCAATGCCCACCTCCAGCAGCGGTGAGACCTCGAAGTCCTGCTCTTTGCGGCGCTGCGACAGCTCACGCCGGTCCACCCGGCTGGCGAACACATTGCCCCAATCCAGGCGCAGCACCTCGGCCTCGATCTGCTCGGCCGACAGGCCGCTGGCATACAGCCCACCCACGATGGCCCCCATGGACGTGCCCGCGATCACATCAACGGGGATGCGCTCGCGTTCCAGCACTTTGAGCACGCCCACATGGGCCAAGCCACGCGCACCGCCGCCCGACAGCACCAGGCCGATGCGGGGGCGGTTTTCTTCAGTGGAATGATCAGGTGGGCCGCCAGGCTGGGCACCGCACGTCAGCGGCACCAGCCAGGCCAGCATCCAACACCCTGTGAGTATCTGTTTTGCACACGACTGCTTCATGCAGCCATTGTGCAGGGTGTCGGATCAGGGTCAGCGCAGACTCAGAACGAGAATTGCACGCCGCCGCTGACGGAGTTCAGCGAACCATCGCTGCCACTCACTTCAAACGAAGTCAGGTCGAGTGCGCCAACGATCTTGACGTTCTTGGCCACGGCGTATTCAATGCCGATGCCAGCGTACAGATTGATGGCACTGTCGGAGTCGCTGCCAGAGATACCGCTCAAATCAGAACTAACGCTAGCCAGGCCCAGACGTGCAACGCCAGCCCACTTGGGAGAGAAATCCCAGCGATAAGCACCATTGACGATCAAAGCCGTGGTGTCCACGGTGTACCAGTTGAACGAACCGATGTTGGTGCGGCTGGTCGTGCTGCCAAAGTTGATGTAGGCCACTTCGATCGCAACGTGAGGCGCCACTGTGTATCCACCGTAAATCTTGAGCGCGGTGTCTTGAGTGTCACAGCTCGTGCCGCCAGGGCAAGCAACGCTGAAGTTGCTGAAACCCACCGTGCCGCCCACATAAGCTTGGGCCGAAGCGGCGCTGGCGAACATCGTCATGGCTGCAAAGGCAGCAACAGACATCAATTTTTTCATGGTCAATCCCGTGTGATCGTTGGAAGAACAGCAACATCGCTGATCCGCGGGAGTCTCGCAGCGTCAAGCACCCGGGCAAACCGCCTGTTCCGGTGGGAATTGTCTCAAACGGTTAACGGTGCTCGAATAAACAACTACATTGCCCACCCCATGAAAAAGGGCCGCATCGCTGCGGCCCTTCTTGACTGACGTGAGCTTGTCAAACAGCTCAGGCTGGCATTTACATGCCCATGCCCATGCCGCCCATGCCGCCCATGTCGTGGCCGCCGCCGCCAGCAGGTGCTTCATCCTTGGGGGAGTCGGCAATCATGCACTCGGTGGTCAGCAGCAGCGCGGCCACAGAGGCAGCGTTTTGCAGGGCCGTGCGGGTGACCTTCGTGGGATCCAGGATGCCCATTTCGATCATGTCGCCATACGTGTCGTTGGCGGCGTTGAAACCGTAGGTGCCCTTGCCAGCCAGCACGGCGTTGATCACGACCGAAGGCTCGCCACCGGCGTTGGCCACGATTTCACGCAAAGGTGCTTCGACAGCACGCAGGATCAGCTTGATGCCTGCGTCCTGGTCAGCGTTGTCACCAGTGATGGTGCCAGCAGCCTGACGGGCGCGCAGCAGTGCCACGCCGCCACCAGCCACGATGCCTTCTTCAACGGCAGCGCGCGTAGCGTGCAACGCGTCTTCCACGCGGGCCTTCTTTTCCTTCATTTCGACTTCGGTGGCAGCGCCAACCTTGATCACGGCCACGCCGCCGGCCAGCTTGGCCACGCGTTCTTGCAGCTTCTCACGGTCGTAGTCGGACGTGGCTTCTTCGATCTGCACGCGCACTTGCTTGACGCGGGCTTCGATGTCGCCAGCTTCGCCAGCACCGTCGATGATGATGGTGTTTTCCTTGCCG
>PNKV01000009.1 GCA_013822685.1 Leptothrix sp. (in: b-proteobacteria)
CAAGGCAGTCCTGCTTGAAAAGCGGGACCACCAACATGAAGCCCTGCCGGGTACCCACCCAGCCCTCGCCCCGCGCGCCTCAAAAGCACACTAAGCTGCCCCGCGCGCCCTCGCATGGCGCCCCACCGTCTTCACCAGGTCTTCCAGGTTAATGGGCTTGACCACCAGGTCCGCCATCCCCGCCGCCAAGCATTTGCTGCGCTCTTCCGCCATGGCGTGCGCCGTCTGGCCGATCACCGGCAGATCCGGCGCCATCGCCTTGATGCGGCGGGTGGTCTCGTAGCCGTCCATGCCCGGCATCTGGATGTCCATCAGCACCACGTCAAACGCCTGCTCGCCGTTCTGCGCCAGGCACGCCAAGGCATCTTGGCCGCTGTCCACCATCGTGACCAGCGTCCCCTCGATCTGCAGCAACTCGTTCAGCACCCATTGGTTGACCTGGTTGTCTTCGGCCGCCAGCACCCGCACGCCCGCCAGCCGTTGCCCCACCTGCGGCGCGGCCGGTTCTTCGCCGGCGGTGCCAAGCCCGCCCTCGCTGGCCGCCAGGGCCCGCAGTCCAGCCGGGATGGTCGCGGCGATCAGCGGCAGCACCACCTCGAACTGCGTGCCTTGGCCGGGTTCGCTGCGCGCATGGACTTCACCGCCCAGCATCTCCACCAGCCGCTTGGTGATCGACAAGCCCAGCCCCGTGCCACCGTACTGGCGCGTCGTGGACCCATCGGCCTGCTCGAAGGGCCGGAACAGCTCGCTCAATTGCTGCGCGCTCATGCCGATGCCGGTGTCGGCCACCGTCAGCACCAATTGCCCGTCCCGCGCCGCGGCTGACACACTCACCTCGCCCTGCATCGTGAACTTGACCGCGTTGGACAGCAGGTTCAGCAGGATCTGCTCCAGCCGCAAAGGGTCGCTGTCGCACAGCAGGGGCAGCTCGGGGCTCAAGTGCGTGTGCAGGCCAATGCCCTTGGCCTGGGCGCGCTCCTGGAACTGCGCGGTGGCGCGGGACAGCAATTCCTTGAGGTTGACCGGCAGGGTCTCGATGTGCAACTTGCCCGCTTCGATTTTCGAGAAATCGAGGATGTCGTTGATGATGCCCAGCAGCAAGCGACCCGAGTCCATGATCTGCGCAAAAATCTGGTGGGCCGATCCGCCGTGGTCGCGGTGGCCGATCTGTGCCAGACCCAGCACCCCATTGAGCGGCGTGCGGATCTCGTGGCTCATGTTGGCCAGGAACTCGCTCTTGATCTGGCTCAGGCGTTCGGCCTCCTGGCGCGCGGTCTCCAGCTCCACGGTGCGTTGGCGCACGGTTTGCTCCAGGTGTTCCTGGTGCGCCTGCAAAGCCAGCCGGGCCTGCTGCACTTCGCTGATGTCCTGGATGGCGCCCTCCACGCGGACCACCTTGCCGTTCTCCAAAATGGGCTCGCCCTGGCTGCGGATCCATTTGCGCACGCCCTTGTCGCTGACCAGCTCCAGCTCCAGGGTGTAGGACTGGCACAGGTCGACGGCGCGGCGCATGGTCTCGGCAATCTTGCGGCGCTCGTCACCCTGAAAATAGCGCAGGCCATCCGTGATGGACATCGATTCCGGCAGGCTGGGATCAAGGTCCAGGATGCGTGCAGCACCATCGGTGCGGGTGCCCTGCATGGTGGTGACATCAATGCTCCACCCGCCCACCTTGGCCAGGGTGCTCATGCGGTCCAGCAAGGCCTGCTTGTCGCGCAAGGCCTCTTGGGCGGCCACGTTGGCGGTGATGTCGCGGGCCATGCCAAACATGCCCGCCGTCTGGCCTTGCGCATCGAACAAGGGGCCCTTGGTGACCAGGAAGGTCAGCCGGCGCCCATCGCGCATGGTCAGGCGGTCTTCCGTGGTGACGGTCAAGCCGTTCCGCCTGATCTCTTCGTCGCCCGCCAGGATCAGCGCGGCGGACTCGGGCGAGAACAGATCGTGGTCGGTGCGGTCGATGATCTGGTCGATGGGCCGGCCCAGGAAATTGGCGGCCGACTGGTTGACCATGAGGTAGCAGCCGCTTTGGTCTTTGACGAAAATGGCGTCGGTGGTGCCATCGATCACGGCGCGCAGCAGTTGCTCGCTGCGCAGCAAGGCCGCTTGGGTGCGGTGCCGCTCGCTCACGTCCAGGGCCAAGCCGATGACCACGGTGCCGGTGGGTGTGGGCACGCCCCGGCCATGTATCTCGAGCTGCACGGGGCTGCCATCGCGGCGGCGCCCTGAAAAGGCCTGGCGCAATTCCTGGTCCAGGCCATCCAGGCGCCTTTGCATTTGCTTGATCACGTCGTACTGGTCTTCAGGCATCACCAGGTCACGCCAAGGCACCTTGTTCATGAGCTGCTCGGGGTGGTCGTAGCCCATCATCCGCGCGAACTCGGGGTTGGCATAACGCAGGTGCTCGCCTTGAACAATGTAGATGCCGGCCAGCGACTGCTCGACCAGGGCCTTGAACCGGCTGTTGCCCGCCTGCTGTTCCGCTTGCCGCAGCCATTCAATGACCCGGCTCATGAGGATGCCCATCACGAAAAACACCCCGATCGCCACCACCGAGGTGTTCTGCGCCGACATGAAGACAAACCAGGCCAGGGCGGCGGACAGCGCGGTGGCTACCAAGCCCGCCATTCCGCCCCCGATCCACGATGCCGCGAACACGGCCGGGTAGAACAGCAACAGGGCGATGGGCTGGATGGCCGACCAGAAGGTCCACTGGATGGCGGCGGCTACCACGGGGGTGACCAGGCCGCACAGCACAGCGGCCAAGGGGCTGCGGGACGGCGGCTGATCAGACAGGCTGGCCTCGGCATCGTCCGGCACATGCTGCAGCGTGAACCAGAGCATCACCGCGCTCAGCAGGATGAAGAGGAAACCTTTGAGGGTGGAATAGTGCGTGATGGACGTCACGTCACTGAAGGTGGCCAGTACCCGGTCAGACAGGAATATCCACAATGCCGCGAACACGGCGTAACCCAGCGTCGCCCAAAGGCTGAATCGCTTCCGACGGGAAATCGGCATCAATGCGCTCCTGCACCACCCTGTGGGGCTCAGGTGATTATGGTGCCGCGGTCAATGCCGTGCGTGAAAGTTCGCGCGCGGTGTGGCGCTGCGGTCACCCCGCTGATGCCCTCAAGCCGCTTCGATGCGTGCCGTGACGGCCTTGCCGCTGCGCAAACCCAGCTTGGCCAGCAGGGCGCGGTCGCGCTCGACCTCGGGGTTGCCGGTGGTCAGCAGCTTGTCGCCATAGAAGATGGAATTGGCGCCGGCCAGGAAGCACATGGCCTGCACGGCCTCGCTCATCTGTTGGCGGCCGGCCGACAGGCGCACGCGTGCCGTGGGCATGGTGATGCGGGCCACGGCGATGGTGCGCACGAACTCGAGCGGATCCAGCTGCGGCGTGTCGGCCAGGGGTGTGCCGGGCACGCGCACCAGGTCGTTGATGGGCACGGATTCGGGGTGCGTGGGCAGGTTGGCCAATTGCGCAATCAGGCCGGCGCGGCCCTCACGCGTCTCGCCCATGCCGACGATGCCGCCGCTGCACACCTTGATGCTGGCCGAGCGCACGTGTGAGAGCGTGTCCAGGCGGTCCTGCATGTCGCGCGTGGTGATGATGTCGCCGTACAGCTCGGGGGCGGTGTCCAGGTTGTGGTTGTAGTAATCCAGGCCGGCATTCTTGAGCGACTCGGCCTGCGGGGCGGTCAGCATGCCCAGCGTGCAACAGGCTTCCAGGCCTTCTTCCTTGATCACGCCGATCAGCTCGGCCACCTTCTCGATGTCACGGTCTTTGGGGGCGCGCCAGGCGGCGCCCATGCAGAAGCGGCTGGCGCCGGCTTCCTTGGCGGCCACCACGGCTTCGCGCACCTGCTCGGGCGACATCAGCTTGCTGGCCTTGACGCCGGTGTCGTAACGGGCGGCTTGCGGGCAATAGCCGCAATCTTCTTCGCAACCACCGGTCTTGACTGACAGCAGCGTGGCGTGCTCGACCTCGTTGGCATCCCAGTGCTGGCGGTGCACCTGCTGGGCCTGCCACATCAGATCGTTAAAGGGCAGGTTGAACAGGGCCAGCACCTCGGCGCGTGGCCAGCGGGCGTTGGTGTCGTCTTCCGGCGCGGTGCAGTCACCGCCGCAGCCATGGGCGTTGAGCACGGCCTTGGGCAGCCATTGAACCGGCTGGCTGGTGGTCTGGGTGGGCGAGGGGCTGGCAAGGGTGCTGGAAGGCATGGGCTGGACTGCGGACAAAGCAGTTCGAAAACGGTCAAAACAGGCCCCAGTGTAGGCCAGACCCGGGCGGAGCGCCAAGCGGTCCGGCAGAGGCGGCTGCCCTGAAAATCGACCACTGGCAGGGCTTGACGCCCGCCGCATTTGCGTCAGATCAGTGGCGAGTCGGGAATTGCCATTGCGCTAAGCTCAGGCCATGCGTTTTGAACACCTGATCGAGATCAATGCCGCCAGCGTGGCCACCCAGACCGTGGTGCCGCCCTTCACGCGCGAACAGCTTTGGCGCGGCCTGATGGCCCGTGTGCACACGCCGCAGCGCTTTCCCCTGGGGCCGGACAGCTGCGACTGGCGCGAGGTTGAGCCCGGCGTGATCCAGCGCACCGTGAGCTTTGGCGCCAACGCCATGAAGGACGAGGTGCAGACCGAGGCTTTTCAGAAGCTGGAATTCACGCCCCAACCGCATGGCGACACCACCCCCATCCGCCTGACGATCACGATCGAAGAGCCCAAGGCCGGCCAGATGGTGCTGCGCTTTGTGTATGAAAGCCTGAGCGGGCTGTCGGCCGAAGAGGCCTACTTCAACGAGTACCGCCACAACGCCTGGCTGCACAACGACCGCGACATGGTGCGCACGCTGCGCCAGTGGTTGTCGGACGAAGGACTGTAAGAACTGCAGGAGAGAAGAACGATGCGGAACGACGCTTTCATCTGCGACGGCTTGCGCACGCCTTTTGGCCGCTATGGCGGCGCTTTGTCGTCGGTGCGCGCCGATGACCTGGCGGCGGTGCCCCTGCGGGCCTTGCTGGCGCGCCACCCCAACCTCGACCCCGCCCTGATCGACGACGTGCTTTACGGTTGTGCCAACCAGGCTGGCGAAGACAACCGCAACGTGGCCCGCATGGCCGCCTTGCTGGCGGGCTTGCCGATGGACGTGCCCGGGGCCACGATCAACCGCTTGTGCGGCTCGGGCCTGGACGCGCTGGGCACGGCGGCGCGCGCCATCCGCTCAGGTGAGGCGCACCTGATGATCGCTGGCGGCGTGGAAAGCATGAGCCGGGCGCCCTTTGTGACGGCCAAGGCCGACAGCGCTTTCAGCCGCAACGTGGCCACGTTCGACACCACCATCGGCTGGCGTTTCGTGAACCCGCTGATGAAGGCCCAACACGGTATCGACTCCATGCCCGAGACGGCCGAGAACGTGGCGCGCGAGTTTGCCGTGGGCCGTGAAGACCAGGACCTGTTCGCGCTGGCCTCGCAGCGCAAGGCGGTGGCGGCGCAGCGGGCCGGCTTCTTTGACGCCGAGATCACACCGGTCAGCGTGGCGCAGAAGAAGGGCGAGCCGACCGTGGTGTCGAAGGACGAGCATCCGCGCGAGACCACGCTTGAGTCTCTGGCCAAACTCAAGGGCGTGGTCACGCCCGAGGGCACCGTGACGGCGGGCAACGCCTCAGGCATCAACGACGGCGCCTGCGCCTTGCTGGTGGCCTCCGAAGTGGCCGCGCGCGAGCACCACCTGACGCCGCTGGCGCGCATCGTGGGCATGGGCGTGGCGGGGGTGCCGCCGCGCATCATGGGCATCGGCCCGGCACCCGCCTCGCTCAAGTTGCTGGCCCGCCTGGGCATGAGCGTCGACCAGATGGACGTGATCGAATTGAACGAGGCCTTTGCGGCGCAGGGCCTGGCGGTGATGCGCCAGTGGGGCCTGCACGATGGTGATCCGCGCGTCAATCCGAATGGCGGGGCCATCGCGCTGGGACACCCTTTGGGCGCCTCGGGGGCGCGGCTCGCGCTGACGGCGGTGAACCAGCTGCACCGCATTGGCGGGCGCTACGCCCTGGTCACCATGTGCATTGGCGTGGGCCAAGGCATCGCGGTGGTGCTGGAGCGGGTGTGAGTTGCTGGGGTTAAAGCACCGGGTGTGGCAAGGGCAGGGCGTGGTCTTGCTGTGCCTGCCGCCCTGCGGCCACCGCCTTTTGCAAGGTTGGTAAAGCGGCTTTTGTCTGCGCCAGGGTGCTGCCCAGGCCACGCACCACACACACGGCGGCAGGCCCACACCGGGCGGCTTGCCCAACCTCTTCCGCGCTCAGCAGGCCGCCAATCGCCACCACGGGCGCGGGGCTGTGGGCCACCCACCAGCGCAGGTTGTCAGGGCCTTGTGGCCGCCAAGGCATGTCCTTGGTGGTGGTGGGTAAGACCGGCCCACAGGCGATCAGGCTGGCGCCGCAACCGGCCGCGCGCGCCAGCTCCCACAGGCTGTGTGAGCTGAGGCCCAGTTGAAGTCGCCCACTGTGTTGGCGCAACAGGGCCTGGTCTGACGGGCTCAGTGCCAGCAGGTCTTCCTGCCCCAAGTGCAGGCCCAGCGACACGTCGGGCCGCACGTTCAAGGCCAGGGCTTCGCGCCAGTGGTCATTGATGAACAACGTGGCCTGGGCCGATGCACAGGCGTCCAGGCTGCTGGCCAGTTGCTGGCTTAGATCGTCTCCCTTCAGCTTGCGGCGCAACTGCAGCAGGCGCAGGCCGGCGCTCACGCCGTCCTTGATGCGGTCAGCGCTGTCGACGATGCCATACAGGCCATCGGCCGGCGCGGTGAAACGCGCGAAGCGCGTGCCTTGCAGTGCCCAAGGCAGTTGCTCGTCCAGGCCCAGCCAGGGCAGGGGCGCGCCGCCATGGCGAGGGCCTGCCGCGAAGCCTGTGTCCGCCACCACGGGCCCCGCGCCTTGCCCGGCGGCATGCCCGCGGCCCAAGGCGCGGTGCGTGAGCATCTTGGCCAGCACCACGGCATCGGCCTCGACATGGCCCAAGGCCAAGGCCGCCGCCACGCCACTGGCGAAGGTGCAACCGGTGCCGTGGCTGTGCATGGTGCCCACCCGGGCGGCCGACAACCAGCCCGTGGCTAGTGGCGTCAGCAGCCAATCAATCACCTGGCCCGGGGTGGATGCGGGCGAGCCGATGGCCGACGCATCACCGCCGGTGATGACGACGCCGCGTGCGCCCAGCTGCTGAAGCTGCCGGGCCATGCCGGGCACCTGGCTGGTGTCTACCTCGTGGCTGGCTTGGGGCCAGGCCAGCAGGCGCGCGGCCTCCAGCCGGTTGGGCGTGATCACCGTGGCGCGGGGGATCAGAAACTTGCGGTAGGCGGTCAGCAAAGCCGGGTCGGCGAAAGCGGCGCCACCTGCCGAGGCGCCCAGCACGGGGTCGATGACCAAGGCCAGTTGCCGATGCGGGTCTTGGCCTGCTGGGGTGGCGGCGCGCAAGTGATCAACCCAGCGGGCCACCGCCTTGACCGCGGCCACGCTGCCCAGCAGGCCGGTCTTGATGGCGCGGGGCGGCAGGTCCAGCGCCAAGGCCGCGAGCTGGGCCTCCAGGGTGCTGGCATCCACTGGCGCCACGGCCTGCACGCCTTGCGAGTTCTGCGCCGTCACGGCGGCGACCACGGGGCACAGGTGCACCCCCAGGGCATCGGCCGCGCGCTGGTCGGCGCTCAGGCCGGCGCCGCCGCTGCTGTCGTGCCCAGCAATGCTCCAGATGATGGGGGGGCGATCGTTGGTCATGGTCATCACAAGAGCACGAAGGGTTGTCCGCCCACCGGCGTGGTGGCCACGGCCACATCGCTGGTGGGCATGAGGCCGGCTTCAAAGCCGGTGCGCCCAGCCTGGACCGCGTGGCGGAAGGCGGTGGCCATGCGCACCGGGTCCACCGCGTGCGACACCGCCGAGTTCAGCAGGACAGCGTCCATGCCCAACTCCATCGCGGCCGTGGCATGCGAGGGCGCGCCCAAGCCGGCATCGACGATCAAGGTGGCGTGGGGCAGGCGTGCGCGCAAGGTGCGCAGGGCCCAGGGGTTGAGCAGGCCCAGGCCCGATCCGATCGGGGCGCCCCAGGGCATCAGCACGCGGCAGCCGGCATCGACCAGGCGCTGGCAGGTGACGAGGTCATCGGTGCAGTAGGGCAGCACCTCAAAGCCATCGTTGACCAGCTGGCGCGCGGCATCGACCAGCTCGAACGGGTCGGGCTGCAGGGTCTGCTCGTCGCCCACCACTTCCAGCTTGACCCAGTGGGTGCCCAGCAGCTCGCGCGCCATGTGCGCCAGCGTGATGGCCTCGCGGGCGCTGCGGCAGCCTGCGGTGTTGGGCAAGAGGTGGGCCCCTTGCTCGCGGGCCGTGGCTTTGATGATCTCGACGAAGCCGTTGTCACCGCCACCTTGCACGGCCAGCGTGCGCTTGAGGCCCAGCGTGAGCACCTGGCTGCCGCTGGCGATGATGGCTTCGCGCAAGGTGTGGGGCGAAGGGTAGCCGGCCGTGCCCAGCAGGAAGCGGCTGGTGAGCGGCGTGTCGCCGATGTGCCAGGGTTCCGGGCAAGAGGCCTCCCGCCGGGCCGCCCCATGGGTGGCCTGCGCCCCCTCGGGGGGCAGCGAACACAGTGAGCGTGGGGGTTCCATGCTTAGCCTCCGGTGATGGCGGTGAAGCACAGCACCGCGTCGCCATCGTGCAAAGCGTGCTGCGCGCGTTCGCTGCGCGGCACGAATTCGCCGTTGACGGCGGTGGCCAAGGCGGTGTCGTCCACGCGGTGTGATTGGTGGAGGTGGGCGAGCAGGTCGGCCACGGTGCTGCCGGTGGGCAACTGCTGGGCGCCTTGGTCGGTGTGCACGGTGATGAAGCTCATGCTTGGTTCATCCTTCAATAGGGGTGGGCAGCAACAGGCCGGTCTGGGCCAAGGCCTCGTCCACCAGGGACGGGCCCAGCAACCAGCCATGCCGGTACAGGCCGTTGATGCGCACCAGGCCCGGCTCGACATGGCACTCGGGCCGGTGGTCGGGCAGGGCGGGGCGCAGGTTGACGTCCAGGCGCAGGATGCGGCTTTCGGCCAGGGCGGGCAGCACGCTGTGGGCGGCGGCCATCAGTTCGACCGCGCTGCGCAAGGACATGGGCGAGCGGTCTTCGGTTTCGATCTCGCTGGCGCCCACCAGCACCACGTCGTCTGGGCGCGGCACCACATACACGCGGTGCCGCGGGTGCAGCAGGCGCACGGGCCGGGTCAGGCCCAGGCCGGGGGCGTGCAACCAGACCATCTCGCCGCGCACACCGCGCACGGCGCAACTGGCCTTGGCGCCCACGCCGCGCAGGTCGAACACCCAATCAAAAGGCTGGCCATTCAGTTGGCCCGGGCGGATGTTCGACACGGCGTGTGCCCAGTGCCAGGTCACGGCCGGGGCATCGTCGTGCAGGCGCTGCAAGGTGCGCACCGTGTCGATGTGGGCTTCGCCGGCCAGCAGCCAGGCGTGCAGGTGGCCCATGGTGCTGTGCAGCGAGGGCTCCAATTGCGCCAGGGCAGCCTTGTCCAAGGGCTGTGGTTGTGCCTCAAGGCTTGCAGGCGATGCCGTCCCATCGACCAGGCGGGCCAGCACCCGGCGGGCCGCGCCTTGGTCACTGCCGTGGGCCACCAGCAGGCTGCCGCGCCGTTCCAACAGCGCGGTGTCGCCCGGCCGGGCTTGGACGAGCCGGTCAGTGATGGCTTGCCAGCGGGCGATCGACTGCCAGCCACGTTGGGCCAGGTCCGCATCGGCGGTTTCGAGCTCGGCCAAGGGGCTGAGCATGCCGGCCGCGGTGAAGCCGGCCGCGCCTTGTCCGTCAAAGCTGGGCTCAGGGCCGGCCGCCGGGTCGAACACGCTGACCCGGTGGCCGGCATGCGCCAGCGTCCAGGCCACCAGCCGGCCCAGCAGCCCCGCGCCCGCAATGCCAACGCTCATGCTTTGCATGGTGCGGGAGCCCTTCAGGCCTGCGGTGCCACGGACTTGATCGGGATGTACAGCTCGCCGCCCACCTGCTTGAACTCGGCGGACTTGGCCTGCATGCCCTGGGCGATGGCCTCACCGTCGGCCACCCCTTGTGCCGCGGCGAACTCGCGCACTTCTTGCGTGATCTTCATGGAGCAGAACTTGGGGCCGCACATCGAGCAGAAGTGCGCCACCTTCGAGGCATCTTTGGGCAGCGTTTCATCGTGGAAATCGCGGGCGGTTTCCGGGTCCAGGCCCAGGTTGAACTGGTCCTGCCAGCGGAAATCAAAACGCGCTTGCGACAGCGCGTCGTCACGTGCGCGTGAGCCCGGGTGCCCCTTGGCCACGTCGGCCGCGTGCGCCGCGATCTTGTAGGCGATCAGGCCTTGCTTGACGTCGTCGCGGTTGGGCAAGCCCAAGTGTTCCTTGGGCGTGACATAACAAAGCATCGCCGTGCCCATCCAGCCGATCATGGCGGCACCGATGGCCGAAGCTATATGGTCATAGCCGGGCGCGATGTCGATGGTCAACGGGCCGAGCGTGTAGAAGGGCGCTTCATGGCAGGTCTTGAGCTGCTCGTCCATGTTGGCCTGGATCAGGTGCATGGGCACGTGGCCAGGGCCTTCGATCATCGTCTGCACATCGTGCTTCCAGGCGATCTGCGTGAGCTCGCCCAGCGTGCGCAGCTCGGCGAATTGCGCTTCGTCATTCGCATCGCTCAGCGAACCGGGGCGCAGGCCATCGCCCAGCGAGAAGCTCACGTCGTAGGCCTTCATGATCTCGCAGATCTCTTCGAAGTGCGTGTACAGGAAGTTTTCCTTGTGGTGCGAGATGCACCATTTGGCCAGGATCGAGCCGCCGCGCGAGACGATACCCGTGCGCCGTCCGGCGGTCAGATGAATGAAGGGCAGGCGCACACCTGCATGGATGGTGAAGTAGTCCACGCCCTGCTCGGCCTGCTCGATCAGCGTGTCGCGGTAGATGGCCCAGGTGAGGTCCTCGGCCACGCCGCCCACCTTTTCCAGCGCCTGGTAGATGGGCACGGTGCCGATGGGCACGGGGCTGTTGCGCACGATCCAGTCGCGCGTGGTGTGGATGTGCTTGCCGGTGGACAAATCCATCACGTTGTCGGCGCCCCAACGGATCGCCCACACGAGTTTTTCAACCTCTTCTTCAATCGACGAGGTGACCGCCGAGTTGCCGATGTTGGCGTTGATCTTGACCAGGAAGTTGCGGCCAATGGCCATCGGCTCCAGCTCGGTGTGGTTGATGTTGGCCGGGATGATGGCGCGGCCACGGGCCACCTCAGAGCGCACGAACTCGGGCGTGATTTCGCGCGGGATCATGGCGCCCATGGGGTTGCCGCGCAGGCGGGTTTCGCGCTCGGCATCCTGGCTGTAGGCGGTGCGCCAATCACCCACGCCATCGGCCATCTCCAGCCGCCGCTGGTTCTCGCGAATGGCCACGTATTCCATCTCGGGCGTGATGATGCCTCTGCGCGCATAGTGCATCTGCGTGACGTTGTGGCCGGGCTTGGCGCGGCGCGGCGTGCGTTGCAAAGCAGCGGCGGCCTGGCGCAGAGCCGCCATGCGCTCGTCGTGTCGCTCATCGGGCTTGAGGCCATCATCCACGGCCTGGATGCTGCGGCCTTCATAGGTTTCGGTGTCGCCACGCGCCAGGATGGCGGCCTCGCGCACGGGGGGCAGGCCGCGCGTCACGTCGATCTCGACGGTGGGGTCGGAGTAGGGGCCGGAGCAGTCGTACAGGGTGACCGCTTCGCCGTTGGTGAGCAAGACCTCGCGCATGGGCACGCGCACGCCGGGCTGGCTGCCTTCCACGTAGATCTTGCGGGACGCGGGCAGGGGTTCGCGCGTCAGGCGCGTGAGTTCGCTCAGTGCGGCCAGGGCGACAGCAGGATCGGGTGCGTTCATGGACAGGTCCTCGGGTGGCAGTGGTGAATCACATGCTCCGAGGGGTGCCTGGGCGAGACGGAATGCTTCCATCGGCCGGGACTTGGGCCTTGGCAGGCGGAGGTCCCCATCAGGTACAGCTCTTCTTTCGCCGGTATGAGCCGGATCAAGTTCAGCGGGTTCGGTCTTGGACCATCTCAGCGCGGCGCGATGAACAGGAGTTTCATCGCGAGGCACACCCCGGAGCAGGGCCTAGTGTAGTGCCAAGTTGGCTTACTGGGCCAGTGCCGAGGTGGTCGTGGGCAGGTTGCCCGCGGGTTTGGCCTGGGCGGGGCTGCTGTCATCCTGGTCAACGATCAATTGCCACACCTTCGCGGCCAGCGAGGGGCTGGCGGCCGATGAGGCGTCTGTCGTGGTCGGCCCGAGGAGGACGAACGCCAGAGCCAGTGGTGCGATGGCAAAAAGGGGACGCATAGGATTGGTAGAAAACCTGATATGAAGTTATTGGAGCCAAGTGTATAGCCCGCTTTGTCGGGCTGTCACCCCCCATTGCGAGGTATGCACACCCCTAAGGCAGGGGGTTGCCATGCCCAGGTGTGGGTTATTGGCGCCGACGGACGATGGTGATGCGGTGGTCTCGTGGGGGCGTGGTGCCCCCTGACCCGCATTGCTTGCACGCCCCGCCGGCCTGACCACAGGCGGCTTTTGTCGTGACGGCCGTGGTTTTCAGGCCCAACAGCGAGGCCAGGGCCGGCCACCAACGGCGCCCCAGGTAGATGGCGGCCGCCAGCACGACGCCCCAAGCCACCAGTTCCTGCCAGAGCGGGCTGCCGTTCATGGCCTCAGGCTCCCCAGGCCAGCGCCAGGCGGTAGACCACCCAGCACGCGGCATAGGCCAACACGAACAGGTAGGCCGTCATGGCCAGCGGCACGGCCCAGCCATTGGTTTCGCGCTTGACCACGATCATGGTCGACAGGCACTGGGGCGCGAACACATACCAGGTCATCAGCGACAGGGCCGTGGGCAGTGACCAGGCCTGGCCGATCACGGTCGTCAGGGCGCCCGACAAGGCATCGCCGGTTTGCGACATGGCGTAGACCGTGCCCAAGGCGCTGACCGCCACTTCGCGCGCGGCCAGTCCGGGCACCAGCGCGATGCAAATCTGCCAGTTGAAGCCGATGGGCTCAAAAATCACCTGAAGTGCACGTCCGGCCATGCCCGCCAGGCTGTATTCGATGGCCGGGCCGGTGGCGTCCAGCGGCGGTGCCGGGTAGGTGGACAGGAACCAAAGGATCACCATCAGCGCCAGGATGATGGTGCCCACGCGCGAGATGAAAATCTGCGCCCGCTCCCACAAACCCAAGGCCAGGTTGCGCAGGTGCGGCCAGTGGTAGTCCGGCAATTCCATCAGCAAGGGCTGCGCATGCGATTGGCGCATGAACAGCTTGAGCACCAGGGCCACGATCAAGCCGGCCAGGATGCCCGCGGCGTAAAGCGCGAACAGCACCAGGCCCTGCAGGTTGAAGATGCCACCCACCGTTTGGCTGGGGATGAAGGCGGCGATCAGCAGCGCGTACACGGGCAGCCGGGCCGAGCAGGTCATCAAGGGGGCGATCAGGATGGTGACCAGGCGGTCGCGCGGGTTGGCGATGGTGCGTGTGGCCATGATGCCGGGGATGGCGCAGGCAAAGCTGGACAGCAAGGGGATGAAGGCCCGGCCCGACAGCCCGACGCTGCCCATGACCCGATCGAGCAGAAAAGCGGCGCGGGGCAGGTAGCCGGAATCTTCCAGGGCCAGGATGAAGAAAAACAGGATCAGGATCTGAGGCAGGAACACCAGCACGCTGCCTGCACCGCTGATGATGCCGTCGACCAGCAGGCCGCGCAGCATGCCTTCGCCCATGTGGGCGCCCACCCATTCACCCAGCGCGCCCATGCTGGTGTCGATCAGTTCCATCGGCATGGCGGCCCAGCTGAACACGGCCTGGAACACCAGGAACATCAGCACGGCCAGGATCACGGGGCCCAGCACCGGGTGCAAGGCGTAGTGGTCAAGACGGGCGGTGAGGCTGGGGCCGGCGGCGGGCATCACCACGCAACGCGACAGCAACTCGCTCACGCGCTGGTGGGTGGCTTCCACCGGGATGGCGGCAATGCGCTCCACCGGGCGGACGGCGGGCTGGCTGGGCAGACGGGTCCAGTCCAACTGGTCCAGTTGCGCCAGCAAGGCTTGCTCGCCGCCAGCCTTCACGGCCACGGCCTCAATCACGGGCACGCCCAATTCATCCTGCAGCTTGGCCACATCAATGTGGATGCCGCGTTTGCGGGCCAGGTCCATCATGTTGATGACCAGGACCATGGGCGCGTCAAGCGATTGAAGCTCCAGCACCATGCGCAGGTTCAGGCGCAGGTTGGTGGCGTCCACCACGCAAACCAGGCCGACCGGGCTGGCCTCGCCCGGGCGTGTGCCGGCGATCACGTCGCGGGTGATGGCTTCGTCAGGCGTGGCGGGCAGCAGGCTGTAGGCGCCGGGCAGATCGAGCACGCGCCAGGTTTGGCCGGCGGGCGACACAAACTGGCCTTCCTTGCGCTCGACCGTCACGCCAGCGTAGTTGCCGACCTTCTGGCGCGCACCGGTCAGCCGGTTGAACAGGGCGGTCTTGCCGCAATTGGGATTGCCCACCAGGGCAATCAGCGGGGCCGTCAAGGAAGAGGTGGGGACAGGCGCGAAGGCCGCATCGGACATGGCGGAACTGCAGGTTCGAAGATCAGGCCTGGACCACTTCGATCAGGGATGATTCGAGGCTGCGCATGGCAAAGGTGCTGGTGCCCACGCGGACCGCCAGCGGGCCGCTGCCGGCGAAGACGCGGCGCAGCACTTCAACCCGCTCACCGGGCACGAAGCCCAGTTCCATCAAGCGGCGCTTGAGGGCGGCGCCTTCTTTGGTGGCGGTGCGGATGTCACGGATGATGGCCACCACACGCACAGGCAGCGTGTCCAGGGTGAGGGACGAAGAAGCAGGTGTGGCGTGAGCAGCGTTCATCTGCCCATTCTAGATTCAAATGCGAACGATTCGCAACTTCTTTTCTTGCGCGGTTTGACGCGGCTCAAACATGAAGCGCCATCAGGCACCGTTGTTCTTCGAGGGGCGGGGTGTGTACTAACCTGGCGGCGCGAATGGGTCGCGGGGCCGGCTGGCCGCAATGACATCGGTGCGCAAATGACGCGATCCTGCTGTCATCCTCGTCAATTGACATGGTGTGCCGGTGGCCAAGGGTGCAGGCCTCGTCCAGGTCGTCGGGCCCCGGTGTGCCACCGAAAAACCACAAGTCGACACCGTCCAGATCACGGGGGTTCGATTGCATGGGCGTCCTCCCTGTCATGGCAACGTCACCCTGAAGCTGGTCAGGGTGACGCCACGTTTCTCTCAGGTTCTGTTAAATCAAGGACGAACAGCGATTTCGTTCTTGACCGACTTCACGCCCTTGACTTCGCGGGCGATGGCGGCGGCAGAGTCCTTCTCGTTCTGGCTCTTGGCGAAGCCGGACAACATCACGGTGCCGTTCAGGGTTTCGACCTTGATCGAGGCAGCGTCCACCGACTTGGCGTCCACGAACTTGGCCTTGACCTTGGTGGTGATGGCGGCGTCATCGATGTACTCGCCCACCGTGGACTGGTCGCGCGTCACGGCGCAGCCAGGGATGATGATCAAGGACGAGGCGGCCAGAGCCAGGACAGCGGCGGTGCGTTTGTTGAAAAACATGGAAATTCTCCTTTTTGGGACGGGAAACAAAAATTGAATCGTCTTGGTTATTTCTTGACCGCGCCGATGCCCAGCAAAGCCAGCGCGACCACGACAATGAACAAGACGAGGAACAGCACGAACAAGAACTTGGCGATCCCGGCGGCGCTGGCGGCGATGCCGGTGAATCCGAACAAGCCGGCCACCAAGGCAATCAGTGCAAATATCAGTGCCCACTTCAGCATGGCAATCTCCAGGGAATTGAGGTCTGTCGATGTAGAAACTTTAAGTTTCCACGCTCAAGCCAGACATCAGCCTTCCGCGCATTCCCATGTAGGACGACGCCCCGTCAAACTGTCGTCGAAGGGGGTGTTCTGCTGATCTCAGGTGGTTTGGGCCAGGGGCACCGTGGCGCCGATGCGCGTGCCTTGCCCCGGTGCCGACTGGAGCACCAGCTCGCCGCCTTCGGCCTCGACGCGGTAGCGCATGCCCAGCAGGCCGTGTGCCGAGCTGGGTTGCTGTGAAGGGTCGAAGCCCACGCCGTCATCCCGGACGGTGACGCAGGCCCGGCCGTCCTGGGTGTCCAGGTTCACGGTCACTGTTTTGGCCTTGGCGTATTTGGCGATGTTGGTGAAGGCCTCCTGCACCAGGCGGTACACGGTGAGCGCGGCCGAGGGGCTCAGGCTCACAGCGTTGAGGTGGCAGTCCACCTGCAGGCCCGAGCGCGTGGCGAACTCGCGCGACTGGATCTCGAGGGCGGCCACCAGGCCCAGCGTGCTCAAGGACGAGGGGCACAGGTCTTCGACAATGCGGCGCTTGAGCGCGATCACCTCGTTGAGGTTGTCGTTGAGGTGCGCGATGCGCTCAGCCAACTCGGGCGTGAGCTCCGGCCCCAAGCGGGATTTGATGCGGGCGGCGTCCAGCTTGGCGGCGGTTAACAGGGCGCCCAACTCGTCGTGCAGTTCGCGGGCCAGGCGGCCTCGCTCATCCTCGCGGATGGTTTGCAGGTAGCGGGTCAGGTCGGTCAGGTGCATGGTGCGCCGTTTGACCTCGAACTCCAGCTGGTCGCGCTCGGCCTGGATGGCCTGGCTCTGGGCCAGGCGCTGGGCATTGAGCGCATTGGTCTGGGCCAGGAACATCGTCAGGGCCAGGAAGCTGATGGCGGTCATGGCGGCCACGCCGATGCGGTTGAGCATCAAGGTGTTGTGCACGTCCTCGCGCGCGGCGTTGACCTTGGTGGTTTCGCCCTCCAGCAAGCGTGTGGCCACCGAGCGCACTGATTCCATGTCCTGCTGGCCGATGTTGGACAGCACCATGGCCCGCCAGGCTTCTTCCTTGCCTTCATCGTGCAGGCGCAGCGTGATGGCCACCTCGCCCAGCTTGCGCTGCGTCACGACTTGCAGCTCCTGGGCACTTTTCTGGTTGGCCTCGTCTTTGGCGTAATACTGCACCAGCCACTTGAGGGCGGCGTTGCTGTCATCGATGGCGCCATTCAACGGGGTCAAATATTCCGTGCGGCTGGTCAGCAGGTAGCCGCGTTGGCTGGTCTCGGCATCCACCAGTCGACGCAGCAAGGTGTTGATCTGTGTGCGCGCCTGGGCCATCATGCCCATGTCGTCCATGGAGTCCGTGGCCTGCCAATAGGAGGTCTCGCTGATGAACAGCATCGCCAGCGCGGCCAAGGCCGCCAAGGGAAATGCGTAGGCGCTGCGTTTGATCTGTGTCAGGCTTATCATCGTGGACATCCTACTTCCAACTGATCGACCGTCGACCATGATTCGAATTGCCATCATTGACGACCACGCCATCGTTCGCGCCGGACTGCGCCAGTTCTTCTCCGACCAGGTTGACCTGAAGGTGACGGGCGAAGCTTCCACGGGCCGAGAGGCCTTGGAACTGGTGCGCGCAGGCGACGTCGATGTGCTGGTGATGGACCTGTCCATGCCTGACCAGAGCGGCGTTGATGCACTGGCCGCCATCCGGGCCCGCGCGCCCGACCTGCCGGTGCTGATCCTCAGTGGCTTCCCCGAAGAGCATTACGCTTTGACCTTGCTGCGCCAGGGCGCCAGTGGTTACCTCAACAAAGAGTGCGACCCCGAAGAGATCGTCAAGGCGATCCGCACGGTGTTCCGTGGCCGCAAGTACATCACCGCGGGCGTGGCCGAGATGCTGGCCGACGGCCTGGGTGGTGACCCGGAGAAGTCGCTGCATGAACAGCTGTCGGAACGCGAGTTCCAGGTGTTCTTGCGGCTGGCCAAGGGCGAGACCATTGGCCACATGGCCGACAGCATGTCCCTGAGCGTGAAGACCGTGAGCACCTACCGCTCGCGCGTCATGGAAAAAATGAACCTGGCCTCGAACAGCGACCTGACCTACTACGCGCTCAAGAACGGCTTGATCCAGTGAGGGGTGTGCGTGGGCCTGGTCAATGCGCGTCGCGGTTGACCAAGGCCACGCAGTAGTCGATCAGGTGGTCGATCTCGTTGGACTTGTCAAAGACCTGGTCGGCACCGAGTTCCAGGCAACGCTGGCGCATGTCGGGCGTGGCGTAGTTGCTGAGCACCACGTGCTTGCGCGCTGAGGGGCTTGAGCTGGTTTTCTGCAGCACGCCCAACCCCGATCCCCGTTTGATGAAGATGTCGACAATGACCAGGTCGCAGGCGTTGTTGCCGTCGTTGAGCCAAGCCACGGCATGGGCCTCGTCTTCGGCCGTGCCCACCACTTGAAGTGACACCATCTCTTCCAGCGTCGCGATGAGGTTCTCGCGGATCACCGGGCTGTCTTCAACAATGAAGGCTTTCAGGGGCGTCATGGACTGCTCGGTCTGTGGGTGCGGTGTGTGAAGTGTTGTCTCAGCACGGGTGATGAAACTCGTGTGCACGCCACCTCGAGAGACCTTCCGTTGGTTTGAATTATCGCCGTTGCCCATGGGGTGCGCCATTGGAAGATCTCCTAGCTGATTGTAGGAACCCACCTACAGCTCCGACAGGCGGCCACAGAACTCTGTTTGCGTAGGACAAAAACTACGCGAGCTTGCGGCACCGTCCGGTTGGGGAAATGCGGCCACTTTTGGACACTGGCGTTCAGCCTGTCAGAAACGATGGGTCATAACTTAACTACTCGCAAGGAATTCACCATGTCTAAAACCACCACCATCCAAGCCGCTGTTCTGGCCGCCTGTCTGAGCGCTGTGTCGTATGCCAACGCAGCCGGCACGATCAACAAGGCCGATTACCGTGCTGGCAAGGACGCTGCCACTGCCACCTACAAGGCCGACAAGGAAGCTTGTGACAAGCTGACCGACAACGCCAAGGACATCTGCGTGGCTGAAGCGAAGGCCAAGGAAAAGGTCACCAAGGCTGAGCTGGAATACAACTACACCGGCAAGGCTGGCGACCGCAAGCACCTGGCCGACGTGAAGGCTGAAACAGCCTACGAAGTGGCCAAGGAAAAGTGCGACGACAAGACCGGCAATGACAAGGACGTCTGCGTGAAGGAAGCCAAGGCTGCTGAAACGAAGGCCAAGGCCGAAGCCAAGCTGAACAAGCAAGTCGGCGAGGCTTCCAAGGACGCCGTTGAAGACAAGATGGGCGCCGAATACAAGGTGGCCAAGGAAAAGTGTGATGCCCTGTCGGGCGATGCCAAGTCCAGCTGCATGGACAACGCCAAGGCTCACTACAAGAAGTAAAACAGGCGGCCCCTTCGGGGGCCTTCTTCTTGGCAAGGCCAAAGCAAAGAGCCTGCACCCTTCAAACGGTGCAGGCTCTTTGCGCTTTGCTGATGGATCAGGAAGGAGAACGTTCGCGGGGCGTGGACAGCTGGTGCATCCAGCTGATGACGCTGTTGGCCAGCGTGCCCACAAAGGGTTGCTTGGCCAGGCCCAGCACCGATTGCGAGACCACGCCTTTGAGCAGCAGTGATTTGACCAGGCCACGTCCTGGTCGGAACCAGACCAGCGAGCCACCGATCGCGGCTGCCACCAGCACCATGCCCAGCGGATGCTTGGTGGCCAGGGGTTGGAGCGCTTCCTTGAACAAGCCGCCAGCCAGGTGGGTGGCGGGCCGCCAGGGGTGGCTTTCCCACCAACCATGCAGCGCGTTGAAGGTGGACGAGAAAATGGGGTGTTCGCGCAACTCGCGCATCCAGGCCTGCAGTTGTTCGGGCAGGGCGCTGCCCGACGATGCCTCATCGCCGGTGTCTTCATCCTCAGGCGGCGTCAACCACAGGCGGATGCGTTCGCGAGACTGTGCCAGGCGGATTTCGGCCGGCAAGGGTGAACGGGCTTGTTTGCTCATGAGGAGGTCGCTTGCTTGAGCATGGCCAGGTCGGCCGCGATTTGCTGGCGCAGCACCTGGAAGCCAGGTGTGCGCTGTTCTTGCTTCATGATCACGGCAATGACGGCGCACAAGGCCGCCATGCCCAATGGCACCAGCCACAGCGCCCAGGGCACTTCAAGCTGCTGCAATTGGGCATGGGGGGTGATCAGCCACAGCATGAGTGCAACGCCGCCAAGGATCAGGGTCACGGTGGCCAGCAAGGCCAGCACCGCGAACATGATCCAGTGGCGCTTGAACTGGCCCTGAAAAGTGCCCACCTCTTCGCCCAACAACTCTGCGTACGACTGCAAATGGTCGGTCAGCAGCTCTGGCTCGGTGGCCATCAGTTGAAGAATTGGACGCATCATGTGGACAACTCCTCAGGGCCTGGTTTCATGCTTGTTGCTTACACGCGGTCGCGGTTGCGGCTCACCAGTCTGGCGATGGCGAACAGCGCGGCACCAGCGGCGGCGGCGATCAGCACCGACTTGACGGGCTCTTCCTTGATGTAGCTGACCGTGGAGTTGGCCGCGTTGGAGGCCTGCAGGCGAGCACGCTTGGAGCCCTCGCGCACGGCGTCTACCGTCTTGCGGCTCAGTGCTTCAGCTTGGGCGCTCAGGCGGCCGATCAGCGGTGCAGCTTGTTCGCTGGCTTGGTGCACTTTGTCCGACAGGTTGTCGAGTGCGTTGTTGGCCGTGCGCTGCGTGGACTTGATGGCGTCGTCCGCAGTTTGCGTGGCGTTGTCAGCGGCTTGTGAAGCGCTTTGTTGGACAGACTTGATGGTAGTCATGGAGAGTTTCCTTTCAGGGTTATCAACAGCAAATGCAAGGTCCACTGACGGGGGTCAGGTTTTCTTGATCAGGCTGACGAGGAAGCTGGCCACGGCCAGCACGGCAAAAACCACGAACAGCAACTTGGCGATCCCGGCGGCGCTGGCGGCAATGCCACCAAAACCAAACAGGGCCGCGATGATCGCGATCACGAAAAAGACAACGGCGTAGTGCAGCATGGGGTGCTCCTGGTTGTGCAGCGTTGAGGGCTGCGGTCAATGAGGGATCAGGACTTCTTCTCGACCTTCAATTGGTTGTCCACGCTGACCACGCCGGTGACGGCGGAGGCCATGGTGGTGGCGCGGTCGCGCGCTTGGTCATCGGGCGCGGTGCCGCTCAAGCGAACGCGGCCATTGCTGGTGTCCACGTCGATCTTGATGGCGCTGAGCGCGGGGTCGGCGGCCAGCTGCGCATTCACGCGGGTGGTGATGCCGGCATCGGTCAAGGCTTCAGAGGTGTCTTTCTTGGCTTCGGCAGCGTTCACCTTGGCGTCGGCGCTGAGTTGGTCAGTCTTCTGTTCAGTGCTGGCAATGACGCTGTCCAGCTTCTGGCCCGCGGTTTCGGTGGTGGGGGTCTTGTTGTCGCAAGCCGCCAGCGCCAACAGGGCAGCGGTCAATGGGGCGATCATGATGAGTCGGTGGTTCATGGGCATTCCTTCCGTGTTCAGTGTCTGAGGGGTTTGACAGATGGAGGTGTCAACCGGTGATCTCAGAATAGGCGGGGGTGCGGCGGGCCGGCATCAGTCAACGCCACAGCCTGTTGTCAGACAACGCCGACAGGCTGGGTATTCAAAGGCGATTAACCTGTTGATCACCTGCTCCAGACTCACCTTCACGGGATACCCACATGTTGCTCAAAGACAAGACTGCTTTCATCACCGGATCGGCCAGTGGCATTGGCAAAGAGATCGCCATCCTGTTTGCCAGGGAGGGGGCCAAGGTGGTGATCGCTGACATGAACAAGGCAGCGGCCGACGCGACAGCCGCCGAACTGGTGGCCAGTGGGGCGCAGGCCATCGGTGTGGCGGTGGATGTGACCCAGGAAGACCAGGTCAACCAGGCCGTGCAAGCCACGGTGGACCGCTTTGGCGCGGTGGACATCCTCATCAGCAACGCGGGTGTGCAGATCGTGCACCCGGTCGAGGAGTTCGAGTTCGCGGACTGGAAAAAGATGCTGGCCATCCACCTGGACGGCGCCTTCCTGACCACCAAGGCGTGCCTGAAGCACATGTACGCGGCCGGCCGTGGCGGTTCGGTCATCTACATGGGCTCGGTGCACTCCAAGGAGGCTTCGATGTTGAAGGCGCCTTATGTCACGGCCAAGCATGGCCTGGTGGGCCTGGCCAAGGTGGTGGCGAAAGAGGGTGCCAAGCACCAGGTGCGTGCCAACGTGATCTGCCCTGGCTTTGTGCGCACGCCTTTGGTGGACAAACAAATCCCCGAGCAAGCCAAGACCCTGGGCATCACCGAGGACGAGGTCATCAAGAACGTGATGCTCAAGGAGACGGTGGATGGCGAGTTCACCACCACGCAGGACGTGGCCCAGGTGGCCTTGATGTTCGCCGCTTTCCCGACCAACGCGCTGACCGGCCAGTCGCTGGTGGTGAGCCATGGCTGGTTCATGCAGTGAGAAAAGTCGGCGCCCGCTGACACGCATATCGGCATCGTCCTACAGGGTTCTAAGGCATGCCCGACAGAGCGTGCCTGCCCGCATCGACACAATTGCGGCAAATGTCTCGGTTTTAAGTGTTGAAAGGAATTGATCATGAATCGCAAATTGATGGTGGCTGCGCTGGTGGTGTGTGCCGCGTTTGGTGCAACAAACGGTGCTCGCGCACAGAGCTTGCCGTCGATCACGGTGCCGCCCGCGTCCACCAACACGCCTTACTTGCTCGATTCGCAACGAATGATCGTGCGCAATTCGACAGGCGAGTGCTGGCGCACCGGTTACTGGTCGGTGGAACTGGCCCAAAGCACGCCAGTGCAGGGCAGCGAGTTTCCCGCCGGTTGCATTTGCGACAAGCCCCTGATGCCCAAGGAAGTTTGCGAACCCAAGCCTGTGGCCGTGGTGACGCCGCCGCCTGAGCCCGTGGCCCCGCCGCCTGCTCCTGTGCCCACCTCACAGAAGGTGACGATCCCGGCCGATGCCTTGTTCCAGTTCGACAAGTCTGCTTTGTCGGCCTCGGGCAAGGAAAAGCTCACCGACTTTGCCGGCAAGGTGAAGACGCTGAACCTGGAAGCCGTGGTGGCCGTGGGTCACACCGACCGCATCGGTTCCGAGGCTTACAACCAGAAGCTGTCGGAACGCCGTGCGCAGTCCGTCAAGGACTTCCTGGTGGGCCAAGGCGTGCCAGCTGACCGCGTCTACATCGAAGGCCGTGGCGAAACCCAGCCCGTGACCGGCAGCGACTGCCAAGGCAAGGACAGCGGCAAGAACAAAAAGCTGGTCGAGTGCCTGGCACCTGATCGCCGCGTGATCATCGAAGCCGTGGGTTCGCCCCGCTGATCGGCAACAAGCTCACTGACTGAGCTTTGACTCTGAGACCCGGCCAGGGCAACCTGGCCGGGTCATTTTTTTGCCGAGTCAGGTCACAATGAGAACTGGATTGAGGGAACAAGTGCCATGGGAATCACACTGACATTGACAGGCCACCAGACCGACTTGGGTGGCGGCTTCGTGGTGCGCCGCATGTTGCCGGCCGCAGCGCGGCAGTCGGTCGGGCCGTTCATCTTTTTTGACCACTTCGGGCCGGTGGTGCAGGCGCCCAGCACGAACAGCGATGTGCGGCCGCACCCGCATATCGGGCTGGCCACGGTCACCTACCTGTACGAGGGCGCGATGATGCACCGCGACAGCCTGGGCACGGTGCAGCGCATCGAGCCAGGCGCCGTCAACTGGATGAGCGCGGGGCGCGGCATCGTCCACTCCGAGCGCACGCCCGATGACCTGAAACAGGCCGACCGCCGCACGCATGGTTTGCAGTTGTGGGTGGCTTTGCCCCAAGCGCGCGAGGAATCCGCGCCCACCTTTGCCCACACGCCCGCCGCCGACATCCCCGAGGTGACGGAGCAAGGCGCGGCCATCCGCGTGCTGGTGGGATCGGCCTGGGGCGTGACCTCGCCGGTGCAGCCTTTGTCGCCCACCTTGTACCTGGACATCAGGCTGGCGGCCGGGCAAAGCCTGACCTTGCCCAAGCTGGCCGAAGAGGTGGCGCTCTACGCCGTGGACCAGGCCTTGACCCTGGATGGCGAGGCCGTGGCGGCGCACACCATGGTGGTGCTGGAAGACGGTGGTGTGCTGGCCAATGTCACAGATGCTGAAGCGCGCCTGGTCATCATCGGCGGGGCGCCTTTGGATGGCCACCGCTTCATGTGGTGGAACTTTGTGTCCAGCCAGAAAGAGCGCATCACGCAGGCTGCCCAGGATTGGGAGAACGGGCTGTTCAAGAGCGTGCCAGGCGATGACCAGGAACGCATCGAACTGCCGGCCAAGCGCCCGTATTGAGCATCTCCTTAGCAGGCGTACGAGGTTTGAAATTGCGGATCGGCGGGCGCCTGGCAATGCACGGCTTGGGCCGAGATCGTCAATGTGGCGCCTGATCGGAAGTTGAGCTCGGCCTGGATGTCACCAAGGGCCGACCAGCCCACGAGAAGCTCGCGGTGCGGCACACCCGCCACGGTCACCGCGCTGTCTGACAGTGCTCCGGCGCACAGCACCAGCTCGCCGGCCCACGTGGCTTGCACGAAGCGCAACTCCACGCCTTTGACGTGGCCCACTTCGGCATGAAAAGCACTGCGCCCTTGGCGCACCAGCGCGGCTGAAAAACGCAGGCACAGGTGCTCACCGCGCACCTCGGTGAACTGCACTTCGCTGCCTTGAAGTTCCAAGGTCCAGTCCATCACCAGCTCAAGGGGTTGACGCGATAGAAGTCGCACAGCTCATGGTACAGGGTGGGGTGGTGCTCGGACAAAGCGTGGGGGCGCTCAAAAAAGGTCTCGGAGGCCACTGCGAAAAACTCGGCGGGGTTGGTGGCGCCGTAGTGGTCGAACAGCGAGGCCCCGCCTCGGTCGGCCTGGTCTTGCAACTCGTCAAAGGCTTCGTGCATGACGCGCGACCAGCGCCGGTAGCGCTCGGGCCCAGGCAGGTTGGGCGCGCCGTTGGCCAGGCCCGTTTCCTGGTCGAGTTGGTGCGCGAACTCGTGGATGACCACGTTGTTGGCGTCGTCCGGAACGGCGGCGCCCTCCACCGTGTCTTGCCACGACAGGATCACCTGGCCCTGTGACCAAGACTCGCCCGACAGCACTTGCCGCTGGTGGTCTTGCAGCACGCCGGTCTCATCGGTGTGCACCTTGTCGACGATGAAGGCGCCGGGGTAGACCAGGATCTGGCGCAGCTCGGGGTAGTAGTCGGTGTGGGGCCGGTTCAGGATGAGCAAGCAAGCTTGCGCGGCGATGGTGATGCGGATCTCGTCGGTGATGACCAGGCCCGCGCAGCCGATGAAGGCTTTTTCAGCCACGAAGACCTGGATGTGCTGCTTGAGCTGGAGCTGCAGATCAGCCGGCAAGGCGCGCAAGTAAGGCACGCGCTTTTTCAGGATGGCGCGCCAGGCGGGTGGGAAGGGCTGGGCACGCCACCGGCGCCTGCGCCGCTCGGTCAGCCAGGGTTGCCCGATGAACCACGCAACCAGCATGAGGCCCAGGAAGGTGACGATGAGCATGGGCAACGGGGGCCTCCTTCGGCCTGGCGGGTCTGGATCAGCAGGTGGGGCCGCCGGGCGCGGTTTCAAGCGGCGGGTGGTCCAGGTCAGGGCGGCGCCAGGGGTCCACGTGCGTCATCAGATTGAGCACGCGGTGACGCTGCAGCACCCGTTGGCGCGCTTCAACGGCGATGTCGTGGCCGGCTTCCACGGTGATCAGGGCGTCGACCTCAATGTGCGCGTCCACGATGATCATGTCGCCCATCTTGCGTGTGCGCACATCGTGGACATTGCCCACGCCCGGGGTGTCCATCAGGGTCTGGCGGATGGCCTGCACTTCGGCTTCATCGACCGATCGGTCGACCAGGTCGTGCAGCGCATCCCAGGCAAAGCCCCAGCCCATGCGCGCCACCATGAAGCCGACGATGAGCGCGGCGATCGGGTCCAGGATGGGGTAGCCGGCCAAGTTGCCCGCGATGCCCAGACCCACGACCAATGACGATGCCGCGTCTGAGCGCGCATGCCAGGCGTTGGCCACCAGCATGCTGGACTTGACGCGCTTGGCCACCGCCAGCATGTAGCGGAACAGCAGCTCCTTGGCGACCAGTGCCGCACCCGCTGCCCACAGTGCCACCACGTGCACGGTCTGCACCGTTTCGGGCGACTGCAGCTTGAGGGCGGCGGACCACAGCATGCCCACGCCCACCGCCAGCAACAAGGCGCCAAGGATCAGCGAGGCGGCGGTCTCGAAACGCTGGTGGCCGTAGGGGTGGTCTTCGTCAGCGTCTTTCTGGCTGTGGTGGTTGGCAAACAGCACGACGAAATCGGCCACCAGGTCGGACAGCGAATGCACGCCATCGGCGATCAGGCCCTGGGATTTGGACAGGATGCCGACTGCGATCTGCGCCACGGTGAGGACCACATTGACGCCCACGCTGACCCAGGTGCTGCGCGAAGCGGCGGCCGCGCGTTCGGCCGGGCTGTGCAGGGCATCTTCGGAATCGTCGGCAAGGTCGTTGAAGTTCATGGGAAGCAGGCTTGACAGGGGAGGAAGACTACCTTATGGTAGGTAGTCATGAGCGCCAGCACCTTCACCGCCGAAGTCAGCACCCGGGACCACATTCTGCAGGTCGCCCGCGAGTTGATGCAGACACGCTCCTACCTGGGCTTCAGCTTCCAGGACATCGCCGAGCGCGTGGGCATCCGCAAGGCCAGCCTGTACCACCACTTCCCATCCAAAGAATCGTTGGGTGTGGCGGTGCTGCTGGAGGCCACGCAAAGGTTCCGGGATTGGGCCGCCACGCGCGAAGGCCCCCCGGAGCGCCAGCTGAAGTCTTACTTCAAGATGCTGCGCAATGGCCTGGGCGCGGGCTCGCGCGTCTGCCCGGCGGGTTCTGTGGTGCCCGGCTGGGATTGCACAAACGAGGAGATGCGCGAGGCCGTGCGCCAGCTGCGCGCCGGGCAGGTGCAGTGGCTGACAGGCATCCTGCGGCAGATGCCCCAAGTGGCCTCGCCCGATGGCATCGCGGCCCATGTGTTCGCCTTGGGGCAGGGCGCCTTGGTGGCCGCCCGGGCCACGGGGCAAGCCACGGATTTTGACCAAGCGGTGGCGCCCGCCTTTGCGCTGTTGGGCTTGCCGGCATAGGCGGCTCCTTTTTTTGTCCCTGAAAACTACCTACTGGATGGTAGATGGAGATTGCCATGAAAGCCGTCATTGCTGGCTATGCACGTTCACCTTTCCATTTCGCCAACAAGGGTGCCCTGGCCAAGGTGCGCCCCGACGACCTGGCCGCCCAGGTGGTCAAAGGCTTGTTGCAGCGCACCGACCTGGACCCAGCCCTGCTGGAGGACGTGATCCTGGGCTGCGCCTACCCCGAGTCTTCGCAGGGCAACAACCTGGCGCGCATCGTCGGGCTGTTGGCCGGCCTGCCGCACGCTGTGCCGGGCATGACCGTGAACCGCTTCTGCGGCTCGTCCATGCAGGCCATCCACATCGCGGCCGCGCAGATTGAAGCCGGCATGGGCGAGGCCTTTCTGTGCGTGGGCGTGGAGTCGATGACGATGGTGCCCCAGGGCGGGTTCAACTTCTCGCCCAGCCCCGAGTTGTTCGAGCACACGGATGCCTACATCACCATGGGCGAAACGGCGGAAAACGTGGCCGAGCGCTGGAACGTGGCCCGGGCCGACCAGGAAGTGCTGGCCATGCAGTCCCACCACAAGGCGGCCGCCGCGCGGGAAGGTGGGCGGTTGAAGGACGAGATCATCCCGATCCGCACGCCAACGGGTGAACTGATTGACGCCGATGGCTGCATCCGGCCTTCGACCTCATTGGAAGCGCTGGCCGGCTTGAAGCCCGTGTTCCGCCCCACGGGCGTGGTCACGGCCGGCACCTCTTCGCCCCTGACCGATGGCGCCTCGGTGGTGCTGGTCACCAGCAATGAGTTCGCGGCCCGCCATGGCCTGAAAGCCACGGCCCGCATCAAGTCCTTTGCCTCGGTGGGTGTGGACCCGGCCGTGATGGGCATCGGCCCGATCCCCGCCACGCGCAAGGCCCTGGCCCGTGCAGGCTTGCAGGTGGCCGACCTGGATGTGGTCGAGATCAACGAGGCCTTTGGCTCGCAAGCCCTGGCCTGCATCCGCGACCTGGGCCTGAACCCGGCCACGGTGAACCTGGACGGCGGTGGCCTGGCGATTGGCCACCCGCTGGGCGCCACCGGCGCGCGCATCACGGGCAAGGCAGCCGCCTTGCTGGTGCGTGAGAACGGGCGCTATGCTTTGTCCACCCAGTGCATTGGCGGCGGCCAAGGCATCGCCACCATCCTGGAACGCGTTTGATTGAAGAAAGACGACGATGAGCGAGAACCTTTTCCTGGACGACTTCACCGTGGGCCAGCGCTTTGTGAGCGGCGAACACCTGATCGACGAGGCGCAGATCAAGGCGTTCGCGTCGCAGTTCGATCCGCAGCCGTTTCACCTGGACGATGACGCGGCCCAATCCACCTTGTTCCGCGGCCTGGCGGCCAGTGGCTGGCACACCGCGGCCATCACCATGCGCTTGATGGTGCAAGGCGGGATGCCGGTGGAAGGGGGGCTCATTGGCGCGGGGGGCGACATCAGCTGGCCCAAGCCCACCCGCCCGGGCGATGTGCTGCATGTCGAGAGCGAGGTGGTGTCGATCACGCCTTCGCGTTCCAAGCCTCAGCAGGGGATGATGACGGTGCGCAGTGAAACGCTCAACCAGCACGGCGATGCGGTGCAGGTGCTGGTCGTCAAGATGGTGGTCCCGCGTCGGATATGAGCTTCACGTGATCTTTGGCGGGCACCGGCGGCAAGCCTTTGACAAAGGCGCTCACGTCCTTGAGGGCGGGTGACAACCACCGCAAGGGTTGCGCGAAAGAGCCCACCAGGGACACGTGGCCCACGTGGTCATAGCGCTTGAACTCTACCGGCACGCCGGCGGCTTGCAGCTTCTCGGCCAGGCGCGCGCTGTTGCGGTTGGGGTCGACTTGTTTGTCTTCCTTGGCCACGCCTAAAAAGGTGCGGGGCGCTTTGGCACTGACATGCTGGATGGGTTGCGACTCCAGCGGCACATTAGGGTGGCCGAAGGTTTCGCGCGTTTGCGGGTCGATGATGGGGATGAAGTCATAAGGCCCAGCCAGGCCCACCCAGCCAGCAAGCTCTGACACGCGGCGGCCTTGTTGGCCCAGCCAACGCGGGTCCAGCGCGATCATCGCGGCGTTGTAGGCGCCGGCGCTGTGACCCATGACGACCACGCGGCGCGGGTTGCCACTGAAGCGGGCGGATTCGCTCAGGGCGTAGGCCACGGCCTTGGCGCAATCAGGCAGGAAATCGGGGTAGGCGACTTGGGGATAAAGGCGGTAGTCGGCCACCATGGCGACCATGCCTTTCGCGGCCAGGGCTTCGCCCATGAAGCGGTACTGCGCGCGCTCGCCCATGTGCCAGGTGCCCCCGTAGAAGAACACCACCACCGGGAAGCCGCCCTCGGGCGGTTCGCCCTTGGGCTGGTACACATCCAGCAACTGGCGCGCTTGCGGGCCATAGGCCACGCCGGGCGTGATGCGGTAGGTGTCGCTGGGCACCAGGGCATTGATGGCCTGGGTGGCTGAGCAACCTGCGAGCGCGGCCAACAGGCCCAGCAAGGCGCCCAGCTTGATCCAATGTTTGAACATGCCGTTTCCCGATGTACTACCTGTAAGCCTGGAGTGTTCAGTGAACCACGCTGCGTGTCCATCGGCCGAGCGGAAGGCAGGGCGTAGGCTCAGGCCTACAGTAGATCGTCAGCTGCCCTGGTGGTGATCCGGAAAAATCGACTTGCGGATGATGGCGTGGATGCCCAGGTTGCCATCGACCACCTGCGTGATGCCGAAATCCACCGCCACGGAGATCAATGAGATGGCCTCGTCCTCGCTGAGCTGGTGCGCGGTCATCAGGTAATGGCGCGCCTTGCGGAAGGCGTCGCGCATGGCGGCTTCCAACGATGACTTCTGGTAGACCTGGGTCTGCGCGTTGGGGCCGAGTTCTGCCAGGTGGTTGGGAAAGCTCAGGCCCTGCAGCACCCACTCGTCGTCCGTTTCCAGGAAGGGGTAATTGAGGTCGGCCATGAAGCTGCCGGCCATGTCGGCCTTCTTGTGCAGCACCAGCTGAAACACGCCAGTGAGCGAGCATTCGATGGCGGTGCCGCACAGCTCGGAGTCGCCTTGCGAGGCGTGCGGGTGGCCGACCGAGAACAGCGCGCCATCGACCGACACGGGCAGGTAGACCTTGCTGCCTTTGCCGGCGCGCCAGTTGTCGAGGTTGCCGCCGAAGTAGCCGGGCGGCACGGAGTCGACGAAGCCCAGCTCCTTGGGGGCCGTGGCCAGCACGCCGAAGTGCGGCCTGATGGGCACCACGGCCTTCGAGAGTATGCCGAACTGCTTGTCGATGGTGGCCTCATCGACCGGCACGCCGGGGTAGTCAATGGTGTCGTGGCGCACGCCGAAGGGATCGGTCTGTGGCGTCCAGCGGTAGTTGTAGACGGCCTTGGCGTGGGGCTGGGCGGCGGTGTCGTGGACCTCGTAGACGGTGACGACCTCGCGTTCTTTCGGTTCGGTCAGCAGGTCCTTGTACTGGAAGCCCCACCAGGTGGCGGCGTTGCTGCCGAAGAGCTTGCCGTGGTGCTTGGGGTGGCAGCTGGGGCGGGGCAGGATGTCGAGGATGCGGATTTCGAGCACGTCACCGGGCTCGGCGCCCTGCACGTAGACCGGGCCGGTGCAAATGTGCACGCCAAAGCCTTCGCCTGCGCCGCGGCCGAAGATGGAGGCGTCCATGGGGCCGGCGCCGCGGCGCTCGACGTTCTTGCGGTCGGCGGTCCAATGGAAGACGCTCTCGGCGCCGGGGTCGCCATCGATCATGCGCTCGCGGTCATCGCTGGCGTGCTGCGTGAGCGTCTCGATGGTGACGATGTCGCCCGAGCGCACTGACAGCGCGGGCTTGAGCGTGCGGCTGAAGTAGCCCCAGTGCACGGTCTTGTCGGAGGCGGGAATGTAGTAGTGCTGGGCCAGCGCTTCCGCAGGCGTGGCCGGCGCGGTGGCGGGCGCGGCGCGCTTGGGCGTCAAGGCCAGGGCGAGGGCATAGCGCGCGTGGTCGCTCAGCAGGCTCTCGAACTGGCGTCGGCGTGCGTCACTGCTTTCCCCCCGCTGCTCCTGCGCCTGGGCGCTGAGCCGGGCGTGTTCGCGGGCGCCGGCCGGTGGCACGCTGCCCAGGGTGGGGCGACCGCGTTGCAGCACCTGCTGAGCGTCGACGTGTTGGGGTGGCGCGGCGCGGTAGGCCCTGGGCGACAGGCCGAAGCGGCCCGTGAAGGCGCGGCTGAAATTGGCCGCGTCGTTGAAGCCCCAGCGGAAGCACAACTCGGCGATGGTGAAGTGCACCAGCGCGGGGTTGGCCAGGTCGAGCCGGCAGCGCTCCAGGCGGCGCGCTTTCAGGTATTCGCTGAAGGTGGTCGAGCCCACCTTGAAAAGCTTCTGGATGTAGCGGGTGCTCAAGCCTTCAAGCCGGCCGATGTCGTCGATCACCAGGTCGGGGTCGCCCAGGCGCGCTTCCATCGAGCGGCACACGCGCCGCAGGTGGCCCAGTTGCACGGAGGTCGAGTCCTCTTTGTCGTCCTCGTTCAGCTGGGACAGGCAGGCCACCAGCAGCTCGGTCAAGGTGGCTTCGATGGGCGGCAGTTCGTGGCGGCCCAGGTGGTCGAGTTCGTCGGCGATGGACTGGATGAGGTTCAAACACACGGCGCCCACGCCGCTGCGCGCCGAGACCTTGTTGAGGTTCTGCCGGCTGGTGCGCACCAGGCGCAGCACGAAGCTGGCTGATTCGAGCTTGACGACCACGGCGCGGAAATCGGTGTGCAGTTCGATGCGCCAAGTTCGGGTCGGCTCCAGCACGACGATGTCGCCGGCCGAGAGGGCCACCGTCTCATCGCCTTCGATGACCAGGCCGCTGCCGGCCAGCAAGGTGAACACCAGCACGGCCTGCCCATAGCGGTGCGCATTGCCGGCGCGCGGCACCAGCACCTGCGGTGATGAGGACAGTTTGATGAAGACCGAGGCGAGCGCCGAGCTGCACGACGAGACGTGGCCATCGAGTGGTGGCATGGCGCGGCCTGGCGTGCCATTGCCCATCAGCACTTTTTCAAGCACCTCGGTCCAGGCGGACTGGCGCAGCTCTTCAGGGAAGGCGTTGGTGGAAAAACGCCGCAGGTCGTTCAGCATCGGGCAAGGCCTTTGTGGCGGGCGTGGTCAAGGCGCATTGGTGGACACACGCGCAAGAACGGTGCCCGCCTGCGTTCGGCTCACGGCTTCAAAGCGTCCCTCAAACGCCGCGCGCCGGGAAGATGCTCTTCTTCACCACCGCGTGCACGCCCCAGTTGCCATCGACCACCTGCGTGATGCCGAAGTCCACCGCGATCGACATCAGCGAGATGGCCTCGTCCTCGTCCAGGCGCTGCGTGGTCATCAGGAAGTGGCGCATCTTGTGATACGCATCGCGCAGGGCCAGGTCGACGGACGACTTGCTGTAGATGGCATTCTGCGCATCGGAGCCCAGCTCGGCCAGGTAGTTGGCGTAGCTGAAGCCGTGCAGCACCCAGTCGTCCTGCGTCTCCAACAGGGGGTGGTTCAGTTCGGCCAGCGGCGTGCCGGGCAGGCTGGCTTTTTTGTGCAGGATGAGCTGGAAGGTGCCGGTGAGCGAGCACTCGATGGCGGTGCCGCACAGTTCCGAATCGCCTTGCGAGGCGTGGGGGTCGCCCACCGAGAACATGGCCCCGGCCACGGCCACCGGGTAGTAGACCGTGGCGCCCTTGCCGATGCGCCAATTGTCGATGTTGCCGCCGGTGTAGTTGGGCGGGATGGAGGTGACCATGTCGAACTCGGGCGGTGCCACGCCCATGGTGCCGAAGTGCGGCCGCACGGGGATGCGGATGTTTTGCAGCACCTTGTTGTTCTTGCTGATGGTGCTGTGGTTGACGGGCACGCCGGGGTAGTCGATGGTGGGGTGGACCACGCCGAAGGGATCGGTCTGCGGTGTCCACTTGTAGTTGTAGACGGCGCGGGCCCAGTTGCGCTCGCCGGTGGCGTCCACTTCATAGATGGTGACGACTTCGCGCTTCTTGGGCTCGGTGAGCGTGTCGCCGTAGTGGAAGCCCCAGTTGGCGGCGGCATTGCTGCCAAAGGCGCGGCCTTTGTACAGCGGGTTGGCGCTGGGGCGCGGTGTGACGTCGATGATGCGCACTTCCAGGATGTCGCCGGCCTCGGCGCCTTTCACGTGGACCGGGCCGGTGCAGATGTGCACGCCCTGGCCGCCACCCGCGCCGTTCTTGGCATCCATGGGGCCGGCGCCGCGGCGGTTCACGCCCTTCTTCTGGCTGTCCCAGTGGAAGACGCTTTCGGCGCCGGCATCGCCCTTGACCATGCGCTCGGCATCGTCGTTGGCGTGGTGGGTGAGTGTTTCGATGGTGACGAAATCACCCGATTCGACCGTGACCACGGGTTTGGCCGATTTGCTGAAGTAGCCCCACAGCACGGTGTTGGCGCTGGCGGGGATGTAGTAGTGGCTGGTCATGCCCGAGCCGGGCTTGGCGCTGGCGGCGAAAGCGCTGGGCGCCATCGACACGCTGAGCGCGCTGGCCGACACGGCCGTGCCGCTGGCCACCATGGCGTCGCGCAAGAAAGAGCGGCGCGCGACCTTGAACTCTTCCTTGACGTCCTTTTCGTCGTCGGGAGAGACGCCGTGGGTGCATGTGGGGCTGCAGATGTGTTTGAGCATGGGGAGGGCTTTCCTGTCGAATGGGTGAACGCGGGTCTGCGTTTCATTATTCGAGGCAGGGCGCTTTTTCCCCTTGTCGGGTGACGCACAAAAGCTTGTCGTCAGGCTTGCAGGTGCTCGGTGGCGTGGCGAAGGTCGGCCAGCCATTGCGTATAGGCGGCGGCGCGAGCGTCGTCTTGCGTGCGCAGCAAGGCCGAGGGATGGGTGGTGATCAGCACGGGCAGGCCATCTGATTCACGCCTAAGCCACTGGCCGTGCAGTTTGGTGACCGGCACGGGCCGGCCCATCAACTGCCGCGCGGCGGTGGCGCCCAGCGCGATGATGGCCTTGGGCTTGACCTGAGCGATCTCGGCTTGCAGCCAGGGCAGGCAGGCATCGGCTTCGGCCTGCGAGGCGGTCTTGTGCATGCGGCGTTTGCCGCGCACCTCGTACTTGAAGTGCTTGACCGCGTTGGTGACGTAGAACTGCTGCCGGTCCCAGCCCAGTTCGGCCACGGCGCGGTTGAACAACTGGCCGGCCGGGCCCACAAAAGGGTGGCCGCGCAGGTCTTCCTGGTCGCCCGGTTGTTCGCCCACCACCATCAAGGCCGCGCGCGCCGGGCCTTCGCCAAAGACGGCCTGGGTGGCGTGTTCGCCGATGGGGCAGTCGCGACAATGCTGGCAGGCGACGCGCAGTTGCGGCAGGCTCATCATGGCGCGCAACTCGGCCACGTGGTGCGCAGGGCCGGGCGTGGACACCTTCAACGGCAAGGACTTGGGCAGGCGTTTGACCATGTCTTGGGGACCTTGTTCGATCATGGCGCCGCTGCGTTGGTGGGCCGCGGCCACGAGCGGCGCGATCAGGGCGGCTTCGGGCAAATTGTGCCAATAGCGCCGCGGCATCTCGCGCTCCATCATCTTCACCTTGAGCCGCGCGGGGTTGAAGATGTGCTCGTAATAGGTGAGCCACAGCGGCTCGCCCGCGTCGGCCGGCGGTGCGTCCTCGCGGTGGGCACCGGGCTGGAACGTGAGCCGGGTGCCATCCCACTGCACGCAGCGGTCGGGCGTGAGGATGGCCCAGCGCATGTTGGTGAAACGGCGCTGAAAGAACGGTGCGGTGGCTTCGACGATGTGGTGGTCGGGCTCGAACCAGGCGATGTGCAAGGGTGTGGTCCCCTGCCCATCGGCCACCGGACGAAAGCGCACGAAGGCGGTCATCTTGTGCATGTCGCGGCGCACGACGCGGGTCAGGTCTTCCAGCGCGCTGCGGTCGGGGTCGAGGGTGTCGTGGCGCAAGTGGGGCTGGTGCTGAAGGCGCCACAGCAGCCGGTACATCAAGGCAAACCGGCGGGGTTCGCGGTGCAGGATGGCGGTCTGGCACAAAGGCGGGAAAAAGGCGGGCACCTGGGGCGGCGGGCAGGGCGTGGGCTGGGCCGGCGCTGGGGTGTCTTGCGCGAACAGGTCGCCGTCGGGGGCGTAGGCAAGCGTCCAGGTCACGGCTTCGGGGGGCACTTGCCCGGCCAGCAGTTGGCGCGCGGCCAACCTGAAACCGGCCAGGTCGGTGGGGCCGGCCAGCTCGATGGTGCGGCTCAGCATGTCGCGGCGTCAAACAGGTCGGTTTGCACCGGGGGCTGGGGCCGCAGTTGCTGGGCCAGGTCGAGCGCATCGAGGCGGCGGCCGGGGTGGTGGTCGGCCACGATGACGAAGGGCAGCACTTTCTTGAGCGACACGCGCAGCACCGACAAGTCGCTGCAACGCACCCGGCGTGCGCGGCGAGTCTGCAGCAGGCGTTCAATGGTCTTGACGCCCAGGCCGGGCACGCGCAGCAGCATCTCGCGCGGCGCGCGGTTCAGGTCGACCGGGAAGCGTTCGCGGTGCGCCAGCGCCCAGGCCAGTTTGGGATCGAGCTCAAGCGACAACATGCCCTCGCCCGGCGGCAGGATCTCGTCGTGCGCGAAGCCGTAAAAGCGCATCAGCCAGTCGGCCTGATAAAGGCGGTGCTCGCGCATCAAGGGCGGCGCCTGCGAAGGCAGGGCACGTGGCGCGTCGGGGATTGGGCTGAAGGCCGAGTAATACACGCGGCGCAACTGGTACGAGCCGTAGAGCGTGGCGCTGGTGCCCAGGATGGCCCGGTCGCTGGTGGCGTCGGCGCCCACGATCATCTGGGTGCTTTGGCCGCCGGGTGCGAAGCGCGGCGGCAAGGCCACCAAGGGTGCCGAGCGTGGTCGCGAAATGATGGGCGAGGGCGCTGAAGCCTCCTTGGCCTCGTCGATGTGCACGCGCAGGCGCGCCATGGACCGGCGGATGGCGGCGCCATCTTTCTCAGGGGCCAGGGTTTGCAGGCCTTCGGCCGTGGGCAGCTCGATGTTGATGCTCAGGCGGTCGGCGAACCGGCCCGCCTGAGCCAGTAATTCAGGGCTGGCATCGGGGATGGTCTTGAGGTGGATGTAGCCGCGGAAGTCGTGCTCTTCGCGCAGCACGCGGGCCACCTGCACCACCTGCTCCATCGTGTAATCAGGGTTGCGGATGATGCCCGAGCTGAGGAACAGGCCCTCGATGCAATTGCGGCGGTAAAAATCCAGGGTGAGCCGCACCACTTCGTCGACCGTGAAACGGGCGCGCGGCACATTGCTGGTCACGCGGTTGACGCAGTACAGGCAGTCGTACTGGCAGTAGTTGGTCAGCAGGATCTTGAGCAGCGAGATGCAACGGCCATCCGGGGCGTAGCTGTGGCAAATGCCGGCGCCTTCGGTCGAGCCGATGCCGCGGCCGTTGACCGAATCACGCTGGCTGGTGCCGCTGGACGAGCACGAGGCGTCGTACTTGGCGGCGTCGGCCAGGATGGCGAGTTTTTGCTGGATGATCACTGTATGAATATACAGTGATCCGACTACCTCCGCAAGTTGGGGCATCAAGCCCACTACCGTCAGGGTCTGGCGGGCTCCATGGGCCGCTCGGGCAGGGGCGGCGGGCTGATGGCGGGGCGGTTGTCCACCGAGCGACCCAGCCTGTTCACCAGTTGGTCCAGCTCGTCCGAGGTCTTGGGGGCATCCGGGTCGCCCTCGGCGTCATCCATGGCCGGGTTGCGCGCAGGCTCGCTGGCCGGGTCCATCGTGATCGGGTTGCCTTCCGAATCCAGCAGCGGCGCGCTTTCGTCAACCTCTTCGCTGGTGGGGCTCCATTCGCCATTGCCCGTCACGGGTGGGCGCCTCGGGCTGGGGAACGAAGCCTGGGTGTCCATCAGCTTTTGCTTGAAGGCGGTGCGCAGGAAATCGCCCACCAGCAGCAAGGCACTGTGGCCGCCCTGGCCCCAATAACTGCCGCGCATGGTGACGTGCTGGTCGTTGAACCCCACCCACGCCCCAGTCACCAACTGCGGATGCATCACCATGAACCAGCCGTCGGTGTTGTTCTGCGTGGTGCCGGTCTTGCCAGCCAGGTCGCCCTCGGGCACGAAGCGCGTGCGCAGCATGGTGCCGGTGCCGTAAGTGACCACACCGCGCATCATGTCGATCAGGTTGTTGACGGTGTCCACGCTCAAGGCACGGTCCACCTTGTTGGGGCCGAAGACCGCGATTTCCTTGCCCTGCTTGTCGGTGATGCGTTCGACAAAGTAAGGCTGCTTGTGCTCACCACCGCTTGCGATGGTGGAGTACACCGTGGCCATTTCCAGCAGGGTGACGGGGCTGGTGCCCAGGGCCATCGACGGCACGGCGTCCAGCTTGCTGTCGGTGATGCCCATGGACTTGGCCAGCGCCGTGATGCGCGGCAGGCCGGCATCCTGCATGACTTGCGTGGTGATGGTGTTCTTGGACAAGACCAGGCCTTGCCACATGGTCATCGACTCGCCCGTGCTGCCCGACATGTCGGTGGGCCGCCAGACCTTGCCATTGCCCAGGCGCACTTCAATCGGCGTGTCCACGTAGGTGCGGGTGGGCAGGATGCCGGCCTCCAGGGCGGCCGCGTACACGATGGGCTTGAAGGTGGAGCCCGGCTGGCGCGCGGCCTGGCCCACGTGGTCGAACTGCTCATCGCCAAAGTCGCGGCTGCCCACCCAGGCCTTGACCGCGCCGCTGCGCGGGTCCATGGCCACGAAGCCGGCTTCAAGGCGGGTCTTGTCGGCACGCACCTTGGCCATCAACTCGGCATCGCCCATCACCGTCTTCAAGGCCTGGGCTGGTGGTTGGCCTGACTTAACCAGCTTGCGGTAGTCGGGCGTTCGGCGCGCGGCGTCGGCCAGCAGCTTGGGGTGCTGGCGCCAGAAGTGGTCGAAAGCCTTGGCCTTGCTGGCCTGCGCATAGCTGTCCAGCGAGCGCGAGACGACCGGCATTGCGGCCGCGCTCCACTCCACGTCGGCCACGTTCTGCAGGGATTCGGTCTGGCGCTCCACGGCTTTCACGGCGGCTTCCTGCAGGCGCGAATCGAGCGTGGTGTGGATGACCAATCCTTCACGCGACAGATCACGGTCGTTCTGGTCGGCCCAATCGTCCAGCCAACGGCGCACCTGGGCGGCGAAGTGCGGCGCCAGGGCCAGGTCCACCGGCTGGCGGGTCAGGCTGACTTGCAACTCTTCTTGCCGGGCCGCGTCGTGATCGGCTTGAGACATCACCCCGCGTTTGAGCATCTGCGCCAGCACCAGGTTGCGGCGGGCCTTGGCGCGCTCGGGGTGCAGCACCGGGTTGTAGTAGTTCGTGCCTTTCAGCATGGCGACCAGCGTGGCGCTTTCGGCGGCGTCCAGCTCGCTGGCGGGCTTGTCGAAATAGGTGTGGGCAGCGGCCTCGATGCCCACGGCGTTGTACAAAAAGGGCACCGTGTTGAGGTAGGCCTCCAGGATCTGGTCCTTGGTGTAGATGCGCTCGATGCGCAGCGCGGTGACGATCTCCTTGACCTTGCGCCCTAGGTTGCGCGATCGGCCGATGTCTTCCGGAAAAAGATTGCGCACCAGTTGCTGCGTGAGCGTGGAGCCGCCTTCCATGCGGCCGGTGGCCGTGCGCAGGATGGCCTTGATGCTGCGCAGCCAGTCCACGCCGTGGTGATCACGGAAGCGGTGGTCCTCGGTGGCGATCAGGGCCTGCGTCACATAGGGCGAGACCTGGGCCAGCGTCACGGGCTGCAAACTTTGCTCCTGGAAGCGCCCAAGGGTCTTGCCATCGGCCGACAGGATCACGCTGGGCTGAGGCACCTGGGTGGTTTTGAGCTCGGTCACGGCGGGGGCCTGTGTGACCTGGTAGCCCACGAAAACGACGGCCACGACAGCCAGGGCGGCGGTGGCCAACATCAACCAGATCAGGGTCTGGCGCAGTGGTGAATTCATGTCAGCGTTGGTTTCCCATGAGGTGAATGCTCCGGTAGGCAATTAGAGTGCCCGTGGTGCATTGTGGTTCAGCATGGCCTTTGCAAAGTTGACTATCATGCGTGCAACAGTTGTCACGATCTTTTAAGCCACCTTCCATGCCCCCGGTCGACCCGGCCCGCCGCGTTCCGCTTCAGCGACGCCTCTTCCTGCTGGCCCTGGGGGCCATCCTGCCCCTGGCCGTGGCCTCGGGCATCGGACTGCAGGCGCTGGTCAACCAACAACGCCTGCAAGCCGAGCGCGCCAGCATTGATTTGGCGCGCGCCCTGAGCATTGCAGTGGGCGGTGAATTGCGCCTCAGCATTTCAGCGCTTGAAACCTTGGCCACCACACCCGGCCTGGGCCCGCAGCTTGATGCCCCCCACTTTGAGGCGGTGGCCCGCGAGGTTCTTAAAACTCGGCCCGAGTGGCTTCAGATCATGCTGGCCCGCCCGAATGGTGCGGTCGTGGCTTTGGGCAAACCTCAGCCGTCCCCCGAGGTGCTGTCTCAGCTCAAAACCGCCGAGCCCCACAGTTTCCAATGGGTGGTTGACAACCGCCGGCCTGTCGTGGGCTACCTCGCCAAGGGCTATGGAGGCCGTTGGGGTGTTCCGGTGCGCGTGCCGGTCATGCGCGATGGGCAATTGATCTTCGTGCTGACGGCCGTGCTGCAACCAGAGGCCTTGAAAATCTTGGTCGAGCGCCAACAGGTGCCTCCCAACTGGTTGGTGTCGGTGTGGGATGCCCAGACCAAACGCGTGGCGCGCTCGCGTGCGCACGAGAAATTCCTGGGCTCGCCACCATCGCCCACCTTGAAGGTGCTGTTCGCCAAAGGCGGTGCGGAAGGGATCGGGCCCACCCACACGCTGGAAAGCGAAGACGTCTACACCGCGTTCACGCGCCAACGTGATTTCGGCTGGACCGTGTCGGTGGCCGTGCCCGCCAGCGAGATGGTTGTGGGCGCCACCCAGTCCTTGTTGGCCTATGGCGGTGGGGTGGTGTTGTCGGTGGTGATCGGCCTGCTGGCCGCCTTGGCCATGGCCAGGCGCATCAACGGGCCGATGGGGCAATTGCGCGAAGCGGCGCAGGCCCTGGGCATGGGCCAGGCTGTGCAGGTACCTCAAGGCGACATCAGCGAGATCCAGGAGGTGGGCGATGCCTTGTTCGACGCCGCCTGCCAGCGCGCCCACAGCGAGGCCGAGCGCGAACGCCTGCTCGCCGCCGAGCGGGTGGCCCACGCCGAAGCCCAGTCGGCCATGCTGCAAGCGCAAACCGCCAACCAGGCGAAGGACGAGTTCCTGGCCATGCTGGGCCACGAACTGCGCAATCCCCTGTCCCCCATCGTCACCGCGCTGCACTTGATGTCGCGCCGCGATGCGCACGCCCATGAATTTGAGCGGCGGATCATCGAGCGCCAGGTCAAGCACATGGTCCGCCTGGTCGACGACCTGCTGGACGTCTCGCGCATCACCCAGGGCAAGATCGAACTGCGGCGCGAGGCGGTGGACTTGAAAGCCGTGGTGGACCAGGCCGTGGAGCTGACCAAGCCCTTGCTGGATTCGCGCTCGCGGCCGGTTCAATTCAACCTGCCCGAGCGGCCCGTGATGGTCTGGGGCGATTGGATCCGCCTGGTGCAGGTGGTGGGCAACCTGCTCAGCAATGCCGCCAAGTTCACGCCGCCCGATGGCCTGATCGAGGTGAGCTTGTCCCAAGGCCTGGGCGGCGTCGAGCTGTCGGTTCGCGACGAGGGCAATGGCATCGCGCCTGAGTTGCTGCCGCAGGTGTTTGACCTGTTCACCCAAGGCAAGCAGGCCATCCACCGGGGGTCTGGCGGCTTGGGTTTGGGCTTGGCCATCGTCAAGACCATGGTGCAGTTGCACGGCGGGCGCGTGAGCGTGGTCAGCCCGGGGCCCGGTCTGGGCAGCACCTTCACGATCAACTTGTTGCCCCTGGATGCCATCGTCGCCTGGGCGCAGGTGGACGATGTGCGTGATCCGACCCTGCAAGGCCAGGAACGGATCCTGGTGGTGGATGACAACCAGGATGCCGCTGAAACCGTGGCGCTGGTCTTGCGCGATGTGGGCTACGAGGTTCGCACGGCGCACGATGGCCTGGCCGCCTTGGCCGTGCTGGACGAGTTCGTGCCCGAACTGGCCATGCTCGACATCGGCTTGCCTTCGATGGATGGTTACGAGCTGGCCAGTCGCTTGCAGGCTGACGAGCGCACGCGCCACATTCCCCTGATCGCGGTGACGGGTTACGGCGCCGAGTCTGACCTGGCCCGTGCCCTGCAAGCCGGTTTCCGCGAGCGCCTGGTCAAGCCGGTTGAAACGCCGCAGCTGCTGCAGACCATCCGCCGATTGCTGTCGGCCGCCAAATCGGCCTGACCCAAAAAAAAAGCCCCTCCATCACGGAGGGGCCAGGGCTGACGACAAGGTCAGCAAGAGGTCAACAAGAGATCAGTACTTCACGGGAGCAGGAGGCTTCACAGCGAACGAGTACGTCTGGCCAGGGCCGGACATGAAGGCCGACAGGATGGCCGAGATGCCGCAACCCTTGATCTGCGGGAAGGTCGTGGTGCCGGTGAAGCTCAAGCCACCATTGCCCAGCGACGAGACGGGGCCCGTGAACTTGATGGGGAAGGCCACTGGCGTGACGGTCTTGCACTCGCCGAAGGAGATGCCCGACAGCGATGTCACGGTGATGTTGGCGTAGACGATGCCGTCAATGTTCAACTGACCGTTGTTGTCCAGCACGACGGTGCCTGTGGCTTGACCCACGGGGGTGATCCGCAGACCGACGGCCGAGCCAATGCCCAGGATCTTCAGCGATTGCTTGAAGTCAGGCACCACCAGGTCGCCCGTCAGGCGCTGGGCCGTGACGTCGGCGTTGGCCGAGAAGGTCGAGGTGGCCGGCAAGGTCACGGTTTGCGCCAGACCCTTCAGGCCCACGGTGGCGGCCAGTGGCCATTTGTCCAGCGTGACCACGAAGTTGCCGCCGCCTGGGTTGGCGGTGGATTGTGGCTCGGCCGACAAGGTGTTGCAGGTGCTTGCGGCAGCTTTGCCCGCGAAGCGATCGCCCAGCCAGGTCAGCACGGTCGGTGCGGCCTGGAATTGGGTCACGATGTGCTCGCTGGGGTACACGTCAAAGCTGACGTTCGAGAACTTGCTGCAGTAAGCCTTCTTGAGCACGACGGCCTGGTCGATCGGGATGAACTCGTCAGCCTTGCCGTGGTACTGGTACAGCGGCACGGAAACCTTGTCGCCGCCCAGATCTTGCGCCTTCAAGGTGGCATTGATGGCGGGGATGGCCGTCAACTGGTCCAGCGTCTGGTTGTTCACCGTGTACAGCGACAGGTTGTCGTTCATCAGCTCGAACAGGGACTCGAACACGCATTGCGTCTTGCCCTTGGCGATGGCGGCTTGACCAGCGGCGTTGGCCAGGGTGTCCAGCGGGATGGACGTTGGGTACTGTTGGGCCAGGCCGATCACGCCACCGAACAGGAAGGACGCGCCAGCGCTGCCGTCCAGGTACTTGGCAGTGCGCAGGAAGTCAGCGGGAACACCGCCGGCGGCCACGCCCACCAGGTTCACGCCGGGTGCGTAGCTGGCGTGGCGTTGGGCGGCCCAGGCGGCGCTTTGGCCACCTTGCGAGTAACCCCAGACGGCGGTTTGCGTGGTGGCGCTGATGCCGCCAAACGGGATCTGGGTGGCGGCGCGCACGATGTCCAGCACGGCATTGCCTTGCGAAGCGCCAGCCAGGTAAGTCGGTGTGCTGCCAGTCGTGTAGCCCTGGTAGTCAGAGACCAGCACGGCGTAGCCAGCCTTCAAGGCTGCGGCGATATTGGCGGCCTCGTAGTCACTGCCACCCACCATTTGCAGCGAAGGCGCGCAATTTTGGGCCAGGCCGTGTGTGCCGACAGCGTAAGAGATGGTGGGGCGTGTGCCCGTGCCGCTCCAGGCGGCGGTGGGCACCAGCACGGTGCCCGTGACCACGTTGGCAGCGCCAAGGGAGTCGGTCGACTTGTACATCACGGTCCAGGCCTTGGTGGCCGGGGCGTTGGCGCCGAGGTTGACCGTGGTGGTGCGGTAGGAAATCAGGTCGCCATGGACGCCGCTGGTGGCGGAGGATGGGGCGGTGTAGAAGGCGATGCCAGCGGGGCCCACGACGGGCGCGGCGTGGGCGGCGGTCATGGCGATGGTCAAAGCGGCCAGCGGCAGGGTCATGGCCGATTTGCGCAAAAAGGTGCTTTTCATGGTCTCTCCAGGGTCTGTCAGGAAATCGGTAGCGAAAACGCGATCCGGTAATCAACAATCGATTAATCGAATGCAGGTAGTCTGACAAAGAGGCCAATCAGTTTTCCAAGGGGTTTTCCGCAAACAAGCGCGTTTTGGGGTGGGTGCCCCCTTGAACCTGGGGTTGGAAAACCCACGGTGTGGGTGAAAGCCTGCCAGTTGAGTTGGCAGGACAAGCCCCTTCGCCGGCCAACGCGTTCAGCGTGCCTTGGCTGGCGTGAACGGCAGGTAGAACTCGGTGGCCACCAGTTGCTGGCCCTCGCCAGCCGGCCCGGTGATGGTCCGGTGGTCGCCCGCCGCCAGCAGGCCGGTGCTGCCCAAGGCCTGCAAGCCCGCATCCACCCGGTCAGGTTTGGCCCCGGAGGTGCTCAGGTCCAGGCCGTGAATGCTGCGGCTGATGGGGTAATTGAGCACCGTCTCCTGGATGGATGGGCAGGGGGCGGTGATGCACACGGTGCCATTGTTCTTCACGGCATAGAACACCCCGCTTGGTTTGCTTTGGGCTTGGCCCACCCAGGCCTGGTTGACCACCAGGGTGTCCACCTTGGTGGCGCCGGTGCGCAGGGCCACCAATTTACCGCCCGCCAGTGCCTGGCCAGGAATGAAGGATTGCTCGAAAGCAGCGCGGTCCTGGGCGGACCAGCCCAGGGCACCGGCATCCAGGACGGCCACATGGCAATCCTTTTGCAGGCTGCCATTGGCGCAACGCGTCAGGGCACGGTTCACAGCCTTGACGAAATAGCCACCGCACACCGGATAAGCGCATTTGCGCAGATCAGGGCGCGTCACGATGTAGTGGCTGGAAAAGAGGTTGGGGCTGACGATGGGGCCCGATTGGGCCAGTGCGGTGCCGCTCAGCACCACGCAGGCCAGGGCGGATGAAGTCAGTTTGTTCAGCATGGCGAATTCCTCAGATGTTTGTTGTGCTGGGCCGTTGAGCGGCCCGAAGCATCTTAGGAAACATCGCCAGAACGTGGAAACCCCACCCATTCTGGGGAAATTCTTCATTTTTCACTTCCAGACCCCTTTGCAAGTCCTTATTTCATAAGGACTTTTTTTCTGCGCCTTGCCTTTCAAAAGCTTCCTAAGTCTTTGATTTCATTGAACATTTTTTCACTTCTCCCCTTGTTTCGGGGGAGGTGATCGGTTAAAGTGGGATTTAGTGCACTTTTGTGGAGTTTTGTGTGAGTCTGGTCTTTCAGGGTGCCTCAGCGTTGGCGTTGGATGCGAAGGGACGGTTGGCCGTGCCTGCGCGGCATCGTGACGTCCTGCAGGCCCTGTGCGAAGGGCAACTCACGCTCACCAAGCACCCTGAAAGCTGCCTGATGGTGTTCCCGCGTCCGGCGTGGGAAACCTTCCGCGACAAAGTCGCCGCCTTGCCCATGTCCGCCTCTGGCTGGAAGCGCATCTTTCTGGGCAACGCGATGGACGTGGAGATCGACGGCGCCTCGCGCTTCCTGGTTTCGCCAGAGCTGCGTGCCGCCGCCGGTTTGAGCAAAGAGGTGATGTTGCTGGGCATGGGCAGCCATTTTGAACTGTGGGACGCCCAGCGCTACGCCGCGCACGAGGCTGAAGTCATGGCCCAGGCCATGCCCGACGCCCTGCAAGACTTCACCTTCTGACCGCGATGCACCAGGAGCAAACACCTTGGCAGCACACCACCGTCCTGCTGACCGAGGCGGTCGATGCCTTGTGGGATCCCGAGGTGGGCCCGCATCCGCAAGGCTTGTACGTGGACGCCACCTTCGGGCGCGGCGGCCATTCGCGTCTGATTTTGTCCAAGCTGGGGCCGCGGGCCCGTTTGCTGGCGCTGGACCGCGACCCGGATGCGATCGCCCACGCGACCACCGGCCCTCAGGCCATCAGCGATCCGCGCTTTCGCATCGAGCATGCGGCCTTCTCCAATTGGGGCGAGGTGGTCCACGATCTGGGCTTGGGGCCGGTGCATGGCTTGCTGATGGACATCGGCGTGTCCTCGCCGCAGATCGACAACCCCGAGCGCGGGTTCAGCTTCCGTTTCGATGCGCCGCTGGACATGCGCATGGACACCACCCAGGGCGAGAGCGTGGCCGACTACCTGGCCCACGCTTCCATCGATGAACTGGCAGAGGTGATTCAGACCTATGGAGAAGAACGGTTTGCTCGCCCGATTGCAAAGGCGCTTGTGGCTCGCCGCGAGGCAGGACAGCCTGTGCGAACCACGGCCGAGCTGTCCAACGTCGTGGCTGGTGCGGTCAAAACGCGTGAGGCCGGCCAAAACCCCGCCACGCGCACCTTTCAAGCTCTACGGATTCACGTCAACCGCGAGCTTGGGGAATTGCAAGACGCGCTGGAGGCGGCCTTGAAGATGCTGGCCCCCGGCGGTCGCCTCGCGGTCATCAGCTTCCATTCGCTGGAAGACCGCATCGTCAAGACCTTCATCGCCAAGCACAGCCGCGATGAGGTGGACCGCCGCGCGCCCTTCGCGCCGCCCAAGGCCAAGTTGCTGCACTCGCTGGGCCGCATCAAACCCTCGTACGACGAGGTCGATGGCAACCCGCGCTCGCGTTCCGCCGTGCTGCGCGTGGCCGAGCGCTCTGACGTGCCCTGGTCGCACGAGCTGGCACAGCCCGAAGGCGCGGCCAAGGCGCGTGGCAAGCGCGACAAGGGTGGGCGCAAGTGATGGCCCGCCTCAACCTGCTCCTTGTGGCGATGCTGCTGTTCAGCTGCGTCTGGCTGATCCGTTCCAGCTACGAGTCGCGGCGTTTGTTCGTCGAGCTTGAAAAAGCCCAGACCCGCGAGCATGAACTGCAAAGCGACCGTGAGCGACTGCTGTTGGACAAGCGTGCGCAGGCCACGCCTTTGCGCGTTGAAAAACTCGCGCGCGAAAAACTGCGCATGTTCAGCGCCACCCCTGCCGTCACGCACTACGTGAACGAAGCGGCCTCGGCGCCGGCAGAGGTCACACCATGAGCCGCGTGGGTGATTTGATCCGCAAGCTGCGCCGCCTGCCGCGCCGGCAAAACGCGTCGGCCATGCCGACGGTGCGCTATGCCACCAGCCCCTTGCTGGCCTCGCGCACGCCCCCTTGGCGCGTCAAGTTCCTGATCGGCGCCATCGGCCTGGGCTTTGCCGTGCTGATTGGGCGTGCCGCCTGGATCCAGATCATCCACAACGATTTTTACCTGCAGCAAGGCGCCAGCCGCTACGAGCGCCGCATCGAGCTGCCGGCCAACCGTGGCCGCATCCTCGACCGCAATGGCGAGCTGCTGGCGTCCAGCGTGCCCTCGCCCTCGCTGTGGGTCATCCCCAAGGATTTCGAGGCTACGCCCGCGCAGTTCAAGGCCTTGGCCAAGCTGCTGAACATGAAATCGGCCGAGCTGAAAAAGCGCCTGGATGGCAATCAGAACTTTGCCTGGCTGCGCCGGCAGGTGGACGACAGCGTGGCCCAGCAGGTGGCCGCGCTCGGCATCAAGGGCGTGCACGAGATCAAGGAAAGCAAGCGCCAGTACCCCGAAGGCGAAGCCGCCGCGCACATCGTGGGCTTCACCAACATCGAAGATGAGGGCCAGGAAGGCATTGAGCTGGCCTACCAGAAGCAGTTGCTCGGCCGCGATGGCGTGCGCCACGTCATCAAGGACCGCCTGGGTCGCGTGGTCGAGTCCGTGGGTGATTTGATCCCCGCCGATGATGGCCGCGAAATCCGCTTGTCGATCGACGCCAAGATCCAGTTTTATGCCTACCAGCGCATCCGCGATGCGGTGGCTGCGCAGAAGGCCAAGGCCGGCAGTGTGGTGGTGCTGGATGCGCAGACAGGCGAGATCCTGGCCCTGGCCAACGTGCCCAGCTACACGCCTTCGGATCGCCGCAACCTGACGGGCGCGCAACTGCGCAACCGCGCCCTGACCGACACTTTCGAGCCCGGCTCGACGATGAAGCCCTTCATCATTTCGTGGGCGCTGGAGACCAACCGCGTCAAGCCCGCGACGGTCATCGCCACGGGCAATGGCCGCATGACCATCGACGGCGCCACCATCACCGATTCGCACCCCCATGGCGACCTGACGGTCGAGGAGGTCGTTCAAAAATCGAGCAACATCGGCACGGCCAAACTGGCGCTGCAGTTCCAGCCCAAAGAGATGTGGGAGCTGTACACCTCGGTGGGCATGGGCCAGAAGCCCCAGATCGGCTTCCCGGGTGTGGTCACGGGCCGTTTGCGTCCCTATAAAAGCTGGCGCCGCATCGAGCAGGTCACCATGAGCTATGGCTATGGCTTGTCGGCCAGCCTGCTGCAACTGGCGCAGGCCTACACCGTGTTCGCGCGCGATGGCGAGCTGATCCCGATCACGCTGCTCAAGCGTGACGACGGCGATGAAACCGCCATGCCCAAGAAGCTCGCCCTGCGCGCCGATTACAAGCCGGGCCTGGGCGCGCCGGCCGACGATGTGGTGCCGGTGCGTGGCACGCGCGTGTTCTCAACTGAAACCGCGCGCGAAGTCCGCAAGATGCTGGCCATGGCCGCCTCCAATGGCGGCACGGCGCCCAAGGCCCAGGCCATGGGCTACAGCGTGGGCGGCAAGACCGGCACCGCGCACAAGCAAGAAGGCAAGGGCTATTCCGGCAACAAGTACCGCTCTTGGTTCGTGGGCATCGCGCCCATCAGCCATCCCCGCATCGTGGTCGCGGTGATGGTGGACGAGCCGGGCAACGGGGTTTACTTTGGTGGTGATGTGGCCGCCCCGGTGTTCAGCCAGGTGGTCGAGCAAACCTTGAACCGCCTGGGTGTGATGCCCGACCTGGATGTGCGGCCCGACATCACGGCCATGCAAAGCGTGGAGGAAAGCTTCTGATGGGCGCCTCATTGCTGGTCCTCACTTCCGTCGATGACGCCCTGGCGTGGCTGCGCCAGCAGGGCGTCAAGTCGTTGACGGTGGACAGCCGCGCGGTGGCCGAACAAGCCCGTCAAGGCGTGGGCTTCATCGCCTGGCCGGGTGCCGCCCGCGATGGCCGCGCTTTCGTGGCGCAAGCCTTGCAAGACGGTGCCCGTGCCTGCCTGGTCGAAGCCGATGGGGTTCAGGCCTTTGGCTTCGGCGATGCGCGCGTGGCCGCGTTCAAGGGCTTGAAGAAGGCCAGTGCCGACATCGCGCACGGCTTTCATGGGGAACCCAGCGCGCACCTGGACGTGGTGGCCGTGACCGGCACCAATGGCAAAACATCCACCTCGTGGTGGACGGCCCAGGCCTTGAGCGCCGTGGGCCGCACCTGCGGCGTCATTGGTACCCTGGGCGTCGGCCAGCCGGGCCGTGGTGATTTCGTGCCCACGGGCCTCACCACCCCCGACCCCATCACCCTACACGCCACCTTCCGCCAGTTTGTCGATCAAGGTTGCCAGGCCGCGGCCATCGAGGCCTCGTCCATCGGCATTGAAGAGCAACGGCTGGGCGCCACGCGCATCAACGTGGCGCAGTTCACCAACTTCACGCAGGACCACCTGGATTACCACGGCAGCATGGCCGCCTACTGGGAAGCCAAGAGGGCCCTCTTCGATTGGCCTGGTTTGCGCGCCGCGGTGGTCAACCTCGACGACCCCATGGGCGGTTCGCTGGCCGATGGCGTGAGCGCGCGCGGGCTGGACCTGTGGACCTACGGCCTGGTGCACACCGCGCGCTTGCAGGCCACGGGCCTCACGCACCACGCCGAGGGCATGGGCTTCACCCTGGTCGAGCGCGATGCCGAGCTGGAGGCCACACTTGACCACGTTGAAGTCAACACCCACCTGGTGGGCGACTTCAATGCATCCAACCTGCTCGCGGTGATCGGCGCCTTGCGCGCTTTGGGTGTGCCCCTGAGCCAGGCCGTGGCCGCTTGCGAGGGCCTCACGCCCGTGCCAGGCCGGATGCAGCGGGTGGCCTTGCCTCACCCGGCGCCCGAAGCCCAGCCTGTGGTGGTGGTGGACTACGCACACACCCCTGATGCCTTGAAGAAGGCGCTGTGCGCCTTGTCACCCTTGGCCAAGGCCCGGGGCGGCCAGCTGTGGTGCGTGTTCGGCTGCGGCGGCAACCGCGATCCCATCAAGCGCCCCTTGATGGGCGCGATCGCCGAGCAGTTCGCCGACCACCTGGTGCTGACCAGCGACAACCCGCGCGATGAAAAGCCGTGCTTCATCTTGATCATGGCGGGCATCGCGCGCCACGACGATGTCGACGTGCTGGACGACCGCGCCGAAGCCATCGCCGATGCGATCGCGCGCTGCGACCCGCGTGATGTGGTGCTGATCGCTGGCAAGGGCCACGAAACCACCCAGGAAGTGGCGGGCGTGAAGACGCCGTTCTCTGACACCGAGCAGGCCACGCAGGCCTTGGAGCGCCGTTTTGGCGCGGCTGATCAAGGCAACACACCCATGATGACCCTGGGGCTGGCTCACCAGCTTTTGCCCGGCTCGACCTTGTCGGGCGACCCGGCCACGCCACTGCTGCGCGCGCACACCGACACCCGCACCTTGCAACAGGGCGACTTGTTCGTGGCCTTGCGCGGTGAGCGTTTCGATGCGCACGATTTCCTGCCGCAGGCCAAAGAGGCTGGCGCGGTGGCGGCCCTGGTGCAGCGCGGCCTTGACAGCTCGGGCTTGCCTGGCCTGACCGTCAGCGACACGCGCGCGGCGCTGGGCTGGCTGGCCTCGGGCTGGCGTTCGCGCTTCGACATCCCGCTGATCGCGGTCACCGGCAGCAATGGCAAGACCACCGTCACGCAGATGATCGCCTCGATCCTGCGGGCCTGGGTGGCCGAGCAAGGTCTGCCCGAGGCGGCCTTGTCCACGCAGGGTAACTACAACAATGAGATCGGCGTGCCGCTGACCTTGCTGCGCCTGCGCGAAGGCCAGCACCGTTGCGCCGTGGTCGAGCTGGGCATGAACCACCCTGGCGAGATCGCACAGCTGTCGGCCATCGCGGCGCCCACCGTGGCCCTGGTCAACAACGCGCAGCGCGAGCACCAGGAGTTCATGCACACAGTCGAGGCCGTGGCACGCGAGAACGGCGCGGTGCTGCAGGCCTTGTCGCGTGGTGGCGTGGCGGTCTTCCCGGCGGACGACGAACACGCGCCCATCTGGCGCAAGCTGGCCAATGGCTGCCGCGTGATCGACTTTGCCACCGAAGGCCCCGCGGCCGTGACCGGCCAAGCCACCTGGCAGGGGCAGCCCTCACCGCATTGGGTGATCGCACTGCGCACGCCGGCGGGACAGGCCAGCGTCAAGCTGCCCATGGCCGGTGCCCACAACGTGCGCAACGCGCTGGCCGCCACCGCTTCCTCCTTGGCGGCCGGTGTGCCGCTGACGGCGGTGGTGACCGGCCTGCAAGCCTTCGAGCCGGTCAAAGGCCGTTCGCAACTGCATGGCATCCAGCGCCAAGGCCGCGCTGTCACCTTGATCGACGACAGCTACAACGCCAACCCGGATTCGGTGCGCGCCGCCATCGACATGCTGGCTGGCCTGCCGGGTCCGCACTGGCTGGTGCTGGGCGACATGGGCGAGGTGGGCAACCAGGGGCCGGCCTTCCACGAAGAGGTGGGGCGTCATGCGCGTGAATGCGGCATCGAGCATGTCTGGACCGCCGGCACCTTGTGCGCGCACGCAGCCCAGGCCTTTGGGCCCAACGCCCGCCATTTCAACAGCGCCGCCGACATCGTGGCCGCGCTCAACACACAAACCGGGGCGCCTGAGGCCGCTTCGGTCCTGGTCAAGGGGTCTCGCTTCATGAAGATGGAACAAGTCGTTGCCGCGTTGTTGGGAGGTGCCCATGCTGCTTAGCCTGACCGAGTGGCTGCAGGTGCTGCACCCTGAGTGGGGCTTCTTGCGCGTCTTCCAGTACCTGACCTTCCGCGCGGTGATGGCGGCCATGACGGCCTTGCTGATCGGCCTGGCCTTGGGCCCGGTGCTGATCCGCAAGCTCACCGAACTCAAGATCGGCCAGCCCATCCGTGATTACGCGATGCAAAGCCACCTGACCAAACGTGGCACCCCCACCATGGGCGGCGCCCTGATCCTGCTGGCCATCGGCGTGTCGACCCTGCTGTGGTTTGACTGGTCCAACCGCTTCGTGTGGATCGTGATGATCGTGACCACGGGCTTTGGCGCCATTGGCTGGGTGGATGACTGGCGCAAGGTGGTCCACAAAGACCCGGAAGGCATGCCCTCGCGCGAGAAGTATTTCTGGCAGTCCATCATCGGCCTGATCGCGGCGCTGTACCTGGCCTTCAGCGTGTCTGAGACCAACAACCTGCGCGTGCTCGAGCTGTTCTTCCGCTGGATCGGTTCGGGCTTCTCGAACGACCTGCCCCCCAAGGCCGACTTGATCGTGCCGTTCTTCAAGACGGTGAGCTACCCGCTGGGCGTGTGGGGCTTCATCGTGTTGAGCTACATCGTGATCGTGGGCACCAGCAATGCCGTCAACCTGACCGATGGCCTGGACGGCCTGGCCATCATGCCGGTGGTGATGGTGGGCTCGGTGATGGGCATCTTTTGCTACGTCACGGGCAATGCGGTGTTCTCCAAATACCTGCTGCTGCCGCACATCCCCGGGGCGGGCGAGTTGATGATCTTCTGCGCCGCCATGGCGGGGGCGGGCTTGGCCTTTTTGTGGTTCAACGCCTACCCGGCCGAAGTCTTCATGGGCGACGTGGGGGCGCTGGCCTTGGGTGGCGCGCTGGGCACCATCGCCGTGATCGTGCGGCAAGAGATCGTGCTGGCCGTGATGGGCGGCGTCTTCGTGCTCGAGGCGCTGTCGGTCATGGTGCAGGTTGGCTACTTCAAATACACCAAGAAGAAATTTGGCGAGGGCCGCCGCATCCTGCTGATGGCGCCCTTGCACCACCACTTTGAAAAATCCGGGTGGAAAGAAACGCAGGTCGTGGTCCGCTTCTGGATCATCACCATGCTCTTGTGCCTGCTGGGCCTGTCCTCCTTAAAGCTGCGCTGAGCCGCACGAACACGACCACATGCACTACCTCCGCGACACCACCGTGCTGATCCTGGGTCTGGGCGACTCCGGCCTGGCCATGGCGCGCTGGAGTGCACGCTGCGGGGCCACCGTGCGCGTGGCCGACACGCGCGAGGCGCCGCCACAGGCCGCCACGCTCGCCCAAGATGTGCCAGGCGCGACCATGCACGTGGGCCTGGGCTTGGATCTGCTGGACGGCGTGAACCTGGTGCTGAAGAGCCCGGGCTTAGCCCCCACCGCGCCTGATGTGGCCGCGCTGATCGACAAAGCCGATGAGCTGGGCATCCCCGTGCGCGGTGAGCTGTCGCTGTTCGCCTCGGCCCTGGCCGATCTGAAGGCCGACCGAGGCTACGCGCCCAAGGTGATCGCCATCACTGGCACCAATGGCAAAACCACCACCACCTCGCTCACCGCGCAGTTGATCGAACGCGCCGGCAAGCGCGTGGGCATGGCCGGCAACATCGGCCCGACTTTGCTGGACACCTTGGGCGCCGCGCTTGACCTGGAGCCCGAGCGGGTGGTTGAAGCCGAGGAAGCAGTGCCCGAAGCGATGGCCGCGGACGATGTGGGCGCGGCGGACGAGGCCGTGTCGGGCGAGACCGCTGTTGAGGACGCCACCGACGACGTTGCCGCTGAAGGTGCCCCGGAAGAGCCCGCACCGACCGCCATCCCCGACGATGCCGATGCGCCCCTCATTGCGCTGATCCCGCCCCCACCACCCGCCCCGGTGTTCGAGGTGCTGCCCGAGGTCTGGGTGCTGGAGTTGTCCAGCTTCCAGCTCGATGGCGTGAGCAACTTCGAGCCCAGCGCGGCCGTGGTGCTGAACATCACGCAGGACCACCTTGACTGGCACGGCACGATGAAGGCCTACGCCGATGCCAAGGCCCGCATCTACGGCAAGAAGAGCACCACCATGGTCATCAACCGCGATGACCCGGCCGTGCTGGCCATGGTGCCCGAGCCCGAGGTGATCAAGTCCGGTGTCCGTGGCCGCCCGGCCAAGGTCGTGCACCGCGACTTGGTGTATTTCGGCCTGGATGCGCCACAGCGCCCCGGCGATTTCGGCCTGGTCACGGAAAGCGGCATGGCCTGGTTGGTGCGCGCCCTGGAGGCCGACCCCACCATCAAGCGCAAGAAGGGTGACGAAGAAGAAATCATCCTGCAGCGCCTGATGCCAGCCGACGCCCTGCGCATCCGTGGCCGTCACAACGCCTCCAACGCCTTGGCGGCCCTGGCCTTGGCCACGGCGGTGGGCTGCCCCTTGGCGCCCATGCTGCATGGCCTGCGCGAATACCGGGGCGAGCCTCACCGTGTCGAGCACGTGGCCAGCGTCGGTGGCATCGATGCCATCGACGACAGCAAGGGCACCAATGTGGGCGCCACCGTCGCCGCGCTGCACGGCCTGGGCTCTGACCTGTCGCCAGGCAAGCTGGTGCTCATCCTGGGGGGCGATGGCAAGGGGCAGGACTTCGCGCCCTTGGTCGAGCCCGTGGGCCGCTACGCGCGCGCCGTGGCCTTGATTGGCCGCGATGGTCCCGCCTTGCAAGAAGTCTTGTCCAGCGTGGGCGGCGCCAACGGCGAGCCCCTGCCATTGCAAGGCCATGACAGCTTGGAAACGGCCACGCGTTGGGCCTTTGAGCAGGCCCGGCCGGGCGATGCCGTGTTGCTCAGCCCCGCCTGCGCCAGCCTGGACATGTTCCGCAATTACGGCCACCGCGCCCAGGTGTTCGTCGACACCGTGCGCGAGCTGGCCATAGAGCGGGGAGAGGTCGCATGAACGCCCGCGCCTTCAATCCGATGTCGTGGCTGGGCGGGCTGCGCGATCGTGTGTCGAACTGGCGTGGCCAAGGCGGCGATGGCCATGGCGCCTTGCCCGTGCGCGACCGCATCAACATCCTGGCCCAGCCTTCCAAGGTGATGGGCTTTGACCAATCGCTGGTGTGGGTGGTGTTGTCGCTCCTGGCCTTGGGCCTGATCATGGTCTATTCGGCCTCGATCGCCTTGCCCGACAGCCCCAAGTTCGCCAAGTACACGCCCACCTATTTCTTCAACCGGCACCTGTTCTTCCTGATCTTGTCGATCATGGTCGCCGCCGTGGTCACGCAGATCCCGCTGTCCACCTGGGAGCGCGTGGCCCCCTGGTTGTTCGTGCTGTCGCTGCTGATGCTGATGCTGGTGCTGATCCCGCACGTGGGCAAGGGCGTCAATGGCGCGCGCCGCTGGTTGCCGCTGGGCGTCATGAACTTCCAGCCTTCCGAGCTGGCCAAGCTGGCCATCACCCTGTACGCGGCCGACTACATGGTGCGCAAGATGGAGGTGAAGGAGCGCTTCTTCCGTGCCGTGGCCCCGATGGCGGTGGCCGTGGCCGTGGTGGGCCTGCTGCTGCTGGCCGAACCCGACATGGGGGCCTTCATGGTGATCGCCGTGATCGCCATGAGCATCCTCTTCCTGGGCGGCGTCAACGGGCGCATGTTCTTCCTGATCACGGCCGTGCTGGTGGGCGCCTTTGCGCTGATGGTGTCGCTCAGCCCGTGGCGGCGCGAACGCATCTTTGCCTACCTGGACCCGTGGGATGAGAAGAATGCCCTGGGCAAGGCTTACCAGCTGACGCACTCCCTGATCGCTTTCGGCCGGGGCGAGATCTTCGGCGAGGGCCTGGGCTCCAGCCTGGAAAAACTGCATTACCTGCCAGAAGCCCACACCGATTTCCTGCTGGCCGTGATCGGCGAGGAGCTGGGTTTCATTGGCGTGGCCGTCGTCATTGGCGCCTTCTTCTGGCTGGTGCGCCGCCTGTTCCACATTGGCCGCCAGGCGATCGCGCTCGACCGGGTTTTCTCCGGCTTGGTGGCGCAGGGCGTGGGCGTGTGGATGGGCGGCCAAGCCTTCATCAACATGGGCGTGAACCTGGGGGTGTTGCCCACCAAGGGCCTGACCTTGCCGCTGATGAGCTATGGCGGATCGGGCGTGATGCTCAATTGCATCGCGCTGGCCATCGTGCTTCGGGTGGACATTGAAAACAGGCAGTTGATGCGCGGAGGCCGCGCATGAGCCACCTCGTGATCATGGCGGCGGGCACCGGCGGGCACATCATGCCGGGCCTGGCCGTGGCCAAGGAGTTGCAGCAACGTGGCTGGACTGTCAGCTGGCTGGGCACGCAAGGCGGCATGGAAAACCGCCTGGTACCGCCGACCGGCATCCCGCTCGACACCATCGCCTTCAACGGCATCCGCGGCAAAGGCCTGTTGCACACCATGACGGGTGGCATCCGCCTGCTCAAGGCCTTTGCCGAATGCTTCAGCATCCTGGGCAAGCGCCAGGCCGATGCCGTGCTGGGCATGGGCGGCTATGTGTGCTTCCCGGGCGGCCTGATGGCATCGGCGCGGGGCTTGCCGCTGGTGCTGGTGAATGCCGATGCCGCCATGCTGATGAGCAACCGTGCCTTGCTGCCGGTGGCCGATGCGGTGGCCTTTGGCTTCGACGGCCCTGCTGCCCATTCGACCAAGCTGGCCCGTGTCACCGGCAACCCGGTGCGCGAAGAGATCGAGGCCATCCCCATGCCGGCCGATCGCTTCCATGGGCGCACCGGCCCGCTGCGCGTGCTGATGGTGGGCGGCAGCCTGGGCGCTGTCACGCTCAACAAGGTGCTGCCCCAAGCCTTGGCCAAGATCCCGGCCGACCAGCGCCCCAAGGTCACGCACCAAACCGGCATGGCCAACTTCGACGACGTCAAGGCCGACTACGCGGCGGTGGGCATCGACACCGTGCGCGACGTCGAGGTCGTGCCCTTCATCAACAACATGGCGCAGCGCCTGGCCGAGTGCGATGTGCTGGTGTGCCGCGCCGGCGCCATCACCGTGAGCGAGTTGTGCGCGGCTGGTGTGGCCAGCATCCTGGTGCCGCTGGTGGTGTCCACCACCTCGCACCAACGCGACAACGCCGCCTACATGGCCGAGCATGGCGCGGCCGTGCACTTGCCCCAATCCGAGCTGACGGCCGACTCGCTGGCCCAGCGCCTGCGGTCCCTGACACGCCAAGCCTTGCAGGACATGGCCACCCAGGCGCGGGCCTTGGCCCGGCCGAACGCCGCCGCCGCCGTCGCCAATGAAATCGAGAAACTTGTGACCACCAGTTCGAAGAAAAGGGCGTCCGCATGAAGCACGCCGTCAAACACATCCACTTCGTTGGCGTTGGCGGGGCCGGCATGAGCGGCATCGCCGAGATCCTGCACAACCTGGGCTACACCGTGTCGGGCTCGGACCAGAGCGACAGCGCCACGTCGCGCCGCCTGGCCACGCTGGGCATCCAGGTTTTCATTGGCCACGATGCGGAGCATGTGAACGGCGCCGAAGCCGTGGTCACCTCGACCGCCGTGAAGGGCGACAACCCCGAGGTGATCGCCGCGCGCGCCAAGCGCATCCCCGTGGTGCCGCGCGCCGTCATGCTGGCCGAGTTGATGCGGCTCAAGCGCGGCATTGCGATTGCCGGCACGCACGGCAAGACCACGACCACCTCGCTGGTCACCTGCATCCTGGCTGAGGCGGGCGTTGATCCCACGTTTGTGATCGGCGGCAAGCTCAACAGCGCGGGGGCCAATTCGGCGCTGGGCAAGGGCGACTACATCGTGGTCGAGGCCGACGAATCCGATGCCTCTTTCCTGAACTTGCTGCCTATCTTGTCGGTCGTCACGAACATCGATGCCGACCACATGGACACCTATGGCCATGACTTCGTCAAGCTCAAGCAGGCCTTCGTCGACTTCCTGCACCGCATGCCTTTCTACGGCGCGGCCATTTTGTGCGCTGACGACCCTGGCGTGCGCTCGATCATCCCGCTGATCTCGCGCCCAGTCATCAGCTACGGTTTCGGCGAAGACGCGCAAGTGCGCGCGGTGGATGTGGAAGCCTTGCCCGGCGGCCAGATGCGCTTCACCGTGCAGCGCCGCAATGGCACCATCATGCCCGACCTGCCCGTGACTCTGAACTTGCCTGGCGTGCACAACGTGCTCAACGCCCTGGCGGCGATCGCCGTGGCCACCGAGATCGAGCTGCCCGATGCGCCCATCGCCAAGGCCTTGTCCGAGTTCACCGGAGTGGGTCGCCGATTCCAGCGCTATGGCGATTGGCGCGCTGCCGATGGCGGTCAGTTCACCTTGATCGACGACTATGGCCACCACCCGGTCGAGATGGCGGCCGTGATCAGCGCCGCGCGCGGGGCCTTCCCCGGTCAGCGCCTGGTGCTGGCCTTCCAGCCACACCGCTACACCCGCACGCGCGATTGCTTCGAGGACTTTGTGAAGGTGCTGGGCACGGCGGACGCCGTCCTGCTGACCGAGGTCTATTCGGCCGGCGAACAACCCATCGTGGCCGCCGATGGCCGGGCCCTGACCCGCGCCGTGCGCGTGGCCGGCAAGGTTGAACCCCAGTTCATCGACGACATGGCCGAGCTGCCCGCCGCCATCGCGCAAAGCACGCGCGGCGGTGACGTGGTGATCTGCATGGGCGCGGGTTCCATGGGCGGCGTGCCGGCCAAGGTCGTTGAACTGCTGAAGGATTGAGGAAGAAGACATGAGCCAGATGAACCTGCCCGCCCCCGCCATCGACGCCAAGTCGCTGGGCAAGGTCGCCGTGCTGTTCGGCGGCACCTCGGCCGAGCGCGACATCTCCATCATGTCGGGCTCGGGCGTGCTCAAGGCCTTGCAGTCACAAGGTGTGGACGCGCACGCCTTTGACCCGGCCGAGCGGCCTCTGCAAGACCTGAAGGCCGAGGGCTTTGACCGTTGCTTCATCGCCCTGCACGGGCGCGGTGGCGAAGACGGCACGGTGCAAGGCGCGCTGGAGCTGCTGGGCATTCCTTACACCGGCTCGGGCGTGATGGCCTCCAGCATCGCGATGGACAAGATCATGACCAAGCGCATCTGGCGCTTCGAAGGCTTGCCCACGCCCGACTGGCGCATGGTCTCCAGCGCTGAAGAGTGCTCGCAGGCGCTGGCCGTGCTGGGCGCGCCCATGATCGTCAAGCCTTCGCGCGAAGGTTCGTCCATCGGCCTGACCAAGGTGACCGACCCCGCCCAATGCGCCGCCGCCTACGCTGCTGCGGCCCAACACGACCCCGAAGTGCTGTGCGAACAGTTCATTGAAGGTGAAGAAACCACCTGTCCGGTGCTGTTCGTGCAAGCCCAGGCCCAGGCGCTGCCGGTGATCCGCATCGTGGCGCCCGGCGGCAACTACGACTACCAGAACAAGTACTTCACCGACGAAGTGAAATACCTCTGCCCCAGCCAGCTTGGCGCGGACGAAGAGGTCGAGATCCGCCACCAGGTGTTGCGCGCCTTCAAGACCCTGGGTTGCCGGGGCTGGGCGCGTGCCGACGTGATGATCCGCCACACCGACCGCCAGCCCTTCCTGCTCGAGATCAACACGTCGCCGGGCATGACCAGCCACTCCCTGGTGCCGATGTCGGCCCAGGCGGCCGGTCTGAGCTACGAGCACCTTTGCCTGACCCTGCTGGCCTCGGCCACGCTGGATTCCTCCCGCTGAAGACCAAGACCTGACCATGTTGGCCAACGCCGCCCTCAACCCCCACCTCAGCGAGATGCCGCAAGACGTCCGCTGGATGAATGCCGCGTCCGCCGCGCTGGCAGGGTTGGCGCTGGCCGTGGTGCTGGCCTCCGGCCTGGTCAAGTTGTCGCGCCTGCCCTTCTTCAACATCGGCCAATTGCAGATCGATGGCGAGCTGCAGCGCAACAACCTGGCCACGGTGCGGGCCAATGCGCTGCCGCACCTCAGTGGCGGCTTCTTCAACCAGGACCTGTTCAAGGCCCGCGACGCCTTTGAAGCCGTGCCCTGGGTGCGCCGGGCCGTGGTGCGCCGTGTGTGGCCCAACCAGTTGCGCGTGACCCTGGAAGAGCACCGCCCCGCTGCCTACTGGCGCCACGAAGATCGCGATGACCAACTGGTCAACACCTTTGGCGAGGTCTTCGACGCCAACCTGGGCGATGTGGAGGACGAGCCCTTGCCCACCTTGTCGGCCCCGGCCCACCCGGCGCCCGACCAAGCCCGTGTGATGCTGGACATGCTGCGCCGCCTGCAACCGCTGGTGGCGCCTTTGCAAGCCGAGATCGAAATCTTGCGCCTGACCGACCGCGGCTCATGGAGCCTGGAGCTGGACAGCGGTGCCGACATCGAACTGGGCCGTGGCACCGAGGACGAACTGGCCGAGCGCCTGGAGCGCTTCGTGCGAACGGTGCCCGAACTGCACCGCCAATACCCCGCCCCATTGCAGCAGGCCGATCTGCGCTATCCCGAAGGCTACGCCGTCAAGCTGCGCGGCGTATCCACCCTGCAGGAAGCGGCGAGCAAGGCGGCGCTCAAGGCCAAGCTGGCGGCGCAGAACGCGGCCTGGGCCGCGCGCCAACGTCAACAGCAGCAGCAACAACGTTAACCGAACCCAACAGCACACACACCATGCCCAAGGAATACAAGGATCTGGTTGTCGGACTCGACATCGGCACCGCCAAAGTGATGGCGGTGGTGGCCGAAGTCATGCCCGGTGGCGACTTGCGCCTGGCCGGTCTGGGCGTGGCGCCCAGCCACGGCCTCAAGCGCGGCGTGGTCGTCAACATCGACGCCACGGTGCAGTCCATCCAGCAGGCTTTGAAAGAAGCCGAGCTGATGGCCGACTGCAAGATCAGCCGCGTCTGGACCGGCATCACCGGCAGCCACATCCGCGGCCAGAACTCGACCGGCATGGTCATCGTGCGCGACAAGGAAGTGGCGCCCATCGACGTGCAGCGCGTGGTCGAAACCGCCAAGGCCATCAACATCCCGAACGACCAGCGCCTGCTGCTGGTCGAGCCGCAAGAGTTCATCATCGACGGCCACGAGGTCAAAGAGCCCATCGGCATGAGCGGTGGCCGGCTTGAAGTGAAAGTGCACATCGTGACCGGGGCGCAAAGCGCGGCCGAGAACATCGTCAAGTGTGTGCGCCGCTGCGGCCTGGAAGCCGAGCAATTGGTGCTCAACCCCAGCGCATCGAGCGCCGCCGTCTTGACCGAAGATGAGAAATCACTGGGTGTGGCCCTGATCGACATCGGCGCCGGCACCACCGACGTGTCCATCTTCACCGATGGCTCGGTGCGCCACACGGCCGTCATCCCCATCGCCGGTGACCTGATCACCAGCGACATCGCGATGGCCTTGCGCACGCCCACGAAGGATGCCGAAGACATCAAGGTCGACCACGGCGTGGCCAAGCAGATGCTGGCCGACCCCAACGAACAGGTCGAGGTGCCCGGCCTGGGCGACCGCGCCCCGCGCATGCTCTCGCGCCAGGCTTTGGCCGGCGTGATCGAGCCACGTGTTGAAGAGATTTTCTCGCTGGTCCACCAGGTGATCCGCGAGTCTGGATACGAGGAACTGCTGTCATCGGGCATCGTGCTCACCGGCGGCTCGGCGGTCATGCCGGGCATGGTCGAGCTGGCCGAAGACATCTTCCTCAAACCCGTGCGCAAGGGCATCCCCTTGTACTCGGGTGCACTGCACGACATGGTGGCCAGCCCGCGCTCGGCCACCGTCATGGGCTTGCTCGAAGAGGCAAGACTCGCGCGAACGCGCGGGATGAAGGCGGCGCAGAAGGCGGGGTCGGTCACGACCTTGTTCGGACGCATCCGTGATTGGTTCATTGGTAATTTCTGAAGAGCTTCACTGGCTCGACTTTTATTCACTGGCAACTGCTTGAAATATTGGAGGTACGACATGGCAATCGAAATGATTGAAAACTTCGACCTGGGAACCCAGATCAAGGTGATCGGGGTGGGTGGTGGCGGCGGCAACGCGGTCGACCACATGATCGCCCAGGGTGTTCAGGGTGTGCAGTTCATCTGCGCCAACACGGATGCACAGGCATTGAACCGCTCCAGCGCGGACATGCAGATGCAACTGGGCAACAGCGGCCTGGGCGCGGGGTCCAAGCCCGAAGCTGGGCGCGTGGCGGCTGAAGAGGCTGTGGAGCAGATCAAGGCAGCGCTTGATGGTGCCCACATGGTCTTCATCACCGCAGGCATGGGCGGCGGCACGGGCACGGGCGCTGCGCCGGTGATCGCGCGCGTGGCCAAGGAAATGGGCATCCTCACCGTCGGTGTGGTCACCAAGCCTTTCGAGTTCGAAGGTGGCCGCCGCATGAAGCAGGCCGACGCGGGCCTGGCCGAGCTGGAAGCCAACGTCGATTCGTTGATCGTTGTGCTGAACGAGAAGCTGCTGGAAGTCCTGGGCGACGACATCACCCAGGAAGAAGCCTTCAAGCAAGCCAACGATGTGCTGAAGAACGCCGTCGGCGGCATCAGCGACATCATCCACATCCCGGGCCTGGTGAACGTCGACTTCGAAGACGTCAAGACCGTGATGAGCGAGCCTGGCAAGGCGATGATGGGCACAGCCACCGCGTCTGGTCCGGACCGCGCCACCAAAGCGGCGGAATCGGCCGTGGCCTGCCCACTGCTGGAAGGCATCGACCTGTCGGGCGCGCGTGGCGTGCTGGTGCTGATTGCCGCGGGCAAGAGCAACTTCAAGCTGAGCGAATCGCGCAATGCCATGAACACCATCCGTCGCTATGCCGCGGAAGAGGCGCATGTCATCTACGGCACCGCTTACGACGAAAGCCTGGGCGACCAACTGCGCGTGACCGTGATCGCCACGGGCTTGAGCGCCGGCCGCCGCCAGCAGGCACCAATGTCGGTGGTGCACAGCGCCGCACAAGCGCATGGCCAAGTCTTTGCCCGCACGGGCACGGACAACCTGCCGGTGCTGAACCACCAGGTGCATGGCGGTTCGTCCGGCCTGGGCATGGGCGCCACCTCGGGCCACAACGACTTCAGCGGTCTGAACACGCCCAGCGTGTGGCGCTCGGGTCGCACCCAGGCGGCCGCCAAGGTCGATGCTTTGGCCAGCAATGGCATGGATGAGATCGAGATCCCCGCTTTCCTGCGCAAGCAGGCGGACTGATCTCGGAATCTAAGTTCTATGTTAGATCGATAGTCAGTCGTACCGAAGTCCAGTGAACTCCAAGGCGCCCTGCGAATGTGCAGGGCGCCTTGAGTCCATGGCGCACCGAATTATTTGTTGTCTTCAGCCCGGGATTTCGCCCACGCGATCTCGATGGCCGTGACGCGCGCATCCTGGATCGCCTTGCCCACGGCCGGTCCCTGCTTGCCCGTCTCCAAACATTTCGAAGCCACCTTGGCCGTGTCCACGCTCAGGGCGATGTCCAGTGCCGCCTGCAGGCGCACGGCCTGGGGATAGGGCTGCTCGTCCATGCCCAACCGCCCACGTGCATCGCACTCGCAGGCCAGCAGCACTTGCTTTAAGCGCTGCGGCTTGCGGATGGCGTCGCAGCGTTCCAGCAGCCGCAAGGTAGGTGCTGCTTTGAGGTCCTCGCTGCGGTGGATGTTGCCGTGCTCGCGCGCCACCACGTCGGCCAACTCACGGCAATCCACCGGCGCGCGCAGGCGTTCACTCATGCCTTTGAGCAGCCGCGCGCTGCGTTCCTCGTGGCCGATGTGGCGCGGCAACACGTGTTCGGGCGTGGTGCCCTTGCCCAGGTCGTGGCACAGGCAGGCGTAGCGCACGGGCAAGTCGGCGTTCAGGCGGGCGCTCATGTCCAGCACCATCATCAGGTGCACACCAGTGTCGACCTCGGGGTGGTAGTCGGCGCGCTGAGGCACCCCCCACAGGCGGTCCACCTCGGGCAGCAAGCGGGCCAGGGCACCGCACTCGCGCAGCACCTCGAACATGCGGGAAGGCTTGCTTTCTATCAGCCCGCGCGACAACTCCTGCCACACGCGCTCGGGCACGAGGTGGTCCACTTCACCCGCCTCGACCATGTCCCGCATCAGGGCCAGGGTTTCAGGGGCCACGCTGAAATCGTCAAAGCGCGCGGCGAAGCGGGCCAGGCGCAGGATGCGCACCGGGTCTTCTGAAAAGGCGGGCGAGACGTGGCGCAGCACCTTGCCATGCAGGTCGCGTTGGCCACCGTAGGGGTCCGTCAACTGCCCCGATTCATCCTCAGCGATGGCGTTGATGGTCAGGTCTCGCCGGGCCAGGTCTTCTTCGAGCGTGACATCGGGGGCGGCGTGGACGACGAAACCCCGGTAGCCGGGCGCGGTCTTGCGCTCGGTGCGCGCGAGGGCGCATTCCTCCTTCGTCTCGGGGTGCAGAAACACCGGGAAGTCGCGGCCCACCGGCGTGTAGCCCAGTTTCACCAATTCATCCGGGCTGGCGCCCACCACCACCCAGTCCCGGTCGCCGGCAGGCCGGCCCAAGAGTCGATCACGAACGGCACCACCCACTAAAAAGCGCTTCATGGGTGCAGTGTATCGGCGCGGGCCGCACACCTTTGGGCGCTTGCCTGAACGCAGGTGGTGCGGTGTGAGCGCGCTTTGGGGATCGGGTGAGCCATCGCAGTGCGCATCGGTGCCGTTTCGAGGCGCAAAGGGCCCTTTGGCGCTTGGCACACTTCATGCCTAAGGGTTAGCACTGTAGTTTGGTCCGTCGTCTTCAAAGGGGTCTGTCATGACAACAAGTCTCAAAGTTCCAGTGCGAATCCGTTCCACGGTGGTGGGCGCGATGGCGGCCCTGGCGGTGTGTTCTTCCGCCCATGCCTTCACCACCTCGATTGGTGACCTGCAAACGCAGGTGAGCCCGGGCAGCGCGATGTTCCTGGGCCAGTTCTCGTTCAACGACACCATCGGCTTCTCGGTGTCGGCGCCCACCATGGCCGCCTTTGCCGTGCAGGGCCAGACACTGAACCTGGGCTACATCATCCCGGCTGCCGGATCCTTGTCGCTGTCCATCTACAAAGGGGCCACGTTGCTGGCCGGGCCAGGCGTCAGCTTCTCGGGCTTGAGCCTGATGGCGGGCGACGACTACAGCTTCCAGGTGACTGGCAGCGGTTCGGGCCTGTATTCGGTGAACTGGTACCTGTCGCCCGTGCCCGAGCCGCAAACCTACGCTTTGGCGCTGGCCGGCCTGGGGGCGATTGGCATGTTGATGCGCCGTCGCCGCAGTGATGGCAACGACGAGCGCTGACCAGCGTCAGGCCGTTCAGGCCTGACAGTGCTTGGCCAGGGCCAGGTACTCGGCCACAGGCACTTCTTCGGCGCGGCGGGTGACATTGAAGTCAATATCGACGCCGCGCGCAGTCAACCAGGCACCCAGCGTGTGGCGCAGCAGTTTGCGCCGCTGGGAAAACGCCACGGTCACGATCTCGCCCAGCAGCTTCTGGTTGATGCCTTCGGGTGGCGGCAAGGGCACCATGCGCACCACCGCTGAATCCACGCGGGGCGGTGGGTCAAACGCGGTGGGCGGCACGTCCACCACCGATTCCATGTGGTATCGCCACTGCAACATCACGCTCAGCCGGCCGTAATCCTTGCAGCCCGGGCCGGCCACCATGCGGTCCACCACTTCCTTTTGGAGCATGAAGTGCTGGTCTTCCACCTGCTCGGCCCAGGGCAGCAGGTGGAACAGGATCGGCGTTGAGATGTTGTAGGGCAAGTTGCCGATCACGCGCAGCTTTCGCGGCGCGCGTTCCAATGCCAGCGCGCCAAAATCCACCTTGAGCACGTCGGACTCGATGACGGTCAGCTCGGGGCGTTGGCGCAGGCGCTGCACCAGGTCACGGTCCAGCTCGATCACGGTGAGGTGTTCGCACTCGGCCACCACCGGGTCGGTCATGGCGCCCAGGCCGGGGCCGATTTCAACCAGGGCCTGGCCGGGCTTGGGCTTGATGGCGCGCACGATGTCTTCGATCACGCCGACATCGGCCAGGAAGTGCTGGCCAAAGCGCTTGCGCGCGAAGTGGCCCTTGTGGCTGCTCTTGCGATCAGGGGGCATCGCGCAGTTCCACGTAAGCGGCGGCGCGCAATTCCTTGGCCCACTCTTCGTAGGCGGCTTCGAACTGCTGTTCGCGCAGCACGCTGCGGGCGGCTTCCTTCTTCTGCTGTTCGCTCAACTCGACTTCCTTGCGCTCGATCAGCTGGATCAGGTGCACGCCAAAGCGGGTCACCACGGGCTCGGAGACCTGGCCCGGCTGCAGGGCCAGCAAGGCTTTTTCGAACTCGGGCACGAACTGGCCGGGGGCCGTCCAGCCCAGGTCGCCACCGCGCATGGCGCTTCCGTCTTCCGAGTACTGGCGGGCCAGTTGGGCAAAGCTGGCCTGTCCGCCCACGATCTGTTTGCGGATGTCGTCCATGCGCTTGGCGGCGGCCCGGGCGTCGAGTTGTGGTGTCGTGCGGATCAGGATGTGGCGGGCCCGTTGCTGGGTGTAGGTGGCCTTGCCCGAGTTTTCACGCTCGATCAGCTTGACCACGTGGAAGCCGGCGCCCGAGCGGACGAGGGGCGCCACTTTGCCCACCGCCAGGTTCTTGACCGCATCGACAAACAGGTCAGGCAGGCGACTGGCCGGGCGCATGCCCACCGTGCCACCTTGGTCGCGCGTGTTGGTGTCGGCCGAGTTGGCCTTGACCAGTTGCGCGAAGTTCTCGCCCTTGCTGGCGCGTTGTTGCAGATCCATGGCCTTGGCTTGAAGGGCCTGCACCTGGGCCGGGCTGCTGCCTTCGGGCACGGCGATCAACAGGTGGGCGATGTTGTAGGAGATCTCGCCCAGGCCCTCGGCACCCTTGGCGTAGAACTCGGCCACATCGGCATCACTGACCTGGATGCGCGCGTTGACTTCGCGCTGACGCACCCGTTCCAGCAGGATCTGCTCGCGCAGGCTGTCGCGGTAACGCTGGTAATCCAGGCCGTCGGCGCGCATGCGGTCCTTCAGGTCGTCCACAGTGATCTTGTTCTGCGTGGCGATGTTGTCGATCGCCGCGTCCAGCTCGGCCTCGGGCACCTCCATGCCGGAGGTCCGGGCGAACGACAACTGCACCTTCTCGTTGATGAGGGCGTCCAGCACCTGCTGGCGCAGTGCATCGCCTGTGGGCAGGCGGGCGCCTGCGGGCGCCGACTCCTGGATGCGGCTGACGCGCTTTTCCACTTCCAGGTGGGTGATGGGCTCCTGGTTGACCACGGCCACGATGTAGTCGGCGGTGCTTTGCACGCCCGCCAGCTTGAGCTCGGTGCTCAGGCCGCGGTTGCCCGAGATGCGGGGCGACACCGAAGGCGCGTCGTTGCGCTTGAAGCCCTGGGCCTGGGCTTGGGTGCCTGCTGTCAGCAGGGCCAAAGCCAGGCACAGCCCTGGGACAAACCGGTGGCGAGGGGGCTGGCGGAGCGCGGTGCGGATGGGGGGCGTGGAGTGGTCAGTCATCAGAGGATGTGGGCAAGGTGCTCGGGGCCGTCAGCACGCTGTTGTCTTCGCGCAGCAGCCGGTAGCCAGGGATATTGTCCTTCAAGGCGCGCAGGGGGCTGGACCCCAGGCGAGACAGGCCGACCAATTCGAGTTGGAACATGAAACGGGTGCTGGCCTGGTCGCGGCCCACCGACAGGCGTTCGGCCACGATCCGGCCGATCCAGCAGCCAGCGTCGTATTCGAAACCGTACAGGGTGTCGGCGAAACGCCTGTCGCGCAAGCTGTAGTTGAGCCGGCCCACGGTGTACCAGGTGCCTTTGCAGCTGGAGCCGCCTGAGGTGGGCTTGTCGAAGTTGAGGGCGGTGGTCTGGGCGATGGCCTGGCGGGCCATGGAATCGTCCATCGGTGGCTTCTTGCCAAAGATGGGCCATTGCCAACCCACGGCCAGCTGCTCGCTGCTGTCGCGGGTGTAGCGGTAGTCGGCGTTGATCGTGCGCCAGGCACCGGGCGAATAGCGCACCCCGATCACCGAGCGCTCGTTGCGGTGCCCTTGGGCGCTGAACTGGGCTGTGCCGCTCAAGGTCCAGTGGGGCGCCACCGTGGTGGAGCCCAGCACCAGCAAATCCGACAGCTTCTGGCGCACGGGCGCCTGGTCATTGGGCGTGATGCGCTGGGTGGAGAACAGCACGCCTTGCACCACGCCCAGGCGCAGGGCTTCGGCGCCGGTCAGCGGGTTCAGCAGGCGCGTGGTCAGGCCCAGGTTGACCTTGTTGGCGTCGGAGATCCGGTCCACGCCGGTGAAGGCGTTCTCGTCGAAGCTGGAGTATTGGTTGAAGTCGCGCGGTGCGCTGTCGAACAGGGGCAAGTCCGACTGGTTGCGGTAGGGCGTGTAGACGTATTCCACCCGCGGTTCCAGCGTCTGGATCAAGTCTTGCCCGAAGTAATTGGCCTGGCGCTCCAGCGTGGCGCTGCTGTCGACGCTGAAAGTGGGGATGAAGCGGGAAGCTTCTTTCTGGCCCGTGGCCAAGGTGCGGTCCAGCGAATAGCTGACCGCGTGCAACGTGAGCCGGGGCGTGATGGTGATGCCGCTCTCGCCCACGGGGCGCTCAACCCTGGCGATGGCGTGCACGCGGTCGCCGCTGATGCGGGTACGGTCTTCATTGGTGAAGCGGTTGAACTCGCCGGTCATGCTCCAGGCCCAGCCGGTTTCAGAGGTGCTGCGGCTGTGCACACCCAGCTGCGGTTCGCGGCGGTAGGGCGAGATCACCTGGGTGGCGGCGTCGGCGGTGGGCGAGAGGTCGCGCAGCGTCTGCCAAGTCTGCACATTGGCGTACAGCGAGGTCTGGCTGTTGCCCAGGCCCCAGTTGCGCGTGTTGAGCTGGCGTTCGATGCTGGCGTGGCTGTCGTACAGGCGCGGCGTCAGCGAGGGCAGGTTGCGCGGGAAGTCTTTCCAGTAGTCGTCGTCCGAGACACGGCGCCAGCGCAGTTCGTAGTTGGTCACCGTGGGATTGCCGCTGGTGTTCAAGTCGCCCTGGTGCCTGAAGTCGACCAAGCCGCGCGACCGGCCCGCCACATCATCGTGGGGGAGCATGTAGGTGTGCAGCGTGCCCGAGTCGCTGCGCAACAGGTAGCGGTATTCGCTGTCCAGCCCCGCGCCCCGGCGCGTCGACACGGTGGGTGTCAGGGTGGCGTCCTGGTTGGGCGCGATGTTCCAGTAATAAGGCACGGCCAGCTCGAAGCCGCTCTTGTTGTCGACGTCGAAACTGGGCGGCAGCCAGCCGGATTTGCGCGCGTCCGACAAAGGGAAAGTCAGCACGGGCGCCCCCAGGATGGGCACGCCCAGGAAACGGATGACAGCCCCTTCGGCGCGGCCCTCGTTGGCGTCGATGTCCATCGTCACCTTGCGCGTGCTGAGCACCCAATCGGGTTCGCCCGGGCTGCCGTCGGCCGTGTTCTCGGGGGTGCAGCTGCTGTAGGTGGCGTTGGTGGCGCGCAGGCGGTTGTTGCCCAGGAACTCGACCAGGTCGGCGTGCCCCCCTGCGTTGGTGCGGGCGAAGCGGTAATTGGGGTTGATGAACTCGCCTTCCAGCGTGTCCAGCTTGAGCGTGAGCTCGGGGCCGCTGTAGAAATCGCCGCGCCGGGTGATGCGCACATTGCCCAGCGCCTTGGCCGTGTTGTCGGCATAGGTGTGGGTGACTTCGTCGGCGCGCACGACCAGGTCGCCTTGCCGGAGCCGCACCGACCCGGTGGCCCGCATGCGGTCATCGGGCTGGCCCTCCAGGTGGTCGGCCTCAAAAAACAGCGGCAGGGCGGGGTTGCCCGGGCCGGCAATGGGCACGTCCAGGTTGAAGGAAAAGCGCAGCGGGTCGGCTGCGGCGGGGGGCGCGCTAGCCGGTGCGGTTTGCGCATGCACGGTGGCTGAGAAACCCAGCGGGGCAGCCACCAGGGCAGCGGCCAGGGCAATCGGGGTCCAGCGGGCGGACAGGGGGCGGGCGGTGGATCGGGTCACGGTGTGGGGCGGGCGCTGTCCTGGGTGAAAGGGGCGCCGCTTTGGCAGCGGCCTTGCCTACAATCGGGGGATTATTTCACGCGCTCACACCCATGCCTTCTTTTGACTCCATTGTCTGGCTCGATGCCGATCGCCAAACGGCGTTTCACCAATGGTTGAACGCACTGGCGCCCGCCCATGGCCTGCGGCCCGAGACCTTGCGCTCGGCCAGCGCCGACGCCAGCTTTCGCCGCTACTTCCGGGTTGACGCGCAGGGCGCATCGGCGTCCTTCATCGTCATGGACGCGCCCCCGGCCAAAGAAGATTGCCGCCCCTTTGTGTCGATTGCGCGCTTGCTGCACGCTGGTGGCGTGAACGTGCCCGAGGTGCTGGCCTGGGACGAGGCGCAAGGCTTCATGCTGTTGACCGACCTGGGCGAACACACCCTGCTGTCGACGCTTGACGCCGGCGTGGAAGTGGGCAATCTGGAGACCCCCGACAGCCGCGCCCGCTATGTGGCGGCCCTGGACGAGTTGCTGGTGCTGCAGGCGGTCAAGCCCGCAGAAGGCACGCCGCCTTACGACGACGCCTTGCTGCAACGCGAGCTGGACCTGTTCCCCGACTGGTACCTGACGCAATTGCGCGGCCAGAAGCTCGACGAAATTCAGCAAGCCATGCTGGCCAAGACCTTCGGCCTGATCAAGTCGCAGGTGCTGTCGCAGGCCACCGTGCTGGTCCACCGCGATTACCACAGCCGCAACCTGATGGTGAGCGTCGACGACACCAAAGCCCGCCCTGGCGTCATCGATTTCCAGGATGCCGTGGTGGGGCCACTGACCTACGACCTGGTCTCGCTGCTGCGTGATGCCTACGTGTTCTGGGACGAGGAAACCCAGCTGGACCACGCCGTGCGCTACTGGGAGCGGGCCCGCAAACAAGGCCTGCCCGTGCCGGTTGATTTCGGCGATTTCTGGCGCGATCTGGACTGGATGGGGCTGCAGCGGCACCTCAAAGTGCTGGGCATCTTTGCCCGCCTGGCCCTCCGCGACGGCAAGGAGGGTTATCTGAAAGACATTCCTCGCGTCTGGACACACGCTCACAAAGTGTGCACTCGCTATCAAGGATTGGGCCCACTGGCCAAGCTTTTGGAAGCTGCCGAGGCCAGCACCATGGGCATCCAGCGAACCGTGGGTTACACCTTCTAGGCGCTCGCTTGCGCTGGGGGTACGTGGAGGGGATAATGTTCGACTTGATGAATCAAAACACCCCCCTCGCGGCTGAGTTGCCGCCCACGCCCTCGACCGTCGATCAGACCGTTTCCGCAGAGGCCGCCTCCATCCCCGACGTGCCCGTTGAGGCACCGCCCGAAGTGCCCCAGCGCTTCGACACCCTGCCGCTGGACGCCAAGCTGCTGCGCGCCATCGATTACCCGACGATGTCGCCCATCCAGGCCAAGGCCATCCCCTTGGTGCTGGCGGGCCGCGACGTCATGGGCGCCGCGCAGACCGGCACCGGCAAGACCGCCGCCTTCTCGATCCCGCTGCTTCAGAAGATGATGAAGCACGAGAACCCCAGCATGTCGCCCGCCCGCCACCCGGTGCGCGCCCTCGTGCTGACCCCCACGCGTGAACTGGCCGACCAGGTCGCGGTCAACATCAAGAAGTACGCCAGCAAGACCAACTTGCGTTCGGCCGTGGTGTTCGGCGGCATGAACATGAAAGAGCAGACGGTCGAGCTGAAAGCCGGCGTCGAGGTGCTGATCGCCACCCCGGGCCGCCTGCTGGACCACATCGAAGCCAAGAACTGCATCCTGTCGCAGGTCGAATACGTCGTGCTCGACGAGGCTGACCGCATGCTGGACATCGGCTTCCTGCCCGACCTGCAGCGCATCCTGAGCTACCTGCCCAAGCAGCGCCAGACGCTGTTGTTCTCGGCCACCTTCTCGCCCGAGATCAAGAAGCTGGCGCAGAGCTACCTGCAAGACCCGATCCTGGTTGAGACGGCCCGCCCCAACCAAACGGCCACCAACGTCGAGCAGCGTTTCTACCGCACCACCGATGACGACAAGCGCAGCGTGATCCTGCAGATCCTGCGCGAGCGCAGCATCACGCAGAGCATCGTGTTCGTGAACTCGAAGCTGGGCGCGTCGCGCCTGGCCCGTTCGTTCGAGCGCGATGGCCTGAAGACCTCGGCCCTGCACGGCGACAAGTCGCAAGAAGAACGCCTCAAGGCCCTGGCCGCTTTCAAGGCCGGCGAGATCGAGTTGCTGGTGGCCACCGACGTGGCCGCCCGCGGCATCGACATCGCGGCCCTGCCGGCGGTGTTCAACTTCGACATCCCCTTCGGCGCCGAAGACTATGTGCACCGCATTGGCCGCACTGGCCGCGCGGGCGCCTCAGGCTTGGCCGTGTCGCTGGTCACGTCATCCGATGCGCGCCTGATGGCCGACATCGAGAAGCTGATCAAGAAGAAGATCGAGGTCGAGCCTTTCGAGTTGCAGGACGATCGCCGTCAGCGTCGTGAATCGCGCTACAGCGAAGACCGTTCCGAGCCTTCATCTGTCGCGTCGCCAGCATCGTCGTTTGGCGACCGTGATGGCTCGTCGCGTGACCGTGATGCTGGCCGTTCCGCCGCGCGCCCTGTGCGCCCGGCCTACCGCCGCTCCGAGCCCGTCGATCCCTTCTTCAACAAGCCTTACGAGCCTGCTGCCAACGCCGATCCTGTCTGGGAAGACAAGAGCGCCACGCCGGCCAGTGGCACCAGCAGCGTGTCGCGTTTCATCAAGCCCAAGCGCAAGGTAGCCGCCTTGTTGGGCGGCCCCGGCTCACTCTGCCGCTGATGGCTCCTCGGGCGACAGGGCGCGGTTGCGCTGCTGTCGCCACACCGAGGGCGACACCCCGTATTCGCGCTTGAAGGCCTGGCTGAACGCGGCCTCCGAGGCATAGCCCACCTGGTCCGCCACGCGGCTGATCGACAGGCCACTGTGGTTGCCCAGTTGCCGCGCGGCCAGCCGCATGCGGTGGCGCGTCAGGTAGGTCAGGGGCGGCTCGCCCAGGGCCTGGCTGAAACGGTCGGCAAAGGCTGATCGAGACAGGCAGGCGTGTTGCGCCAGCTCAGGCACGGTCCAGTTGTGGCGCGGGTTCTGGTGCATCTGGGCCAGGGCCACCGACAAGGCGCGGTCCTTCAAGGCAGCGAGCCAGTTGCCCGAATCCTCGGGGATCGATTCCACATAGTCCCGCAGGCATTCCATGAACAGGATGTCGCCCAGACGGTTGATGATGGCTTGTTGCGCGGGCCTGCGGGCCGACACCTCCTGCGCCAAAAACTGCAGCCCGATGCCCAGCCACAGCGGCGGTGCCTCACCCAGGCCGCGCAGGTGCATCAAAGGGGGCAGGGCCGCGATCAGGGGTGCGGCCATGTCGATGTCAAAGCGCGCATGCCCGCTGATCAGGCGGCACACCGGGCCGCCGCCGCCCAGCTTGAGTGCATCAAGGTCAGAGGTGCTCAGGTGCGGCAAGAGGTCTTCCGTCTGCGCCATGGTGTGGGGCTTGTCCTGCACCTTGTGCGCACTGCCGGCTGGCAGCACCAGCAGGTCGCCGGTCTGCATCAACAACGGCTCTTCACCCTCGCGGACCAGCCAGCATTGGCCTGCGCCCACCGTGTGAAAGGCCGCCAGGCCGGGGGTGTGCATGTGCAGCGACCAAGGCGCGGTCAACTCGGTGTAGGCGAACACGACACCGTTGAAATGCATGTCGTCGAGGATCAGGCTGAGTGGGTCCATGGCGTCAGCATGCCATGTTCTGCAAGTGGTGATCCGCCGCCAAATGGGCGTGATTCACCGGCCTTGGTGAGGCTCAGGGTTAACGTGGATTCGAGGGCGGCGGATCAGTGAAGTGACGCGGCTTTCTGGCGCTTCACGCCCAAGCCGCTTCGTTTGACACTGCGGTCATCCTCACAGGAGTTCACCGTGCAACAGCCCACCACCCTCCCGGCCCCTTGGGTCGATTCCAAACGCTACTTGTGGCTGCTCAGCCCGGCCGTCACCTTGATCGCTGGCGCCGGCCTGCTGGGCTTCTGGCAGTACGAGCAGGCCTGGTTGCTGTGGATCGGTTTTGCGGTTTTGTACGGCCTGATCCCGGCGCTGGATTGGCTCATTGGCGAAGACCGCCACAACCCGCCGGCCGAGGCCTTGGCCGCGCTGGAGGCCGACCGCTTTTACAGCTGGGTCACCTACGCCTTCGTGCCGATGCAGATGGCCACGCTCTGCCTGGGCGGCTGGCTGGCGGTGACCCACGATCTGCCCTGGTACCACCTGCTGGGCCTGAGCCTGAGCGTGGGCATCATCAATGGCATCGGCATCAACACAGCCCATGAGCTGGGCCACAAAAAATCCAAGTTCGACCGCTGGCTGGCCCGCATCGCGCTGGCGCCCACGTTGTACGGCCACTTCTTTGTCGAGCACAACCGTGGACACCACAAGAACGTGGCCACGCCAGATGATCCGGCCAGCTCGCGCTTTGGCGAGTCGTTCTATGCCTTCCTGCCCCGCACGGTGATTGGCAGCTTCCGTTCGGCCTGGCACCTGGAGGCCGAGCGCCTGGGGCGCCTGGGCAAAAGCGCCTGGAGCTGGCAGAACGAGAACCTGCAGTCGTGGGCCATGTCGGTGGTGCTGTTCGGCGCGATGGTGGCCGTGCTGGGCTGGGCCGTGCTGCCTTTCCTGATCATCCAGGCGGTGTATGGCTTTTCCTTGCTGGAGGTTGTGAACTACCTGGAGCACTACGGCTTGCTGCGCCAACAGGGCAAGGATGGCCGCTTTGTGCGCTGCGAGCCCGAGCATTCCTGGAACAGCAACCACATCGTCACCAACCTGTTCCTGTACCACCTGCAGCGCCACTCTGATCACCATGCCAATCCCACCCGGCATTACCAGTCTCTGCGCCACTTCGACAACAGCCCGCAACTGCCTTCAGGCTATGCCGGCATGATTGTGCTGGCCTACATCCCGCCGCTTTGGTACGCGGTGATGAACAAGCGTGTGCTGGCACATTACAAAGGCGACATCGGCCTGATCAACCTGCAGCCCTCCAAGCGTGCTGCATTGCTGGCGCGCCACCGTGAAGCTGGCCAGCAGGCCCGTGCCTGAGCAGGAGCGAGTGAAGCATGCGATACCGCTGCCCCAACTGCGACCACGTCTATGACGAAGACAAGGGCGAGCCCCACGAGGGGTTTCCGCCCGGCACGGCCTGGTCACTGATTCCGGACGACTGGTCTTGCCTTTCGTGCGCGGTGCGCGACAAGGTCGACTTCGAGGTGTTGGCCAACTGAGCCGAGCTTGGCGTGCAGGCCTGGGCAGGGATTTACGCTTACACACAATGCCATCGATTTCTCGCAGAATGGAAATGGCCTGGAAGTTGGCAGGCGCCGCATGCCTTGTGCATGCACACCGAGAGGCAGCGAGCATGTCAGCGTTCAAGAACACACTGGTGATCCTGGCCATGGGCCTGGGTGGTTTGGCTCACGCGGGTCAGCCCGCCGTCTGGAAGATCGAGGGGCGCATCACCAGCATCGACGTCTCGGCGGACCCCAGTTTCGCCGACCTGTGGGCGAAGTTCGCGGTTGGCCAGGACTACGTGGCCACCTTCAAGGTCGACCTGGATGCCGTGTCGGATGAGGGGTTTCAATTCGCGTACGCCCGGGACAGCAGCATCCAGTTCAAGCAGGCCGGATTGACCTACCAACTTGGCTTCATCGGCAATGGCATCACGGTCGGGCTGGGAGGGCTGGATCTGGGTTATGGCTACGGCGCCTTGCAGGGCGGCGACGCGCAAACCCCGGGTGTGGCCCATGCCTGGCATTTCGCCGGAAACATCCCCAACTCTCCTCGCAGCGAACCGCCGCTGTGGTCTGCCAACGCCGCCATCAACGCAGGTGCTTTGTCGTTCAACCCTGTCCAATTCGGCTTCGTGGGCAGTGGGCTGGACAACCTGGGTACCTATGTCCATGCCAGCGTGGACCGCATGACGACCAATGTGGGTGGTGGTTCGATCAGCAGTGCGGTGCCCGAGGCCAACATCCTGCTCATGGAACTGGCCGGTGGCCTGCCCTGCTTGGTGGCGGCAGCGCTGGTGCGGCGCCGTAGGTCCAGTCGCAAGGCCTGATAGGCCGAATGGGGGTTCTTCTCGAAGCGCTTGGGGTTGACTTCGAGGTGCTCGACACCTGATCTGCTTGTAAAGTGGGGGTGATGCCACCCCTCGGGTCTTAAGACCTGTGCCCACCATGACCTCCGCCGCCGCCGTCCCGGATGACGACCTGCTCGATTCGGGCTACCTGAGCCTGCTGCGGCAGCAGATGGTGAAGTTCGCCCACCTGCACCTGGGCGATGCCCACCTGGCCGAAGACGCCGTGCAAGAAGCCCTGGCCGGTGCCCTGGTGGGGGCCGAGCGCTTCGCGGGCCGCGCGGCGCTCAAGACCTGGGTGTTCGCCATCCTTAAAAACAAGGTGGCCGATGTCTTGCGCCACAAGCAGCGCATGGTGGACGCCAGCAGCCTGTGTAAGGAAAACGAAGAAGACGCGACCAATGAATTGTTTGACCAGCGTGGTCACTGGTTGGCGGACAGCCGCCCCACCGCCTGGGATGATCCGCAGGCCTGTCTGGCGCAGCAGCAGTTCTGGTTGGTGTTCGAGGCCTGCCTGGAGGGCGTGCCGGCCCAGCATTCGCGCGTGTTCATGATGCGCGAGTTCATGGGCTTTGAAACCGACGAGATTTGCTTGACGGTGGGCATCACCTCGGCCAACCTGTTCGTCATGCTGCACCGGGCGCGCCTGCGCTTGCAAGAGTGCCTGGGCCAGCGTTGGTTCGACGCCGCTGATGCACCGACAAAGAAGGGACGTCGATGAATTGCGATCGAGCCACCCGACTGATTTCCGAGTCGCAGGACCGCCTGCTGACCGCCGGCGAGCGCACCACCCTGGAGGCCCACACCTGGACCTGCGTGGGGTGCCGCAACTTCAAAAGGCAAGTGGGATTTTTGCGCCAGGCCATGGCCGCCTTTGCGCAGCGCCATGACGATGACGAGGATCCCCCGATGGGCCGGGTGTAAGAACTCGCCGGTCTGGGCGACTCATGAACAACATTATCAGGAGCTTGCCATGACCTCTCTCATCGAACGCTGGATCGCACCAGCGGCGCAACAGGCCCAGCGGGCCGAGCCTTGGGCACAGTCCCTGGCCCTGCTGGCTGCGCGCTTGTACTTGCTGGACGTGTTCTTCAAATCGGGCCTGACCAAACTGCAGGATTGGGAGTCGACGCTCTTCCTGTTCGCCGAGGAGTACCAGGTGCCGGTCTTGCCACCCGAGTTGGCCGCCTGGCTGGGCACGGGGGGCGAGCTGGTCTTTCCGGTGTTGCTGGCTGTGGGATTGTTCAGCCGCCCCGCCGCAGTGGGCGTGTTCTTCCTCAATGCCGTGGCGGTCTACAGCTACCCGGACATCAGCGCCGCTGGCCTGAAAGACCACGTGCTGTGGGGCGTGCTGAGCCTGGCCTTGGTGCTGTTCGGCCCGGGCCGGCTGGCGCTGGACGCCTGGCTGATGCCGCGTTGGTTGCCGTTCTTGCGTCGGCGCTGATCAGGGCAGCTCGACGCCCTGCAAGCGCGCGGCAATGGTGGCGCCCCGGCCCGAGACGTAGGCCGAATGGGGGTTCTTCTCGAAGCGCTTGGGGGCCGGCAGCATCACCGCCAGCCTGCCCGCGGGCGTGGCACTGAGCTGGCTGGCATCAACGCGGAAGTAATGGCGCGCGGCCGCTTGCGCCCCAAAGATGCCTTCGCCCCATTCCACGTTGTTCAGGTAGATGCACAGGATGCGCTCCTTGCTCAACAGGCCTTCCAGCATGAAGGTGATCACGAACTCCTGGCCCTTGCGCAGGAAATTGCGCTCGCCACTCAAGAACAGGTTCTTGGCCAGTTGCTGGGTGATGGTCGAGCCGCCGATGACCTTGGGCGTGGCGCTCAGGGCACGCGCGGGCGCCTCGGGCGGTTTGCGCCCGCGTGATTGGGCGCGTGCCACGGCGCGTTCATAGCGGGCCTGGGCTTGTGCGCGGGCCTTGTCTGCCTTGGCCTGGGCGCGGTTGTTGCGTTTCCACGCGTTCTCCAGGGCATCCCATTCGACACCGCTGTGGTCCGCGAAGTTGGCATCCTCGGAGGCGATCACGGCGCGCTTGAGGTTGTCGGAGATCTCGGCATAGGGCCGCCATTCCTGGCTCCACAACACCTCGTGCTTGTCGCGCGCCAACCGGAACACCTCGCTGCGCTGGAAGGTGGTGGACTGCGGATCAACCACGGCCATCAAGGCGATGCGCGCCGCGAAGTAGAGTTGCAGGGACAGGCCGCCCAGCATGATCAAAACGATGATCCGCCAAAAGTGTCGCATCAGGGGGAAGGTGCGCGGTTGCTGGTGCCGTCAAGCTGCGCACGCAAGGATGCAAGCACCGGAACTGTGTCGGGCCGGACGCCACGCCACACGTTGAAGCTTTCGGCGGCTTGCTCTACCAGCATGCCCAGTCCGTCGCGGCCCATGGCGTGGTGATCGCGCGCCCATTGCAAAAAGGGCTGGGCGGCGGGGCCGTACATCATGTCCAGGGCCAGGGTGCCGGGGCGCAGCACGCCGGGGCCCACGGGCACGCCACCGCCCGACAAGCTGGCCGCCGTGCCGTTGATGAAAACGTCGTAGGCTTGGCCGGCATTGTCCAGCGAGCGGGCGGTCAGGCGCACCTGGTGCTCGGCGGCCCAATCGGCGTGGCGGTCGACCAGGGCCTGGGCTTTGTCAAAGCTGCGGTTGGCCAGCACGATTTCTGCGGGGCGTGCTTCGATTAACGGGCCCAGCACGCCCGCGCTGGCGCCGCCGGCGCCCAGCAACAGCACGCGCTGCCCAGCCAGGGCCACGCCAGCGTTGACGGTGATGTCGCGCACCAGGCCCACGCCGTCGGTGTTGTCGGCCAGCCAGCCGCCCTCCGAGGGGGCGTCAAAGCGCAAGGTGTTGGCCGCTTGGGCCAAGTCCGCCCGGGGGGTGCGGCGCGCGGCCATCTCGAAGGCCTCGAACTTGAAGGGCACGGTGACATTGCAGCCGCGCGCGCCATGGTCGGCAAAGGCTTGCAAGGTGGCCTTGAACTCATCCAGGGGACACAGCAAGCGCCCGTAGTCCAGTTGTTGCGCCGTCTGCTGGGCAAACTGCTGGTGGATGGCGGGCGAGCGGCTGTGTTCCACCGGGTTGCCGGCGACGGCATAGCGGTCAATCATGGGGCGCTTTCTCCGTTGGGCATCACGGCCTGGGTCGAGGCTTCCAGGGCGGCGTCGCGGGTGAAGCGGAAGCGGGATGAGACCAGCAGCAAATCGCGGCCCTGGCTCACTTCCAAAGGCACGGCGCCAAAGGGGCCCGCCTTTTTGACGATGGCTTGCGCGCGTTTGTCCAGCTGTTTGTTGCCCGAGCTTTGGGTCACGATGGCCTCGACCACCTGGCCCTTGCGGTCGATCCACACCTCCATCACCAGCTCGCCATACAGCTTCTTGCCGTTGTTGCCGGTGGGGAAGTGCTCGGTGCCGGCCCGCTCAATGATCGTGCGGAAGTGGCTGTAGTACATCGCGTCGGTCGACCTCAGCGTGGCGGGGCTGAGGTAGCGCTTCTTGGGCCGCGAGTTCTCGGCGCGGATGCGCTTGTCGATCTCGGCCAGCAGCTCGGTGAGCTGGCGGCGGCGCTCTTCGTCGGCGCGGTTCTGGGCGCTTTCCAGCTTCTGACGCGGTTGGGGCGGCGGCAGGCTCGACAGCTCATTCTGGATCTGGGTGAGCAGTTGCTGCTGCTCGACCTGCATCATCTCGACCATGCGCTGGGATTCGTCCAGCGATTCGCCCACTTCGGTTTGAAACGCGGGCGGCAAGGGCGAGGTGGCCCGGCCTTCGCCTTCGCCACCGCCTTGCAGGTTGTGCTGCGCCAGGGCCTGCGCCTTCTCCGGCCGTTGCTCGCTGCCGGCGTTGACCAGGATCACCTCCAGCGGCGTGTCTTTGAAGACGCGGTTGAAGCCTTCGGGGTCGACGAAGCGCACGGTGATCAGCACCGCGTGGACTGCCACGGAGACGATCAGCGTTTTGTGCAGCAGGGTGAGGTGGCTCAGGGCCGTGCGCAGGCGTTGCAGCATGGATGCTCTTGGGTTGGCTTCAGGCCTCGGGGCTGGCGGCGGGTGACGGCGCGTCGGCGTCGGTCACGTCGATGGCCAGGGTCAAGGGTCCTGCATTGTCCAACGCTTCGTCGGCGTCATCACCCTCGGCATCACCCTGATCGGCGGCGCTGGCGGCGGTTTCATCAATGCGGGCGACCACGCTGGCGTGCACGTCCAGGGTCAGTTCATCGACCCCCGTGACACGCACGCGCACCTTGGCATTGCGCGGCAGGCTGTCGGCCCCGATGGCACGGAAGACCAAAGGCAGGTTGTCGGCGCGGACCAGGCCGTTGATCATCACGGCGCATTCCAGCTCGGTGATGTTCTGCTGGCCCAGGTAACGCAGCGTCCAATAACGTTCCAGGCTCGACTGGAAGCCGTTGTAGGTGCTGTAGGCCGCGTCAAAGTTCGAGATGATCGAGAACAGGTCGGCGTCCTTCGGCTTGAAGGGCGCGACCAGCGCGGCAGTGCGGCCATGCTTGGCCACGGCAATGATCTGCCACTGGTTGACCAGGTCGACATAGCGGCGCAGCGGCGAGGTGGCCCAGGTGTACTGCGCCACGCCCATGCCGGCGTGCGGCAGGGCCTTGGTGCCCATGCGCACCTTGATGCCGGGCTGCAGGCTGGCCTGACTGCGGTAGATGCCGGGCAAGCCGAAGTCGTTGAGCCAGCCGCCCCAGGTGCTGTTCGCCAAAATCATGGCTTCGGCCACAATCAAATCAAGCGGCGACCCGCGCTGGCGCGTGCCGATGACGACTTGCTCGGTGCCGGTCGGCTCCAAGCGGTCTTCCGTGGTGTTCTCGCTGCCATCGGGCTCGACCAGCTTGAAGGTGTAGTCGGGGCGGTTGAAGTTCTCGGGCTTGCCGCGCACCACTTCGCGCTGGGCTTTCAAATGCTTGGCCAGGCGGAAGGCGAAGGTCAGCTCGGCGCCGAAAGCGTAGTCGGCCGTGGCCTCGCCGTTCAAGGTGGCTTCGGTCACGATGCCATCGAGCTTGTCGTGGCGCAGGTTGGCGGCGATGGGCACGGTCTCCAGGCGCGTTTCGCTGCCTTTGACTTCCAACGTGGCCTCGTCGTATGTGACGTAGAGCGACACGGCGGGGCAATGGCGGCCCTCTTGCAAGGTGTAGCGCTGCACCACCTCGTCGGGCAGCATGGTCAGCTTGTGGCCGGGCATGTAGACGGTGGACATGCGGTTGCGCGCGACTACGTCGACCGGCGTGCCGGGCGCGATGGCCAGGCCGGGCGCGGCGATGTGGATGCCGTAGATGACGGTGCCGGTGCCCAGGCCTTGCACCGACAGGGCATCGTCGATCTCGGTGGTGCTGGAATCGTCGATCGAGAAGGCCTGCACGGGCGCCAGGGGCAGCTCGTCCTTGATGGGCGGCGCGTCAAGCGCGGGGAAGCCGGTGCCCTTGGGGAAGTTCTCGAACAAGAAGCGCCGCCAGTGGAACTGGTAGGGGCTGTCGATGGCGCCGGCGTCTTTCAGCAGATCGAGTGGCGCGCGCTGCGAGCGTTTGGACGCCTCGACCACGGCCTTGTACTCGGCACCGTTCTTGTCGGGCTTGAACAGGATCTTGTAGAGCTGCTCGCGGATGGGCGCGGGGCAGCTGCCCTTGACCAGATCCTCGGTCCACGATTCGATCTGCGCGGCGACCTGCTTCTTGCGCTCGATGGCCAGCAAGGCCTGCTTGAGGATGTCCTCAGGCGCCTTGCGGAAGCGGCCCTTGCCGCGGCGGTGGAAATAGTGCGGCGCGTCGTACAGGCGGAACAGCATGGCGGCCTGCTGGATGGCGTCGGCCTTGTCGCTGAAGTATTCACGGGCCAGGTCCTCGAAGCCGAACTCGTCTTCCGGGGCAACCTCCCAGACCAAGTCCAGGTCGATCTCGCCCGCCTGGGCGGCGCCCTGGGCCAGCACCTCGGCCGGGTTCGGCTTGGCGAACTTGATCAGCACGTTGGCGGTTTTCGCCTTCACGCGCTTGCCCGAATCCAGCTCGATCTGCATCGAGCTGTCGGCTTCGGACATCACACGGCCAGCCTGGAATTTTCCGGCGTCGTCAAAAAGGGCAAACATTCAGAAGGTGTCGCTAGGAAGAAGAAGCAGCACGTATTGTCCTACGGCTGTTGGTTCAGGCCCAGAAAGCCCAAAACCTTGGGCAAATGGGGGGCGAAATCGCTCAAGGCGTGGTCGCCGCCTTCCAGCAGCGTCAGCCGCGTGCCCGGGTAGTGCGCCACCATTTCACGCCAGTCCAGCACTTCGTCGCCTTTGGCGATGATGGGCAGGTAGCGCTCAGGGCGGGTGATGGGGTAGGGCGCGATGGCCTTGAATTCGTCGATGAATTCAGGGCGGAAGAAGAACTTGGCGTCCGGGTCGTGGAAGTTGCTCAGCTCGCCGATGTAGCGGGCCAGGTCGCGGGCGGGCGCCACGGCCGGGTTGATGAGCACTGCGCGGCAGCCCAGTTGTTCGGCCAGCACCGTGGCGTAGAAGCCGCCGAGCGAAGAGCCCATCACGGCCATGCTGTCTCTGGGCCAGTCGGCCACTTGCGCCTGGATGTCGGCCCAGGCCTGCGCCGGTGAGGGCGGCAACTGCGGACAAGCCCAGGTAACGCTTTGGCCTGACGCGTTCAGGTCGTCAACGATGGCGGCCATCTGTTGCGCCTTGGTGGAGCGCGGCGAGGAGCGAAAGCCGTGCAGATAGAGCAGGTGCGTGGTGGTCATGGGCCTGCACTATGACAGCTGCGGCCGCACCTGCGCCCTCAGTGGCGCCGCGGCTTTGACACCCTGGCCATGCGCTGCCGGTTGCGCTTAGCCAGGTGGCTGAGGGCGGTGATCATGGCGAAAGATATCAGTGCAATGGTCAACATGGGGCCTCCTGTTCGTGAGCACCCCAGCATGCGCCGATTTCATCCCCCGCGAATGAGGGGTTACCTTAACAAGGCTTGGCGACGGCGGCGCAGCAAAGCAATGGCCCCCAGGCCCAGGGCGGCCAGCACAGCGGTTTCTGGTTCTGGCACGGCCTGGGTGTAGGCCAAGTTGTCCATCACCACGCCATCGCCCTGGATGGTGATGTAAGCGATGTCGGCATGGGCCAGGCGAATGCCTTGCGTCACCGGAAAATTGGTGGAATACGCCAGCGAGTTGTCTTCCAGGTCCACGCCATCCAGCGAGGTCGCGAAGGAACCCAGGCTGAAGCTTTCCGAGCTGCCGTCGATGCCGTAGGCCGTCACCTTGGTCAGGCGATCATCCCCGGACTCTTCGTACATGCTCCAGTCGGCCAGGAAGGCGCGGGTTTTCAAACCGTTGAAGTCGATGCGCAGGGTCATGTTCCCGATCTTGTCGAAAGACAGGAAGGACTTGCCGGCACCCCAGCTGCCATTGATGCCCAGGTCGGTGGCGATGCGCTGGCCGACCGTGAAGTCGCCATCCAGCGAGCTGAGCGTGACGGGCGGAAGGTTGGTGCTGTAAGACGAGCCCACCCCGATGAACAGGCCGTCTTCCGCATTGAAGTCAATGACTTGCGCGGGGGCGGGCAGCTGGTTGGTCTGGTTGATGAGCGCGGCTTGGGCCTGGAAGGCCACCGAGGCCAAACCCAGGGCGGCGATGGTGAAAATATGACGCATGTGGATACTCCTTGAAGGGTGCGGGTCAATCAGCTGCCGACGATGCCGCCGTTGGCCTTGGTGATGACGACCACGCCCGAGCGGGGGCGGCCGCCGACCACGGTCTGGCCCGCTGAATTGGTGGCGAACTGGCTGGCGGGCCAGTTCGAGAACTGGGTGGGGTTGGCGGGGTTGGCCGCTTCTTCACCGGGGTGCTGCAGGCCTACGAACATGCTCTTGCCGTCCGGGGTCATGGCGATGCCGGTGACTTCGGATTGCACCGGGCCGGTCAGGAAGCGCTTGATGGCCCCCGTGGCAGGATCGGCGCACACCATGCTGTTGGCGCCGATGTTGACCCAATCGCCCGTGGCCGTGCCGACCTGGTCGGTCTGCACCCACAAGCGGCCGAACTGGTCGAACCACAGGCCATCGGGCGCGCCGAAATCGGCGGTGCCATTCGGTGTGTCGTTGATGTTGCCGACGTAGCGCGTGGCCGGTGTCTTGGCCGTGGCCGTGTCACCGCATTGCACGAACAAGTCCCATACGAAGGTGGTGGCGGTGACGTTCTTGCCGGTTTCGCGCCAGCGGATGATGTGGCCGTAGATGTTGTCGGCGCGCGGGTTGGCCGCGTCCACGGCGGGGCGGGCGCTGGCCGCGGTGGTCGAGCCATCGGGGTTGTTGCTGCTGGGCGTGGCCGACGAGCCGCGGCGGTTGTTGTTGGTGAGGGTGCAGTACAGCTCGATCTCGTCAAAGCCGCACACCTTGGGGCGGGCCCCGGTCCATTCAGGGCGGTCCATCATGGTGGCGCCCAAGGCGTCGGCGGCCATGCGTGTCTTGATCAGGATCTTGGCCAGCACTTCGGCGTCATTGGCGCCAGCGAAGTTGGGGTTGTCGCGCAAGGCCACGCCACCCACGCCGATGGATCCGGGCAGCAAAGGCAGCCACTGGCCCATGCCGGTGTCCAGGAACTTCGCCACGTACAGCACGCCACTGTCCAGGAGGTTGCGGTTGGCGGCGCGGTTGGTGGGGTTGTAGCGGCCTTCGGCCACGAACTTGTAGATGTACTCGTTGCGCTCGTCGTCGCCCATGTACACCGCCAACTCGTTGTTGGGGCCCAGCACGTATTGGGCGCTCTCGTGCTTGATGCGGCCCAGCGCCGTGCGCTTGACAGGCACGCTGTAGGGGTCAAACGGATCGACCTCGACCACCCAGCCAAACAGGTTGGGTTCCAGCGGGTTGCTGGCGGCGTCAAAGCGGGGGTCCACCTTGTGCCAGAAGTAGCTGAAGCCAGCGGCGGTCACACCATAGCGGTTGTGCAGCTTGCCGATTTCGGTGCTGGTGGCAGGCAGGGTGGCGTCGCTGCCAAAGTTGCCGTTCCAATTTTCTTCGCAGGTCAGGTAGGTGCCCCAGGGCGTGTAGCCGTTGGCGCAGTTGTTGATGGTGCCGTTGGCTTCAAAGCCGTTGTTCAAGCCGATCTCGGTGGAGGCGGTGGCGCTGATGTCGAACTTCTTGGACTTCATCAGCGCATGGCCGGCTGCGGGGCCGGAGATGCGCATGGGCGTGTTGGCCGACAGGCGGCGGCCATAAGCCGAGTTGGTCACCACGGACCAGTTGCCTGCGGTTTTGCGCACTTCAACGACCGACATGCCGTGGGCGGCTTGCGATTTGCGAGCCTTGGCGATGGTCTGGTTGCTGGCGTTCAGGCCATCGTTGTGCAGGACGGCTTCATGCGTGTATTCGTTGTTCACGCACAGCAGGCCGCGCTCGCTCGACTCCACACCGCGCGAGTTGAAGCCGAAGTAGTGCATGCCATCGTTGTGCGCGCCAAACTGCTTGAGCTGTTCTGCGGCGGTCTCGGATGCGTCACCACGGAACGCCGTGCCGCCCGGCATGATCGGGTCGCCCCAGGCCACCAGCAAGGCGGCTTGGTGGCCTGTGGCCACGCGCACGGCGTCCACCACGGGGGCCAAGGCTGGCGAGAGGTTGTCAAAGCCGATGCCCACCGTGGTGCTGGCCACGCCGCAAGTACCGGCGGCTTGAACCGTGCCGGTCAGGCCCGACAAGGTCAGGCCACCAGCGGCGCTCAGCATAGAGGCCGACGCAGCGCCTTTGATGAAGGTGCGGCGGCTGGCGTGGGCACGTTGGGCCACGTCCAGGATCGACTCGTTGCCTGACGGGTTGAGCGTCAGGTCATTGGTCGGGTGGTTGATGCCTTTCATACTGCGTCTCCGGCTGCTCGATGGATAGGATGGAGCGCAGGATAGGGAGCGCACGTGTCAGCTTGAAGACAATGGCGGGTGGCATGTGCCCGCCAGGGTTTTTGTCGGTGGGGCGCACAATGAAGCCGGAGGTATCCCATGACATTCAAATTCAAATCCCAAGCCACCGGCGAGCTGTTGATGTTGACCGCCCACGCGCACGCCTTGCTGCACCACATCGGCAAATCGCCCGACCCCAAGGGCATCCTGACACCGGAGGACATGCCGGCTGCGCTGGCGGCGCTTCGTTCTCTGCCTGGTGATGAGCCCGCGGCGGAGGAGGGGGCAGCGGCCCAAGACGATGATGATCAGCAACCCGACACCAATGCGGTGGACCTGCGCCGCCGCGCCTGGCCCCTCATCCAGATGATCGAAACCGCGCAGGCGGCCAAGGAGCCCATCGTCTGGGGTGTATGAGCGATCACATCACCCGCCTGCTGGTCATTCGCCATGGCGAAACGGCCTGGAACCTGGAGGCGCGCATCCAGGGCCACACCGACATCCCCTTGAACGAGCATGGCCGCTGGCAGGCCGAGCGCCTGGCCCTCGCCCTGGCCGATGAAGGCCTGGATGCGATCTACACCAGCGACCTGCAGCGTGCGCGCGACACCGCCCAGGCCGTGGCCCGCGCCACCGGCCTGACGCTGCAGTTGGACCAGGGCCTGCGTGAGCGCAACTTTGGGCGCCTAGAGGGCATGACACAGAACCAGGTCGCATTGCAGTGGCCCGAAGAAGGCCGCCGCTGGCGCGAGCGCGATCCCACCTATGGCCCTGAAGCGGGCGAGACCTTGCAATCGTTCTACCAACGCTGCGTGGACACCGCCGAGCGGCTGGCCCAACTGCATCCGGGGCAGACCGTGGCCCTGGTGGCCCATGGCGGCGTGCTCGATTGTTTTTACCGCGCGGCCAACCACATTCCCTTGCAGGCGCCACGCACCTGGACCATCGGCAATGTCAGCATCAACCGGCTGCTTTACAGCCCGGAAGGTTTCAGCCTGCTGGGCTGGGCCGACACGCGGCACCTGGACGACGACGTGAGCCTGGACGAGACCAGCGATGGCGACGTGGCCTTGAGCCCGGACAAGTAAAGGTCGATGGCTTGGGCCCCGGTGCGCGTCAGGTGGAAGAGCTTGTCGTCCAGCATCCAGGTGTTGATCAGCCCGCCCACCAGCGCCTGCAAGCCCACGGTCATCACCCGGGCGCTGGGTTGGCTGGCCACCAGACCCAGCTTCTGTGCGCGCTTCAAGGCTTTTTCAAGGTGAGCCTGGCAGTTCAGGTGCACGCTGATGTGGCGCGCGCGCACATCGCTCAGCTCGTCCACGTACTCGACCTTGTTGACCGCGATGCCAATGACGCGGCGGGTGCGCGGTTCGGTGGCGATGCGGGTCAGGGCGTCCATCATGGCCGCGCGAACCTGGGCCAGCGGGTCATCGGTCGCCTCTTGTCCTACTCGGCCGATGGTCTCTTCAATGGGCGAGGTGCTCCTGTCCATCATCGCGTTAAAAAGGCTGGCTTTGTCCTTGAAGTGCCAATAGATGGCGCCACGGGTCATGCCCGCCGCCTGGGCGATGTCCTGCAGGGAGGTCCGCGACACACCCTTGTCTGAAAAGACCAGTTCGGCAGCATCCAGCAAAAGTTCTCGCGTCAGCAGGGCGTCTTCTTTGGTGCGGCGCATGGGCAATGTCCGGTTTCATCAGGTCGGTCAGATCAATGTGGGGGATTGTGACCGATTTCATTTCATACATACAGGAATGTATGTATAGTTGCCAAATTGATTGACCAGACAAGTATTTTGAAGAGGTGATCCATGGCCAGCCATGACAAGGGAATGATTTCGCGCCACAGCGCCTGGGCCGTGCTGGCCTTGACCACCTCTTTGCTGGCCGCTTGCGGGCCGAAGGCCGAGGCGCCGGCTGCGGCACCTGGTGGTGGCATGCCGCCCGCGCAAGTGGGCGTGATCACGGTGCAGCCGCAGACGGTGCCCATCATCACGGAGCTGCCGGGGCGCCTTGAAGCATCGCGCATCGCGCAGGTGCGCGCCCGGGTGGCCGGCATCGTGCAGCAACGCAATTTCGTGGAAGGCTCTGATGTGAAGGCCGGGCAGGTCTTGTTCCAGATCGATCCCAGTAGCTTCAAGGCGGCGCTTGACAGTGCCCTGGCGTCGCAGGCCAAGGCAGAGGCCAATCTGAACCAGGCATCGGCGCTGGTCAACCGTTATCAGCCTTTGCAGGCGGCCAAGGCCATCAGCCCGCAAGAGTTCTTGAACGCGCAGGTGGCGCAAAGCCAGGCGCAAGCTGATGTGGCGGCCGCCAAGGCTGCCGTGCAAAACGCGCGCATCAACCTCGGCTACGCCACGGTCACGGCGCCCATTTCTGGCCGCATCGGCCGCGCGCTGGTCACCGAAGGGGCGCTGGTCGGGCAGGGCGATGCCACACAACTGGCGCTGATCCAGCAAACCAACCTGCTGTACGTCAACTTCACGCAATCGGCGGCCGAGGTGCTCAAGCTTCGGAAGGCCATGGCGCAGGGGCAACTCAAGCGCGCCGGTGGCCAGGCCGCCAGTGTGCGCGTGCTCTTGGACGATGGCACCGAGTACCCGCTGCCCGGCAAGCTGCTGTTCTCTGACCTGAGCGTGGACAGCACCTCGGGTCAGGTCTCGTTGCGGGCTGAAGTGCCCAACCCGGATGGGGCCTTGATGCCCGGACTGTATGTGCGCGTGCGACTGGAACAAGCCCAGGTCGACGGCGGCATCTTGTTGCCTCAACAGGCCGTGACCCGGTCGACACAAGGCGACACCGTCATGGTGGTGGGCACCGATGGCATGGTCAAACCCCGCCCGGTCAAGCTGGGTGGCGCCAGGGGCAACCAGTGGGTGGTGCTGAGCGGCCTGAAGTCGGGCGAGCAAGTCATGGTGGATGGGTTCCAGAAGATGATGAACCCCAAGGCGCCGGTCAAGGCCGTGCCTTGGCAGCCCACGGCGGCATCGGGGCCGGCCTCGGCCCCCGCCTCCGCGCCTGATGCAGCCGCTTCGCGCTGAAGGAGCCTGACATGCCTCGCTTCTTCATTGACCGGCCCATCTTCGCGTGGGTGATCGCCTTGTTCATCCTGGTGTTTGGTGGCGTTGCCATCACCCAGTTGCCCATTGCGCAATACCCCACGGTGGCGCCGCCGTCCATTGTGATCAGCGCCACTTACCCGGGGGCCTCGGCCAAGACGCTGGACGACAGCGTGGTCAGCGTCATCGAGCAGGAGCTCAATGGCGCGCCCGGGCTGGCCTACATGGAATCGGTCAGCCAGGCCAATGGCACGGGCTCCATCACCGTGACCTTCGAGCCCGGCACCAACATCGACCTGGCCCAGGTCGAGCTGCAGAACCGCCTGTCGCGCGCCTCGCCACGTTTGCCCGCGGCCGTGACGCAGCAGGGCGTCAAGGTCGACAAATCGCGCAGCAATTTCTTGATGTTCGTGATGTTGTCGTCCACCAACCCGGAGCTGGACCCTGTCTTCCTGGGTGACTACGCTTCGCGCAATGTGATCCCCGAGTTGCAACGCGTGCCCGGCATCGGCCAGGCGCAGCTGTTCGGCACCGAGCGTGCCATGCGCATCTGGGTGGACCCGGCCAAGTTGGTGTCCTTCGGCCTGACCGCCGCTGATGTCAACGCCGCCATCAGGGCGCAGAACGCCCTGGTGCCGGCCGGCGGCATTGGCGACCGGCCCAACATCGTCGAGCAAACCGTGGCGGCCACCGTGGTGGTCACCGGCCAGTTGGCCAACGTCGAGCAGTTTGGCAACATCGTGCTGCGCGCCAAGACGGATGGCTCCGTGGTGCGCATGCGCGACGTGGCCCGCATCGAGCTGGGCGCGCAAACCTATGGCACCTATGCCCGCCTGAACGGCAAGCCCGCCAGCGGCATTGGCCTGCAACTCTCGCCCACCGGCAACGCCCTGCAAACCGCCGAAGCCGTGCGCAAGCGCATGGCCGAGCTCAAGCAGTACTTCCCCAAGGGGGTTGATTTCTCCATCCCTTACGACACCTCGGGCTTCGTGAAGATCTCCATCAGCCAAGTGGTTGAAACGCTGATCGAAGCGGTGGCGCTGGTGTTCGTGGTGATGTTCATCTTCTTGCAGAACCTGCGCTACACCTTGATTCCGACCTTGGTGGTGCCCGTGGCGCTGCTGGGCACCTTCGGGGTCATGTCGGTGGCGGGTTTCTCGATCAACGTGCTGACCATGTTCGGCATGGTGCTGGCCATCGGTATCCTGGTGGACGATGCCATCGTGGTGGTCGAGAACGTCGAGCGCCTGATGGCGCAAGAAGGTCTGTCGCCGCTGGAAGCCACGCGCAAGGCCATGGGCCAGATCAGTGGTGCCATCGTCGGCATCACCGTGGTGCTGGTGTCGGTGTTCATCCCCATGGCTTTCTTCAGTGGCTCGGTGGGCAACATTTACCGCCAGTTCTCGCTGTCGATGGTGTCGTCGATGCTGTTCTCGGCCTTCCTGGCCTTGTCGCTCACGCCGGCCTTATGCGCCACGTTGCTCAAGCCGATCCCAGAAGGGCACCATGAGAAGCGCGGCTTCTTCGGCTGGTTCAACCGCCGCTTCACCGCCACCACGCACGGCTACGAAAGCTCGATCGCCAAGCTGGTCAAGCGTGGCGGCCGCATGCTGATCGTCTATGCGGTGCTGGTGGGCGTGGTGGGCTGGTTGTATGTGCGCATGCCCTCGTCCTTCCTGCCCAGCGAAGACCAGGGCAACCTGATCGTCAACGTGCAGTTGCCGCCGGGTGCCACCTCCAACCGCACCGAGGCCGTGATCGCGCAGGTCGAGAACTACTTCCTCAAGCAACCCGAGGTGCAATCGGTGGTGGGCGTGGTGGGCTTCAGCTTCTCGGGCTCGGGCCAGAACGCCGCCCTGGCTTTCGTGACCCTGAAGGATTGGGATGAGCGCAAGGGTGCGGGGCACTCGGCGCAAGACCTGGCCGGCAAAGGCTTTGGCGCGCTGATGGGCATCCGCGATGCCTTCATCTACCCGCTGAATCCGCCGCCGATCCGTGAACTGGGCAATGCCACCGGTTTCTCGCTGCGCCTTCAAGACCGCGCCGGCCTGGGCCCCGCCGCCTTGCTGGCCGCGCGCAACCAGATGCTGGGCATGCTGGCGCAGAACGCCAAGGTCACCGGGGCCCGCCCTGATGGCCTGGAAGACGCACCGCAGTTGCAGGTAGATATCGACCGCGACAAGGCCAATGCCCTGGGCATCAGCTTTGATGCCATCAGCGCCACCTTGTCCACGGCCCTGGGCTCCAGCTACATCAATGACTTCCCCAACCAGGGGCGTCTGCAGCGTGTGGTGGTGCAGGCCGAGGCCAAGGACCGCATGCAGGCCGACCAGATCCTGCAGCTCAACGTGACCAACAACCAAGGGCAAAGCGTGCCGCTGTCGTCGTTCGCTAGCACGCGGTGGATCACTGGCCAGATGCAGGCGGTGCGCTACAACGGCTACCCCGCCATGCGCATCTCGGGTGATGCCGGCAAGGGCTTCAGCACAGGCCAGGCCATGGAAGAGATCGAGACGCTGGCCAAGCAGTTGCCTGAAGGCATCGGCATCGAGTGGACCGGCCTGTCGCGTGAAGAGAAGCTGTCTGGTTCGCAAGCGACCCTGCTGCTGGGCTTCTCGCTGTTGGCGGTGTTCCTGTGCCTGGCCGCTTTGTACGAAAGCTGGACCATTCCGCTGGCCGTTTTGCTGGTGGTGCCGCTGGGTTTGCTCGGCTCATTGTTGGGCGCGTCTTTCCGCGATCTGCCCAACGACGTGTACTTCAAGGTTGGCCTGATCACCATCATGGGCCTGTCGGCCAAGAACGCGATCCTGATCATCGAGTTTGCCAAAGAGTTGCACGACAAGGGCATGGGCTTGATTGAGGCCACCTTGCAAGCCTGTCACCTGCGTTTCCGCCCCATCATCATGACCTCGCTGGCCTTCATCCTGGGCGTGCTGCCCCTGGTGCTGGCCAACGGGGCCGGCTCGGCCGCGCAACGCGCGATCGGCACGGGCGTGATGAGTGGCATGATCGCGGCCACGGTGCTGGCGGTGTTTTTCGTGCCGGTGTTTTTTGTGGTGGTGATGACGTGGCTCAACAAGGGCCCCAAACACCCCAAGACCCCCAACGCCTCCGAGGCAGAGGTCGTCCCTCATGACTAAATTCACTGCAGTCAAATCCACGGTGGCCCTGGCGGCCATCCTGGCCCTGGGTGCCTGCTCTCTGACACCCAACTACGAGCGCCCTGTCGCGCCCGTGGCCACCGACTGGCCTCAGGCGCCAGGCACGGCGGCCTCCGCGGCGTCGTCGGCCACTTCAGCCAATGCGGCGGAGTTGCCTTGGGCCACTTATTTCCCCGATGCCCGCTTGCAGGGCCTGATCCGCAAGTCGCTGGAGAACAACCGCGACCTCCGCGTGGCCGTGCTCAACATCGAGCAGGTGCGGGCCCAGTACCGCGTCACGCGCGCCGATCAGTTCCCCACCGTCAATGCAGCGATCAGCGGCACGCGTGGGCCGTCGGCCACCCCGCCGAATGAGGTCACCACGGTGGCGCAGGGCGGCATCACCATCACCGCCTTCGAGCTCGATTTGTTCGGCCGCTTGCGCGCGCTGAGCAACGCGGCCAGCGCACAACTGCTGGCCACAGAAGAGGCCCGCAAGTCCGCGCACATCAGCTTGGTGGCCTCGGTGGCCAACACCTACTACGCGATCTGGGCCGACCGCTGGCAACTGGCCTTGGCCGAGCAAACCCTGGAGGCGCGCCAGGGTTCGCTGAACCTGCAGCAGCTCAAGTTCGACAACGGCGTGCTCAACGAACTCGATTTGCGCTCGGCGCAATCGGTGCTGGAAGCCGCGCGCATCAGCCGGGCACAGGCGCAGCGTCAACTGGCGCAAGACACCAATGCCCTCAACCTGTTGCTGGGCGAGACCGCGCCGGCCGACCTCTTGCCGCCTGCGCCGGTGCTGCCCAGTGCCAGTGCCATGCAGGATCCGCAAGCCGTGTCTGCCCTGGTGCGCGATGCCCTGTGGCCTGGCTTGAGCGAACTGCCCGTGGGCTTGCCCTCCGAGGCCTTGCTCAAGCGGCCTGACATCGCCCAGGCCGAGCAACAGCTGATCTCTGCCAACGCCAACATTGGCGCTGCCCGGGCCAACATGTTCCCGCGCATCAGCCTGACGGCCAGCGCGGGCGTGGTCAGCGATTCGCTGTCAGGCTTGTTCAGCGATGGGCGCAGCGCCTGGAGTTTCGCGCCCCAGGTTGTGCTGCCCATTTTTGACGCTGGCCGCAACCTGGCCTTGGTCGAAAGCTCCAAGGTCAAGCGTGACATCGCCGTGGCCCAGTACGAGAAAGCGCTGCAAAGCGCCTTCCGTGAAGTGGCCGATGCCCTGGTGGCGCGCAGCAGCTTTGCCGACCAGGCGCAAGCCCAGCAGAACCAGACGGATGCCGAAGCGGCCCGCCTGCGACTGGCCACCTTGCGCTACAGCAGCGGCGTGGCCAGCCAGCTGGATTTGCTGGACGCGCAGCGCAGTTTGTTTGCCTCGCAGCAAGCCTTGATCTCGGCGCAACTGGCGCGCCAGCAGGCGCACATCACGCTGTACAAGGCGCTGGGTGGCGGCTGGACGCCACCGGAGACGACGACGGCGTCAGTTCGTTAACTTGCGGATCAGCCGCGCGCCCAGCTTGTTGACGTTGTTCAAGGACAGCAAATGGGCGTGGATCCAGCCCAGTGCGCCGTTGCTGAACAACTCCTGCACCACCTCGGGCGCGAGCTTGTGCAGCTTTTCTTCGTCGACCACTTTGAAGCCGTTCAGCGTGATGTGCTGATCGGCCAGCTTGAAGTCGATGTTGCGGTCGACCAGCAAGTCCAGCTCGACCAGGCGTTTGGCAAACGCCGTGGTGCGCTGCATGTCGTTGTGAAAATCCAGCAGGAATTTTTGCAACTGCTGCAGGTAGGCCGTGTCCTTGCCTTCGGCATCGAACAAGGCCTCGCCGTCGCTGGCGTTCAGTCCGTCAAAGGCCTCGTCCACGCACACCGTCAACTGCGTGCTGCCCGGTTGCTCGGCCAGCACAAACGGGTAGCGCCGGATGAAGGCGGGCACATAGCAGTGCGTGTCCCAGCCACCATGGTCGTCGACCAACAGGTTTTCCTTGTCGCGCAGGCCCACCACCGACACCAGCGTGTGCTGGTCGCCCGAGGCCACGAACACGCATGGAAAATCCAGGGCAGCCAAGGGCAGCTCGGTCGCAGCCAGCAACACCGAATTGGTCTCGCGCGCAAAGTTCAGCTTCTTGTCGCTGGCCTTGACGCGCAACTGGCGGTGTTGTTCTCGGTTGACCGGCACCAGCTTGTCGTACATCAACAAAGTTTTCATGGCACATCCCTTTTCGGTGGGGCCAGGATCAGCCCATGGCCGATTATGGTCAGTTTCAATGACGGCCAAGTGTCGCGATAATCCCAATCCGTGAACACCCCTGCACTGCCCATACACCGGTCGCGCTTGTCGCTCTACCTGGACCTGATCCGCTGGAATCGCCCCCAGGGTTGGCTGCTGCTGTTGTGGCCCACCTTGGCCGCCCTGTGGCTGGCCGCTGGCGGCTTTCCGGGCTGGCATCTGCTGCTGGTGTTCACCTTGGGCACCGTGCTGATGCGCAGCGCCGGTTGCGCCGTCAACGACGTGGCCGACAAGGATTTTGACCGGCACGTGCAACGCACCGCCCAAAGGCCGGTGACCAGCGGGCAGCTGTCGGTGAAGGAAGCACTGGCCGTGGGCGCGGTGCTCGCGCTGGTCGCATTCGCGTTGGTGCTCACCACCAATGCGCTGACCATTGCGATGTCTTTCGCGGCCCTGGCCGTCACGGTGATCTACCCTTTCACCAAGCGTTTTGTGTCGATGCCGCAGGCGGTGCTGGGCGTGGCCTTCAGCTTTGGCATCCCCATGGCTTATGCGGCTGTTGGCAACCATGTGCCGGCGCAGGCCTGGTGGTTGGTGCTGGGCAACCTGGGTTGGGTGCTGGCCTACGACACCGAATACGCCATGGTCGATCGCAATGACGACCTCAAGATCGGCATCCGAACGTCGGCCATCACCTTGGGCCGCTTTGACGTCATCGGCGTGATGGGCTTTTATGCACTGTGCATTGCCTGCTGGGCCATGGTGGGCCATGAAGCCGGGCGTGGCGTCTGGTATTTCGCGGGCCTGGCGGCGGCCGGTATGCAGGCTCTTTGGCACGGGTGGTTGATTCGCCATCGTGACCGGGATGGTTGCTTCAAAGCCTTTCGGCTGAATCACTGGCTGGGCTTGAGCTTGTTCTTGGGGCTGGTGTTGGACACCGCGCTGGCGGGCTGAGTGGGTGTGATTGCGGGGAGCGCGAGGCGGGGATGAGGCGGTGGCTGGCAGGGCTCCTATGGTGTCGGTCCACCGCGTTGCGGCGGACTGCTCTGCGGTGCTCGCCTGGGGCGGGGACCGTCCGAAACTCGCCTTCGGCTCAAACAACGGACGATCCTTTTTCCGCCCCAGGCTGCGCTCCTCGACGCCCCCGAAGTCGCCCTGCCAGCCACCGCCTCATCCCTGATCGCCTCGCTGGTGGCGTAGCACGAAGAAGAACCGTGGCATGCCACCAGCGGGGCGAAACAAGGGCTGGGGCGGCATCCGGCGGGGCGCCTGGCTTGGTGCTGAGAAGCGCAGTGCCGAGGTGGGCACGCGACAGCGTGCATCGTCATCTGACTGGCCGTGGTTGTTTGAGCGCAGCGGCCAAAGGCCGCGCAGCGAGTTCCACGGCCCCACCTCGGCGCGAGCATCGCAAGGCAGTCCCGCTTGAAAAGCGGGGACCACCAAGCTGAAGCCCCGATGGATGCCGACCCAGCCCTCGCCCCGCGCTGCACCGACCAAACGCTCACACGTGGTGAGCCCGCCCAACCTTAGCGCCCGAACTCATCCCCCAACTCACCCGCCCGCTTCTGCGCAGCACGCATCGCCGACACGAAGGCGGCCTTGACACCATCGGCCTCCAAGCTGCTCAACGCCGCATACGTGGTGCCTCCCTTGGATGTGACCCGCTCGCGCAGCACCGACGGCGCTTCGGTCGATTGCGCCGCCAAAGTCGTGGCACCCGCGAACGTCGCCAAGGCCAAGGCGCGCCCTTGCTCGGCGTCTAGGCCCATGTCGGCCGCCGCCTGCACCATCGCCTCGATGAAATAGAACACATAAGCTGGGCCCGAGCCCGACAGTGCGGTCACGGCGTCCAGGTCGCTTTCCTGCTTCACCCAAAGCCACTGGCCGGTCGTGGCCACCATGTCTTGCACCGCTTGTTTCTCCGCGTCGCTCACCTCAGGCCGGGCAAACAGCCCCGTCATGCCTTGCCCGACCAAAGCCGGGGTGTTGGGCATCGCGCGCACCACGCGGGGAGTGCCCAGCAAGCGGGCAACGTCGGTGCTGCGCAGACCAGCCATCACGCTGTAATGCAAGGCCTGGCCCATGTGAGCCGCGCTGGCGGCAGCCGCGTCTTTGAACTGTTGCGGCTTGACCGCCCAGACCACCGTGGACACGGCGGCCAACGCCGCGTCGGGCGAGGGCAGGGCGGTCACGCCCAAAGTCTGCTGAAGGCGCAGGCGTTGGTCTTCGCTGGGGTCGATGACCAGGATGCTGCTGGCCGCACGGCCTTGCCGCAACAGGCCGCCGATGATGGCGGTGGCCATGTTGCCGCCGCCGATGAATGCGATGTCAAAAGATGGGGTGCTCATGGGGCGTGATCATGCCGCATTCAGGATGCGGATCAGCTCGCTGGGGTTCAGTGGCTTGCGCAGCAGCGTGACGCCCACCCCGGCCGCGCGCGATCCCAGATCGGCCGTGGCATCGGCGGTCAGCAAGAAGGCGGGCAGGTCTTCTCCAAACTCATAGCGCAGTTGAGCAATGGCTTCCAGCCCCGTGATGCTCAGGCCCAGGCGGTAATCGCTGATCACGGCCACGGGCAGGTCGCCCAAAGGCATCTCGCCACTGGTCTGCAAGGCGGCCACGGCCTCCACCGCGATCTCCGGGGTGTGCCCGGTGGCCGCTTGCCAGCCGTTTTGGCGCAGCACCAGCGCCATGCTGTCCAACACCTGCGGCTCGTCGTCGATCACCACCACCACGCCACGTTGATGCGGGTCTTTGTGATCAGCTTGGCTGAGGGCCGCCGCGTTGGGCGATGGTGCGGCGATCGGCTCGCGCAGCGGCAACCGCAGTGAAAAGCAGGAGCCGCGCCCCAGCCTGGACCTCACCGTGACCTGCACCCGGCCCAGGCGGGCCAGCCGGCGCACCACCGCCAGCCCCAGTCCCAGGCCTTCGCCTGAGCGGCGCGCCGTTGAATGCGCTTGAAAGTAGTCGTCAAAGATGCGCTCGCGGTGCTCCGGGGCCACGCCCACGCCGCTGTCCCACACCTGGCAGACGACCCAACGCCCACGCACCCGGGCCCGCAGCCGGACGTGGCCCTGGTGGGTATAGCGCACCGCGTTGTTGAGCAGATTCCGCAAGATGCGCTCGGTGATGTGCGGGTCCGCCTGCACCCAGGCGTCGGTGGCGTCCACCCGCCAGCTCAGGCCCTTGTTGGCGCACAGCACCGCGAACTCGTGCTCCAGGCGCCGGTACAAGGTCGACAAGGCCAGCGCCTGGGGCTGGTGCTCCACCCGCTCGGCGTCGATGCTGGCCACGTCGAACATGCGCTCGAACAAGGTGCTCAGTGAGCGCAGCGAGGTGCTGATCTTGGACAGCAAGTCCTGCCCCTCGGGCTGGGTCACCCAGGGGTTGAGCGCATTGGTCAGCAGCATCATCACGTGCAAGGGCTGGCGCAGGTCGTGGCTGGCGGCGGCGAAGAACTCGCTCTTTTGCCGGTCGGCACCTTCGGCCAGGGCCTTGGCCAGGGTGACCTGGTTGATCTCATGGCGAAGTTGCAGTACCAAGGCGGCGTTTTCGTGGCGCAGCAAGGCCCCTTCGCGCAACCGCCGGCTGATGCCTGACGAGATGAACATGCAGGTGACCATGGACAACATCAGCACCACCGCCAGGTAGACCGAGCTGTCTTCGTTGTCGACCAGCAGGCGCGCGCTGACCAGGAGCAGCAGCGGAAAACTGCCAAAGAAGCCCACGATCCAGTCGTGCACCAGCACCAGCATCAGCGTGTAGCCATAGACCACAACGGCCGCCACCAGGCTCATCTTCCAGCCCGCGGTGGCCACGCTCAGCAGCGCCACGCCCATCAAACCCCAGAACAAACTTTGCAGCAGATGCCAACCCACCAGGCTCGCCCGCCAGGTGCGGTAGCCCGAAGCAGCGATGCCAAAGCGCTGAAAACGCCGGCTCATCAAGCCCACAGTGGCCCACAGCAACAGCAGGCCAATGGCCGGCGTGACCCAGTACCAGCGTGGCAAGGGCGAATCCTTCACCATCCAGGCGAGCAGTAGCAGCGCGGGAATTTGCGGGAAAACGGAGCCAGGCGTGACGCGCCAGCTGTCTTGAAGCAACTGCAGATCGATGCGGGACTCGATGGGCGCCAGCCCCTTGAGGGAGCCGCGCCACCAACTCACGGTAGCTGCTCCTCGGCGGGCAACTGGCGTGAGCACAACAAGACCAACTGCGTGCGGCTGTGCACCTTGTAGGCCCGGAAGATGGCGCTCACGTGCAACTTCACGGTTTCCGGGCTGATGCCCAGCGCGGTGGCGATCACCGGGTTGGAGCAACCGCGCGTGATCCAGGTCAGCACGTCTTTCTGGCGCGGTGTGAGCTTGGTGCTGGGTAGCAAGTCGGGCGAATCGGGCAGGGTGGCCGCCGGGCTGGACAACAGGTCGGCCGGAAAATGCAGGCGCCCTTCGACCAAAGCTTGCAGCGCCGTCATGAAGCCATCCAGCTCGCCCAGTTTGGGGATGAAGCACGAGGCGCCGTGGTGGATGCATTCCAGCGCCAGTTGCGCGTCGGTGCTGCCGGTGATGATGCCGATGCGCTGGGTGGTGGCGACCTGGCGCACGTGCTTGAGGGTGTCCACGCCACTGCTGTCGGGCAGGCCCAGGTCCAGCAGGACGGCGTCGATCGGGTCGGCGGCCGAGCTGGCCAGGTGCGACAAGGCGCCTCGGCAGGTGTTGGCCTGCGAGAAGCGCGCCAGCGGTTGCAGGCTTCGGATGGCGTGCATCATCCCTTCGCGGATGAGGCTGTGATCATCAACTAACAAGTAATGCGGAGATTGGTGATCCATGGCGCCTTCTTCAGGGCGTGATCTTATCTGGGAGGTCAGCGTTGTCCAAAGATGGCGGACCCGATTCGTACCATGGTTGACCCTTGTTCCACGGCCATTTCGAGGTCGGCGCTCATGCCCATGGACAAAGTATCCAGTGTTAACCCGTGATCACGCAGCTCATCAAACACTTCTCGTATTTTTTTCAGGGCCTGGTGTTGGGTGGATGCATCGTTGCTGGGGGCGGGCAGCGCCATCACCCCCCTCAATTGCAGGTGGGGCAGCTGGGCCACGGCCTGGGCCAAGGCCAGGGCACCCGCCGATTCGACGCCGCTTTTGCTGGCCTCGCCGCTGGTGTTGACCTGGATGCACACCTGCAGGGGGGGCAAATCCGCCGGCCGTTGCTCGCTCAGGCGTTGGGCAATCTTCAGGCGGTCCACCGTGTGCACCCAGTCGAAGTGCTCGGCCACCACGCGGGTCTTGTTGCTCTGCAAGGGGCCGATCAGGTGCCATTCGATCTGCTCGCGCAAATCGGCCAGCTCGACCATCTTGTCCACGGCCTCTTGCACGTAGTTTTCACCAAAGCGGTGCTGTCCGGCCTGAAAGGCCTCGCGCACATCGGCCGCCGAGAAGGTCTTGCTGACCGCCAGCAATGTGACACCATCGGCCGGACGGTCCACTTTTGAACAAGCCTGCTGTATTCGGCTTTGCACGAGTTGTAGCTTGCTGGTGATCGTCGCCATAATGGTCTGTTAAGAAATCCCGGCCCCAATCATCCATGGATATCACCCAACTTCTCGCCTTCTCGGTCAAGAACAAAGCGTCTGACCTGCACTTGTCGGCGGGTTTGCCCCCCATGATCCGGGTTCACGGGGACGTGCGGCGCATCAACGTCGACGCGCTGGACCACAAGCAGGTCCACGACATGGTGTACGACATCATGAACGACGCCCAGCGCAAGATGTACGAAGAGACGCTGGAGTGCGACTTCTCTTTTGAAATTCAAGGCTTGGCCCGTTTCCGCGTCAATGCTTTCAACCAGAACCGGGGCGCCGGCGCCGTGTTCCGGACCATTCCTTCCAAGATCCTGACGCTGGAGCAGCTCAACGCGCCCAAGATTTTCGCCGACCTGGCCTTGAAGCCTCGCGGTCTGGTGCTGGTCACCGGCCCCACCGGTTCGGGCAAGTCGACGACGCTGGCGGGCATGGTTAATCACCTGAACGAATCCGAATACGGCCACATCCTGACGGTCGAAGACCCAATCGAATTCGTGCACGAATCGAAAAAGTGCCTGATCAACCAGCGCGAAGTCGGCCCGCACACCATGAGCTTCTCGAACGCGCTGCGCTCCGCACTGCGTGAAGACCCGGACTGCATCCTCGTGGGCGAAATGCGCGACCTGGAAACCATCCGCCTGGCCCTGACCGCCGCTGAAACCGGCCACTTGGTGTTCGGCACGCTGCATACCTCCAGCGCCGCCAAGACCATCGACCGCGTGGTCGACGTCTTCCCCGCCGCCGAAAAAGACATGGTCCGCGCCATGTTGTCCGAATCGCTGGTGGCGGTGATTTCGCAGTCGCTGTGCAAGCTGAAAGACGGCTCGGGCCGCGTGGCCGCGCACGAAATCATGGTGGCCAATGCCGCCATCCGCAATCTGATCCGCGAAAACAAGATCGCCCAGATGTACTCGGCCATCCAGACCGGCAACAACGCCGGCATGCAGACGCTCGACCAGAACCTGTCCGACCTGGTGCGCCGCAACCTCATTTCACCCGCCGAAGCCCGCTCCAGGGCCAAGACGCCCGAGAACTTCCCGGGCTGACATGAGACGTTTGCTGGACCGATTCAAGATCGCAGGCCCGGGCGACAACGCCACAGAGGAGCGCGAGGCCGACGACGAGGGGTTCTTCTCCACCCAGTTCATGGAACGCCCCGAGCTGTCCCGGGCCGCCTCGGCCTGGACTTCGCGCGCGCTGGCCGTCGGCGCCCAGGGCCTCGATCCCGCGATGGGGGTCGAGTTGCTGCTCAAAGCCTGGCACGACGACACCTTCACCAGCCTGATGGGCGAGGCTGAGCGCGACAAACTCCGCACTCACCTCGAATTCGTCACGGTTCCGGCCGGAAGAGAGTTGATCGTTCAGGACGAAAAAGGCGACTATGCCTTGGTGATACTCGAGGGCCTGGTGGCGGTCGACCGCGTGCAGCCCACGGGCGAGCGCGCCCGCCTGGCCGAATTGCGCGAAGGGGATGTCTTGGGTGAAATGTCTTTGCTGGATGCCGGGGCGCGTTTCGCGTCCTGCCAGACGCTGAGCCGCTGCTCCCTGGCCATCATCACGCGCAGCGCGCTCGACGAGTTCGCCATCGAAGAGCCCCGGCTGGGCTTTGCGCTGATGGCGGGCGTGGCCCGCCGCCTGTCGCTGCGCATGCGCCAACTCAGCGCGCGCCTGGGCGCCCTGCTCACGGCTGGTTGATTTACAGTCCACACAACGTTCAAAACATTCACTGGGATTCATGCCATGGAACGCGATCAGGCCTCCAAATTCATCAACGATCTGCTCAAGCTGATGATCGCGCGTGGGGGCTCCGACTTGTTCCTCACGGCCGAATTCCCGCCCGCCATCAAGGTCGACGGCAAGGTGACCAAGGTGTCGCCCCAGCCCTTGACGGCGCAGCACACCATGGCCCTGGCCCGTTCGATCATGAACGACAAGCAGGCTGCGGAATTCGAGCGCACCAAGGAGTGCAACTTCGCCATCTCGCCAGGCGGGGTGGGGCGCTTCCGCGTGAACGTGTTCGTGCAGCAAAGCTTCGTCGGCATGGTGCTGCGGACCATTCCGCAGCAGCTGCCCACGGTCGATGCGATGGGCCTGCCGCAGATCCTGAAAGAAGTCGCGATGAACAAGCGCGGCCTGGTCATCCTGGTGGGTGGCACAGGTTCGGGCAAGTCAACCACGCTGGCGGCCATGGTCGACCACCGCAACGAGAACACCTACGGCCACATCATCACCATCGAAGACCCGGTCGAGTTCGTGCACCCGCACAAGAACTGCATCGTCACGCAGCGCGAGGTCGGCATCGACACCGACGGCTGGGAGATGGCGCTGAAGAACACGCTGCGCCAGGCCCCTGACGTGATCCTGATGGGCGAAATCCGCGACCGTGAAACCATGGAACACGCCGTGGCCTTCGCTGAAACCGGCCACTTGTGCATGGCCACGCTGCACGCCAACAGCGCCAACCAGGCGCTTGACCGCATCATCAACTTCTTCCCTGAAGAGCGCCGCACCCAGTTGCTGATGGACTTGTCGCTCAACCTGAAGGCGCTGGTCTCGCAACGCCTGCTGCCGCGCCAGGAAGGCAAGGGCCGCGCCGCCGCCGTCGAGATCCTGCTCAACACCCCGCTGATCAGCGACATGATCTTCAAGGGCGAGGTCGGTGAGATCAAAGAGATCATGAAGAAGTCGCGCGAGCTGGGCATGCAGACCTTCGACCAGGCCCTGTTCGACCTGTTCGAGAGCAACGACATCACCTTTGAAGACGCGCTGCGCAACGCCGACTCGGTCAACGACCTGCGCCTGCAGATCAAGCTGCACAGCCAGCGCGCGCGCAGCCTCGACCTGGCCTCTGGCACCGAGCACTTCAAGATCGTTTGACGACCGTGAGCAAAACCTACGAGGCCGTGGCGCCGTGCAAAGTGGCCTTCCTGGGCTTGGGCACCATGGGTGCCCCGATGGCGGCCCACCTGCTCAAGGCCGGCCACCAGGTCACCGTGTACAACCGCACCCAGTCCAAGGCCCTGGATTGGGTGGCCGAGCATGGCGGCGCCTGGGCGGTTTCACCGCGCGAGGCGGTGCGTGAAGCCCAAATCGTGTTCACCTGCGTGGGCAATGACGATGACCTGCGCAGCGTCACCGTGGGCCCCGAAGGCGCCTTCAGGGCCATGCCCGATGGCAGCGTGCTGGTCGACCACACCACCACCTCGGCCGAGGTTGCCCGTGAGCTCGCTCAGGTCGCCGATGACCAGGGCTTGCATTTCATCGATGCCCCCGTCTCGGGCGGCAATCTGGGCGCCATCAACGGCGTGCTGACCATCATGTGTGGTGGCGATGCCGACGCGTTCAACCGCGTTCAGCCCGTCATGCAGGCCTATGCCCGCGCGGCCACCCACCTGGGCACCAGCGGCTCTGGCCAACTGGCCAAAATGGTCAATCAGATCTGCGTGGCGGGAGTGTTGCAAGGCCTGTCTGAGGCCCTGGCTTTTGGCCAGACCGCGGGCCTGGACATGCAGGCCGTGCTCGGCGTCATCACGCAAGGTGCGGCCGGCAGTTGGCAAATGCAGAACCGCGGCCCCACCATGGTCAACGACCTGTTCGACTTCGGCTTCGCCGTTGATTTGATGCGCAAGGACCTGGGCCTGTGCCTGGACGAGGCCAGGCGCCTGGGCGCCCGTTTGCCTGCCACCGCCTTGATCGACCAGTTCTACGCCGATGTGCAAGGCATGGGCGGCGGGCGCTGGGACACCTCCAGCCTCATCCGCCGTCTGCGCTGACTCCGGCGTCAACCCTCAGGGGTTGGAAGCCGCCGTCGCGGCCGGCCGAGGTGGCGGCAGCTTGCGTGCCAGTTCATCCTCGGTCATCAGTTGGAACACCTTGACCACCTTGGTCACGCCACTCACACCCGCGGCCAGCTCGGCCGCGCGGTTGGCTTCGCGTTCGGTCACCAGGCCCATCAGGTAAACATCGCCGCGTTCGACCACGATCTTGAAGGCGTTGGAAAACATGTCGCGCGCATCCACAAAGCTCGCCTTGATCTTGCCCTTGATCAGCACGTCGCTGGAGCGTGAGCCCAGCGAACTGGCGCCCATCACCGCCAGCTCATTGACCACGGATTGCACGTTGTCGACGCGCGCCACGGCCTGCTCAACGGCCGTGCGGTCGGCCTCGGAGGCCACTTCGCCCGTCAGCAACACCAGCCGGTTGTAGGACGTCGCGTTGACGTGCCCACTCTCGCCCACCAGGTCGCGGATGCGCGATGAGGCCTTGATCTCGATGCCCTGGTCTTCCAGCTGCGTGCCCGAGGTGCGGCGGTCCGAGGCCATGAAGGCCCCGCCGATGGCCGAGCCCAGCACCAGCGGCGCGCAACCGGCCGTCAGGTTCAAGGCCAGCGCCAAGGCGGTCCAGCGCGCCACGCTCAATGTGTTGATCTTCTTTTTCAAGCCACGTCTCCTAGCAAATGGGTGTCCACGGCCTCGCACAGGCTGTGCAAGGCCAGCCAAGCCACGGCATACAGCCGGGCCGCCTGGTGTCCGGGCAGGGGTACCCAGACATCGGTGTCTCTCAGCAGCGGGCCCAGCACCGAAGCGGCCTCGCCCGTGAAAAGCACCAAAGTCAGATCTTGTTCGCGTGCCGCCTCGGTGGCTGCCACCAGCGCGGGTTCATCGCGTTCCAGCGAAAACGCCAGCCAGATGTCGCCGGGATGGCCCAAGGCGCGCACCTGCGCGACCAGGTTGTCGTCTTTGCCCGGCAAGGCCAGGGCTGCCAGCGGCGGCCGTTCACGGCTCACGCCCTTGACCAGCAGGGAAGCAGTCTGCTGCGCCAGCCATTCGGCCTCGGCCACCCCGGCGCACAGCACCTTGCCACCGGCGGTCAGCGCGTGCGTGATGGCCTGGGCGGCGTAGTGCAGGTGCAGCGCCAGGCGATCGGCCGACTGGTACAGCACATCGGCGGTTTCCAGAAAGGGCTGCTGCGAAAAAGGCTGTTGAAATTGAGGATCCGACATGAAGGTCGATGATAAGGGCTATGCCGAGGTGTCGAAGGCGGCCACGATCCATTCCAACGCATCGCCATCAATCGCGACCACGTCGAAGCGGCAGGGAGGCCAGGGATTGAGTTGCATCAGGTAATGCCTTGCGCCGCGGATGCAACGCTGCTGCTTGCCGCGCCCGATGCTGGCCGCCGCACCGCCATGGTCTGCGCTGCTGCGTTGCCGCACTTCCACGAACACCAAGGTGTTGTCCTTGTCGCGCATGATGAGGTCCACTTCCGCGCCGCGCGCCGACGGGCCCCGCGCGACCCGATAATTGCGCTCAACCAGTTCCAGACCCTGCGCCTGCAAATAGGCCAGGGCGCGGCCCTCCGCCTCATCTCCTCGGGATTTCGTCGTGACCTTCGATGCCAATGTGCTGCTCCAGGCCGCTTCTCATGCCGCCGCCGGTCAGCAGTATCCCAAAGGGGCGCTCTACCTGGTCGCCACGCCCATCGGCAACCTGGCCGACCTGACCTTGCGCGCCATCCAGGTCCTGTCCTTGGTGGACGTCGTGGCTTGCGAAGACACCCGCGTCACCGGCGGCCTGCTTCGGCACCTGGGCCTGGACAAGCGCCTGATGGCCGTCCACCAGCACAACGAAGCCGCCGCGGCGCACCAAGTGATCGAAGCGTTGCAGCAAGGCCAGCGCGTCGCCTATGTCAGCGATGCCGGCACACCCGCCGTGTCCGACCCGGGTGCGCAATTGGTGTCCCGCGTTCAGGCCGCCGGCCTGCGCGCCGTGCCCATCCCCGGTGTGAGCAGCGTCACCACCGCGCTCAGTGTCGCGGGCGACACCGCCAGCACTGGTTTCCATTTCATGGGCTTCCTGCCAGCCAAAGGCGCCGCACGCGCCACGGCCCTGGACGAGGCCCTGGCCTGGCCCGGCAGCCTGGTCCTGTTCGAGGCCCCCCACCGCATCGATGACCTCGCCCGCGACCTGCAAGCCCATGCCGCCCACCGCCAGGTCACCTTGTGCCGTGAGCTGACCAAGCAATTCGAAGAAATCGCCACCCTGGGCGTGGCCCAGTTGCCCGATTGGATCAAAGCCCAGCCCCACCGTGACCGCGGCGAGTTTGTCGTGGTCGTTCACGCCACCGGTGCTGTCGCCGTTTCAGACGAATTCTCGACTGAAGTGCTAGCCCTGCTCCAAGCCCTGTCCTCACACCTGCCCATCAAACAGGCGGCCGGCCTGGTGGCCGATGTCACGCGCCTGCCCCGCAAGGCGCTCTACGAGAAAGCCCTGAGCTGGCGCCAGGCTGACGAGCAGTCCTGACAGCGTTTATTCCCGGAGCACTGTTTTCGCGGGGTGGGCAAACCCCGGCTTCAAGGGCTAACCCGGGCAACGTGCCAAATTTTTAACGGAATACTCACGCCATCGTTCGTATAACGATTTGCGTCACCACTTGACTGCACCGCGTCACGGTGCGAGTGATTTCCACAGGAGATTTGCATGAAGTTCGGATTCACCTTGCGCGCCGTGTGCGCCGCCCTGGCCCTCACGGGTGCCGTCATGGCCCCAGCGGCCCACGCCGGCACGGCCTCCAAGACCAAATACCCCTTGGTGCTGGTCCACGGCTTCATCGGCTTCGATAACATCCTGGGCATCCAGTACTTCTACGCCATCCCTGGCGCCCTGCGCGACGACGGCGCCACGGTCTACATCGCTTCGGTCAACCCTTCGCAAACCACCGAATTCCGCGGTGAAGAACTGATCCAGCAGATGAAGCAATGGGCCGCCAAGGACGGCGTCACCAAGTTCAACCTGATCGGCCACAGCCACGGCGGCCCCACCGTGCGTTACGCCGCCGGCACCGTGCCCACCATGGTGGCCAGCGTGTCCACGGTCGCTGGCACGCACTTCGGCAGCAAGGTCGCCGATGACATCCTGGCGGGCACCACCCCCGGTGGCACCTTTGACCAAACGGCCACCGCCGGCCTGAAGCTGATCTCGTGGCTGACTGGCAACAAGACCACCAGCGACACCGACCTGCTGACCGCCCTGAACGCCCTGAGCGCCCCAGGCGCAGCCGCCTTCAACGCCAAGTACCCTGCGGGCGCCCCCACCACCGTCTGCGGTCAAGGCCCCAGCAGCGCCAAGGTCGCTGGCAACAACATCCTTTTTTATTCCTTCTCGGGCACCTCGCTCAAGACCAACTCCAGCGACATTTCTGACGCACTGCTGGCTTACACCGGCGAGTACTTCAAGGGCGAGGCCAACGACGGCCTAGTGTCCCGCTGCTCCAGCCACTGGGGCAAGGTTGTCAAAGACAACTACCCCTGGAACCACCTGGATGAAATCAACCAGGTGCTGGGCGGCATTGGCAAAGGTGCCCCAGAACCTGCCGCCTTCTACAAGCAGCACGCCAACCGCCTGAAGTGGGCATTCCTGTGATGGGTTGATACTCTGGGCTTGAGCACCTCAGCCCAAGGGTTGCGCAAGGGTCGTCTCCACAAGAGTCGACCCTTGTTGCCGTTTGGTGTCATAGGTTTCCCGGGTGCGGTGCGCACGACTTGCCCGAATAATGCGGGCAGCCGGGAAATTCCATTGGCTTTGACAGGACGTGTGTGATGCAAGTGCGTGGAATGTGGGCGACGGGGCTGTTGGCCGTCGTCATCGGGGTGGGCAGCGTCGTGCTCTGGCAGCGCTCGTCCAACGACAGTTCGGCCTCCGGGCAGCCAGGCGCCACGCCTGAAACCAAGGGCTGGAGCATCATGGGCGGCGCCAAAGATGCAGCCGCCAGCGGTGCGGCCGCCGCGGCGCAGTCGCGCACCCCCGATCAGGTGCGCGTGCGCCTGTTCAAAGAAGGCTCCTTTGCCGGCACCGAGCCGGCAGGCAACTGGTGCGTCAGCGAGCAAAAACTCAAGCCTTGCCCCGAGCTGCGCAGCCGCTTCGAGTATTACGTGCTCGGCCTGGGCGAGGTCACCATTGAGGAAATCCGAGGCCTGATCCAGGACGAGGCCAGGCGCGCCCATGGCGATGCAATGGCCGCGCAAATCATGGCCATCTGGGACAAGTACTGGCAGGTCCGCACTTACGCCTGGCGCCACAAGTTCGTCCAGGCTGATCGCAGCACCTGGATGCCCGTGTTCGAAGAGCAGCGCTCCGTGCGCCGGCAGATCCTCGGACAGCCCTGGGCCGACGCCTTCTTCAAGGAAGACGAGCAGCATTTCCAGGAGTACTACGCCCAACTCGAATCCGGCCAGCCGCCCCCGCCTGATCCCGGCGAGCCTGTGCCGCAAATGGCCCCCGGCAAAGACCCTGCTGCCGTCCGCGCAGAGCGCGTGGCCCGCTACGGAGAGGCCGCCGCCGACCGCCTGGACAAAGCCGATGCGGACTGGGCCGACTGGGAGCGCCGCCTGAACGCCGCCAAAATCGAATGGGAGCGCCTGCAAAAGGCCACCAACCTGTCCGATGCCCAACGCAAAGCCGAGATGAGCGCCTACGTCAAAGCCAATTTCCCGGCCGATGAACAACTTCGCGTGCAGGCCCTTTTGCACCTGTGATTGCACCTGTGACCACATGGCCTCTGGCAAGACTCCTACAATGACCCCATGATTGCTGTTGACGCCACCATCGAACGCCTCCACACCGCCCGCGAACTCCTGCTCGCACCCTACGGTCTGGACGAATCCACCCTGCTCAAGGCCCTCAAGGTCATCACCGAGCACCGTGTCGACGACGCGGACCTGTACTTCCAGTACACCCGCTCCGAAGGCTGGAGCCTCGAAGAAGGCATTGTCAAATCCGGCAGCTTTGGCATCGACCAGGGCGTGGGCGTGCGCGCCGTGTCAGGCGAGAAAACCGCCTTCGCTTATTCCGACGACATCTCCGAGGCCGCATTGCTCGACGCCGCCCGCACGGTGCGCACCATCGCCGCGGCCGGCCAAAGCCGCCGCGTCAAGGTCGGTGCCCACACCGTGGCCGGTGGCCGCAGCCTCTACCCCGCCTTCGACCCCATCGCCTCGCTTGACAGCGCCGAGAAGGTCGCCCTGCTCGAGAACATCGAGAAGCGCGCCCGCGCCAAGGACCCGCGCGTTGTGCAGGTCATGGCCGGTCTGGGCTGCGAATACGACGTCGTGATGGTGGCCCGCGCCGATGGCACCCTGGCCGCCGACGTGCGCCCCCTGGTGCGCCTGTCACTCACCGTCATTGCCGAGCAAAACGGCCGCCGTGAAGTTGGCTCCTCTGGCGGTGGTGGCCGCTTCGGCCTGGCCTATTTCACCGACAACATGCTTCAACGCTATGTCGACCAGGCCGTGCACGCCGCTTCCGTCAACCTCGAAGCCCGCCCCGCCCCCGCAGGAGAAATGACCGTGGTGCTGGGCAGCGGCTGGCCCGGCATCCTCTTGCATGAAGCCGTCGGCCATGGCCTGGAAGGCGATTTCAACCGCAAGGGCTCCAGCGTGTTCTCGGGCCGCATCGGTCAGCGCGTGGCCGCCAAGGGCGTCACCGTGCTCGACGACGGCACCATCCCGGATCGCCGCGGCTCCCTCAATATCGACGACGAAGGTTGCGCCACCGAGCGCACCGTCCTCATCGAAGACGGCATCCTGCGCGGCTACATCCAAGACGCCACCAATGCGCGCCTCATGAAGACCAAGCCCACGGGCAATGGTCGCCGTGAAAGCTACGCCCACGTCCCCATGCCCCGCATGACCAACACCTACATGCTGGCCGGTGACAAAGACCCGCAGGAAATCGTCTCCTCCATCAAGCGCGGTCTCTACGCCGTCAACTTCGGTGGTGGCCAGGTCGACATCACCAGCGGCAAGTTCGTGTTCTCGGCGTCCGAGGCCTATTGGGTCGAAGACGGCAAAATCCAGTACCCAGTCAAGGGCGCCACCTTGATCGGCAATGGCCCGGACGCGCTCACCCGCATCAGCATGATCGGCAACGACCTCGAGCTGGACAGCGGCGTAGGCACCTGTGGCAAAGAGGGCCAAAGCGTGCCCGTTGGCGTGGGCCAACCCACTTTGCGCATCGATGGATTGACTGTCGGCGGAACTGCTTGACACTCTTTCCAAAATTAGTGCATAATCGACTTCTTCGCTGAAACAAGGCCCCGAGTTCCAGCCCAAGTCCCTCGATTGGTTTGATGCAAATTCAAATTGATCGCTGCGGCGGGTAAATCAAGGGCTCAGGCTTTATTTCAGATCCGCCCGTTCTACGGGCCCAAGACTGACTGTTCGTTGTTGTGCAATTTTTGCGCAGCCGAAAAGCCAAGTTGGGGTAAGTACACCATGATTCAAATGCAATCGCGACTTGACGTCGCTGACAACACGGGTGCCAAGAGCGTCATGTGCATCAAGGTGCTCGGTGGCTCCAAGCGTCGTTACGCCGGTATTGGCGACATCATCAAGGTCAGCATCAAAGAAGCTGCTCCTCGTGGTCGCGTCAAAAAAGGCGAAGTCTACAGCGCTGTGGTCGTCCGCACCGCCAAGGGTGTTCGTCGTCAAGACGGTTCCCTCATCAAGTTTGATGGCAATGCAGCTGTGCTGTTGAATGCCAAGCTGGAGCCCATCGGCACCCGCATCTTCGGCCCCGTGACGCGTGAACTGCGTACCGAGCGCTTCATGAAGATCGTGTCCCTGGCTCCTGAAGTTCTCTGAACCTCCGGCGCAACCGCAAAGGACACACAGCCCATGAACAAGATTCGCACAGGCGACCAGGTCATCGTTTTGGCCGGTCGTGACAAAGGTAAGCGCGGCACCGTTTCGGTCCGCGTTGACGACAGCCATCTGGTGGTCGATGGCGTGAACGTGGTTAAAAAGCACGTTCGCCCCAACCCCATGAAGGGCACCACCGGTGGCATCGTTGACAAGACCATGCCCATTCATCAGTCCAACATTGCCATCTTCAATGCCGCCACCGGCAAAGCTGATCGCGTTGGCATCAAGCTCCTGGCAGACGGCAAGAAAGTTCGCGTCTTCAAGTCCAGCGGCGAAGAAATCAAGGCTTGAGGTTCACGATGACTCAACAAACTGCACGCCTGCAAGACTTTTACCGCGAGACGGTTGTTCCGGCTCTCGTTGAAAAGTTTGGCTACAAGTCCGTGATGGAAGTGCCCCGCCTGACCAAGATCACCCTGAACATGGGTGTCTCGGAAGCGGTGTCCGACAAGAAGGTGATGGAACACGCTGTCAGCGACCTCACCAAGATCGCTGGCCAAAAGCCCGTGGTCACCATGTCGCGCAAGGCCATCGCCGGCTTCAAGATCCGCGAAAACATGCCCATCGGCTGCATGGTCACCCTGCGTGGTGTCCGCATGTACGAATTCCTGGACCGCTTCGTCACCGTGTCGCTGCCCCGCGTCCGTGACTTCCGTGGTATCTCGGGTCGTTCATTCGATGGCCGCGGCAACTACAACGTCGGTGTGAAAGAACAGATCATTTTCCCGGAAATCGAGTACGACAAAATCGACGCGATCCGTGGTCTGAACATCAGCATCACCACCAGCGCGAATACCGACGACGAGGCCAAGGCCCTGTTGACGGCATTCAAGTTCCCCTTCAAGAACTGAGGTAGACCGTGGCAAAACTGTCTCTGAAGCAACGCGAAGAAAAGCGCGAAAAGCTGGTGGCGCAATACGCCAAGAAGTACGCCGAACTGAAGGGCATCATCAACGATGCCAAGAAGTCCGACGAAGAGCGCTATGCCGCTCGTCTTGAGCTGCAAAAGTTGCCCCGCAATGCAAACCCGACCCGTCTGCGCAATCGTTGCGGTCTGACTGGTCGTCCACGCGGTACGTTCCGCCAATTTGGCTTGGGTCGTTCCAAGATCCGTGAATTGGCTTTCGCTGGCGACATCCCCGGTGTCACCAAGGCAAGCTGGTAATCGGCTAGGGCACGAACAGGAGTTATTCCATGAGCATGAGTGATCCCATCGCCGACATGCTGACTCGCATCCGCAACGCACAAATGGTCCAAAAAACCAGCGTCACGATGCCGTCATCAAAGTTAAAAGTCGCGATCGCCCAGGTCCTGAAGGACGAAGGTTACATCGACTCTTACGTCGTTGCAGGCGAGGCTACCAAGCCTGCGCTTGAAATTTCGCTGAAGTACTACGCAGGTCGCCCGGTCATCGAGCGCATCGAGCGAGTCAGCCGTCCCGGCCTTCGCATCTACAAGGGTCGCCACGACATCCCTCAGGTCCAAAACGGCCTGGGTGTTGCCATCGTGACGACGCCCAAGGGTGTGATGACCGATCGCAAAGCACGTGCTGCCGGTATCGGTGGCGAAGTGCTCTGCTACGTCGCCTAACCCTTAGGAGCATCGCAATGTCCCGCGTAGGAAAAATGCCGATCGCCGTCCCAAAGGGTGTGGACGTGCAGATCTCTGCAGAACAAATCACCGTCAAGGGTGCCCTGGGCACCTTGAGCCGCCCTCAGCACCGCCTGGTCGCCGTCAAGAACGACGCCGGTGTGTTGTCGGTGTCCCCGGCTGACAGCAGCACTGAAGCTGATGCCATGTCGGGTACCATTCGCGCCCTGTTGAACAACATGGTCAACGGCGTGAGCAAGGGCTTCGAGAAAAAGCTGACCCTGGTCGGCGTGGGCTTCCGTGCCCAAGCCCAAGGCCAGAAGCTGAACCTGCAAATCGGGTTCTCTCACCCAGTCGTCAAGGACATGCCCGAAGGCATCAAGGTCGAGACCCCGTCTCAGACCGAAGTGCTGATCAAGGGTGTGGATCGTCAGGTCGTCGGCCAGATCGCCGCAGAAGTGCGTGCCTTCCGTCCGCCCGAGCCCTACAAGGGCAAGGGCATTCGTTATGCCGACGAGCGCGTGGTCTTGAAAGAGACCAAGAAGAAGTAAGGAGCTGATTCATGTCTACCAACAAGAAAGAACAGCGCCTGCGTCGCTCGCGTCAAACCCGTGCACGCATCGCGCTCCAGGGCGCCGTGCGTCTCACGGTGTTCCGCACCAACCTGCACATCTACGCCAGCGTGATCTCCGGCGACGGCAACACCGTCATCGCTTCGGCCTCAACCGCCGAAAAAGAAATCCGCACTCAACTGGGCGCGGCTGGCAAGGGTGGCAATGTGGACGCCGCCACGCTGATTGGCAAGCGCATCGCCGAAAAGGCGAAAGCTGCTGGCGTCGAGAAGGTGGCTTTCGACCGTGCGGGCTTCGCCTACCACGGCCGTGTCAAGGCATTGGCTGAAGCGGCTCGCGAAGCCGGTCTTCAGTTCTAAGCCGCGTCTGGCAACCGGAAGGAATTCAAATGGCTAAGTTTCAACCCAAGGTCGCTGACGAAGGTCGTGACGACGGTTTAAAAGAAAAGATGATCCAGGTGAACCGCGTGACCAAAGTGGTCAAGGGCGGTCGGATCATGGGTTTCGCCGCGTTGACCGTGGTCGGTGATGGCGACGGCAAAGTCGGCATGGGCAAAGGCAAGGCGCGTGAAGTGCCATTGGCCGTGTCCAAGGCGATGGAACAAGCTCGTCGTAACATGGTCAAGGTCAACCTGAAGAATGGTTCGGTCTACCACACGGTGTTCGGCGAACACGGCGCGGCTCGCGTCATGTTGGCTCCCGCGCCTGCTGGTACCGGCATCATCGCTGGGGGCCCCATGCGTGCTGTGTTCGAGATGATGGGCGTGACCGACATCGTGGCCAAGAGCTTCGGTTCGAGCAACCCTTACAACATGGTTCGCGCCACGTTCGACGCCTTGAACAAGTCGACCACCCCGGCCAATGTCGCTGCAAAGCGTGGCCTGTCGGTTGAAGACATCTTCAACTGATCGCCGGAGAACTGTCATGAGCGAAAAGAAAACAGTCACAGTCAAGCTGGTTCGCAGCGTCATCGGTACCCGTCAGGACCACCGTGACACCGTGCGCGGCTTGGGTCTGCGTCGCTTGAACAGCACCGCTGTCCTTGAGGACACCGCTGCCGTTCGCGGCATGATCAACAAGGTCAGCTATCTGATTCAGGTGATCTAATGGAACTCAATACCATCAAGCCCGCCTCGGGTTCGAAGCATTCCAAGCGCCGTGTCGGCCGCGGGATCGGTTCGGGTCTGGGCAAGACCGCAGGTCGCGGTCACAAAGGTCAAAAGTCACGTTCGGGTGGCTACCACAAGGTTGGTTTCGAAGGCGGTCAAATGCCTTTGCAACGTCGCCTGCCCAAGCGCGGTTTCAAGTCGCATCTGCTGAAGTACAACGCGCAGATCACTTTGACCGACCTGGAACTGTTGAGCGTCGGCGAAGTCGACATCCTCACCCTGAAGCAAGCCGGTCTGGTGCCGCAAATTGCCAAGGTCGTGAAGGTGATCAAGACTGGCGAACTCACCAAGAAGGTGTCCCTCAAGGGCATCGGCGCGACTGCAGCTGCAAAGGTGGCCATTGAGGCTGCTGGTGGCGCAATCGCTGAGTGATGTTGGCTGACTGAACGGATTCAAGCGTGGCGACTTCTCCCAATCAACTGGCTCAAAGCGGAAAATTTGGCGACCTTCAACGTCGTCTGGTTTTCCTGCTGCTGGCGCTGGTCGTTTACCGCATCGGGGCCCATATCCCCGTGCCTGGTATCGACCCTGCCCAGTTGCAACAGTTGTTCAAGGGCCAGCAAGGCGGCATCCTGAGTCTGTTCAACATGTTCTCGGGCGGTGCGTTGTCGCGCTTCACCGTCTTTGCGCTGGGCATCATGCCCTACATCTCAGCGTCCATCATCATGCAGATGATGGGCTATGTGGTGCCCACCCTCGAGGCCTTGAAAAAGGAAGGCGAGGCGGGTAAACGCAAGATAACGCAGTACACACGCTACGCCACTTTGGGTTTGGCTCTGTTTCAGTCTTTCGGCATTGCCGTGGCGCTGGAAGGAACCGCTGGTCTGGTCATCAGTCCAGGCATGGGTTTTCGCTTCACCACCATGCTGAGCTTGACGGCTGGCACGATGTTCCTGATGTGGCTGGGTGAGCAGATCACCGAGCGCGGATTGGGCAACGGCATTTCAATCCTGATTTTTGGCGGTATCGCTGCGGGCTTGCCCAGTGCCATCGCTGGTTTGTTCGGGTTGGTGGGCAACGGTGCGATGAGCATCCCTGCGGCGATCTTCATCGTGTTGCTGGTTGTTCTGGTGACTTATTTCGTGGTCTTCGTTGAACGTGGTCAACGCAAGATCCTGGTGAATTACGCCAAGCGCCAAGTGGGCAATCGCGTCTACGGTGGGCAGTCGTCCCACCTGCCGCTGAAGGTCAACATGGCGGGTGTGATTCCCCCGATCTTCGCTTCGTCGATCATCTTGCTGCCTACCACGGCAGTGGGTTGGTTCGCCACGGGTGAGAGCATGCGTTGGTTGAAGGATCTGGCTGGCATGTTGTCGCCTGGTCAACCGATCTACGTGATTTTGTATTCTGTCGCCATCGTCTTCTTCTGCTTCTTCTACACGGCCCTGGTGTTCAACAGCCGTGAAACCGCAGACAACCTGAAGAAGAGCGGTGCATTCATTCCCGGTATCCGCCCGGGTGATCAAACGGCGCGTTACATCGACAAGATTCTTGCGCGTTTGACCCTGGTGGGTGCTGTTTACATCACGGCCGTGTGCCTGCTGCCCGAGTTCCTCGTGCTCAAGTACAACGTCCCTTTCTATTTCGGCGGAACCTCGCTGTTGATCATCGTGGTTGTCACGATGGACTTCTGGGCCCAGGTTCAGTCTTATCTGATGTCTCAGCAGTATGAATCGCTGCTGAAAAAGGCAAACTTTAAATCGAGCTGATCGCGGTGACGCAGGTCAATGCAACTTAGGAAAACATGTCGAAAGACGACGTCATCCAGATGCAGGGTGAAATTCTGGAGAATCTCCCGAATGCCACCTTTCGCGTGAAGCTTGAGAACGGGCACGTGGTTCTCGGTCACATTTCCGGCAAAATGCGCATGCACTACATCCGCATCCTGCCAGGCGATAAAGTGACCGTTGAGCTCACGCCCTATGATTTGAGTCGTGCTCGCATCGTATTCCGGGCGAAGTGAGTTGAGTTTTTGTTGACCCCGGAAACGTGGGCGAATTTCCGTTGAATTTCAACGGTCCAGGAGAAGATCATGAAAGTTTCGGCTTCCGTCAAAGTGATGTGCCGCAATTGCAAAATCATCCGTCGCAAGGGTGTGGTCCGTGTGATTTGCACGGATCCCCGCCACAAGCAACGCCAGGGTTGATCCTGGTTTAGCGACGACACACGCCTTCAGAGGACAGTTATGGCACGTATTGCTGGCATCAACATTCCGCCGCATAAGCACACCGAAATCGGTTTGACTTCTATTTACGGCATCGGTCGCACCACTGCGCAGAAAATCTGCACGGTGAGCGGCATCCCGTTCAACAAGAAGATCAAAGACCTGACGGACGGCGATTTAGAAAAAATCCGGGACGAAGTGGCAAAGATCACCATTGAAGGTGACCTGCGTCGCGAAATCTCGATCAACATCAAGCGTTTGATGGACTTGGGCTGCTACCGCGGCTTCCGTCACCGTCGTGGCTTGCCCATGCGCGGTCAACGCACCCGCACCAATGCACGTACCCGCAAGGGCCCGCGCAAGTCGATCGCTGGTAAGAAGTGATCGTCTGGGTGTCGCCGTTCATTAAGATGAGAGAAGATAACCATGGCTAAAGCACCTGCCAACACGGCAGCACGTCGTGTGAGCAAGAAGGTCCGCAAGAACATCGCGGACGGCATCGCTCACGTGCATGCGTCGTTCAACAACACGATCATCACGATCACCGACCGCCAAGGTAATTCCCTGGCGTGGGCGTCCAGTGGTGGTCAGGGTTTCAAGGGCTCACGCAAGTCCACCCCCTTCGCTGCCCAGGTGGCCGCTGAAGTGGCTGGCCGCGCTGCCCAAGAACAAGGCATCAAGAACCTGGACGTCGAGATCAAGGGCCCCGGTCCTGGTCGCGAATCCTCGGTCCGTGCTTTGGCCGCTCTCGGCATCCGGATCAACATGATCTCTGACGTGACGCCAGTGCCGCACAACGGCTGCCGTCCTCAGAAACGTCGTCGCATCTGATGTGACGGCGGGCCCCGTGCGTGTCCTGTTCAGGGCACGGGCGGGGCTTCATTGTTTGGGGCGTTCACCTCATCCAATGTTGTAGGAATTGCTCAATGATTCTGCATGCAGTGTCTTGAGTATTTTTTTGCAACTGTTATACTCGCGAGTTCTCTGCACCTGACTGGGTGCGCTTTGTGTTGGTGAGCCGTTAAGCTCGCTGGCATCCGAGCGTGCGCAGCCAGGTTATCGAAGCCCACCGTCTGAGCGATTCGAACAATATCCGCCAGACTCGCGTCGGCATTGATGGACTTCCCGTCCCCAATCTGACGTCAGACAGACCCCAAGGAAAAGCACGTGGCACGTTACCTCGGACCCAAGGCCAAACTGGCCCGCCGTGAAGGCACCGACCTGTTTTTGAAGAGCGCTCGTCGCCCCATCAGCGACAAGGCTAAATTCGACACCAAACCCGGCCAGCACGGCCGCACGTCTGGTTCGCGCACCTCCGACTTCGGTCTGCAACTGCGCGAAAAGCAAAAAGTCAAGCGCATGTACGGCGTGCTGGAGCGTCAGTTCCGCCGCTACTTTGCCGAAGCCGATCGCCGCAAGGGCAACACGGGCTCGAACCTGTTGTTCCTGCTGGAATCGCGTCTGGACAACGTCGTTTACCGCATGGGCTTTGCCTCCACCCGCGCCGAAGCACGTCAATTGACGTCGCACAAGGGTGTGACCGTGAACGGTCAAGTGGTGAACATTCCTTCGTACAACGTCAAGACTGGCGATGTGGTGGGCGTGCGCGAAAAAGCCAAGAAGCAAGTTCGCGTTCTGGAAGCACTGAAGCTGGCCGAGTCCATCGGCATGCCAGCTTGGGTGCAAGTGGACAACACCAAGCTGGAAGGTGTTTTCAAGAAGACCCCGGACCGCGATGAATTCGGTGCCGACATCAACGAATCGTTGATCGTCGAACTGTATTCGCGTTGATTCACACATCAGCTGCGCTTCACGGCCTTGGGTCGTGTCGCGCGGCTTTGTGCGTTTTGTTTTCAAGACCGGAGCATGTTGCTCCGGTTGGTCCAGCAGCCTTATCGGTGTAACGAGCCGAGGGTATTGACAGGAAGAGCTCATGCAAACCAATTTGCTGAAACCCAAAGCCATTCAGGTGGAGCCCTTGGGCGGCCACCGTGCCAAAGTGACCCTCGAGCCGTTCGAGCGTGGCTATGGCCATACCCTGGGCAACGCCTTGCGCCGCGTCCTGTTGTCTTCGATGGTGGGTTTTGCTCCAACAGAAGTGACCATCGCGGGCGTGCTGCACGAGTACTCGACCGTTGACGGCGTTCAAGAAGACGTCGTTCACATCATGTTGAACCTCAAGGGTGTGGTCTTCCGTTTGCACAACCGCGACGAAGTCACGCTGGTGCTGCGCAAGGATGGCGAAGGCCCTGTCACTGCCGCCGACATCCAGACCCCTCACGACGTTGAGATCGTCAACCCCAACCACGTGATTGCTCACTTGTCGCACGGCGGCAAGCTGGACATGCAGATCAAGGTGGAAAAGGGCCGTGGCTATGTGCCCGGCAACATCCGCCGCTACGGCGACGAAAGCACCAAGGCCATCGGCCGCATCGTGCTGGATGCGTCGTTCTCGCCGGTTCGCCGCGTGAGCTACACGGTCGAGAGCGCCCGTGTTGAGCAGCGCACCGACCTGGACAAGCTGGTCATGGAAATCGAAACCAACGGCGCCATTTCGCCTGAGGAGGCGATCCGTGCTTCGGCCAAGATCCTGGTGGAACAGCTGGCGGTGTTTGCGCAGTTGGAAGGCAGCGAGATCGCCGCTTTCGACACGCCTGCCAAGTCGGCTCAGAACTTCGATCCGATCCTGCTGCGTCCTGTCGACGAGCTGGAACTGACCGTGCGTTCGGCCAACTGCTTGAAGGCCGAAAACATCTACTACATCGGCGACCTGATCCAGCGCACCGAGACCGAGTTGCTCAAGACCCCGAATCTGGGTCGCAAGTCGCTGAACGAAATCAAGGAAGTCCTGGCTTCGCGTGGTCTGGCTCTGGGTTCGCGCCTGGAAAGCTGGCCTCCCCAAGGTCTCGACAAGCGTTGATTGTTTGAAGAAGAAATGGGCGGTGAGTCTGGTCACAGACCACTGCCCGGTGCACCCGGCGGTACCTTGAACCGGCCGCCGGTTTTTATAAAGTAAGAAAGGAAAGCACCATGCGTCACGGACACGGACTCCGTAAACTGAACCGCACCTCGTCACACCGTCTTGCGATGCTGCGCAACATGGCCAACTCGCTGATCCAGCACGAGGCCATCAAGACCACCGTCCCCAAGGCCAAGGAATTGCGCCGCGTGGTCGAGCCCCTGATCACTCTGGCCAAGAACCCCACCCTGGCGAACAAGCGCCTGGCGTTCGACCGCCTGCGCGACCGCGACAACGTGGTCAAGCTGTTCAACGTGCTGGGCCCCCGCTTCGCGGCCCGTCCTGGTGGTTACACCCGGATCCTGAAGATGGGCTTCCGCGTGGGCGACAACGCTCCCATGGCTTACGTTGAGCTGGTTGAGCGCACCGAAGCAACCGATGCGGTTGCCGACGACCAAGGCAACGCATAAGCTTTGCCATCCAGGTGCCGTTCACTCGGCGCTTGAAAATAAAGGGCCGGCATTGCTGGCCCTTTTGCATTCTGGTGCAAAAAAAGCGTGACAAATATAAAAAGCATGCTATAGTCTAATTCTCTGTCGCGGGGTGGAGCAGTCTGGTAGCTCGTTGGGCTCATAACCCAAAGGTCGTAGGTTCAAATCCTGCCCCCGCAACCAAAAAAAGAAGCAAAAGCCGATCCTTGGGTCGGCTTTTGTCATTGGGGCTTCGCATTGGGCAGGCGCCGATGAACATGGCTTGCCCTACCTGGACAAGGCCGTGGCCCGAGCCAAATCAAACGCCACACGATTACAATCGCAGGTTTTCCGGCAGCAGCACCATGCTGGTGTCGCAAGGCCGGCTGCAAACGAATAATTTAGACAATTCCCGAAAGGACTTCCCATGTCGATGGACGATCGCGACGGCAAAATCTGGATGGATGGCCAGATGGTGGAGTGGCGCGATGCCAAGATCCATGTGTTGACCCACACCCTGCACTATGGCTGTGGCGTGTTCGAAGGCGTGCGCGCCTACAACACCACGCAAGGGCCGGCCATCTTCCGCATTCAGGAGCACACCGAGCGCCTGTTCAACAGCGCCAAGATCCTGCGCATGAAGATTCCCTTCAGCTTCGACGAGGTGGTCAAGGCGCAATTGGACGTGGTCCGCGAGAACAAGCTGGAGAGCTGCTATCTGCGTCCGCTGGCATGGCTGGGTTCCGAGAAGATGGGCGTGAGCCCCAAGGGTGCCAAGGTGCACCTGATGGTCGCGGCCTGGCCTTGGGGTGCTTATCTGGGTGAGGATGGTCTCAAGCGCGGCATCCGCGTCAAGACTTCAAGCTACACGCGCCACCACGTCAACATCACGATGACGCAGGCCAAGGCGGTGAGCAATTACACCAACTCGATCCTGGCCAACCTGGAAGTGACCGACGAGGGCTACGACGAAGCCCTGCTGTTGGACTCGAGCGGCTTCGTCAGCGAAGGCGCGGGCGAGAACATCTTCATCGTGAAGAACGGCAAGCTGTACACGCCCGACCTGTCGGCTGGTGCGCTGAACGGCATCACCCGCAACACCATCTTCGCGATTTGCCAGGACCTGGGTCTGGAGATTCGTGAGAAGCGCATCACCCGTGACGAGGTCTACATCTGTGACGAGGCTTTCTTCACCGGCACCGCCGCCGAAGTGACGCCCATCCGTGAATTGGACCGCATCGAGATCGGTGCCGGTTCGCGTGGCCCCATCACCGAAAAAATCCAGAGTGCGTTCTTCGACATCGTCAATGGCCGCAACCCCAAGTACGCCGAGTGGCTGACCAAGGTCTGAGGAGCAACACGCCATGAGCACGACTGCACAAGCCCACGCCTTGGTTGAGGTGACCGCGCATGAGCTGCAAGGCCCCGGGGTGGTGTTCTGCCCCAATCCCAAGATGCCTTTGTGGAGCAACCACCCCCGTGTCTACATCGACGTGGTCACGGCGGCGGCTGAAGGTGGACGGTGCCCTTATTGCGGCACGGTCTACAAGCTCAAGGCCGGTGAGAAAGTGGGCCACGGCCATTGATTGACGGCGCCAGCGGAGACCTTCGGTCGCGCTGGCGTTTGATCACAGCTGCAGTTGACCCACGGAGATGATCGGGCCTGTCGGTGCACCCGTGCGCGATCCCCCGGCAGGCTCCACGCTCACCGCGAAGGCGGCGGTGCCGTCCAGCAGGCGCTGGCGCAGCACTGTGGTGGTTCCTTGCGCCGACACCAGACCCAAAGACCGAGGGGCACCTTTGCCGGGCACCGCCCACAGCTCCAGTGCCTTGTTCAGGGCGACGGGCACGGCGCCCAGCGGTTTGAGCACCAGGCTGCGACCATCGCCCCCCACACTGGCCACAAACGAGGCGGTCTGGAAGCCGCCAGCAGCATCGCCTTGGGCGTTCATCACGATGACGATGGGGGGTTGGGCCGGCTGGCGGGGCTCGAGCCAAAGGCCCAAAGTGATCGCTGACACGGTGGCAAAGGCGGCCAGCCCCTGCCAAAGAGCCAGTTTTTGCCACCAGGCGGTGACGCTCTGAACCGCCCCTGAAGGACCAGCGGTGGCTGGGAAAAGACGCTGTTGCACAGCGTCCCAGACGCCGGGTGAGGGCATGACTTCGGGCAGCACCTCCATCATGGGCACCAACCGCTCCTGCCATTCCGACACGGCCCGGCGCAATTGCGGGTGGGCTGGCAGCAGCACTTCAAAACGTCGGCGCGCGGGTCCCCGCAGGGTGCCCAACACGTACTCTGAGGCAAGACGATCGGCCCGTTCAGGGCGGCTGTAGTCCATGGTCAACCCCGGGCCAGCGTGGTGGCCCGCTCCAAACAGGATTTCAGGGATTGCAAGCCACGGCGCACCCAGCTTTTGACGGTGCCCAGGGGCTGCCCCAGGTGCTGGGCCACTTCGGCATGCGACAGCCCCTGGTAGAACGCCAAGGCCAGGCTGTGCTTTTGTTCGCCGCTCAAGGTTTTCAGGCAGTGCTCAATATCGCGCGCGGCACCGGCTTGCTCCAGCAAGGCTTGCGGCCCGGGAGCCTCAGACGGGGCGCGGCTCAGCATGTCGGACTCTTCGCCATCCAGGTCGACCTGGGTGCTGCTGATGGTGTGGGGTTCGCTCTGGCGCCGACGCAGGCTGTCGATCGCCCGGTTGCGGGCGACGCTGCCCAGCCAGGTGCTGGCCTGGCTGAGGGCGGGGTTGAAGCTTTGCGCTGACCGCCAAACGTTGATGTAGACCTCTTGCAAAATGTCCTCGGCTTGGGCTCGTTGACTCTGTATACGCAGAATCACGGCCAGAAGATGCGGGCTGGATTGGCGATAAAGTGTGTCAAAAGCCGCGCGATCGCCGAGGGCGATGCGTGACAGGAGGTCTGCCCAGACTTTCTGACGTGGACTGGTGCCCTCGGTCGGGGTGGCGGTGCGGTCGTCGGGCTGGGTCGCCATGGGGGCTGTGCCTCCTGTTCGGATGCTGCATTCTAGGGAAGCTTTCACCCAGACCAGTGGCCGCCCCCTACAATCCCGGCCATCATGAATATCAAGCGCGAATTCGTCCTGACCCTGTCGTGCCGCGACACGAAGGGCATCGTCCATGCCGTGGCCGGGCTGCTTTACCAAGCCGGGTGCAACATCATCGACTCGCAGCAATTTGGCGATGTACAGAACGAGGACAGCACCGGGTTGTTCTTCATGCGCGTGCATTTCGAGGCGCCTGAGCACTTGGCGGATGAGGCCACCTTGGCCAATTTGTTTGGCCATGTGCGGGAGCAATTCGCCATGACGGCAACGATTCGCGTGCAGTCACGCAAACCGCGCGTGATGATCATGGTCAGCAAGCATGGGCACTGCCTGAATGATTTGCTGTTCAGGTGGAAGTCGGGCCAGTTGCCGGTGGAGATCCCGGCCATCGTGTCGAACCACCCCGACTATGCCGAGCTGGCCGCCAGCTATGGCATTGCCTTTCACCACCTGCCCTTGCCCATAGGGGCGGGCCCCGAGGTGAAACGCGCCCAGGAGCAACAAGTGGAAGCGCTGGTCGAGCAGGAGGGCGTTGACCTGGTGGTGCTGGCGCGCTATATGCAAATCCTGAGTCCCGAGTTCTGCGCGTTTCTCAAGGGGCGGGCCATCAACATCCACCACAGCTTTTTACCCAGCTTCAAAGGGGCCAAGCCCTACTATCAGGCGCATGATCGGGGTGTGAAGCTGATCGGTGCAACGGCGCATTACGTGACGGCGGATCTGGACGAAGGTCCGATCATCGAGCAGGATGTGGAACGCGTGGACCACACCTTGAGCCCTGAGGATTTCACCGCCGTTGGCCGAGACGTGGAATGCGTGGTGTTGGCGCGTGCCGTGAAGTGGCATGTGGAGCACCGGGTGCTGATGAATGGCCACAAGACGGTGGTGTTTCGTTGAGCCCCGAATCGCTGTGTTCAACCCTGTTTGACGCTTGACAACCATGAGTGATCCCCGTGCCCGCAAAGCTTCTCAGGCCGCGCTCATGGCGTCGGCGGACGACACGGAAGCTACTTTTTACGAGGCCTTGCAGCAAGGCGATCTTGAGCGGCTGATGTCGGTGTGGTCTGACGATGACGAGATCGCTTGCGTGCACCCAGGGGGGCCGCGTGTGGTGGGTGAGGTGGCCATCCGCGGCACGTTCGAAGCTATCTTCGCGAATGGCCCGGTGCAAGTCAGTTTGCAGCAGGTTCGGCGCCTTGAAAGCGACCACTGCGAAGTCCACCATGTGCTGGAAAAGGTGCAGGCCTTGACCCCCGAAGGCTTGCAGACCGCCTTCGTGCTGGCCACGAATGTGTACATGCGGACCGCGTTAGGGTGGCGCATGGTCTTGCACCATGCCAGCCCTGGCCAGGCGCACGAGCTGCAGGAACTGGCCGAGCCGGCAGCCACCTTGCATTGACCGGGTCAGCAAGCATGCAGTCGTACAGGGCGCCACGTTGGCTGGCAGGGCAGGGCAGTTGGGGTGGCAATGCGCAGACCATCTGGCCGGCGCTTTTTTCGCGGCCACACACCAGCCCGACGCCCGCAAACGTGCCTTACCAAAGACAGCGTTGGGACACGCCCGACGGGGACTTCATTGATGTGGATTTGCTGCCCGCGGCGTCCAAGCCTGGTACTGAAGCCGCGCCCATGCTGGTGCTGTTCCACGGGCTGGAAGGCTCATCGCGCAGCCACTATGCGCTGGCCTTTGCCCACTGGGCCCGGGCGCAGGGCTGGTCTTACGCGGTGCCGCATTTCAGGGGGTGCTCTGGCGAGCTGAACCTGGGCCCGCGTTCTTACCACTCGGGCGATTTCATGGAGATCGACTGGATTTTGCAGCGCCTGCAGGCCACCCATGGCGGCCCGATGGTGGCCGTGGGCATCTCGATGGGCGGCAACGCCTTGCTGCGGTGGGCCCAGGAGTCGGGCATGGAAGCCGTGAAGGTGGCCAAGGCGGTGGCGGCGGTGTCGTCCCCTCTCGATCTGGCAGCCGCGGGCGAGGCCATTGGTCGAGGCTTCAACCGGCAGGTCTACACGCGCATGTTCCTCAAATCGATGAAGCCCAAAGCGATGGCCAAGCTGGCGCAGTTTCCGGGCTTGTTCGATGAGCAGGCCCTTCGGGCATCCCGGGATCTGTTCGAGTTCGACAATGTGTTCACCGCGCCTTTGCATGGTTTCACCGGGACGCCGGACTATTGGGCGCGGTGCTCTGCCCAGCCGCGTTTGAAGTTGATCACCGGGGTGCCCGCTTTGGTGATCAATGCCCGCAACGATCCTTTCATCCCGGGGGCCAGCTTGCCGCGGCCCGATGAGGTGGGCAAATGGGTGACCTTGTGGCAACCCCTGGAAGGTGGCCATGTGGGCTTTCCTGCCGGGCCCATGCCCGGCCATGTGACCACCTTGCCTGAGGCTGTGGGCCCGTGGCTTGCTCAGCACCTTTGACCGACAACACAAGACGTACAGGGGACCGCATGGACGACATCGTCAAGGCCGCTTTGAAGAAGTGGCCCAATGTGCCCAACTGCCACGGCTGGCTGGGCCTGGATGCCCGGGGCGACTGGTACATGCGCGATGACCAGACCCAGGCGGCCGGGTCGTTCCCGCAAGTCAAGGGCAGCCGCATCACGCACGGCAAGCTGATCGACTTCATCAACCGCAACTACGAGGCCGACCAGCAGGGGGCCTGGTTCTTCCAGAATGGACCGCAGCGGGTTTACCTGGAACTGGAGGCCGCGCCGTGGGTGCTGGGCGTGCAGCGTGAGGGTGAGTCGTTCAAAGTCGACACGCACACCCGCCAGATGGTGGGCGAGGTGCGCGGTGCCTGGTTGGATGAGCAGGGGCGGCTGTTCCTGGAAACGGAGCTGGGTTTGGGGGTGGTGCGCTCGATGGACATGGACGCCGCGGCCAGCGCGGTCGAAGCCGGCGTGTGGGATCCGCAGGACATCGTGTTCGCGGAGTTGCCGCAGCGATTTGCCTATTGCCTGCACCCTCGACCGGCCGAAGCCGCTAGGGCATGAAAAAGCCGGCTCACAAGCCGGCTTTTTGTTGAAGCGGAGTCTGGCCAGGTTTTACTTGGCGTCGCTCGCAGGTGCCGAGGCCTCGGACGCTGCGGCAGCCGGCGCTGCAGGTTCGGCGAACTTGGCACCGCCTGCGTTGGCCAGGTAGGCCGTGGCACGGCTGACTTCCAGGTCGGTGAACTCACCGCCCGCTTGTGGCGGCATGGCGTTCTTGCCCTTCAGTGCCGACTGAATCAGCGCAGCCAGGCCGGTGGCAATGCGGGGGGCCCAGGCCGCGGCATCGCCCAGCTTGGGCGCGCCCAAGGCACCGGAGGCATGGCAGGTGGCGCACTGGGCCTTGAAGACTTCTTCACCAGAGCGTGGACCGGCGTTGGCCGAGACCATCTTGACTTCGACCGAGCCCACGGGCTTGATGCGTTGGGCGGTGGCCTGCTCGGACAGGGCATCGCTGCCCGAAGAGCCGGTGCTGCCCGATGCCACGAAGACCACCAACAGGATGATGATGATGATTGGCACGACGAAGGCCAGCCCCACGGCCACGGCCAGTTGCTTGGGCGTCTTGATCGGGCCTTCGTGATCGTTGTCGTGAGAATTGGGCGCTTGGCTCATGGGATCCTCAGGGGCACTGTTATCGTGGGCGCAGGCCTTGCGGCTGCTGGACATGGCAGAAAATCCTGCCACAAAGGCCGGATTATAGGGGGGCTTGCCGTTGGGCCACTGTTAGAATCTGCCCCTGCGTTGCGCCCGTAGCTCAATGGATAGAGTACTGCCCTCCGAAGGCAGGGGTTGCTGGTTCGATCCCAGCCGGGCGCACCACCCGCTTCTCTGAATGACCAGTTTGCGTGGTCGAGAACATCGGGTCATTTGACGGGGTTTTGCCTCAGTGTTGAAATCGTTCCCCTCAATTAAATCAAGGGGAATGTCATGAAATCGGTCCATCGGTTGCGCCCGCTCGGGCTGCTCGTGTCTTCGGTGTTGGCTGTTTCTTCAGGCCTGTTTGGGGTGAATGCCAGCGCGGCCCCGGCTTATCGCTTCGTTGACCTGGGCACGCTCGGGGGAACCTACAGCACGGCCGCTGACATCAACGACCTCGGACAGATTGTCGGCGTCAGCACCACGGCGGGAAATGCCAGCGACCGCTTGACGGTGTGGTCCGATGGCGGCACCACCACTTCCACGATCCCCTTGGGCGGCGATGGCGCGGTGCGGAGCATCAATGACGCAGGGCAGATCGCAGGCAATGTGACCATCAGCAGGGCGGCGATGTGGAGCGGCAACAACTTGACCTTGTTGTATGCACCCACTGGCCGGCACAGCTTCGGCCATGCCATCAACAATTCTGGCCAAGTGGTGGGGTATGAGGCTGGGTCGTTCGGGCCACTGGCCACCATCTGGAATGGCGAAACCGGCAGCACACTCGGCGCCTCGAACGTTACCAGCTATGCCTGGGGCATCAATGACGCGGGGCAAGTGGTTGGCAGTGCGACCGGACCTGATTACCTTAATTTGCACGCCACCTTGTGGAGCGGTGGTAATACCCTGGACTTGGGCACGTTGGGCGGATCGGTGAGCGCGGCCTATGCGATCAACGCGGGGGGCGTGGTGGTGGGCGACAGCAGCATCAGCGATGCGTCCCCCGCATCGCATGCCACGCTTTGGAACGGCACGTCCGCCATCGACCTGGGAACCCTGGGTGGGGCGGACAGCCGGGCCCTCGACATCAACGGCGCTGGCCTGGTGGTGGGGTTTAGCGAACTTGACCCGACCTCCAACGAGACCCACGCAACTTTGTGGGACGGCACCGATGTTGTCGACCTGAACACCTTTGCGACGGGCACCGACTGGACCTTGCAGAGGGCCAATGCCATCAACGCGCAGGGCTGGATCGTGGGTGATTCCTTCAATGCCGCGACAAACCAGGCGCATGGCTACTTGCTGATCCCGGTGCCGGAACCGGAGAGCCTGGCCTTGGCGCTGGGCGGTCTGGCGATGCTGGGCCTGTGGGGCCGCCGACGGCCCGGCGCCAAGGTGGATTCGGCCCACCCGGTCTGAGGGGCTCGATATTTCGCCAAATCGTCCGATATCCCTTCCATGTGGATGAAGGTGATGTGATGTCGAGCGAAGAAACTGAACGCGTGGCCGCGCTGCGTGCCCATGAAGTGCTGGACACGGCGCCCGAGGCTGAATTTGACGCGGTGGCCCGCCTGGCCGCCCGCTTGTGCAGCGCGCCGCTGGCCTGGGTGGGCTTGGTGGACACGGACCGCGTCTGGTGTAAAGCCAGCGTGGGTCTGGAGGACGCCGAGTGGCCGCGTGACCTGGACTTGAGTGCCAGCGAGCCCGGCCTGTGCTTTCAAGCCAGTGCCCCCATTGTCGACGCGCAGGGCCATGTGCTCGGCACCGTGGCGGTGGGCGACACGCAGGTGCGTTCCCTGGCCGACGCGCAGCAAACCGCTTTGCAAGACCTGGCCACTGTGTCCATGGCTTTGCTGGTGGGGCGCCAACATGCGCGCCAACTCAGCCACCTGGCCAAGACAGATCACCTCACGGGCGTGGCCAACCGCGCCCAGTTCGACCTGGCGCTGGACGTGGAGATGCGCCATTCCATGCGCACGGGTGAGCCGTTCACGGTGCTGTGCATGGACCTGGACGGCTTCAAGGAAATCGTCGATGGCTTTGGCCACGCGGCGGGCGATGCCGTGCTGTGCGAGGTGTCGCGCCGTTTGGGCCAGCAAGTGCGCCTGGGCGATGTGCTGGCGCGGCTGGGCAGCGATGAATTCGGTGTGGTGATGCGCCATGGCGCCCAGGATTCGGCCGAGGTGCTGGCCAAGCGCATCGTGCGATCGGTGTGCAAGCCCATCACCCTGCCCACGGGCGACACGGTCGGAGTGGGCATCTCGGTGGGCATCGCGGCTTACAACGACTCGGTGGAGTCGGTGAGGTCCTTGCTGGCGCAGGCCGATCAGGCGCTGTATGACGCCAAGAAGCAGAACGAGCGCCGCTGGAAGATGTTCGTCGGCGGGCGCTGAAGCGCGAACCCGCCTTGGGCACGGTGCGCCTTCAGCGCTGCGCCTGGATGGAAGCGTTGCCTGCGGCAATCGGGTCACCGGTGCGGTTGAAGGTGTCCAGCCAGACCGCGTAACCGTGCATCTGGCCGGTTTGCCAGGGATGGAAGCCAGGCTTGAAGTAAGCCATGAAGTGGCCCAGGATGGGCATGTACAAACCGCCCGGCTTGTACAACCACCACAAGCCCTTGGCCATCAAGCCGGCACGCTTGAAGAGGCCGAAACCATCGGCCTTGAGCATGCGGTTGATGACCATGAAGGTGCCGATGGGGAAGCCGAGGGTGGCCACGATCAGCGCGAAGACACGGTGCACATAGCCCACCTTGGCGACCTTCTGCATCACATCGAAGGCCACGGCCTTGTGCTCCACCTCTTCGATCGCGTGCCAGGTGTACATGGCGCGGATGCGCGGGTCGGCCTTGTCCATGACCTTGGCCGCCTCAAAGCCGTGCGCCATCAGCGCGGTCATGTGCTCGAAAGCGGCGGTCAGTGCCAGGGTGTGCGACTTGGGCAGGTATTGCCGCAAGACCTTGAACAGCACGAACACGGTCAGTTTTTCGACCAGGTCAACGTCCACGCCCTGCGCCTTGACGCGGTCATTGAACTGGCGGTGCACGATGCCGTGCTGGCCTTCCTGGCGCGTGAAGTCCTTGACCTCGGCCAGCAGCTTGGGGTCGGAGATCTGGTCGCGGAAATCGCGCACGCACGAGATGAAGAAGCGCTCACCCTCGGGAAAGAAGGTGGACATGGCATCGAAGAAGCGGGACTTGAACGGGTCGTTGTCGAGCCAGAAGCGGGGGATGTCGCCATCCAGCCCGAAGTCGAGCTTTTCGCGCGGAACGATGGGGTGGTCGGTGGTGGTGTTCATCATGGTGTCAAGCATGGGGCTGAGAAGGGGCGCGCGACATGATCATGGGCGACAAACGCAGTGCAGCATTGGCGCGGTCACGCCCCTCATCGGTACAAAGTCACGGGCCGTCACAGGCCCAGTTGTTTGGCGATGATCTCGTTCATGATCTCGTGCGTGCCGCCGCCGATCGAGAGGATGCGGTTGTCGCGGTAAAGGCGCTCGACCAGCGATTCGCGCATGTAGCCCATGCCGCCGAAGATCTGCACGGCTTCGTACGTGACAAAGTCGGCCGTGTCGGTGGCGAAGTTCTTGGCCATGGACACTTCGGTGATGGCGGGCTTGCCCGCCTGCATCTGCGCGGCACAGCGGTACGCGTATTCACGCGCGACGTTGATGCGCGTGGCCATCTCGGCCAGCTTGTGGCGGATGACCTGGTGCTTGGCCAGGGGCTTGCCGAAGGTCTCGCGCGTCTTGACGTAGGCCATGCATTCTTCGAACGCCAGTTGCGCGGTCATGTAGGCCATCACGGCCAGCGCCAAACGCTCGGCCTGGAAGTTCATCATGATGGTGAAGAAGCCGGAGTTCTCGGGCCCGAGCAAGTTGCCCATGGGCACGCGGCAATCGCTGAAGAACAGCTCGGCCGTGTCCGAGGCCCACCAGCCCATCTTCTTGAGCGGCTTGCCGACGGTGAAGCCGGGTGTGTCGCGGTCGATCAGCAGCAGCGAGACGCCCGCGTAGCCGGCCTCGCCGGTGCGCACGGCCACGGTGTAGTGGTCGGCGCGTGTGCCCGAGGTGATGAAGGTCTTGGCGCCATTGACGATGTAGTGGTCGCCATCCTTGACCGCGCGGGTGCGCAGGTTGGCCACGTCGGAGCCGCCACTGGGTTCGGTGATGGCCAGGGCGGCGATCTTGTTGCCGCTGAGCACGCCGGGGACGACGCGCTGCCGCAGCTCTTTGGAGCCCACGCGCCACACAGGCGGCAAGCCGATGTCGAGCGAACCCAGGCTGGCGACCAGGCCGCCGGAGCCGCTGCGCATCAGCTCTTCGCTGACAGCCAGTTTGAGGAAGACATCGTGCTCACCGCCGCCGCCCCATTGCTCGGGGTGGCCAATGCTCAGGATGCCCAGCTCGGCCAGTTGCTTGTACAACTCGCGCGGAAAGGTGCCGGCTTCTTCCCAGTCGTTGATGTGCGGCTTGATGGCCTGGTCAACGAAGCGCTTGGTGGCTTCGCGGGCCTGGCGGTGCGTGTCGTTGAAGTAGTCGACGAACAGAGCGGAGTCGGTCATGGTGTGATGGTCCAGGGCTGGCGGGTTTGGCCGCCAGTGAACAAAGGATGTTGCTGCGCTTCGGCCAGCGTCAGCACCGGCGTGACGCAGGCATCGACGTCGGCGAAGCGTTCGGCCCAGTGCGACAAGGCTTGCGTGGCGATCAGGGTGGCCACCTGGTCGCGCAGCGCATTGGATTCGGGCGAGTTGGGCATGAGGCCGCGTTGCCAATGCTGCTGGGCCCAATCGGGCCTTTGCAGGACATCGCAGGTGGCTTTCCAGAATTTGTGTTCCAGCGAGCCGATGGCCAGCGAGCGGCCATCTTGCGTGGTGTAGAGGTTGTAGCAGGGCAGGGCGCCGTTGAGCAGGTCTTCGCGCGCGCCGGGCAGCTTGCCCAGCATGGGCAGGAGCATGGCCCCCGTGGCTTGTGGCATGACCTGGTGGGCCCACAGGCCGTGGGTCATGCTGACATCGACATGGCAGCCGGTGCCAGTTCGCTGTGAGCTGAACACGGCCGCCAGCGTGGCGATGCAGGCCATCGAGCTGCCACCGGCCAGGTCGCCCCATTGGATGTTGGACAAAGTGGCTTCACCCTGCGCGCTGCGCATCTGGTCGAGCGCCCCGGACATGGCCATGTAGTTCAGGTCATGGCCCGCGCGGTGGGCCCACAGGCCCTGCTGGCCATAGCCGGTGATCGAACATACGACCAGGCGCGGGTTCAACGCCTTCAGGCTGTCGAAATCCAGGCCCATGCTGGCCTTGACGCCAGGCCTGAAGCCTTCGAGCAGCACGTCGGCATTGGTCAGCCAGTCGCGCAGCTGGGCCAGATCAGCCTCCGACTTGAAGTCCAGCGTGCGGCACTCCTTGCCATCGTTCAAGGACTTGAACAGCGGCCCGAGCGCGCGCGCCGGATCACCTTCAGGCGGCTCGACCTTGATCACCTCGGCCCCCAGGTCCGCCAGCATGCGCGTGGCAAAAGGGCCGGGCAGGTTGCGCGTGATGTCGATCACGCGCAAGCCTTTCAGCAGCTTGCTGCCGATCATGCGCCGGCGTCTTCGAAGCGGCCGCCTTCTTGTGCCTGCTTGACGACGATGGCGGCGGGCTCGAAGCGCGGGCCGTATTTCGCGGCCAGCTCGCGTGCACGTTCGACGAACTGTTTGGCGCCCACGGCGTTGATGAACTGCAAGGCACCGCCCTGGTTGGGCGCGAAGCCCCAGCCGAAGATCGAGCCGATGTTGGTGTCGGCCACCGAACGCACGACCTTCTCTTCATAGCAACGGGCGGCTTCGTTGGCTTGGGCGTACAGCATGCGGTCGACCAGCTCTTGTTGCGAAGGCTGATCGGCCACAGGCGGGTAGACCTCCAGCAGGCCGGGCCACAGCGCCTTTTCCTTGCCGGTGTAATCGTAGAAGCCCTTGCCGGCCTTCTTGCCAATGCGCTCGTGCTCGCCACCGATCTTCTGCACCACGGTAAAGCCTGGGTGCACGGCGGGCAGCGGGCCGCCCTCGGCGATCAGGTCCTTCTTGGTGGTCTCTGCGATGTACAGCGAAAGGCTCAGCGAGACTTCGTCTTGCAAAGCCAGCGGGGGCATGGGCATGCCCGCCTTCATGCCGGCCACTTCGATCGAGCGCGGGTGGATGCCTTCGGCCAGCATGGCCATGCCCTCCATGATGTAGGTCGTGAACACGCGCGAAGTGTAGAAACCGCGCTTGTCGTTGACCACGATGGGTGTCTTGCCGATCTGCAGCACGTAGTCGAAACCGCGTGCCAGGGTCTCGTCGCTGGTCTCCTTGCCGACGATGATCTCGACCAGGGGCATCTTGTCCACGGGCGAGAAGAAGTGCAGGCCGATGAAGTTCTGCGGGCGGGCGCTGGCGGTGGCCAGGCCAGTGATGGGCAGCGTGGACGTGTTGGACGCGTACACGGCGCTGGCTGGGATCACCGCCTCGGCCTTTTGCGTGCAGACGGCCTTGATGGCGCGGTCTTCGAACACAGCCTCGATCACCAGGTCGCAGCCTTCAAGGTCGCCATACGAAGTGGTGGTCTTGATGCGGGCCAGCAGCGCATCGCGCTTGTCGGGCGTGCTGCGGCCACGGGCAACGGCCTTGTCCAGCAGGCCTTGCGAATAGGCCTTGCCCTTGTCGGCGTTGTCTTGCGTGGTGTCCAGCAACACCACATCAATGCCCACCTTGGCCGACACATACGCGATGCCCGCGCCCATCATGCCGGCACCCAAAATGCCGACCTTCTTGACCTTGCCTTCAGGCACGCCCTTGGGACGCGACTGGCCCTTCTTGATGGCGTTGAGCTGGTGCCACAAGGTGCCGATCATGTTCTTCGAGGTCTGCGACACAACGCAAGCGGCGAAGTAGCGCGACTCGACTTGCGAGCCAGCATCGAAGTCCAGCAGGCAGCCTTCGAACAGGCAGGACATGATGTGCGTGATGGCCGGGTAGTTGCCATGCGCCTTGGCATTGGCCATGGACGGCGCGATGGCCAGCACCTGCACCACGGCCGGGCTCTTGCTGTCGCCACCAGGGATGCGGAAGCCCTTGTTGTCCCAGGGCTGCGAGGCCTTGGGGTTGGCGGCGCACCAGGCGCGCGCCTTGGCCAGCAGCTCATCGCGCGACGAAGCGAGGTCCGTGACCAGACCCATCTCCTTGGCCTTGGCCGCGGTCAGCTCCTTGCCTTGCGTGATCAGCTCGAAGCTCTTCTGGATGCCGATCATGCGTGGCAGGCGTTGCGTGCCGCCGCCGCCGGGCAGCAGGCCCAGCTTGACCTCGGGCAGGCCGAGCTTCAGCTTGGGATCGTCCAAGGCGATGCGTGCGTGGCAGGCCAGGGCCAGCTCCAGGCCGCCACCCAGCGCCGTGCCATTGAGCGCGGCCACCACGGGCTTGCCGCTCTTTTCCATGCGGCGCAGCATGCCCTTCAGGTCTTCGCAGAGCTTGAAGGCCTCTTCAGCGCTGGTGATCTGCGTGAGCTGGTCGATGTCGGCGCCGACGATGAAGGTCGGCTTGCCCGAGGTGATGACCAGGCCCTTGAGTGCCGCGTCGGTTTCCAGTTGCTGGACCAGCGCCGCGAAGGGCTCGACCAAGGTCGGGTTGAGCACGTTCATCGCGCGGCCCGGCATGTCGATGGTGACCAGGCCGATGCCGTCGGCGTCGATGTCGAATGTGAAGGCTTGTGATTGAGTCATGGTGTGTGCCTCCGGAAGATCAGACGCGTTCAATGATGGTGGCGATGCCCATGCCGGCACCGATACACAGTGTGGCCAGCGCGGTGGCCTTGCCGGTGCGCTCCAGCTCATCCAGGGCCGTGCCCAGGATGATGGCGCCGGTGGCCCCCAGCGGGTGGCCCAAAGCGATGGAGCCGCCGTTGACGTTCACGCGGTCCATGGGCACGCCCAGGTCGCGGGCCGTCTTCATGGGCACGGTGGCAAAAGCCTCGTTGATTTCCCACAGGTCGATGTCGCCCGCGGTCATGCCCAGCTTGTTCAGGGCCTTGACGCAGGCCGGTGTCGGGCCTGTCAGCATGATGGTGGGTTCGGAGCCGATGACCGAGCACATGCGCACCCGCGCACGTGGCTTGAGGCCAGCCTTGATGCCCGCTTCTTTGCTGCCCAGCAGTACCAGGGCGGCGCCGTCGACGATGCCCGAAGAGTTGCCGGCGTGGTGGCTGTGGACCACCTTCTCGATGGTGGTGTACTTGTCGAGCGCGGTGGCGTCGAAGCCCATGGTGCCCATCATCTCGAACGAGGGCATCAGCTTGGCCAATGATTCCACCGAGGTGCCAGGGCGCACGGTTTCATCGCGGCCCAGCATCAGCAAGCCATTCAAGTCTTTCACCGGCACGATGGATTTGTCGAAGCGGCCCTCGGCCTGGGCCAGGGCGGCGCGGCGGTGGGATTCGGAGGCGTAGGCGTCGAGGTCGGCGCGGCTGAAGCCCTCCAGCGTGGCGATCAGGTCGGCGCTGATGCCTTGCGGCACGAAGGCGGTGCCGCTGTTGATGCGCGGGTCCATGACCCAGGCGCCGCCGTCGCTGCCCATGGGCCAGCGGCTCATCGATTCAACGCCACCGGCCACGATCATGTCTTCCATGCCCGAGGCGATGCGCTGGGCGGCCTGGTTCACGGCCTCCAGGCCGGAAGCGCAGAAGCGCGACAGCGTCACGCCCGAGACGGATTGGGCCCAGCCGGCATCCAGCACGGCGGTGCGCGCGATGTCGGCGCCTTGTTCACCCACGGGCGTCACGCAGCCCAGCACCAGGTCATCGACCAAGGATGTGTCCAGCTGGTTGCGGCTTTGCAGCGCTTGCAGCAGCGTGCGCAGCAGCCACACGGGCGTGGCCTGGTGCAGGCTGCCGTCTTTCTTGCCCTTGCCGCGCGGTGTGCGCACGGTGTCGAAAATGTAGGCCTCAAGCATGAGAAGCTCCTTGGAAAATTTAAGTGAGGTCAGAGGAAGCGCGAAGCCAGCTCTTTCATGATTTCATTGGTGCCGCCATAGATGCGCTGCACACGCGAATCGGCCCACAGGCGCGCGATTGGGTATTCCTTCATGTAGCCGTAGCCGCCGAAGAGTTGCAGGCATTCGTCGATCAGCTTGCACTGGTTGTCGGTGACCCAGTACTTGATCAGCGCGGCGCGGTCCACGCCCAGCTTGCCTTTCAGGTGCTCCACCATCGCGGCATCCACCAAGGCGCGCGAGGCCAGCAGCAAGGCCTGGCACTCGGCCAGCTTGAAGCGCGTGTTCTGGAACTGGAAGATGGGCTTGCCGAAGGCCTTGCGCTCCTTCGTGTATTCGAGCGTGACCTTCATGGCCAGCTCCATCGCGGCGATGCCGGCCAGCGCGACCAGCATGCGCTCTTGCGGCAGCTGTTCCATCAACTGGAAGAAGCCCATGCCTTCGACGCCACCGATCAGGTTCGAGGCGGGCACGACCACGTCGTCGAAGAACAGCTCGGAGGTGTCCTGCGCATCCATGCCGATCTTGTCGAGGTTGCGGCCACGGCGAAAGCCCGGTGCTTCGTCGGTCTCGACCACGAACAGCGAGATGCCTTGGGCGCCCTTGTCCTTGTCGGTCTTGGCGACCACGATCACCAGGTTGGCCAGTTGGCCGTTGGTGATGAAGGTCTTGCTGCCGTTGATCTTGTAGGTGTCGCCCTCTTTCAAAGCCAGGGTGCGCACGCCTTGCAGGTCGGAGCCGGTGCCGGGTTCGGTCATGGCGATGGCGCTGATGAACTCGCCGGTGGCCAGGCGCGGCAGCCAGCGCTTTTTCTGTTCTTCGGTGCCGTAATGGAAGATGTAGGGCGCGACGATGCCCGAGTGCAGCGAGCCGCCGAAGCCGCCGATGCAGGCCTCGCCCTGGGCCAGTACCAAGGCTGCTTCGTGGCCGAAATCGCCGCCGCCACCGCCGTACTCTTCAGGCGTGGAGGCGCAGAGGAAACCGTTGGCGCCGGCATCGCGCCAGGCTTGGTGGTCCATCACGCCGGCATGGCGCCAGGCTTCGTCCTTGGGGCCCCACTGTTCAGTCATGAAGCGTTTGGCCGATTCGAACACCATCTTGTGTTCGTCGGTCATCCAGGCTGCGGGGAAGTTTTGAATCGCCATCGTGGGTGTCCTCGGTATCTCTCTTGTCAAATTGCTGCGCTGCGGCATTCGTTGGCGATATGGTAATTTTAATTACCGTCGCTGATAGCGTGCGCAAGGTCGGGAGATATTGGCGGGATGGCGCGCCATTGGCAAGCAAAAGTGACTTTGAAGCCTCATTCAGGCATCATTTGGTAATATTGATTTCCGCTGTGGAAACCGCCTGACCCATGAGTACAACCGCCACGTCGCCCGCCCACCATCCCGCTGCCGATGACCGCCAGGCAATCCTGGCCACCATGCGGCCCGACACGCTCAAGCGCATCGAGAAAGCCGTGCTTGACCTGTTCTCAAAGCAGGATTTCCACGACGTGAGCCTGCTGGACGTGGCCAAGGCCGCCAATGTGTCGCTTCAGACCATCTACAAGTACTTCGGCAGCAAGGAAACGCTGGTCTACGCCATGCTGGACGTGATGCTGGGCCGCCTGGCCGAGCGCATGATCGACCACCTGCAGGGCATCGACGATGCGCGCGAGCGCCTGCGCAAGACCTGCTGGGTCACGCTGGATTACATGGACAAGCACCCGGCCGTGATGCTGTTGCTGTTCACGGCCGTGCCGGTTTCGCGGCACCGCAACATCCGCATCTATGAAAGCCCCGAGCTGATGGGCGCTTTCCTGGGGGTGTTCAAAGACGGCCAGCAGCGCGGGGTGCTCAACAACCGGGTGTCCAGCAAGATCCTGCTGGACGTGTTCATGGGCATCGTCGGCCGCGTGGTGCTGATGCACATCGTGCGGCGCGAGGACCGCTCCCTGATCGACCAGTTCGACGAGCTTTTCAACATCCTGTGGCGGGCCATGTCGCTGCCTGAATAGGGGGCCTGCTGGCGGTACTTTTCCGGGCCGAAACGCCCCTGAGCGCCGGGGGCTCGTCAAGCCGGGCGTTTCGTGAATAAAATGTGAGTGCTTGCCTTCGCTTTAAAGGGTCAACCCATGAGTCGCTTGCCCCATCTGGCCAATGACACCTCTGACTCAACCGAAGACACTGGTTCGGGAGCCAGTCGCCGCACCCATGCCCGTTTGGCGGTCAGGCGGCCGGTTTCGCTGACCATGAGCGACGGCAGTGCCCGTGCTGGCACCACGGTCGATGTGAGCCAGTTGGGCTTGTCGCTGACCACGGACAAGCCGATTGCCCCGGGCAGCAAGTGCCAGGTGCGGGTGGAGTGGGCTACGGGGGCCTCACCCAAGTCGGTCGAGATCGCTGCCAAGGCGGTCTACTCCTCTTACAGCGGCCCCAAGTGTTTTCGCATCGGCCTGATCTTTACTGAGAAGGGGGCCGATGCCATGGCCCTGGTCCAGCACCTGCTGGGTGGCGGCGCCTGAGGCTTCAGCGTCCACCATGGGCGCATGAAGGTGTTGCGCTGACATACAACACACCACTTGGGTCAATGCACCCAAAATAAGCCCAGTGCCAAACGGCGGTTTCCATACTGAGAGAGGGCTTATGCCAAACGACACCAACCACGCCCCCGTCAACGAGGTGGGCTTGCGATCGCTCAAGCTGCGCCCCGGTGTGGCCTTGCAGACGCAGGGTGTCAAGCCTGGCTCGCCCAAGCTGGAGGCGCAGTTCCTGGCCGCGATTGAAGGCAAGGGCGTGATGGTGGGCCCGCATGCCGCGTCGAGTGGCAAGTCGCCCTTGAAACCAGGCGATGAATACACCGTGCAGGGCTTCACAGGCCAGCACGATTTTTCGTTCAAGGCCCAGGTCATCCAGACCTTCGAGGTGCCCTTCGTGTATGCGCTGCTGGTCTATCCCAAGGTGGTGCAGGCGCGCCAGGTGCGGCGCTCGCTGCGCATGAAAACATCGCTGCCGGCCAAGGTGTCCTTGCCGGGTGGCAGCAGTGCCATCGGTGCCACCTTGGTGGATGTGAGCCCCTTTGGGGCCATGGTGCATGCGCCCAGCACCGTGGGGGCGATTGGCGACCTCGTCAATCTGGCGGTGACCGTGGACTTCGAGGGAGAGCCCGTGAATCTGGAAATCCCCGCCGCCTTGTGCCACAGCCACAAGGCCGAGGCGGGCGACGGCGTCCACGTGGGCATGTCGTTCAAGACTGTGTCGCAGCGCGACAAGCTGATCCTGCATTACCTGGCCCAGTCCTCGACCGAGCCAGTGTGAGCTTGTGCGTCAGGGCGTTTGAACCGCTTCCACCTGGATGCGCAGGGTCACGTCCATCTTGAAGCCATAAGGCTTGCCGGCGTCCATGCCGAATTCGTCGCGGTTGATGGACGCTGACGCATCGGCGCCGCAAAGCTCGCGCTTGAGCATGGGGTGCGGGATGCACTTGAAGCTGTTGAGCTTGAGCACCACCGGCTTGGTCACGCCATGCAGCGTCAGTTCGCCGACCACCTGGGTGGGCGCGCCATTGACGAAGCCATCCAGCTTGCCCTTGTAGCGGGCTTGGGGGTATTTGGCCGTGTCGAACAACTCGGCGCTCTTGGCCTTGTCGTTCATGATGCCCAAGCCAAAGTCCACGCTGTCGGCATCAATGACCACATCAACGGTGCCCGCGCCCACGGCTTTGTCCAAGGTGACCTGGCCGCTGGTTCTGTTGAACTTGCCACGCCAAACCGAGATGCCCATGTGGTCGGCCTCGAAGCTGGGGAAGGTGTGGGTGGGGTCGATGGTGTAAGTGACCGGGGCGGCCGTGGCGGCCCCGATGGCCAGGGTGCTCAGCAGCACGCCAAGAAGCTTGTTCATGCGAATCCTCTGTGTGGATGACGAGCGCCAGTTTAAGCATGAAGCCCGTTTTAGTCGGGCCGAAACAATTGCAACAAAGGCGGACCTGGGTTGAAGCGTGGTTGAAACGAGGCTTGCGCAAACTTCATTTCATCGGAACACACACCGCCCAGTTTTCTCTTCCACCTTTGATTGGACACCTCATGAAACTCGCATCACACACCCTGCTCGGTGCAGGCGCTTTCCTTATCAGCGGCCTGACGGCTGCCTTCATGCCCGCCACCGCCATCGCGGCCGCCACGCTGCAAATCGTGGAAGGCAGTGGTGAATTCCAGTTCCTGCAAAGCGCGATCACGGTGGTCAAGCCCCAGATCGTGACGCTGCAGTGGACCACTGACCAGGTGGCCACCGCCGGCACCTGGCAAGTGACCAACGCGGCCAACCAGGTCGTGGCCAGCGGCGAGTCCGCGGCGCCCACGGCTGGTCACTTCCAGCGCATCAGCTTGCCAGCCACGGCCTTCCTGATCTCGCCCACGGTGGCTTCGCCCACCAAGTTCTTCATCAAGATCACCCCGCACAACGCGGCCAATGTGCCCTTGGGTTCTGCGTCGCCCACCGTCGTGGTCACCGAGGTGCCTGATGTGAGTCAGCCGCCCATCGTTTTTGGTGATGTGGCCAAGTTCCCGAAGGTTGAGATCATCAACTACGACGAGAAGATCGGCGTGGTGCCCTTCACGCAGATCCACTACGCCGGTGCCGATGTGACCTTGCGGGTGAGCAACAAGACCAGAGCGGCCACCGACCCGATGTGGTTGTCGCTGAAAGACTTCAACGTGCTGATGCGCCAGACCACGTCTCAGATCGCCATCCCGGCGCTGGCCGCAGGCGCCTCGCAAACCGTGACGGTGCACCTGGACGCGGTGTTGCCGCCGGCCCAATCGCAATTGCCGCAAGCCCAGCAGTACTCGCTGTGGAGTCAGCAATACCGCGCGGCCTGCGGCATCCAGCTGCGCAGCGTGCTGGACTGGCGCGGCCCCGTGGCGGACACGCCCATTGGTGAGCACCTGGAGTCGCTGTTGGTGAAAGAAGGCTGGAGCGACTATGCCAAGGTGCCACCCAGCGTGCCCGTCTGTAGCGGCAAGGCCTGCGTCTCGGTTTGTGAGATCGACAAGAAGCTGCGTGCCCAGCTGGATGGCAAGGTCACGGGCTATTCGTTCTTCGTGGGCAACTACCCCAAGTTTGGCAGCGGCGGCCAGGCCCGTGTCGCGGCGGATGGCGCATTGCCTTTTACCTCGTCCACCAAGATCACGGTGGCCAGCGTCAGCAAGTTCGTGACGGCGGTGGCAGCGGTTCGCATCCTGGACCAGGCCGGTGTCAGCCTGGACGCGGCGATCGGGCCTTACCTGCCGGCTGATTGGTCGTCGGCCAGCGCTTACGTCAAGGGCATCACCTTCTCGCAACTGCTGGGCCAACGCAGCGGCATCAAGGACTATGGCAATGTCTCGCAAGACTATGCGCAGTTGAGGAAGTTCTTCACGGCCAGCGTCAAGGCCGATGGCACGACCGCATGCCAGGGTGCGGCCGTGGTCAACCCTGCGAACCCGATCAACCCCAACAACATGGGCTGGTGCTACAGCAACTACAACTTCGCCATCATGCGGGTGCTGTTGCCCAAGGTTGCCGGTTACGCTGAAGACATCAACCAGCTGACGCGCCCTGCAACCCTGGCCAACCAGTACGTCAAGCTGGTGCAGCAAAACGTGTTTGACCGTGTGGGCCAAACAGGCGTGACCTGCAAGCCGCCCGCTTCCAACAATCATGCCTATGCGTACAAGACCGCGGGCCTCAATGTGGCGGGCACCGACTTTGGCGATGTGTCGCTGATCTGTGGTGCCGCGGGTTGGTATCTGTCGGCCGAAGACCTGGCCAAGGTGATGTTGAGCCTGAATACCAAGGACGGCAAGATCCTGGCGGCCACGCCCACCAAGGACCTGTTCGACACGATGCGCAAGCGCGGCCTGGGTTGGGACGTGGTGTTGAACACCGAGCTGGAGAAGAACGGTGGCTGGGGCGCCAATTGCAATGGCACCGGTGTGTGCGACAACATCAGCACCTCGGTGGCCTTGTTTGGACCGGTGGTCGGCCCTCGCTTGCCAGGTGTGCTGTTCCTGAACTCGAACATCACGGGCGGCGGCGGTGCGAAGGGTGTGCTTGAAAAGGCCTACAACGACTCGATCTACACCCTGCCTTGACCGGCAGACCAGGGCGGGCACGTGGATTGCGCTGCAAGTTCATCACAGCAATTGACGAGGTCAATCATGATGATGAAGAGCAGGATGGCCATCGCAACGCTCGCCCTGACCACCATGGCCGCGATATCGCAAAGCAACGAATCCTTGCAAATCCGGTCACTTGAGGTGATCCAGGGCGCGCCCACCAGTTCATTCACTGGTGAGGCGCGCAACGTCGCAGGTCGGGTCATCAAAGAGGCGGTGATTCAGTTCAACCTGTACGACGCGCAGGGCAATCTGGTGGGCAACGCCGAGACGCGCGCCAGCAACATTGAGCCCGATGCGGTGTGGAAATTCCAGGCTGCGCCCAAGGTGCCTTTCACCACGGTGAAGGCTTTCGATGTGAAGGCGTACTAAGCATGCCCCGATCTGCATCATTTACACACGGGTTTACGGGTGGCTTTGGGGTCTTGATCCTGGGCCACCCGTCCCTATATGCTGGTGGTGCCTTCGCAAGTTGTCAGTGAACAGGAGTTGCCCGTCATGACTCAACCTTCTCCCCAGGCCGGCTCTGCCCAGCTGTCCATCATCGAAACCTTGGCTTATGCCCTGGAGCGCGTCGAGCGCGGTTTCAGCTCGGTCAGCCCGCTGCAGTACCGCCAATTGACGGCGCGTTTGAGCGAGGCCTTGCGCACCGTGGGGCCAGGCGTGTCTTTGCAACCCTTGCTGGACGCCTTTCCCGCCACGGCCGAGCTGTACGAGAACGTGAATTACGAGCGCGCCGGCCTGTGCCGCTCGCCGTTGCAAGCCAGCTCGGACGCCGAAGTGATGGCCCGCACCATCCTGGCCCGGGCGCGGTGCTCTGAAGGCTGCTGATCGGGATGATCAGCGTGGTTTGGTTTTTGACGAGCGCTTGCTGTCCAGCATCTGGCGGCTTCGCTCGTTGATCAGCCGCAGTTCAGCCAAGGACGTGTCGATCTGCGCACGTTTGGCTTCCAGGTCCCGGATGGCAGCATCCGTGGTCTCGATCACGTAGGTGAGTTGCTGGACGCGGCCTTCGCCTTGGTCGCCATACATGTCCAGGTAGGCCTTGACCTCTGACAGGGGCATGCCCAGTGATTTGGCGCGCAGGATGCGCGACAAACGGGCCCGATCCACCTTGGAATACACCCGCGTGCCATTGAGGCGACGCGGCGCCAGCAAGCCCTTGGTTTCATAAAAGCGCAGGGTGCGGGGCGAGACCTCGAAGGCCGCGCACATCTCGGCGATGCCCATCAGGGCCTCGCTGTCGCCAAGGGTCTTGTCTTCCGTCATCCGCGCATTATGGACGATGCCTTCCCCATGGGTTCGAGGGATTACCCAATGGTGTAATTGGTTGACGTTAACGTCATGTTGACCTACAGTTTGTGCTGATCCTTCAACATCCGCTCAGGTCATGACGCCATCCGCTGAAGCCCCTTCTTCCAAGCCCTCCCATTACGACAGCGTTCTCAAGCCTGGTTTGTTCCAGGGCGAGGTGCACATCGTCACCGGGGGCGGCAGTGGCATCGGGCGCTGTGTGGCGCACGAGTTGGCGGCCTTGGGCGCCACCGTGGTCATCACGGGCCGCAGCACTGAAAAGCTGGCCAAGGTCACGGCCGAGATCCTAGAAGACGGCGGCAAGGTCGATTCCATCGCCTTTGACATCCGTGACGACGAAGCCGTGAAGGCCGCCGTGAAAGCCATCGTGGCCAAGCATGGCCGCATCCATGGCCTGGTCAACAACGCGGGTGGGCAGTTCCCTTCGCCCATGGAGGCGATCTCCAAGCGCGGCTTCGAGGCCGTGGTGGCCAACAACCTGACGGGTGGGTTCTTGATGGCGCGCGAGGTGTATTTGCAATCCATGCAGAAGCACGGTGGCGCCATCGTCAACATGACCGCCGACATGTGGAACGGCATGCCGGGCATGGCGCACTCGGGCGCGGCGCGCGCGGGCATGGTCAACCTGACCAAGACGGCGGCTTTTGAATGGGCGGGCGCGCGGGTGCGTGTCAATGCCGTGGCGCCGGGCTGGATTGCATCAAGCGGCATGGACGCGTATGGTCCGGCCATGGCGCCCGTCATCCGTGGCCTGAAAGACAACCTGCCGATGCGTCGCATGGGCCTGGAGGCCGAAGTCAGCGCGGCCATCTGCTTCTTGTTGAGCCCGGGCTCTACCTTCATCACGGGCATCACCTTGCCGATCGATGGTGGGGCGCCTTTGCACAGCGCCACCTGGCCTTCGATGGGTGGCCAGCCGGCACCGGCCTTTGATGGCTTCCACCGCTCCAGCGTGCCCAAGGTTTTGCAGGACATCGCGGCGCAAGACGCCCAAGATCAATCCAAGAACGAGAAAGCCTGACATGCCAGCTCTGCGTTCCGCCTTGAACCCCAAGGCCGAGGCCTTTCAGAACAATGTGAAGCGGATGACGGAGCGCCTGGCCGAAGTGCAGGCGCTGGAAGCGCAGGTGCGCCGCGAGTCGGCGGCCAAGCGCGACAAGTTCGACAAGCGCGGGCAGTTGCTGCCGCGGGAGCGCGTGGCGCGTTTGCTGGACCGTGATTCGCCGTTCCTGGAGCTGAGCACGCTCGCCGGCCTGCGCATGCACGACGACGATGGCAAGAAGAACGTGCTGGGCGGCGGCACCATCATTGGCATCGGCCTGGTGGGCGGCAAGCGCTGCCTGGTCACCGCCAGCGACAGCGCGCTCAAAGGCGGCACGGTCTCGCCCATGGGCTTGAAGAAGGCGCTGCGCGCGCAAGAGATCGCCCGCGAGAACAAGCTGCCCATCATCTGCCTGGTGGAAAGCGGCGGCGCCAATCTGATGTACCAGAGCGAGATCTTTGTGGAAGGCGGGCGCAGCTTCGCCAACCAGGCCAGGTTGTCGGCCATGGGCATCCCGCAGATCGCGGTGGTGCATGGGTCGTCGACGGCGGGCGGCGCTTACCTGCCTGGTTTGTCGGATTACGTGATCCTTGTGCGTGACCGCTCCAGCATCTACCTGGCGGGCCCACCGCTGGTGAAGGCCGCCATTGGCGAAGACACCACCGACGAGGCCTTGGGTGGCGCGCAGATGCACGCCGAAGTGACCGGCCTGGGCGAGTACCTGAGCGAGGACGATGCACACGCGCTGGCCTTGTGCCGTGAGCTGGTCGACAAGCTGCAGTGGGACACGGTGCCTGCCGCCGCGGCAGTGCCCGCGCCCTTGTTCGATGAAGAAGAGCTGCTGGGCTGCATTCCCGCTGATGACCGTGAGCCCTTCGACACGCGCGAGGTGATCGCCCGCATCGTGGATGGCTCTGACTTCCTGGAGTTCAAGGCCAACCTGGCGCCCGAGACCTTGTGCGGCCATGCCCGCATCAACGGGCACCTGGTGGGCATCTTGGGCAACAACGGCCCCATCCAGCCCAATGGTTCGACCAAGGCCGCGCAGTTCATCCAGCTTTGCGATCAGAGCGGCACGCCTTTGCTGTTTTTGCAGAACACCACCGGCTACATGGTGGGCTCGGCGGCTGAGCGTGCGGGCGCCATCAAGCACGGCGCCAAGATGATCCAGGCCGTGGCCAATGCGCGCGTGGCCAAGCTGACCATCGTGCTGGGCGGCTCGTTTGGCGCGGGCAACTACGGCATGTGCGGGCGGGGCTTTGATCCGCGCTTCATCTTCTCGTGGCCCTCGGCGCGCACGGCGGTGATGGGCGGCGCACAGGCCGCCAAAGTGATGGACATCCTGACGCGCAGCAAGCTGGAACGCGCTGGCCACCCGGTCAACGAAGACATGCTCAAGGGCATGTCGGATGTGTTGCGTGACCGGCTGGACCAGGAGTCGGCTGCCTTGTTTGGCACGGCGCGCCTGTGGGATGACGGGATCATCGATCCGCGTGACACCCGGCGTGTGCTGTCTATGTGCCTGGATCTGGTCAAGGAAGCCGCGCAACGCACTTTGAACTCGAACACCTTTGGCGTGGCACGCCTGTAAAACGAAAGACCCACCATGAAATTCACCCCCGAACACATCCAGCTGGCCGACACCGTCAAGCGCTTTTGCGAGCAGGAGATCAACCCCCACGTGAAAGATTGGGAGGCCGCCGAGATCTTCCCGGCGCACGAGGTCTTCAAGAAGATGGGCAAGCTGGGCCTGTTGGGCGTGAAGTACGACCCGGCTTACGGCGGCATGGGCCTGGACTTCTCGTACTCGATGGTGGTGGCCGAGACCCTGGGCGCGATCCCTTGCGGTGGCGTGCCCATGGCCATTGGTGTGCAGACCGACATGTGCACCCCGGCCCTGGCCCGCTTTGGCTCTGATGAGTTGAAGAGGGAATACTTGGCGCCCGCGATTGCCGGCGATATGGTGGGTTGTATCGGCGTGAGCGAAGCCGGTGGCGGCTCCGACGTGGCGGCCCTCAAGACGACGGCCCGCAGCGATGGCGACGACTACGTCATCAACGGCAGCAAAATGTGGATCACCAACGCCATGCAGGCCGACTGGTGCTGCCTGCTGGCCAACACGTCTGAAGGCAAGGTTCACGCCAACAAGTCCCTGATCATCGTGCCGATGGATGCCAAGGGCATCGAGAAGCAGAAGATCAAGAAGATCGGCATGAACTCGTCGGACACCGCGCAGATCTTCTTCGACAACGTGCGCGTGCCCAAGCGCAACCTGGTTGGCGTGGAAGGCACGGGCTTCATGATGCAGATGCTGCAGTTCCAGGAAGAGCGCCTGTATGGTGCGGCGAACTCGCTGAAGATGCTGGACAACCTGATCGACCAGACCATCGAGTACTGCAAGGAACGCAGCACCTTTGGCAAGCCCTTGATCGACAACCAGGTCATCCACTTCCGCCTGGCCGAGCTGCGCACGGAAGTTGAGTGTCTGCGTTCGCTCACCTACCGCGCGGTGGAGGAATACATCGAGGGCAAGGACGTGACGCGCCTGGCCTCGATGGCCAAGCTCAAGTGCGGCCGCTTGATCCGCGAGGTGGCCGACAGCTGCCTGCAGTATTGGGGCGGCATGGGCTTCACGTGGGACAACCCGGTCTCGCAGGCTTACCGCGATGGCCGCCTGGTGTCCATCGGTGGTGGCGCCGACGAGATCATGCTGGGCATCATCGCCAAGCTTGAAGGCACCTTGCCCAAGAAGGCCAAGTAAGCCATGACGTCTTCATCCACGATGAACACCTTGCTGTTGCAGCAATCGGGCGGCGTGCTGAGCATCACGCTCAACCGGCCTGAAGTGCGCAACGCCATGTCCCTGGCCATGGTGAACGAGTTGATCCAGGCGCTGGCCCAGGCCGAGCAGGACACCGGCGTGCGCGTGGTGGTGCTGCGCGGCGCGGGCGGCCACTTCTGTGCTGGCGGTGATCTGCAGGACATGGCCAAAGCCCGCATGGCCTTGCCCCAGCCAGGCGTGGACGCGGCCGCCGAGGTCAACGCGCAGTTTGGGCGCTTGTGCCTGGCCTATGCGCGCTCCAGCCTGCCCATCATCACGGTGTTGGAAGGCACTGTGATGGGCGGCGGCTTTGGCCTGGCTTGCGTGTCCGATGTGACCCTGGCCTTGGGCAATGCCGTGTTTCGATTGCCCGAAACCTCGCTGGGCGTGATTCCCGCGCAGATCGCGCCGTTCCTGGTGGAGCGCATTGGCTATGCCGAGGCCAAGCGCCTGTCGGTGACCGGCGGCAAGGTCGAGGCCGCCGAGGCCTTGGCGATCCGCCTGGTGCACGAGGTGCATGGCGACGCCGCCTCGCTGGACGTGGCTTTGCGCGCGGTCATCGACCGCATCATGGGTTGCGCGCCGGGGGCCATCGCGGCCACCAAGGCCCTGTTGGCCCGCACGCGTTTCGAACCCCCGCAGGACTTGATCCAGGATGCCGCCGCGATGTTCTCGCGCGCCGTGCAAGGGCCCGAGGGCGTGGAAGGCACGACGGCCTTCATCCACAAACGCAAGCCCAGCTGGGTTCCGCAAGCGAGTTGAACGGGTCATTGATCGAGACACCATGCTGAACAAAATCCTGATCGCCAACCGCGGAGACAAGGCCGCAGGCCTTGCGGCGAAGCCAAATCGAATGGGCTCGCGCAGCGAGCTGCAGGCGAATTCCCCGCGAGGACACCATGCTGAATAAGATCCTCATCGCCAACCGCGGGGAAATCGCCTGCCGCGTGATCCGCACCGCGCGCAAGCTGGGCTACCGCACCGTGGCCGTCTACAGTGATGCCGACGCGCAAGCGCCCCATGTGGACCTGGCCGACGAGGCCGTGCACATCGGCGGTTCGGCCGCCAGCGAATCCTATTTGCGCATCGATGCCATCCTGAATGCCGCGAAGAAGACCGGTGCCGATGCCATCCACCCTGGCTACGGTTTCCTGTCCGAGAACGAAGCTTTCGCGCAGGCTTGCGTGGACGCGGGCGTGACCTTCATCGGCCCGCCGGCATCGGCCATCCATGCCATGGGCGACAAGGCACGCGCCAAGAAGCTGATGATCGAGGCCAAGGTGCCGACCGCCCCCGGCTACCTCGGTGAGAATCAGGATGAGCAGCACCTCATCCTTGAGGCCGAGAAGCTGGGCTACCCGCTGCTGGTCAAGGCCGTGAGCGGTGGCGGTGGCCGGGGCATGCGCCTGGTCCACGCCAAGGACGAGCTCGCACAAGCCATCGTCAGCGCCCGCCGCGAAGCGCAAAGCGCCTTTGGCGATGGCACGCTGATGTTGGAGCGCCTGATCGAGAATGGCCGCCACATCGAGATCCAGGTGTTTGCTGATGCGCACGGCAATGCCGTCTACATCGGCGAGCGCGATTGCAGCGCCCAACGCCGCCGCCAAAAAGTGATTGAAGAGGCTCCATCGCCCATCGTGAGCCCCGCCATGCGCGCCAGCATGGGCCGCGATGCCGTGGCCGCCACGCTGGCCATCGGCTACCGGGGCGCCGGCACCATCGAGTTCATCGTTGATGCCGACCTGAACTACTACTTCCTGGAGATGAACACGCGCCTGCAGGTGGAGCACCCGGTCACGGAAATGATCTCGGGCCTGGACCTGGTGGAGTGGCAACTGCGCGTGGCCGCCGGCCAGCCGCTACCGCTCAAGCAAGAGCAGATCACGCTGACAGGCCATGCCATCGAGGCGCGCCTGTACACCGAAGATCCCTACGCCGACTTCGCGCCGCAGACCGGCCCGATCCGATGGTGGCGCCCCGAACGTGCCTTGCACGATGGCGTGCGCATCGATGGTGGCATCCGCGAAGGCGGCGAGGTCTCGCCGTTCTACGACCCCATGGTGGCCAAGCTCATCGTGCATGGCCGGGATCGCGACGATGCCATCCGCCGACTGATCGCCACGCTGGACGACGCGCCCCTGCTGGGCTTGCGCAACAACAGCCGCTTCTTGCGCGACCTGGTCGACAGCCAAGCCTTCCGCGACGGCGCCATGACCACGGCCCTGATCGACCAGTGGGGCATCGACAAACTGCCCATCCTGGACCGGCCTGTGGCGAGTACCGAGGCCTGGCTGATTGCCGCCGCCGCGCATGCCTTGAAAGGCCGCGACGATGCCGCTGCCAAGGCCCTGCGCTCGGCCAGCGTCACCGATTACGAGCTGCAGTTGGCCTGCGATGGTGAGCAGCACCGTCTGCACATCCGCCCCGGCCCGCAAGGCGCCATCACCTTGAACATCAACAAGGACACGGCCGAGCACAGCCTGCGCCTCATCGGCCATGACGATGGTGTGCTGCGCTACGAGATCGACGGCGTGCGCAAACGTGTGCTGGCCGTGTGGGTGGACGCTGCCCTGCACCTCGTCATCCAGGCCGCGACCTTTGTGTTCGCCGAGGTGTCACCGTGGCCCAGCAAAGACACCGCCAACGACCCCAGCCGCGCGGTCTCGCCCGTGGCCGGCGTGGTGGCCCAGGTGCTGGTCAAACCCGGCGCCACCGTCACCGAAGGCCAGCCGCTGCTCAGCGTCGAGGCCATGAAGATGGAAATGTGGCTCAACGCCCAGGCGCCGGGCGTGGTCAAGGCCGTCCACGTTGCCGTGGGCGAGCAAGTGCAATCCCAGGCCCTGCTCCTTGAGCTGGACCTGACCGCTACCGACTCAAAGGAATCATGATGGACAAAGCCATCCTCACTTGCGCGCTGACCGGCGTGCTGACCGACCCCGCCCAACACCCCGTGCCCGTCACGGCGGCCGAAATGGCTGCTGCCGCGCGCGAGGCCTTCGATGCGGGCGCCTCGATCATGCATGTGCACTTGCGCCAGCAGACGCCCGGCATGGGCCGCTTCCCCTCGTGGGATCCCGAAGTGGCTGCCGAGATCGACACCGCCATTCGCGATGCCTGCCCTGGCGTCATCATCAACCTGACCACCGGTGTGGTCGGGCAAGACATCTCCGGCCCAGCGGCTTGTATCCGCCGCGTGCGCCCTGAGATCGCGGCCTGCAACGCCGGCAGCCTGAACTACCTGAAGATCAAGGAGAACGGGCAGTGGGCCTGGCCGCCCATGCTCTTCGACAACACGGTCGACAAGGTCAAGGGCATGCTCGATGTGATGCATGAAACGCACACGCGGCCTGAGTTCGAATGCTTTGACGTGGGCATCGTGCGTTCGGTGGGCATGTTCCGCAAGGCCGGCATGACCGAGCACCTGGAATACAACTTCGTGATGGGCGTGGCCTCGGGCATGCCGGTCGATGCCGATTTGCTGGCCCTGCTGGTCAAGTACCGCGAGCCCAACACCATCTGGCAGACCACCCTGATCGGCCGCGAAGAGATCTGGGCCGTTCACCAGGCCACTGCCGACCTGGGTGGCATGCTGCGCACCGGCGTGGAGGACACTTTCTACCTGCCTGGCGGTGAGCGCACCACCGGCAATGGCCCGCTGATCGAAGCCCTGGCGGCCTGCGCCAAGCGTGCTGGCCGCGAGGTGGCGTCTCCCCAGGAGGCCCGCACCATGCTGGGCCTGCGTGCCCAGGAGTTGCACGGCGCACCCGCTCACTGAAGGTGCGCTTGCCCTAGTCCTGGCTGTACACCGCCACGGCCTCGACCAGCCGCTCCGCTTGTGATTTGAGGCAGTCGGCGGCCGCGGAGGATTGCTCCACCAGCGCCGCGTTCTGCTGGGTCATCTGGTCCAGCTGTGACACCGCCACATTGACCTGGCGGATGCCGCAAGACTGCTCCAGCGTGGCCGATCCGATTTCGTTGATCATGTCGGCCACGCGCTTGACGTGGCCCACGATCTCGTCCATCGCTTCGCCGGCGTGGTCCACCAACTGCGAGCCCGAGGCGACTTTCTCGACGCTGTCGCCGATCAGGTTCTTGATCTCTTTGGCGGCATCAGCCGATCGCCGTGCCAGCACACGCACTTCCCCAGCCACCACGGCAAAGCCGCGCCCTTGCTCGCCCGCCCTGGCGGCTTCCACGGCCGCGTTCAGCGCCAGGATGTTGGTCTGAAAGGCGATGCCATCGATCACGCCGATGATGTCGACGATTTTCTTGCTGGACGTGGAGATGGCCTGCATGGTGCTGACCACCTGGCCCACCACTTGCCCGCCCTTGGCCGCGGCGTCGCGGGCGCTGCCGACCAGCAAGGTGGCCTGTTGAGCCGTGTCGGCATTGCTGTTGACGGTGGCCGTCATCTCTTCCATCGAGGCGGCGGTTTCCTGCAGATTTGAGGCCGCCTGCTCGGTGCGGGAACTCAGGTGGTTGTTGCCCTGCGCGATCTCCGTGCTGGCGGTGCGCACACCCGAGACTTGCTGGCTGACGTCGTCCACCAGCGAGCGCAAGTTCAAGCCCGATTGATTCACCGCACGCAGGATCATGCCAATCTCGTCCACACGGTTCAGGTGGATGTTCTCGGCCGGCTGACCCGCCGCCACATTGAGCGCCTGTGCCTGGATCATCTCCAGCGGCCGCGCGATCTGGGCGTTCAACCAATGTCCGGTCACCACACAAGCCAGGGCCATGGCCAAGGCAAACCAGGCCAGGGCGCCACCACCCAGGCCCAGGGCAACCGCACAGACAACGGCGGTGGCACACAGCGCACCCAGCCCCAGCCGCAGTCGCCAGCGCACTGACATGGTCTGCAGGGCCGACGTCCAGCCCCACAGGCCCGTGCGCACCACCAGGCCTTGATGAAAGGCACGCTGCCCGGCCTGCTGGCTGCGGAATGCCTGGTAGGTGGTGTCTGCTTGCGCGATTTCTTCACGCGTGGGCTTGGTCCGTACGGACATGTAGCCGACGGTATTGCCCTGGCGGATCACGGGCGCGGCGTTGGCGCGCACCCAATAGTGGTCGCCATCCTTGCGCCGGTTCTTGACCAGGGCGGTCCATGACTTGCCGGCCTTCAGCGTGCGCCACATGTCGGCGAAAGCTTCTTCGGGCATGTCGGGGTGGCGCACCAGGTTGTGCGGCTGGCCCAGGATTTCTTCACGGGTAAAGCCACTCACCGAGATGAATGCCGCGTTGGCATAGCTGATATGGCTTTGGGTGTCGGTCGCGGACATGAGGATCGCGTCGGCCGGGATGTCGTACTCGCGTTGGGTGACAGGCAAATTGACACGCATGTGGGGTTCCCTTGGTTCTTCTCGGTGCAACCATCGTTTCACGGACATTGACGCATGCGCAATCAGTCAATGAGGGTTTGGTCCATCAGCGAATCCGGAATCAGCGTTCAGGAACTCCTGACGCCCGGGAGGTCAGACCAGCAAGCCTTGCTCGGACGCGTACAACACCAACTCGCTGATGTTGTTGATGCCCATCTTCTGCATCAGGCGGGCCTTGTGGGTGCTGACGGTCTTGGCCGACAAGTGCAGTTCCAGCGCGATGTCATTGATGCTGCGGCCACGCGCGATCGCCATGAAGATGCCGAACTCCCGGTCGGAGAGCAGGCTGTGAGGAACGGCCGCGTTGACCAGCGACGAGCCGAACACCAGTTCAGTGGCCAGCCTGGGATCGATGAAATGCTTGCCGCGTGCCACCTGGCGGATGGCCGCGATCAACGTTTCGGGCTCGTTGTCCTTGGTCAGATAACCGGCCGCGCCGGCCTTGATGATCCGTGAAGCGATCTGGCCCTCGGCGTGCATTGAGACCACCAGGATCGGCACGTGGGGCACCAGGGCCTTGATCCGCTTGACCAGGTCAACCCCGTTGGGCCCGGGCATCGACAGGTCCAGCATGATGAGGTCGGGCGCACCAGCGCGCAGCATTTCCAGCACCTGCCAGCCATCGGAGGCCTCGCCCACCACGGACACGCCGGGTGCTTGCTGCAGCACCTGCTGCAAACCTCGGCGAACCAGCGCATGGTCGTCGGCGATCAGGACGCGAATCATGCCGGCGCCCCCTGATCGAGAGGGAATAGCACTTCAAGCGAGGTGCCGCCCAGCGCGCGGCGCGTGATGGTCAGCTCACCCCCAAACTCCAGGGCGCGCTCGCGCATGCCAATGATGCCGAAAGTCTTCTTGAGCGGGCTGGGAACAGGATTGAAGCCGATGCCATTGTCGCAGGTCTGCAGCAGCAAGTCCGTGGCCTTGAGGCTGATAGTGACCTGCACGTGGCTTGCCCGTGCATGGCGTGCCACGTTGTTGAGGGCCTCCTGCAGGATGCGGAAGATGGCGGTGGCGCGTTGATCGTCCAGCTCGATCGACTCGTGCTCGCAAATGAGCGATCCCTGGATGCCGGTGCGCCGCTGAAAAACCGCCAGCGCCCAATCGGCCGCGGCGACCAGGCCCAGGTCAAGGCAGGCGGGGCGCAGGGCGGTCGAGACATCGCGCACCACTTCAATGGTTTCATCGATGGTCTCGGTCATGCGCTGCACGCGCTCCATCAGCTCGGGTTGGCCCTTGCCGCAATGAGAGCCCAGCAACACGGTTTCCATGCGCAGGGCGGTGAGGTGCTGGCCCAGGTGGTCGTGGATCTCGCGTGCGATGCGCGTGCGTTCTTCTTCGCGCAGCTTGTCATTGTGGGCGGCCAGGTCGCGCAGGGCCTGGCGCGAGGAGAGCAGTTCCTGCTGGCTTGCGTGCCAATCACTGATGTCCTGCACGGTGCCCACCACTTCGACCACGTCGCCACAAGCATCTCGGATCATCTCAGCTTGCTCTCGAACCCAGCGCACCACGCCCGCGGAGATGATGCGGTGCCGGATGTCGTAGCGCGCGCCCAGCAAAGCCTGGCGCCATGCCTGGTCGACGTCGTCGCGGTCCTGTGGGTGGATGCGGCTCAGGAAGAAGGGGTAGTCGATCAAGGTGCCCAATGGCACGCAGAAAATGCGGTGGGTTTCAGCACTCCATTCGATGTGGTGGTCACCCAAGTCGTAACGCCAGCTGCCCACCTGGGCCACCGCTTGCGCACGGGCCAGGTTGGCTTCGCTGTTCACCACCTTGGCCTCGGCGGCCACGCGCTCACCAATGTCGCGCACGGTGGCGATGTACTCGCGGGGCTGGTCTGCCGTGGCCTTCTCAATGCGCTGGCAACTGGCTTCCGCCCAGGTGATCTGGCCGTCGGGGCGCTGTAGCCTCAGTCGCGCCAGAAAGGCGCGCTCGCCCGCTTCAGCAGCGGCAAAGGCCTGGCGTGCCAGCGACTGATCTTCCAGCACGCAGAAGTCGAAGGCGCTGGCGCCCAGCACGGCGTCTGGTGGCACCCCGATCAGCGTCAGGCACGCCGGTGAAACGTAGTTCACCACCGCGTCGGAGGACAGGCGCAGGATCATGTCGGACGAATTCTCGGCCAGCATCCGGTAGCGCTCTTCGCTTTCCCGCAGGCTCTTGGCTGTGGCGTGCCGGGCGCTGATGTCCTGCGCATTGATGACCAGGTACCGGACCTGGCCTTCATTGTCCTTGACGGCGGTGATGTCCAGGAACACCGGGAACGGCCTGCCATCTTTGTGCAGGTGCCAGGTTTCCCAGAGGTCGTGCCCTTCGCGGTGTGCCCGGTGGATGTGCTCGTCCAGTTCCTGCCTGACTTGGGGGTCAAAGACGTCGGCCAGCGGGCGACCAGTCAAGTCGGCCACGCTGAAGCCATGCATCCGGGCAAAGGCCAGGTTCATCTGCTCCAGCGTCTGGCCATCGGCGCTGGCCACCACCACGCCCCATTTGGCGTTGTCAAAAACGTCCTGCCAACGGTTGAGGGTGGCCAGCAGGTGCTTGCGTTCAGTCGTGTCAGTGAACATCACCACGGCGCCGGTGATCTGCCCGTCCTCCCACATCGGCGCGGCCACGACGTCCACATGCACGGGGTGTCCATCCTTGTGCCAGAACACCTCGTCGATCGAATGGCGGGTGAGGCCATCGCGCAGCACCTCGAAGGACGGGCAATCGTTGCTGGGATAGGGCGAACCGTCCAGGCGTTTGCTGTGGACCAGTTCATGCATCACCTGTCCCCTTGCTTCTTCCCAGGAGTGCCCCAGCAGCTTTTCGGCCGCGGGGTTCCAAAGCGTGATGCCGCCTTTGACGTCCAAGGCGCAGATGCCGTCGCCCGCGTACTTGATGACCAGCGACCACCGTGTGGACGAGCGCAGCAAGTCATCCCGAACCTGGTGTATTCGTTGAGACATGAGGGGCGCCAACCTGCCGACCAGCGCCATGCCGGCGCCAATCAACACGAACTGGGCCACGCTGACCGTCAGCAGCACCCCAGCGTCGGTTTGGTGACGCCATGCCCATGCGGCCAGCGCTCCTGTCGTCAGAACGAGCAGGATTCCGGCAACTTGCACCCATTTTTTTACTGCCAATGACATCATGCAAGCGAAGCTGGTCCTGATGGTCGGATGCCTGAGCGGGTATCCATGGATGATTTTCAATGGCGGGCCGCCCTTGGGGCAGCTTGAATGTTCTCCGCCTTTGACTTGCGTCAAAAATGTCCATGGCCATCGGCGGCCCGTGGATGTTGCAGCGATTCAGGCTGGTCAACCATCAGCACATGGCGCCTTGGTGTGTCAGGAAATCCTGAGTGGCAAGCAGAAAAATGGATGGTTTCGGGCCGATATTCCGATGTTTGCCTCCGGCGACCTGAGGCCCAATCGAGCGACGAGTGGTCTTCACTCTCTTGCCTTATTTTGATAGGTTGTCTCCATGCCGGTCGACATCACTTCTGCGCCAGTCTCGGGGGAAAACCCCGCCGTCACCCTGGACTACCTGCTGCGGCGCATGCGCCACAAAAGCGACTTCCCGACTTTGTCGGCGTCGGTGTCGCGCATCCAGTCCCTGTCCGAATCCGAGAACGAAAGCCTGGGCGGCCTGTGCGACGAGATCCTCAAAGACGTTGCGCTCACCCAGAAGCTGCTGCGCCTGATCAACACGCCGCACTACCGGCGTGGCGGTGGCGATGCCATCAGCACCGTCTCGCGCGCGGTGTCGTTGATCGGCCTGGCGGGCGTGCGCAACCTGGCGCTGTCCCTGATGCTGGTCGAGCACATGGAGGACAAGAAGCACGCGCAGCAGCTCAAGGAAGAGTTCTTGCGCACCGTGATGGCGGGCACCCTGGCCAGCGAGTTGTGCACCAGCCCTCGCGAGGCCGAAGACGCGTTCATCGGCTCACTGTTTCGCAACCTGGGCCGCTTGCTGGCCGAGTTCTACCTGCCCGACGAGGCGGTGGAAGTGCGGGAGTTGGCCCGCCCTGCGCCCGATGGCACGCCCGCCGGGATGACCGAGGCGGCGGCCTCTGCCCAGGTACTGGGCATGCCCTTTGAGGACCTGGGTCAAGCCGTGGGCCAGACCTGGGCCTTGCCTGACCGCCTGCTGAACACGATGAAGGCCCCCACGGGCACCGTGCCCAACCGGTCGATGCTGGGCAAGCCCGAGCACCAGCCCTGGTTGGCCACGCTGGCCAACGCGGCAGCCGACGCCATGCTGTTCTCGCCGCCCGAAGAGCTGGGCAAGCGCCTGGCCGTGCTCAACCAGAAATACACCGCCTCTCTGGAGCTCAAGCCCGACGCCGTGCAAGAGGCCGCGGCGCGCGCCCGCAAGCGCCTGACCGAGCTGACCAAGGCCCTCAAGCTGGATTTGCCCAAGAACGCCCAGGCCGAACGCCTGCTGGACCATTTCTATGTGGACGCGCCCAACGCCGGCCAAACCGAAGGCCCCGGCCCCGAGGCCTTGGGCCTGGCCCACACCGACGCTGAAGGTGAACTGGACCACGACCAGGTGGTCGTCGCCAAAAACTCGGCTGATGTGCTCACCAGCGGCATCCAGGACATCACCAACACCATGGTCGAGTCCTTCAAGCTGAACGACATCCTGCGCATGATCCTGGAGACCATCTACCGCGCGCTCGACTGCCGCCGTGTGATCTTCTGCATGCGCGATGCCAAGACCATGCAGCTGATCGGCCGCATTGGCCTGGGCCATGGTGCCGAAGGCATGAAAGCCGCTTTCCAGATCCCTTTGAAGCTGGCCCCGGGCGCACAGGCCGACCTGTTCACCGCCGTCGCCCTCAAGGGCGCCGACACGCTCATCTCGGACGCCAGCGCCGAGCCCATCCTGAGCCGCCTGCCGGTGTGGTTCCGCGACCGCGTCCAGGCCCCCACCTTCTTGTTGTTGCCGATGGCCATGAAGCACCAGGGCAAGGACATGGTGCTGGGCCTGATCTACGCCGACAAGGCCCAGGCCGGCAGCTTGCAGATCAGCGAGAAAGACCTGTCGTTGTTGCGCACCCTGCGCAACCAGGCCGTGATGGCCTTCAAGCAAACGACCGGGGGATAATCGCGGGCATATGTTCCGCATCGTCCTCGTCGAACCTGAAATCCCGCCCAACACCGGCAACGTGATCCGCCTGGCGGCCAACACTGGCTGCGAGCTGCACCTCATCGAACCGCTGGGTTTCTCGATGGACGACAAGCTGCTGCGCCGCGCGGGCCTGGATTACCACGAGCACGCGCCGGTGCGCCGACATGCCAATTGGCAGGCCTTCATCAATGTCGTGCAGCCTGATCGGTCGCGCATGTTCGCCTTCACCACACGCGGCAGCCGCCTGTTGGGCGACCTGCAATGGCAGCCTGGCGACTGGCTGGTGTTTGGTTGCGAGACGCGTGGCCTGGACCCGGCGCTGCGCGAGCAGTTCCCCACCAATCAGCGTGTGCGGCTGCCCATGTTGCCCGAGCAGCGCAGCCTGAACCTCAGCAACGCCGTCGCCGTGGCCGTGTTCGAGGCCTGGCGCCAGAACGGTTATTCGAACGGGGTTTGAATGCGGGCGCCGTCGGTCTCGGCCTTGGCGCCGCGGCTCATCAGCGCACCCACGGCCTTGGCTGGCGTGATGCGGCCTTCCAGCACGGCCACCACGGCTTCGGTGATGGGCATGGCCACGCCCAGGGCCTTGGCCCGTTGCAGCACCGTGGCGGCGCTGTAGACGCCCTCGGCCACGTGTCCTAGCTCGGTCAGTATCTGCGCCAGCGGCAGCCCTTCTGCCAGCTTGAGCCCCACCGTGCGGTTGCGTGACAGGTTGCCTGTGGCCGTCAGCACCAGATCGCCCAACCCTGACAGGCCCATGAAGGTGTCAGTTTGCGCGCCCAGGGCCACGCCCAGACGGGTCATCTCGGCCAGGCCTCGGGTGATCAGCGCGGCGCGGGCATTCAGGCCCAGTTGCATGCCATCGACGATGCCCGTGGCGATGGCGAGCACGTTCTTCACCGCGCCGCCCACTTCCACGCCAATCGGGTCGTTGGAGGTGTACACGCGCAAGCTGTCGCTGTGGAAAGCCGCCACCGCCTGGTCGCCCAGGGTGGTGTCGAAACTGGCCGCCACCAGCGCCGTGGGCTGATTGGCGGCGACTTCGTTGGCGAAGCTGGGGCCCGACAAGATACCGCAGCGCGCATGCGGGCGCAAGGCCAGGGCGATCTCGTGGCCCAGCCGGCCGGTGCCTTTTTCAAAGCCCTTGCACAGCCACAGCGCGGCCACGTCTTCAGGCAGGGACCGCAGCATGCCGTCCAGCGCCGCCATGGGCGTGCCGATGATGACCAGGCCGCCTTGGGCGCCTTGCGCACGCGAATGCGCCACGGCCTCGCTCAGGTCGTGGGTGATGCGCAGGGCGTCGGGGAAGGGCGAATTGGGCAGGTAGCGGGCATTGCGCCGCGCGGCCTGCATGTCGCGCGCCTGGGACTCGTCGCGAGCCCAGAGCAGCACGTGGGGGTTGTGGCGGGCGGCGCTGACGGCCAGCGCCGTGCCCCAAGCCCCCGCGCCCAGAACCGTGAGGTTCATGCGGGGAAAGCCGAGATCAGGAGTTCAGGGCCTGGCCAGCGCCGGCTTGCGCTTGCTGCAACTGGGCTTCGTACATGGCCTGGAAGTTGACTTCGGTCAGGTGCACGGGCGGGAAGCCGGTGCGGTTGATGATGTCGGCCACGGTGGCGCGCAGGTAGGGGTACACGATCTGCGGGCAGGCGATGGCCACGATGGGCTGCATCTGCTCTTGGGGCACGTTGCGGATCTCGAACAGGCCGGCTTGCTTGGCTTCGACCAGGAACAGCACCTTGTCGTTGACCTTGGTGGTCACGGTGGCGGTGACGGTGATTTCGAACAGGCCGTCCTTGACTTCTTCGGCGTTCAGGTTGAGCTGAACGTCCACTTGCGGCTGGCCTTGCTCCAGCAGGATGGCGGGCGCGTTGGGCTGCTCCAGCGACAGGTCTTTCAGGTAGATGCGCTGGATGTTGAAAGAGGGTTGGCCGTTGTTGGCTTGGTCGGTCATGGTGAATCCTTGAAATGAAGATGACGGGCAGCCATTTTTGGCAGGCTGCGCCCGAGAAATGGGTATCGGGCTGGATTATGGACCAGCCGGATGACGGTTCCTCTGGCCCATTTGTGGCCTTACACCCTGTTCAAAGCCTTCTGCGCCATCAAGTAAGCCGCCGCATTCCAACTCTGCCCCGCCATGCCCATGGGTTTGAGCGTCTGCCCGTGGAACCACTCGGTGAAGCGCCAGTCGTCCAGGCTGTTGACATGCGCCAGCTTGGCCAGCTCCTGCTCGGCCAGGGCCTTCTTGCCGAGCTTGGCCAGGGCAAGGGCCCAGAAACCGCCGATGAAGGGCCAGATGCCGCCATTGTGATACTGGTGAGGGTGGTTCTGCTGGTGGCGCCCCATGTAGGCGCGCCAGAGCTCATGGTCGACGTCAATGGGTGTGGTCACGGCGCGCACGGGGTAGGGGTTGGCCACCTCCGCCGTCTCCAGCGTCTTCATGACTTCTTTCGCCATGGAATCGTTGGCCAGGCCATACAGCAGGGCCAGCACATTGCCGAACACATCGCCCTCGTCGCCCACGAATGACAAGTTGACGAAGCTCAGGTACAGGCCGGGGTTGCGCTGGCCGCGCCGCGCATAGTGGCTCAGCAGGCGGCCGCGCCGGTACTCGGGCAGGTCGCGCTTGAAGGGGTGGAACAGGTGGTTGAAGTGGTAGTGCGTTTCTTCCAGGCAGGGCAGCTCGAACAGCAGCTTGACGCGGTACCACAGCGCATTGGTGTACAGCACGAAGCCCGAGCGCGGCATGATGTCGGCCCAGTCGCTGGCCTCGTTTTGCTGCAGCAAAAAGAACTTCTGGTGCTCTTGCGCCATCAGCCAGTTGATGGCCAGCTCGACCTGCGGCTGCCAGCGCTCGGCCATGCCGGGCACCCGGCCGTGGCGTCGCACGTGGTCCACGGCGATCAGCCACCAAAGCGTGGCATCGATGCAGCCCAGGTACCAGAAGTCGGCATCCTGCCCTTCAGGGTCCACATACTTGGGGATCTGGCCATTGCGGGCTTGCAGATCAGCCAGGGAGTCGAGGCTGTCCACGGCACCTTGCTCCAGCGCGGCGTCGCCACTGCCGGCCATGGCCAGCACGCAGATGGCGGCATCGCGGCCAAACACGCGGGTGTAGCTGCGAGCTTCGGCGGCCTCGGTGCGGCTGGCCGCGAGGATGCCCCGGGGCGTCAAATTGCGGCGCAACAGTTCGAGGGATTCGGTGGTGCAAAGCTGCACCAGCGACTCTTCAACGAGGGCGGCGTGGTTGTTCATGGCGGTCTCCATCGCAACATCTGACGGCATGTTGACACCAATCGCGCCAGGCCGTTCTCCGAAACACCCGGGGATCAGGGGATCTTGTCACGCTTGCCGGTGGGCCACCATTCTTCCAGGCGCGCCGCGGCCCATTCCCGGCCCCCCAGGCCAAAAGCCAGGGCGATGGCCAGGACGATGCCCCCCAGCACGATGAGGAAGGCATCGCGGATGATGGTGCCGCCCACCTCCATCTGGTCCAGCGCGATCATCACCACAAAGGCCATGATGGCGTATCGGGCCAGGCGGGACAGCGAATCGCCATCCCGGATGCCGGCGTTCTCGCAATAGGTGTAGACGGCATTGGCCACAAAGCGCGCAAAGTAAGCGCCAAAGGCCAGGATCAGCAGGGCCACGATCACCTTGGGCACGAACCACATCACGCGGCCCAGCAATTCGGTCACATGGGTCAGGCCCAGGCCATTGAAGGCCACCACCAACGCGATCAGGATCACCAGCCAATAGGCCAGGATGCCAAACAGGTCGACTGTGTCGATCAGGGTGCCGCCTTTTTTCAGGAAGCTGTCCATGCCCGATCGTTTGGTGAGGATGTGGAAATTGATGGCCCGCAGGCCGCGCTGGATGGCAAAGCGCGCGGCCTTGGCCAGCAAGATGCCCAGAAGCATGACCACGATGGCCACGCCCAGCCGGGGCAAAAAGGCCCCCAGTTCGAACAGGAAGGCCCGGACCGGTTCCAGGTACACGTCAACTCTTTCCATGGATTTGTTCTCCTAGCCTGGCATCTTGAGGATGCCGAGGATGCCCTGCAGCGGGATGCGCACCCAGTCGGGGCGATTGTTCAGCTCATAGCGCAATTCGTACAGCGCTTTTTCAAGTTCGAACAAACCTAACAAACCTTGCCCCGCCTCAAGGGCTTCATGAAGTCCGGCCCCCTGCGTGGCTTGCGCATAGGCCGTCAGGAAGGCGGCCCGGGCCTGGGCCTCCCACTCGGCGGCAAAGGGGGCGAGGGTGTTCAGCTCTTCATCGTTCACGGCCGAGCCGCGCAGGGCGCTCACCCTGGCATAGCTGAACGAGCGAAGCATGCCGGCCACGTCGCGCAAGGGCGATTGCTTGACGCGCCGCTCTTCGAAGCCGCGGCCTGGCTCGCCTTCAAAGTCGATGATGACGAAATCATTCTTGGTGAGCAGGACCTGCGCAAGGTGGTAATCACCATGGAAGCGCGTCTTGAGGGCGTGGGGCATGCCGGTGGTGAAGCGTTCGATGCGCTGCTGGATCTCGTGGCGCGCGGCCAGCACCTGGTGCGCTTCGGCCTGGGCTTCAACGCTGTCCAGTTGGCCCAGGCTGTTTTCCAGCAGCATGAGCACGGACCGGGCATCGGCACTGATGTGCTGGCGGTAGGCCTGCAGGTCGATCGGTGTGAGGGGCTCGGGCTCGAAGGCGGGATTGCCGGTGCGCTGGGCCAGGGCCAGGTGCAATTGCGCCGTGCGCAGGCCCAGGGTTTCGACCAGGGCCAGGTAGGCGCCGTGCACCCCTTCGGGCACGGACTCGAGGCTGGTGCGGCGCATCTCCAGGTAGCGCTGCAGGTAGCCGGTGGTGTAGGCCCAGCCATCGCCCTGGTTGGGCACATAGCCTTGCACGATCGACAAGGTCATGACCGTGCCATCGTTGGCGGCGTACTCCAGCAGGCCGGCCACGGGCACGCAATGCGGGAACTTGACCACCTCGGTCAGGTGCCGGCCGATCTCGACTTCGGGGTTCAGGCCTGCCCGCACGCGGCGGTAGCCCTTGACGAAAAGACGCTCGTTCACCGTGACGATGGTGTTGCTGCTTTGCGCCTGCGGCTTGCCGATGGCCAAGCTCGCGAGTTCATCGCCGACCAGGGCATGGAAGGCCGTGGTGGCGCGAAAGCGCAGTTGGCCTTTGTCGGTTTCCAAGGTCTTGTTGGTGGCGATGGCCCGCAGCAGGGCGCGGCAGAAAACCTCGTCCGCGAAGGCATCGGCCATCAGGCCCACGCTGGCCTGCTGGCGAACCCGCGCCACGGCGGACGCGGCGAGGCTGCGCATGCGGTCTTCGTCCTTGTCCTCCCAGGCCATGGCCAGGGGCAGGAAGTAGGCGGAGCCATCCTGGCCCGCCCCGTCGATGTCCACCACGGGCAGCAACCAGCTGTGGCGGCCTTCCTCCCACACGGCCGAATCCACAATGACCGCGTTCTTGATGGCCGCGCCCTTGGCGGCGTACCAGCGTTGCGTCTCGATGTAGCGCGGCAGCATCTGGTTCTCGAACTGGGCGCGGGTCTTGACGGCCAGGCCAATGCGCCAGGGCACCACCTGGTCGCGGAACAGGCTGAGCCAGCCATCGAACAGCACCAGCACGGGCAACTCTTCCGCGGGTGTTTGCTCACGGTGCCAACTGGGCACGCCCACATCGGTGCTCAGCTTGAACCAGTAAAAGCCGTGGGCGGGAATGGTGAGCAGGTAGGGCAACTCGCCAATGGGCGGAAAGGCCGTGCGGCCGAGCATCTCGACTGGCACGCGGCCCTTGAAGCGGGACAAGTCCAGCTCAACAGGCTGGGCCGAGCGGCTAAGGTTGGCCACGCACAGGATGGCGTCATCGCCGTGTTCGCGCAGGTAGGCCAGCACCTTGCGGTTGCCGGGCTTGAGGAAGTTGAGCTCGCCGCGGCCAAAGGCCTGGCTGGTCTGGCGCACGGCCAGCATGCGGCGCATCCAGTTGAGCAGCGATGAGGGGTCGCGCATTTGCGACTCGACGTTGACGGCCTGGTAGCCATACACGGCATCCATGATGGGCGGCAGGTACAGCCGTTGCGGGTCGGCGCGCGAGAAGCCGGCGTTGCGATCGGGGCTCCATTGCATGGGCGTGCGCACACCGTTGCGGTCGCCGATGAAGACGTTGTCGCCCATGCCCAGCTCATCGCCGTAATAGATGATGGGCGAGCCGCGCATCGACAGCAGCAGGCTGTTCATCAGCTTAATGGTGTCGATGTTGTTTTCCATCAAAGGCGCCAGGCGCCGGCGGATGCCCAGGTTGATGCGCGCACGCGGGTCGGCCGCGTAGGTGGTGTACATGTAGTCGCGCTCTTTGCTGGTCACCATCTCCAGCGTGAGCTCATCGTGGTTGCGCAGGAAGATGGCCCACTGGCAGCTGT
>PNKV01000010.1 GCA_013822685.1 Leptothrix sp. (in: b-proteobacteria)
CAGGCACCGTCTTGAACCCGGCCTTTGTCTTCAAGTCCCGAAAGAATCGGCGCAGGAACTGGGCGCGCTCTTGCCGTGTCTTGTGTGAGACGGTCTTGGCCATCGAGGTGTGCAGGGCGTTGAACAGTTCGATCAACACTTCCAGTACCTTGAGCGGTGGCGTCTTGCCCGTGGGGTAGTTGGCCAGGATGTCCTGGGGTGACTTGCCCGCCCAGCTTTGACGGCGTGCGGGCTGGTGCTGGCTTGAGCGTCCAGGGCTGGATGCTTCCTGAACCCGGCTCCGTGATGATCTGGGCCTTGTGGATCGAGTGATGGATGAGTCAGACATGATGTGTGCCGATGGTCAAGGGCCCGCCGCCCGAACAGCGGGTTGGACGTGAGTGAAGGTGGAATCCCATGGAGATCGCCAATGGCGCGGACTCCGTCGCCCCATTGGGTCGTGGTCAAGCATTCAGCGCCGCACGCGACCACGAGAGGTACGGCGCCTACCCAAAGGTTTGTCGGTCGATGTGCCTGCTTGGATGCATCGACACCGGCCAACTCGGTCTTTCTTAAAAACGAAACGGGTGATCCGTCCCAGTCGTGCATTTCTGCAGCCGTGGGGTTGGTGATGCCGGTTTGCCTCTGGGGCATGGACGGCATCGGCGCGGAGGTCTGGCCTCACGCGTCTGTGGTGGATCAGTTCTGGATTCGGAGCGCCATCCACTCGCATGGGTCCACCCCTGACCGAAAGTCCAGGGCGGTGCCGAGTTCATGAGCGAGGTCGCACGGGGAGCCTAAAGAGGCAAACACAACCGTGCGGTGCGCCGAGGCGCGTGCTCAAGGGATGGCGGGAACAGCGGTTCGGCATCGGGTGCCGACTGCGTGCTCGAAGACCGTGGCGCGTTTCAGGAACGCCCAACTCAGGGAGTTGGCAGGGCCATCGGTGCATGCACTGCGAAGAAAACCTCAGGACCATCACCTCTGGGGCGATGGCGAATTCCGGTTCAAGGACCGGAGCTTGGAGGGCAGGTAACGACTGCGACGCCTTTTGCTCCATCAGGAGCAGAGCCAGGACGGCTCTCGGGAATCTGTAGTGGACTCGCCGGGGGCCCTTAGGTCAAGGACCACAGCCGCAATGGCCCACATAGCCGGGCGTTTGAGCGTGGCGAACTAGGGGCGCGCAACATGCCCTTGAGTCGTGCTTATTTACTGATAGGGCTCAAGCGCCAGACAGCCCGTGGGCTTGACATCAAAAAATCCTGCCTCTGGTTCCCAACACAGGTTCTCGATGGGCTGAGATGGACATCGACGGCGCCTGCCTCGGGCGTGGCGAGAGGGGTTGACGAGTGTCATTCGAATGAGAACGTGGTGACACACGCGACCCCAGAACCCAGAGCCCGAAGGTTTGGCAACAGGCCAATGTCATTGCGGCGCATGCAGGCTGACAGTGAATCTGCACCGATGCCGAAATCGGGTGTTCTGAGTCGGGGTTTGCCGTGGCGGGATCGTGTCAGCTTGCTGATGCTGATCGCTCATGAACCCACGCCTTGGAGGCTCATCATGGATTTGATCGTCAGAGCGGTGGATGTCGGATCAGGCAACACCAAATACGTCGTTGGCACGGAGGGCACCGAGATCCGCTGCGCCAGCTTTCCTTCCATTGCCTACCCGAGCGCCAGCGAGACTCAAGCCTGGTCGGCATCCGAACGGCGCAAAACCGTGTCCATCCCCATTGGACACCTGTTCTACGAGGTCGGGCCCGATGTCCACCTGGTGGCCGATTCCGTGCGTGCAACCCAATTGCACGATGAGTACACCGACACGCCCGAGTACATGGCCTTGCTTCGAGGCGCCCTGCATCTCATGAAGCAAAGTCGCATCGACCTCCTGGTGGTGGGCCTGCCTGTGGCCCTGCTGCACCTCAAGAAGTCGGCGCTGGAGAAGGCGATGATGGGAACGCATGACGTTGGCGGTGGCAAGACGGTGACTGTCGTCAAGGCTCTCGCTGTTGCGCAGCCTCAGGGAGCACTGGCGCATTACGCATCGGTGCACAAAAAGATGGCCACCATCGGCAACGAGCAGAGCTTGATCATCGACCCTGGCTCAAGAACCTTTGACTGGTTGGTGGCCAGGGGCATGAGGCAGGTGCAAAAGCAAAGCCATTCGTTCAACCGTGGCATGTCGGATGTGCTGCGCCTGATCGCGGCCGAGATCACCAAGGACATCGGCAGCCCCTATCGCGACCTCGACGCCATCGACCTGGCCTTGCGAACGGGCAAGCAACCAGTGATTTTCCAGAAGTCCTACGACATCACCAGATTCATGCCCATGGCTGAGGCGGTGGCGCAGCAGGCCGTGTCGGCAATGAAGCAGTACATCGAATCGCCACACAGCTTGCAGAACATCATCCTGGTCGGCGGCGGTGCCTTCCTGTTCAAGAAGGCGGTGAAGGCGGCATTCCCGAATCACAAGATCCATGAGGTCAAGGAACCCATGTTCGCCAATGTGCGGGGCTTTCAACTGGCAGGGCAGAACTATGCGCGGACGGTGATGGCCGCATCACGGGCCGATCAAGGCGCGACGCTATCGGGGAGCAAGCAATGAACGGCAACGCCAAGGTCAGTGGGGACCCGATCCGACTGGTGTTTGAACTGGCGCGTGCTGATCACCCCAGGCTGTACGACGATCTGATCCGGTTCCCCAAAGGAACCAAGAGGATCAATCGACTGCGGGTGCTTGCTTATGATGGCTTGCTCATTCAGAGCGGGCACATCGTCTCAATGGTGGCGTCTCACCCGGGTGGTGATCAACAAGGGGAGGAGGTAGGTCGCGGCGGACAGATCACCAATGATTTGTTTGGGCCGTCCATCGCGGACTGATCAGAAAGCTGTCGAAGAGGTTTCTCCGATGGGCGGCACGCAGCGCGTCAGGCGTTCTTCCTGAGGTGGTCGGCGTAGCTTGAAAATGAAGGTCTGCCTTTGCTGGTGTTCAGCTTGGCCAGACTTGTCTTGCTGATCCGCTGCTGAAGGTAGCTACATACCTCGTCGAACCTATCAACAGATAGGAGCCGCCAGGGCGCGCCGAGGTTGTGTTCAATGTTCTTGGAAATCACGCTGGGATTGAACGCTGTGGCGCGCCTCGGATCTGATCCCGCGAACTCGTTGTAGCGGGAGATCAGGTACTGAACGTAGCGGCTGAGTTGCGCATCGGCACCAACAGTGTTTGGCGGAGGCGTGACCGCGACTGATTTGCGTGTGGTCTTGAGAATGACAGTGCCCGCTTGAATCGCTCCAGGGCTGTTGATCGCAACGTTGCCAGAGTTGTTGACCACCTCAATGCGATCCATATGGTTCAGAAGGATTTTGGCATAGACGCCATCAGTCGGTTGCTCGGGCCGACCCGCTGCACCTTCGTGAACCGACTTCATCTCCCTGAGGACGTCAGCAGAGTAAATGTCTGGCTGGGAGTCAATGACTTTGTGGTGAGGTCCACACATCAAAATCAGGTTGTTGAAAGCCTGCCGTTCTGTCTCTGTCTGATCTGGGGCGAACCTCGGCCCGCCGCTTCGCCTTGCGTGGATGTGGCATATCTCGCCGGTGACGACGCCAGTGCCCTCGACCATGGTTAGCGAGCAACCGGGGAAGGCGCACAGGTTGCCAGACAGCGCGAATAAGCGCTTGACGGTTTGTTCGGTGGGCTTGCTCATCGGACACATTGGATCATGCGAGTCTTGGCGCGCTCACTCGCGTCGGGATAATGACTGCCAAGTGGCCGAAGTATCTCTGAAAATCCACTTCGACCTGGCATCAGTGCATTCACGCTCAATCCAATATGGAAGAGGATCGCAATCAATGAGCACATGGCAAATTGACCGTAGCGGCTGGGCAAGTAAGGATGCTGGTGCGGATGCGTCTGCGGTGCCGTTGAAGTGGGCACACGACGCAAAAACTGGTCAGCCGCGCTACATACATGATTCGGACGTCGTCAGTCGGACCGCCGCCTGCATCTGCCCAGCTTGTGATTTGCCTCTCACTCCGGTGATGGCGGGTCAGCCCTTGCGGGTAAGACCAACGGCTCATTTCCGGCATCCTGACGGCGCACACAAAGACGACTGTTCACTGGTTGCTGCCCGCGTAGCGGCAACTCGGCACTTGTTGGAGTTGGGGGTGCTGGTGTTGCCGCGGCGACGGATGAGTCGAACGGCACTTGGTTTTCTCGGGCATGGGTATGAGGTCTGGGTGGAACAACCCACCGAGCACATTTCAATCGTAAACGCGACGATGCATGACCACGCCACGGCACTGCTGACCTTGGATGACGGGCGGCAGTTGCTGGTTGATCTGACGGGGGTGCGCGAGCCTGGGTCTGATGGACTGGGGCATGCCGTCGTGACTCTTTCGCTCTCAGATCCATCCCTTGCAATGATGGACCCGGAGGAGATCCGCACGAGACTGCGAATCCTTCCAGATATGCACTGGTGTTCACACTGGAATGACGCCAGTCTGGCTGTTGAAGGTGACGCAGTCGCGGCCAAAGCCGCAAAGGATGCACTCGACAGTTGGGATGCGGCAGACGAAGCTGAGTTTCTGGCACAGTTGCCGAAAGACGTGGAGCCAAGCCTCGTTCCTGTTTTGAGGCGCGAGACGGTGCTGCACCGCGAGGTGAAAGCCATCCTTGAAAGTGCATCGTCCATTGCAACCCCGGGCCTGGAGGTTGTGGTGGAGCGGGATCCGCCAGATGAGTTCGCCGGAGAGTGGGAGACGGCTAGCATCCGCAAGATGTGGATGACAGGGCCTCGTCAACTCGACTTTGGCGATGTTCGTCTTGAAAAGAAGGTGGCGAGCATCGTTCCCGATGTCATTGCGGATCTGAATCCAGGCAAGGTTCATGGTTGGGGCGGGACCATGACTTGGGTTGCCGGGGACTTCGACGAAGACGAAGAAGACACGTACCCCTTCACTTGGCCTGCAGCCATCCTGGTCGAGGTTACTGTGACGCATGGCATCGACGACGAGAAGTTGCGGCGCATTCGGGATCTGGACATGCCGACACTGGAGATTGACCTCGGAGCGTTGGGCGGAACGGTGACACGCGAGAATTTGCGTGACTTGGTGGTCAACCAGTTGGTCGGGAAGCGGTGGGTGCACCACCCCGTCCTGCGAGCCAAGCAGCGGGTGCTTGAATCAGCGGTTGATGAACACCCGGTGACCTTGCGCTACCGCGAGCGACTCTTGGAGTTGCGCCGCCCCGCCTACCTTGCTCAACCCGCAGCGTACTGGGCCGCCAGGTACATCTCTGCGATAACGTCGTTTCACGACGCCAACGTCGCTATCAAGAGGGCAGGGCGAAAGCACGTGGGCAATGGTCCCAAGCCCCAATTCTTGGGCAGCGACAGCGAACTTTGGCAGCAAGTGGAGGAAGCTTCTGAGGCGCTTGCTGCGCATGGATTGCCAGGCGCTCTTGACCGGATGATGGTGGACGAATCCGGGATGGTTGCCCGCATCCTGTCGATCCAGCAGAACCGAGGCGTGGGGTACGACATGAACACTGGTTACCAGGTGCTCAACGCCATCATGCAGAGCGGGCCTGACAACAAGCGTTGGCACACCATCTACACGATGGCTGTGAAGGCATATCGCCTAGAGGCGCATTTCACAAAGGCACAGGCTGATAGCTATGCCAGATGGAGGCAATCCATCATTGATGGGGTTGATCTTCAAGACGTGACTTACCTGCGTCCGAGCACCTACGACAAGGTGCTCGGCGTTTTGTTTCCTGAGATGGCGCGGGGCATTGCGAAGAAATATGGTTTGCAACCGGAGCCTTTGTAAGTGCATCAAGCCACGCGCCGTATAGGTTGCACATTCCAGGGGCGGCCAGTTTCGCAAGCCTCGATGAAGGCCGCCCATTTTTCCAAGGCTTGACGGCGCTCGGGGATCTCCTCGCGCACATCGTAGACAGCCTCCATGCCTTTGAGCGCGTGATTGAGTGCAATCTCGGTGATGTCGTTGGGGATCCCCATGTTTCGCATATGCCCCTTTGCCGTGCTACGGGTGTCGTGAGGGGTAAAGCGCCGCACGTCGATGTCGCCGCGATCAAAGGCCCGGGTGATTGCCGCCCAAAGCGTCGTTTTGCCCACATGAGTGTCACCCACACGTTTGCGGCGTCGATCCGTTCTGGCAGGCAGAACCCAAGGGGAGTCACCGGAGAGGCACTGGAGACTTTTGAACCACTCTGCAACTGTTGGTGTGATGGGGACCAAAAAGCCGGTGCGCGTCTTGACCGACTCGGCCGGCACCCACCAAGTACCAAGTTCGAAGTCGATGTGCTCCCACCTGGCTTTGGCCAGTTCGATGGACCGAACACAGGTGGCCAGCAAGATGCGGAAGGCCAAGCCGTTTTCGACACCAATGTCGTTGATGTCCTTCAGGAGCGCACGCAGTTCGTCCTCGGCCAGCATCACGCGCTTGCGAATGGGTGGGCGTGCGCCCATCAAAGCCGTGAGGTCAATGCCCACGCATGGGTTCACATTGATTAGGCGCTTGCCACATGCGTGTGCGAAAAGCAATTTCGCTGAAGTGAGCAAGCGTTTGCAGATCGTCCAAGAACGTTTGCTTGACTCAATCACGTGCACGATATCAGCAGGGGTGACGTTGCGTACTTCCATGGAGCCCAACTTGGGGCCGATGATCTTGTCCAGATCCCACTTTCGGTAGTAGACAGTTCCCTCTGCCAATGGCGGTGTGGTCAGCTTCTTTTCCTTGTAGTCCGAGATCAACTCCCGCACAGTCCAGGCCATCTGGGTCCTCATTTTCAGGACCTTTTTGTCTGCGGCAGGATCTTTGCCCTGGTCTACATCAACGCGTCGCTCACGAGCAAGCTTTCGGGCTGCTGCGAGTGTCAGGTCCGGATAGTTCCCAAGCGTGATTTCTTTGCGGCGCACACCAGACACTCGGTAGCGCAGAACCCACGTGGCGGTTCCTGCACTCGACAAGGTGAAAGTCAAGCCATCGCCATCAGATCGCGCGATGGCGGCGCCTTTTGCGACCCAGCGTCGAATCTGTACATCGTCCAGCAAATTTCCCCGGCGTGCCATGGCTCGTCCTCCATTGGGTAGCTAGGCGCAATTTTAGTCCGCTAGCTACCCAGCTAGCTACCCATTTTTGTTGTGCTTCAGTGAGACGTGATGGGACGCTGTTGGAGGAAAACGCTTTGATGACAATGACTTATGGTCATTGCCTGGGATGTGTTGAACTCCCCTGAAACGCTATTTGAACTCGCAGGTGGCGAATTTCATGGGGTTGGAAGGCTTGTGTGCGCTGCGGTGGCCTGCATTATCTCCGTCGACGTGGTGCTGCACGAGCGCTGAACGCGCCGCACGTTTTGGGTGCGCGGTGCTGGGCGGTGGTTCTCATTTGGTGCGTCGGCTGCATCAGGATGGGCTGCTTTTCCGCGGTTTGAGGGCTTTTTGGCCGGGCATGCATATTGCGTTATTGGTGACGTGCCCGCAGGTATCGTCGCCTCAGCGCACATGCACCGTTCTCCGCTAACGACGGCGGAAATCAGCTGCATGCCATCGATTCAGGTTGGCACTGCAGGCTGTTCATTCCCTTTTGATTCTGGCAATGCCACTGGATTAGAGCGAGCTTGCTCGTCCGCAGCGGCTTGCCCATTCTGACCGTCGCAGGAGTTCGCAAACATGAAGATCGTCGTCGTTGGCCATGGCATGGTGGGTCACAAATTTCTGGAGAGCCTGGTTGAAGCCGGCGTGCAGCAGGCCGAAGTGACCGTGCTGTGCGAAGAACCTCGCGCCGCTTATGACCGCGTGCACCTGTCGGAGTTTTTCGCGGGCAAGTCGGCCGACGACCTGTCCGTGGTCGAGCCCGGCTTCTTCGAGCGGACCGGCTTCACCCTGCGCCTGGCCGCCAAGGCCGCGTCCATCGAGCGCCGCAACAACACGGTCACCACGCAGGACGGTGAAGTGCTGTCGTATGACAAGCTGGTGCTGGCCACGGGTTCGAGCCCCTTCGTGCCGCCTGTGCCGGGCCGTGACCGCCCGAACTGTTTTGTCTACCGCACCATTGAAGACCTGGAGGCAATGACGGCCGCCGGCGCCAAATCCAAGAAGGGTGTGGTCATCGGCGGTGGCTTGCTGGGCCTGGAGTGCGCCAAGGCCCTGCGTGACCTGGGCCTGGAAACCCACGTGGTGGAGTTCGCGCCACGCCTGATGGCTGTGCAGGTGGACGAAGGTGGTGGCCGCGTACTGCGGGCCAAGATCGAAGAGTTGGGCGTGCATGTGCACACCAACCGCAACACGGTCGAGATCACCGACGGGGCCACGGCCCGCCACCGCATGGTGTTCACCGATGGCACGTGGCTTGAGACCGACATGATCGTGTTCTCCGCCGGCATCCGTCCTCGCGATGAGCTGGCCCGCCAATGCGTGCTGGCCATCGGTCCCCGCGGTGGCGTGGCCATTGACAGCGAGTGCCGCACCAGCGACCACGACATCTACGCCATCGGCGAATGCGCCTCCTGGAACGAGCAGACCTTTGGCCTGGTGGCCCCCGGCTACGAGATGGCCCGGGTGGCCGCCAAGCAGATCGCTGGCAACACGGACGCGGCTTTCGTGGGCGCCGACATGAGCACCAAGCTCAAGCTGATGGGCGTGGACGTGGCCAGCATCGGCGATGCTCATGGCAAGACCCCGCACAGCCGCACCTACCAGTACGTCGACGAAATCAAGCAGATCTACAAGAAGATCGTGGTGAGCAGCGATGGCAAGCAATTGCTGGGTGCCGTGCTGGTGGGCAATGCCGATGAATACGGCACGCTGCTGCAGATGGCGCTCAACGGCATCACGCTGCCCGAGTCGCCCGAGTTCCTGATCCTGCCTTCCAGCGATGGGCAGGCCAAACCCGGCCTGGGCGTGGAAGCCCTGCCTGACAGCGCCCAGATCTGCTCGTGCAACAACGTCACCAAGGGCCAGATCTGCGCCGCGGTGTGCGAGGGCGCCACTGACATCGGCAAGCTCAAGGCCTGCACCAAGGCCGGCGCCACCTGCGGCGGTTGTGTGCCCCTGGTCACGCAGGTGATGAAGTTCGAGATGAAGAAGCAGGGCATGGAGGTGAACAACCACCTGTGCGAACACTTCGCCTACTCGCGCCAGGAGATGTACCACCTGATCCGCGTTGGCCAGATCAAGACCTTTGACGAACTGCTGGCCAAGCACGGCAAGGGCCTGGGCTGCGACATCTGCAAGCCCACCGCCGCGTCGATCCTGGCCTCGGTGTGGAACGACTTCGTCCTCAAGAAGGAACTGGCCAGCCTGCAAGACAGCAACGACTACTACCTGGGCAACATCCAGAAGGACGGCAGCTACTCGGTCGTGCCGCGCATGCCCGGTGGTGAAGTCACGCCTGACGGCTTGATCGCCGTGGGCACGGTGGCCAAGAAGTACGGCCTGTACACCAAGGTGACGGGCGGCGCCCGGGTGGACATGTTCGGCGCCCGCGTAGAGCAACTGCCCCTGATCTGGGAAGAGCTGATCGCGGCTGGCTTTGAATCTGGCCACGCTTATGGCAAGTCGTTGCGCACCGTCAAGAGCTGCGTGGGCTCGACCTGGTGCCGCTATGGCGTGGACGACAGCGTGGGCCTGGCCGTGGAGCTGGAGAACCGCTACAAGGGCCTGCGCGCCCCGCACAAGATCAAGTTCGGTGTGTCGGGCTGCACGCGTGAATGCGCCGAAGCCCAAGGCAAGGACATTGGCGTGATCGCCACCGAGAAGGGCTGGAACCTGTACGTGTGCGGCAACGGTGGCATGAAGCCCCGCCACGCCGAACTGTTCGCGTCTGACCTGAGCAAAGAAGAGCTGATCAAGCTGATCGACCGCGTGCTGATGTTCTACGTGCGCACCGCCGACCGGCTGCAACGCACCAGCACCTGGCGCGACAACATGGAAGGCGGCCTGGATTACCTCAAGAACGTGATCCTGAACGACAGCCTGGGCCTGAACGCCGAGCTGGAAGCCCAGATGCAGCACGTGGCCAACACCTACCAGTGCGAGTGGAAGACGGCCGTCACCACCCCCGAGGTGCGCCAGCGCTTCCGCTCCTTCGTCAACAGCGACAAGAAGGACGAGCACATCGTTTTCGTGGAAGAGCGTGGCCAGATCCGCCCCGCCCGCCCCGAAGAGCGCGCCACCGCCCCATCTGATTCCTTGGCCTGACCTGCAGCATTAGGAGCAATTCACCATGACCACCGATACCCTGAGCTGGACCGCCGTGTGCGCGGCCGATGACATCCTGCCGAACACGGGCGTGTGCGCCCTGGTCGACGGCCGACACGTGGCGGTTTTCCGCGTTGGCGAGAGCCAGTACTTCGCCATCGACAACGTCGATCCCAAGGCCAATGCCAGCGTGCTGTCGCGCGGTCTGGTGGGCAACTTGGGCGACCGCACCGTGGTGGCCTCGCCGTTGTACAAGCACCATTTCGACTTGAAGACGGGCGAGTGCCTCGAATTGCCCGAGCTGTCGGTGCATGCCCACGAGGTGCGCGTCGAGGACGGGCAAGTGATGGTGGGGTAAACCGCCGGACTCTGTTTTAAACGATACTTCTCGATTGTCACATAGACGACTTTAAACACCCCCTTGAACAAGGGGGCGCGGAAATGCTCGTGGGTTATCCCGGAATATCCAACGGTACCCGGCAAACAGAATCTCTTCGACGCCAGTGATGGCGACATCAAAGCGAGGCGGATCGGCATGGGCTCAGCCCTGTGCGGTCTGCTTTCCGTTCGATTCGAGGAGACACATCAATGACACGAGATCAAAGCACGCGCGCGCTCAGCAGCGCGTGTCGCTGGGCTGGCCGCAGCCTGCTTTGGGCGGTGGCCACGGCGGCCACCGCGCAAACCAGTTCCACTATTTTTCAGCAGAGTTTTGCGGGCGGCCTGGGCGCATTCACTGCGGCGGGCACCGTCATGACTGGGGGCTCGGGCGCCGTGCTGGCAGGCTCGACCCTCAAGGCCGATGGCGCCATCACATCCAAAGCCTTGAGCACACAGGGCTACACCGGCATCACCGTGTCGTTCGACCGCGTGACCGCGAACATGGAAGGCGGCATGCTGGCCTTCGATGAAGGTGTGTGTGAGTACGCCATCAATGGCGGCGCCTACACGCGCCTGGAAGCCACGCGCGTGACGGCACCGGGCCGTGCCAGCTTCGTGCTGCCGGCCACGGCCAACAACAGCAGCATCACGCTGCGCTTTCGCGTCAGTGCGGATGTGGCCGACGAAACCTACACGGTCAACAACGTGCTCGTGACCGGCTCGCTTGCAGGCACGGGCGGCACGGCCACACCACCACCTCTTGGCCAGTTCAGCACCTTTGAATCCGGGCATGTGCGGCCCATGGTCCTGTCGGCCGACGGCACAAGTCTGTACGTGGTCAACACGCCCGATGCGCGGGTGGAAGTGTTCGATGTGACGGGCACCACACCCGTGCTGCGCCAATCCATTCCCGTCGGGCTGGAGCCGGTGGCCGTCGCCCTGGCGCCCAACGGTCGCCTGTGGGTGGTCAACCACTTGTCTGACAGCATCAGCATTGTTGATGTTTCCGTGGCGCCCGCGCGCGTGGTGAACACGCTGCTGGTGGGCGATGAACCCCGCGACATCGTCTTTGCCGGCCCGGGCAACCGCTGGGCTTTCATCACCGCCGCCCACCGTGGGCAGAACACCAAGTTCGACGCCAAGCTGACAACGGCTGGCGTGGGCCGTGCCGATGTCTGGGTTTTCGACGCGAACTCGCAGGGCACGGCACTGGGCGGCACATCGGTCACGGTGCTCAACATGTTCGGCGACACGCTTCGCGGCCTGGCTCGCAATGTGGATGGTTCTCGCGTTTACGCCGCGGTGTTCAATTCGGGCAACCGGACCACGGTGGTTCGCGGCCACAAGCAACTCGTGCTGGACAAGAGTGGCCCCACGGCGGCTGCCGATGGCACCGTGGCACCTGCGACCAGCCTGATCGTGCAGAAGAACGCCAATGGCGACTGGGTTGACGCGGGTGATCCAAAGAGCGGCGCTGCGCCCAAGCCCTGGAACCAGAACGTCAAGCTGGACCTGCCTGACCACGACGTCTTCACCATCGACACGACCACGGCCACGCCCATGGTGGTCAACCGATTGTCCGGTGTGGGCACCACCTTGTTCAACCTGGCGGTGAACCCTGCCAGCGGCAAGCTCTACGTCAGCAACCAGGAGGCGCGCAACGTCGTGCGCTTTGAAGGCCCAGGCAAGAACAGCTCGACGGTGAACGGCAACTTCGTACAGAGCCGCATCACTGTGATCGACGGCGCCTCGGTGCTGCCGCGGCATCTCAACAAGCACATCACCAGCTACGGCAAGCCGCTGGGCACCGCCGCCGAGAACGCCGCGGCCGTGTCAACGCCGCTGGAAATGGCCGTCACGCCGGATGGCGGCACGCTGTACCTGGTGTCCATGGGCACGAACAAGCTGGCGCGCTACGCCACCGCTCAACTGGAGGCCGACAGCTTCACGCCTTCCCCGGCCCAGCAGTTGATCATGAGTGGTGGCTTGCCCACGGGTGTGGTGCTGGATGCCCCGCGGGGTCGCGCCTTTGTCACCACCCGGCAGGACAACGGCGTGTCGGTGGTCAACACGGCCATGTTCCGCGAGGTCGCCCATGTGACGATGGCCAATCCCGAACCAAGCGATGTGGTCAAGGGCCGCCGCTTCCTGTATGACGCAGCCTACACCTCCAGCCGCGGTGATTCGGCCTGCGCGTCGTGCCACATCTTTGGCGACATGGACCATCTGGCCTGGGATCTGGGCAACCCGGATGAGGTTTCGGCCAAGAACAACAACGCCTACAACCGCTTTGTGTTTTCGTTTCTGCGCACCACCAAAAGCTTCCACCCGATGAAGGGGCCGATGACCACGCAAAGCTTCCGTGGCATGGCGGGCAACGGGCCTCTGCATTGGCGCGGTGACCGCCAGGGAACCTCCACCGGTGCAACGCTGGAGGAGCGGTCGTTCAAGGACTTCAGCGTGGCCTTCCCGGGCCTGCTGGGCCGCGAGACACCACTGAACGACGAAGAGATGACGTCCTTCGCGCGTTATGCGCTCAAGCTGGTGTACCCGCCCAGCCCGGTGGCCAACCTGGACACCAGCCTGACGGCCATTCAGAAGGCCGGCCAGGAGTTCTACATGAACAAGACCGCCGACACCCTGACCACGTGCAATGGCTGCCATGCGCTGGACCCCAGCAAGGGCCAGTACGGTACCGACGGCACCATGGCTTTCGAGGGCTTTGCCATTGCTGAGAACTTCAAGATCCCGCAACTGCGCAACATGTACCAGAAGGTGGGCATGTTTGCGGAGAACGAGCCAGACAAGCCAGCAACCGGCGCGCAGATTAAGGGCTTTGGCTACGCCTTCGATGGCGCGCTGGGCACGGTTGACCAGTTCCTGTCGGCCGCGGTCTTCATTCAGGTGAACGCGACCGAGCGCAAGCAGCTGGAAGAGTTCGTGCTGGCCTTTCCGTCCGATCTGCAGCCGGTGGTCGGTCAGCAGGTGACGGTGACCCTCACCAATGGATCGCAAGGCGACGTCAGCGCTCGTTTGAACCTGCTGGTGCAGCGCGCCATGGTCAGCTCGCCCCGGCCTGAGTGCGAGTTGGTCGCCAAGGGCGTATTGGGCAATGTCGCCCGCGGGTGGGTGCTGTCGCGGACCTCTGGCACCTTCGTGCCGGACCGCCGTGGCGAAAGCGGGGTTACCCTTTCGGCGCTGTTGAGCGCCGCCCGCACCAGCGGCGCGCCGCTGACCTTCACTTGCGCGCCTCCGGGCAATGGCACCCGCTTAGGCATTGACCGCAACGGCGACGGACGCTTTGACCGCGATTGACCCAATCCGCGGCGAAATTGAGGACAATCGGGGGCCGTCCCGGTCAGCCCGTTTGTCCTCCTATGTTCCTCTCTGTATCCCAGCTCGTTCTGCGTGCCAAGCAACTGGAAATCGACGCCGTGCGGCAGCTCGCCGGTCGCGTCGAGTTTGCTGATGTCATTGGCCAGTTGATCCACGCCCTGCAGCGTGAGCGGGGCGTCACCAGCATTTACCTGGCCTCGGGTGGGCAGCGCTTTCTGGCCGAGCGGCAGTCGGCCCTGGAAGACGCGCTGCCGATCGAGACGACCCTGCGCAAGCTGTTTGCCGAGCAGTTGGAGCCCGCGCAGGGCGCCACGGCCCGCATGCTGTCGCTGATGGCCTGGGTGCTGCTCGATCTGGACACCCTGGCCGATTTGCGCGTGCAGATTGACCAGCGCACCACGACCGCACACGATTCTGTGGCGGCGTTCAGCCGCTTGATCGCTGGCCTGGTCGAGCTGATCTTTCACGTGGCCGATGCCGCCTTGCACCCGGGCATCTCGCGCTTGCTGGTGGCACTGGTTCACCTGGTGCAGGGCAAGGAAGCCGCTGGACAAGAGCGTGCGGTGGGCGCCCACCTGTTTGCCTCGGGTGCTAGCGACGATGCGGAGCAGCAACGCGTCATCCACCTGATCGATGCCCAAGAGCGCAGCCTGCGCGTGTTCGAAGAATTTGCCGAGCCTGCCCTGCGCGAGCGCTGGCAGCGGCACCAGTTGACGCCCAATGTGGCGCTGCTCGAGCGTTTGCGCCGCACCTTGTGCACGGCCCGGCCTGGCGCTGTGCTGGACACGGGCTTGAGCGACAGTTGGTTCAATGTGTCCAGCGAACGCATCACCGAGATGTGGCAAGTGCAGGTGGACCTGGTGCAGTGCCTGCGCCAGGTTTGTGAGGCTCAACGCCAAGCCACGCAGCAAGATCTGCAGGACTCTGAAGGCTTGCTCAAGCAACTGCGCGACAACCCGCCACCCCACACCCACGCGGTGGACCAGTTCTTCAACAACAACGCTGCCGAACAGCCCGATGCGGCCCCTGTGCTGCCGGCCATGTCGGACGGCCCGAGCCAGCCCCCCCAATCGCCCGAGCTGGTCGATCTGCTGAAGACCCAGTCGGCGCGCCTGGCCAGCATGGAAGTTGAGCTGGACGCGGCGCGCCGCGCTTTGCACGAGCGCAAAGTCATCGAGCGGGCCAAGGGCGCCTTGATGTCCCGCCTCGGCATCACCGAAGACGCGGCCTTCCGCGCCTTGCAGAAAGCGTCCATGGACCACAACCGCAAATTGCTGGACGTGGCCGAAGCCACGCTCACCTTGCCCGACCTGGCCTTTGCCGCCAAGCCCTGATGCACCACAAGCGAGCCCGATGCACCAGATCGGGACGGGCCAAGCGGCGAATCGCGCCAAATTCCGGGCATGAAACCTGCATCCGGTGATGCGTCAGGCTAATGGCGGCCTGACACTTGAACACGTGGATGACGGCGTCCCCGTTCTGGCTCAGCTCCGGCTGTTGACCAGACGGGGACGCCGTTTTTTGTTATTCGCTCTTATTTTCAAAAGGAAGTCTGATGGCTTACCTCGCTCCTGCCGAATTCGTGACCAAGATGGTCGACGCTGGTGAATCCAAGCTCCTGATGTCCACGCGGGACACCCTCATCCGCTCCTTCATGGCGGGCGCCATCCTGGCGCTGGGTGCGGCTTTCGCGGTCACCATCACGGTGAACACCGGCAATGCGCTGTTGGGCGCTTTGCTCTTCCCGGTCGGCTTCATCATGCTGTACCTGCTGGGCTTTGATCTGCTGACCGGCGTGTTCACCCTGGCCCCGCTGGCTGTGTTCGACAAGCGCCCAGGCGCCACCTGGGGCGGCGTGTTCCGCAACTGGACGCTGGTGTTCTTCGGCAACTTTGGGGGCGCTTTCATGGTGGCGGTGTTCATGGCCATCATCTTCACCTTCGGCTTCAGCGAGGCACCCAATGCGGTGGGCCAGAAAATTGGCCACATCGGTGAAGGCCGCACGGTGGGCTACGCCGCGCACGGCGCTGCCGGCATGCTGACGCTGTTCATCCGCGGCGTGATGTGCAACTGGATGGTGTCCACCGGCGTGGTCGCGGCCATGATGTCCACCACGGTGTCGGGCAAGGCCATTGGCATGTGGATGCCGATTGCCTTGTTCTTCTACATGGGCTTCGAGCACAGCATCGTCAACATGTTCCTGTTCCCGTCGGGCCTGCTGCTGGGCGGCAACTTCACGCTCATGGATTACCTGATCTGGAACGAAATCCCTACCGTGATCGGCAACCTGGTGGGCGGTCTGACGTTTGTGGGGGCCACGCTGTACTCCACGCACTACAAGACCGCAGCCAAGCGCGCCGTTTGATCCCGCAACTGCGCATCACGCTCGGCCAGCATTCGCAGGCCGGGCGCAAGCCTGTCAATCAGGATTTCCATGGCGCGGCCATCCCGTTGGAGCCGCACCTGAGCAGCAAGGGCATCGTCGTGGCCTTGGCCGATGGCATCAGCAGCAGCGCGGTCAGCCAAGTGGCCAGCGCCGCGGCCGTGCGCGGTTTTCTGGATGACTACTACTGCACCTCCGAGGCCTGGTCGGTCTCGCGTGCGGCACAGCGCGTGCTGGAGGCCACCAATTCGTGGTTGCATGCGCAGACGCAAAGAAGCGATGCCCGCTTTGACAAGGACCGTGGCCACGTCTGCACCTTCAGCGCCTTGATCTTCAAGGGCCGCGAAGCCCACCTGCTGCACGTGGGCGACGCCCGCGTCTTCAGGCTGCACGCGCAAGCTCTGGAACAGCTCAGCGATGACCACCGCGTTCGCGTCTCGTCTGTCGAGACTTACCTGGGCCGTGCGCTGGGTGCCGGGCCCACGGTCGAGATCGACTACCGAAGCTGGTTTACCGAGGTGGGCGAGATTTATGTGCTGGCCACCGATGGTGTTTATGAATACATCGATGCGGCTGCCGTGCATGCCACGCTGGCCCAGCGCCCCGATGACTTCGATGCCGCGGCTGCATCGCTCACGAACCTGGCCCTGGCGCGCGGCAGCACCGACAACCTGACGGTTCAACTGGTGCGCATTGACGCGCTGCCCGATGCCCAGGCTTCGCAGTTGCACGCGCAACGCGAGGGGCTGCGCATGCCCCCGCCCTTGCAGCCCCGCATGGGTTTCGAGGGCTACACCATCGTGCGTGAATTGCATGCCAGCTCGCGCAGCCACGTGCACCTGGCCATTGACCAGCTGAGCGGGCAGCATGTGGTCTTGAAGACCCCGTCGGTCGACCTGCGCGCCGATCCCTTTTACCTGGACCGCTTCATCCTGGAAGAGTGGATTGCGCGCCGGATCGACAGCGCCCACGTGCTCAAGGCCAGTGCCGCAGATCGCCCGCGCGAGTACCTGTTCGTGGCCATGGAATACGTTGATGGCCAATCACTGGCGCAGTGGATGATCGACCATCCTGAGCCAGACCTGGACAGCGTGCGCAGCATCGTCGAGCAAGTGGCCAAGGGCTTGCGGGCGTTTCACCGCAAAGAGATGCTGCACCAGGACCTGCGCCCCGAGAATCTGATGATCGACCGCACGGGCACCGTCAAGATCATCGACTTTGCTTCCACGCACGTGGCGGGGTTGACCGAGGGCACGCTGGAAGCCCGCCCGCAGGCCATTGCCGGCTCCTTGCAGTACACGGCGCCCGAGTACTTTGTGGGCGGCGTGGGCACGCCCCAGTCCGAGTTGTTCTCGTTGGCGGTGATTGCCTACCAGATGCTGACGGGCCACCTGCCCTATGGCCTGCAAGTGACCCAACTGCGATCGCCCGGTAACCTGAACCGGCTGCGCTACATCCCCGTGCGCGAACGGCGGCCTGATCTGCCACCTTGGCTGGATGCCGTGCTGCGAAGGGCTTTGCACCCCCAGGTCAGCAAGCGCCAGGAAGCGCTCTCCGAGTTTGTCCATGATCTGTCGACACCTGGTGCTGAGTACCAGGTCCACCGTCCGTCGCCGCTGATTGACCGCAACCCAGTCGTGTTCTGGCAAACCTTGACGGTGTTGCTGGCCTTGGCTGTGGTGGTGTTGCTGGCGCTCAGGCTCGGGCCGCCTTGATCAGGTCCGAGGCCTTCTCGGCAATCATGACGGTGGGTGCATTGGTGTTGCCGCCGACCAGGGTGGGCATGATGGACGCATCGACCACGCGCAGGCCCTGAACGCCCCGCACCCGCAACTGGTCGTCCACCACGGCCATGGGATCTGCCCTGAAGCTGCCCATCTTGCAGGTGCCGACCGGGTGGTAGATGGTCTCGGCATGCTGGCGGATGTAGTCGGCCAGTTGTTCATCCGTCGACACGGCCTTGCCGGGCGCCAGCTCATCGCCCCGGTCATCGTTGAAAGCTGGCGCGGCGAAGATGCGGCGCACCTGCTTGATGCCCAGCACCATCTTGGTCAGGTCGTCAGGGTGCGACAGGTAGTTGGCCTGAATCGCTGGGTGGCTGGCGGGGTTCGGGTCCTTCAAGGTGATTTGGCCCCGGCTCTTGGGGTGCAGGTCGCAAACGTGCATCGAGAAGCCCTGGCCCATCAGGAAGCGCAGGTCGCGGCCGTGGTTGCGCATGCGGGCCGGCATGAAGTGCAGTTGCAAGTCAGGGATGGGCTCGGAAGGGCTGCTCTTGAGGAAGCCACACCCCTCGGCGCCATTGCTGGTGAACATGCCTTGGCCATGCGCCATCAACTGGTAGAAGGCCCACGGGCCGCCCGCGATGTTGTGCGGTGTCAGGCCCCGCGACAGCGCGCGTTTTCCTTGGTGGATCACCATCACGTCCAGGTGATCCTGCAGGTTCTGGCCCACGCCAGGCAGGTCGACCAGGGTGCTGATGCCCTGCGATTGCAGGTGCTGGCCAGGGCCGATGCCCGACAGCATCAGCAACTGCGGGCTTTGCAGCGCACCAGCCGACAGGATGACTTCGCGGCGTGCCTTGACCTTGTGCAGTTTGCCTTTGTGCTGGTATTCGACGCCCACGGCGCGTTGCCCACCATCATGGCTTTCAAGCAGCACGCGGTGCGCCATCGCGGCGGTGATGATGTGCAGGTTGGGGCGTTGGCGGACGGGATCGAGGTAGCCCTTGGCGGTGCTCCAGCGCAAGCCATTTTTTTGCGTGACCTGGAAGTAGCCGACACCCTCCTGGTTCACGCCATCATTGAAATCCTCGTTATGGGGAAAGCCGGCTTCCACGCCCGCCTCAATGTAAGTGCGGGTGAGAGGCGAGGGCGCCCCGAAGTCCGACACATGCAGCGGGCCACCCACGCCGTGGTAGGTGGAGGGGCCCCGGGACTGGTCTTCTGATCGCTTGAAATAGGGCAGCACGTCGGCGAAGCCCCAGCCCGCATTGCCCTGGGCCGCCCAGCCGTCGTAGTCATTGGGGTGGCCGCGGGTGTAGCACATGGCGTTCATCGAACTGCTGCCGCCCAGCATGCGGCCACGCGGCCAGAACAACTGGCGCCCGGCCAGTTCCGGCTCCACCTCGGTGTTGAACTGCCAGTTCAGCACCTTGCTGTGCATCAGCCACAACATGCCCGCAGGCACGTGGATGGTGGGGTTGGAGTCGGGCGGGCCCGCTTCTAACAGGCAAACTGTCACATTGGCGTCTTCGCTGAGGCGGTTGGCCAGCACGCAGCCGGCGGATCCTCCGCCCACGACGATGTAGTCCACCAATGTTGTCTCCGGCTGTCGCGCCATTTTGCATACCAATGAAATTTAATATACTGTGAGTATGTCAATTCCAAAGAATGCTGTCAAACGGCTGCGGGATCTCCATGCCGAAGCGACGCGCACGGCGCTGCTGGCGGCGGCGCGGCGGCGCTTTTCGCAGACGGGTTTCGCGGCCACCAGCCTGGACGATGTGGCGGGCGATGCGGGCACCACCAAGGGGGCGGTTTATCACCACTTCAAAGACAAGAAGGCTTTGTTCCGCGCGGTCTATGAAGAGGTCTCGCAAGAGTTGATCGCCACCATTGCGGCCACTCCGGACTTGTCTGATTCGCCGGGTGAAGCGGCCTTGCATGCTTTCCTGGTGCACGCAGGTGAACCGGCCTGTCTGCGCGTCTTGTTCACGGATGGGCCGATGGTGCTGGGCGCGGCCGAATGCCGCGCCATCGACACACGCTATTCACTGGGATTGTTGAACCGCCTGATCGAGAGCCAGGTGGCGCCTGACTTACTGGCCAGCACGGGCATCGACGCCTTGTCCAAGATGCTGCTGGCGGTGTTTGTGGAGTCGGCCCAGATCATCGCCTCGGCGCCGGAGCCTGAGGTGACGATGGCTGGCATCAAGCAGGTGTTGAACCGCATGATTGTGGCGCTGTCAAAGCCTGCCGTTTGAGGGCTCAGCTGGCCGCGAGCAGCTGTTTGAACGCCGCCTTTTGCTGGGCAAGCGAGGCCACGGGGCCATTGGCCCGCACCTGGTCCAGCAGCATGCCATCCACCAACACGACCAGGATCGGGGCCACCATCCGCGGCTTTGGCACGCCTGCAAGCTTCAAGGCTGCTTCAGTGGCCTCCAGAAAATACTCGCGCTGTTGCGTGATGATCTCGGCCAGATCGGGCTCTCGGGAAGCGATCAAAAAAAGCTCGAAGCGGGCCACGAGGCGTGAGCGCTTGGCCGCCGACAACCAGTCCGCCACCCGCGCAACCAGCAGATCGGCCAGGCTGTCTGGCGACAAGGTCGACTTGGCCATGCGCTGCGCATCGACTTGCAGGTCGGCCATGTCCAGCGCCGCGTGCCGCTTCAAGGTCAGGGTCAACAGCTCAAGCCGGGTGCGGCAGTAAAACGAGGTGGAGCCCACGGGCAGGTCGGCCTGCGTGTCCACCGCGCGGTGGGTCAGGCCGCGCGCGCCCACCGTGCCGAGCAGTTCAATGGCGGCATCGGCAATCAAAGTTTTTCTGTCTTTTTCCATCGGGCGACGACAAGGGAATCAGGGTTTACGGCATGGCGGCATCATCTCTACATCAGTAGAGTTTTGGTATTCTCTACACATGTAGATAACCATTGGAGGTCGATCGTGTCACAACCCCTGCGCTCTTTCATCTTAGCGGGCGTCATCAGCCTGATTCAACCGGCCTACTTTGGGCAGGACCTGCCTGGTGCAGCGCAGGCCCAGGTGCTCAGCGCCTCGGCGCAATTCGTGGTGCCCGCCACGCGGCCTGAAGCCTTCAGCTGGTACTGGGACAACGTGGACCAGGGCTTGTTCACTGGCGCCAACTGGGACAACAGCGCTTTCCGCTGGATCCAGCCACCTGCCAGCCCGCAGCATTTGGGTTACTCCGAGGGCGCGCGCTACCAGGCCACCAGCACCTTTGGTGGTGCCCGGCACACGGTCGATGTCACCTACCTGGATCCCGTGACCATGCATGGCCGCGTGGCTTCCGACAACTTCCTGGGCAGCAAGCCTTACAGCTTCGTGGCGCAGAGCGTGTCGATCGATGGCAAGCCGCCTTTCACGGTGCTGGTGCAGTACACGCCCACGGGCAGCACCTTCAGCGACACGCAGTTCCGCATCCAGGCCACGCTGGCGTCTGACCCGCGCCTGGCGCAGGCCTATGTGGACCACTTGCGCAAGACCTTGTGCGGGCTCAAGCCCACCTTGACCGAGGCGCTCAACCAGCGCTACTTCAACGCCGTGCTCAAGACGCGAGGCCACTATGCCTTTGGCCCGGTGGACAAGAACTGGAACGTGACGCTGACCATCGTGCAAGAGATCAAAGGCATCACGCCCGAGATGCTGGCCTGGTGGTGGGACCACATTGGATCGACCGAGCGCTACCGCCTTTGGCAGCCCATCGACCACGTGTCTTTTGAGTGGACGGTGCCGCCCAACAGCCCCGATCTGCAGTACGACATTGGCGCGGTGCAAAAGGCCAAGGAATACATCGGCAAGACGGCCTTGACGCTGAACATCACCGGCGCAGACCCACACGCGCTGCCGCCCCCAGTGCCCTTGACTGATCCCGGCTTCTTCTATGCCAAGACCGACTTGACCTTGCTGGCGGGCATCTTGCCCAGCAATTCGCTGACGCACCAATGGCGCCCCAACGCCACCGGCGATGGCGTGGTCTTGACCAGCACGTTTGTGAACACCGTGCTGGCACGGGTGCTCAATGGCAGCTTCTTTGATGACCTGGGCTCGCACGCACTGCGCGAGTTCCAGATGCTGCCTTACTTCCTGCCGCGCCTGTACAAGCGCGAATACCTGAATCAGTGACGGCGCTGGTAGGTGACGTAGGCAAACGCCAGGGGCTGGGGTTCAGTCACCAAGCGAGCCTCGCGCGCGGTTTCTTCAAAGTCCGCGCGCGACCACTCGGGGAAGAAGGTGTCGGCGTCCAGCACGTCCTGGTCCACTTCGGTCAGCACCAGTTCGTTGGCGTGGGGTAAGGCTTGTGCGTAGATCTGGCCCCCGCCCATCACGAAGGCCTGCGGCGTGTCGGCCACCAGGGCCAGGGCTTCGTCCAGTGAGCGCGCGACTTCCACGCCGGGCACCGACCAATCCGCGTTGCGGGTGATGACGATGTTGCGGCGGCCTGGCAGCGGCCTGCCGATCGAGTCGTAAGTCTTGCGGCCCATGATGAGCGGCGAGCCCATGGTGAGCTGCTTGAAGCGTGGCAAATCGCCAGGCAGGTGCCACAGCAAGGCGTTGTCCCGGCCAATGGCGCCATTGCGGGCCACGGCGGCGATCATTGACAGCTTCATACCGCCACGGCGCCCTTGATGGCGGGGTGGTGTTGGTACTCAAGCACTTCGAAGTCTTCGTACTGGTAGTCGAAGATCGAATCAGGCTTGCGCTTGATGTTCAGCAAGGGGTAAGGATGCGGCAGGCGGCTCAGTTGCAGCTCGACTTGCTCAGTGTGGTTGCTGTAGATGTGGCAATCGCCACCCGTCCAGACAAAGTCGCCCACATCCAGGTCGCATTGCTGGGCCAGCATGTGGGTGAGCAGCGCATAACTGGCGATGTTGAAGGGCACGCCCAAAAAGATGTCGGCACTGCGCTGGTAGAGCTGGCAGCTGAGCTTGCCCTTGCCACCGGCCTGCGTGGGCGGCGCCACGTAGAACTGGAAAAAGGCGTGGCAGGGGGGCAGCGCCATCTGCTCGATCAGGCCCACGTTCCAGGCGCTGACGATGATGCGGCGCGAATCGGGGCTGGTCTTGAGCTGCTTGACCACTTCGCTGATCTGGTCAACATGGCCGCCATCGGGCTTGGGCCAATTGCGCCATTGCACGCCATAAACGGGCCCCAGCGAGCCGTCTTCGCGCGCCCACTCGTCCCAGATGGTGACGCCGTGGTCCTTGAGGTACTTGACGTTGTCGTCGCCACGCAGAAACCACAGCAGCTCCACGATGATCGATTTGAGGTGCACCTTCTTGGTGGTGACCAGCGGGAAGCCTTCGCTCAGGTCAAAGCGCATCTGGTGGCCGAACACGCTGCGCGTGCCGGTGCCCGTGCGGTCGGTCTTGGCCACACCTTGCGTGAAGACGTGCCGCATGAAGTCTTCATACTGGCTGCGGATGGGGCGGCTGTGTTGAGGGTGCGTGGTGCTCATGGCGGCGATTTTATTTCAGGCGGCCTGGTCGTCGAACTGCGCGGAGGCCAGGCGGGCATAGAGTTCACAGCGTGCCATCAACTGGGCGTGCGTGCCCACGTCGATCAAATGGCCCTTGTCCATGACGGCGATGCGGTCCGCGTTGATCACCGTGCTCAAACGGTGGGCGATGACCAGGGTGGTGCGGTGCTGCATGGCCGCTTCCAGAGCGGCCTGCACGGCGCGCTCACTCTCGGTGTCCAGCGCGCTGGTGGCTTCGTCCAGCAAAAGCAGCGGCGCGTCTTTCAATATGGCGCGGGCAATGCTGATGCGCTGGCGTTGGCCACCCGACAGGCGCACCCCGCGCTCGCCCAAAAAGGTTTGATACCCCTCGGGCAGCAGGCTGATGAAATCATGGGCGTGGGCGGCCTTGGCGGCGGCGATCACCTCATCGTCGGTGGCCTCGGGGCGGCCATAGCGGATGTTTTCAATGGCGCTTGACGAGAACACGGTGCTGTCTTGCGGGACGATGCCGATGCGCTCGCGCAAGCTGTCCAGGCTCAGGTCTTGGATGGCGACGCCGTCTAGCTCGATGCGGCCTGATTGCGCATCGTAAAAACGCAGCAGCAACTGGAAGACGGTGGTCTTGCCTGCGCCGCTGGGGCCGACCAAAGCCACGGTCTCGCCGGGGTTGACGATCAAGCTCACGTCGCGCAGCGCGGGCTGGTTCGGCCGCGATGGGTAGTTGAAGCCAATGTGCTCCAGCTTGACGCTGGCACCGCCTTGGCGGGCGGGCAGGGCGCGGGCGATGGCGGGCGCCTGGATGACCGAGCGGGTGGACAGCAACTCCATCAGCCGCTCGGTGGCCCCGGCGGCGCGCAGCACCTCGCCATACACCTCGGACAAGGCCGCCACCGAGCTGATCAGCAGGATGACGTAGACCACCGTTTGGCTCATGTGGCCGGCGGTGATGCGGCCTTCGATGACCGCCTGGGTGCCCTGGTACAGGCCGAACAACAAGGCCCCCGCGGTGGCGCTGATGATGAAGGCCACCAGCACGGCGCGGGCGCGGATGCGGCGCACGCCCGTGCTGAACGCCTCTTCGGCCGATTGGCCAAAACGCGCGGCCTCGCGGCCCTCGGCGGTGTGGCTTTGCACCACGGGGATGGCGTTGAGCACTTCGGCGGCAATGGCGCTGGAGTCGGCCAGGCGGTCCTGGCTGCTGCGCGAGAGCTTGCGCACACGGCGCCCATAAACGATGGCCGGCAGCACCACCAGCACCAGGATGCCCAACACCTGTGCCATCACATAGGGGTTGGTGATGACGAGCATGGTCAGCGCGCCCAGGCCCATGATCACATTGCGCAGCCCGATCGACAGGCTGGAGCCCACCACGGTCTGGATCAGCGTGGTGTCGCCGGTCAGGCGTGACAGCACTTCGCCGGTCTGTGTGCGTTCAAAAAACTCGGGGCTTTGGCGCAGCACATGGCTGTACACCGCGCGCTTGAGGTCGGTGGTGATGCGCTCGCCCAGCCAGGTCACCGAGTAATAGCGCATGGCTGAAAACACGCCCAGGGCCAGCCCCACGCCAAACAAGGCCAGGAAGTGACCACGCAGCGCCATCACGCGCTGGTCAGGGTCGCCGGGCATGAAGCCGTCGTCGATCAAGGTGCGCAAGGCGATGGGCAACACCAGCGTGGTGACGGCGGCCAGCGTCAGGAACAACACCGCCATGATGATGCGGCCTCGGTGCGGACGCAGGAACGGCGCCAGCCCTTTCAAGGACTGTGGCGATGCCTTGGGTGCGGCCTGAGGTGAAGCTGAATCGGGCATGGAATGCAAAACGTGAACCGGGGTGAGGTGCGATTATGGTGCCTTGACAATATTTGTTTAGGCAATTAAATTCTTTCCATGACAACCAAGAAACCGGATCCGGCGACGGGCGCCTTGCAAGGCGCTGACTTCTACTCGCCGGAGCGATTTTCCAGTGCCGACAGTGTGGGCTTCCTAATGAAGCGCGTGATGTTGGCCCTGGTGACCGATGTGGACCGCCAATTGGAGGCCCATGGCCTGACGCACGCCCAGTGGACGCCTTTGTTCCTGCTGCGGCAAGGGCGCGTCAACACGCTGGCAGAGTTGTCACGCGAGCTGCAGCTGGACGCTGGCGCCCTGACGCGCACCTTGGACCGCCTGGAAGCCAAAGGCCTGTGCACCCGTGAGCGATCCACGCAAGACCGGCGGGTGGTGCACCTGGCCTTGACCGAAGAAGGCCTGGCCGCTTCGGCCCATGTGCCCAAGGTGCTGTGCGAAACGCTCAACGCGTTTCTCGATGGATTCAGCCACGACGAATGGCAGACCCTGCTCGATTTTTTGCGCCGCATGGCCCACAACGCCGAACGTGTTCGCGAGGCCAGTGGCGGCCCGCACGATGTGCACCAGCCCAAATCATGAGGTGAGCACGGACCGGGTCAACAAGGCCTGGGCCTGTTCCACCGCATCGGGCGCGTCGGCCGCCACCACATGCCGCCACGGCATGCCGCGCAGCCAGGTCAGCTGGCGCTTGGCCAATTGCCGCGTCGCGGCGATGCCGCGTTCGGTCACGGTGGCCAGGTGTTTGGCCTCGCTCAAGTCCAGGCCTTCGTCCAGCGCTTCCCACACCTGCCGGTAGCCTACGCAGCGCATGGAGGGCAGGTCCAGGTGCAGGTCGCCGCGTTGGCGCAGTGCTTGCACTTCATTGATGAAACCGGCCTGCATCATTTGTTCAAAACGCTGGGCGATGCGCTGGTGCAGCCAGGGGCGCTCGGTGGGCTCCAGTGAGACCAGCACAGTGTGGGCGGGGCCTTGTTCGCCGTGCGATGGAGCGCGCAGGTGGAAGCTGGACAGAGGCTTGCCAGTGCTGTGCCACACCTCCAGCGCACGCTGGATGCGCTGGGTGTCGCCTGGGGGCAGTCGTGTGGCGGTCACCGGGTCGACCACGGCCAGCTCGGCGTGCAAGGCGGCCCAGCCTTCGGCTTGAGCACGGGCGTCCAGCATCGCGCGCACGGCAAGATCAGCCGGGGGCATCTCGTCGAGGCCGTCCAGCAGGGACTTGATGTAAAGCATGGTGCCGCCCACCAGCACAGGGTGGTGGCCACGCGCGCGGATCTCGGCCATCAGGCGCTGCGTGTCACGCACAAAGCGCGCGGCGCTGTAGCTTTCCAGCGGATCGAGGATGTCGATCAGGTGGTGCGGCACGGCGGCTAACTCATCGGGCGTGGGCTTGGCGGTGCCGATGTCCATGCCGCGGTAGACCAGGGCCGAGTCAACGCTGATGATCTCGATCGGGGCGTGCGCGGCCAGACCCAGGGCGATGGCGGTTTTGCCGCTGGCCGTGGGGCCGGCCAGGATCAGGGTGGTGGGTGTGTTGTCCAGGCTCATGGCAAGGTCAGACCGGTGCGGGGGCGAGGCCGTCGCGTTGCACCAGGTGCAGCGCCACCCAGGCCGTGCAGGCTGCGCCCACGGACACGCCCAGCGTCATCGGGTAAATGGTGCCCACCCACAGGGGCAGCTTCATGGCGGCGGCCAGCAGCGCGCCCACACCAAAGGCGATTGATGCCAGCACGAAGCCTGAGAGGGCCGACGCCGCGCCCGCGTGGCGCGGAAAGCTGGCCACCACACCGGTCTGGCCGCAAGGCTGGTGGATGCCGTGGGCGCAGGCATAAACCCACAGGCCGGGCAGGATCCAGAACATGCCCGGCACGGTGCCTGACAGTACGGCGTATGCCGACACGCCCGCCATCCACAGGCCACCCGTCAGGGTGAGCAGTCCGGCCACCCGCACACTGCCGATCAGGCCTCGGCTGACCAGCATGCGGCGGCACAAGGCCACGCCGATCAGGTAGGAGACCGACCACGATGCCATGACGAAGCCGAAGGCCTGGCGGCTGCAACCCAGCACGTCGATGAACACGAAGGGCCCACCTGCCAGGCAGACGAACAGGCCGCCAAAGGTGGCGGAGGTCAGCATGGCGTGGGCGCGGAAGGTGGGGTGCCGGGCGATGTCCCACCAGTCTTGCAGCAAGCTCAAGGGGTGCGTGGCGCGTGTGCGGCGATCCAGCGGCAAGGTCTCGGGCAGGCGCCAGACCACGAACAACAAGGTGATGGCGCCGAACACGCCGACGGCCGCCAGGGCATAACGCCAGCCCAGGTGCGTGGCCAGAAAGCCGCCAGTGATCGGCCCCATGAGGGCGATGAGCCCCAGGCCGCCCATGCCGTGGGCCATCATGCGGGCGCCCTCGGCGGGGGCGTAAAGGTCGCGGACCATGGCGCGCCCGCAGACCACGGCAGCGGACAAGCAAGCGCCTTGCGCGGCGCGGGCGGCCACCATCAGGCTCAAGCTGTCGGCGATGAAGGTCAGGCCGCTGGCCACCACGAACAGGCTCAGCCCCCAACGCAACACAGGGCGGCGCCCCACCCGGTCGGCCACCGGCCCCCACACCAGTTGCCCGATGCCAAAGGCCAGCACCAGCACCGACAGGGTCAGTTGCGAGGCCGAGGGACTGACGCCCAGCGCGCGTTGCATCTGCGGCAAGGCGGGCAGGTAAACGTCGGTGGTGATGGGTTGCAGGCCCAACAGCAGGGACAGCGCCACCACGACCACCCAGGTTGCGGGTGGGCGGGGTGCCTCAGAAGCGTTCATCAGGCTGCAGGAAGCGCCATTGGCCCAGCGGCAGGTTGCCCAGCACGATGCGGCCCATGCGCACGCGCTTGAGGCCCACCACCTTCAGGCCGACCTGCTCGCACATGCGGCGGATCTGGCGCTTGCGGCCTTCGCGGAGCACGAAGCGCAGTTGCTGTTCGTTCTGCCACGACACCTTGGCGGGTTTGAGCTCGATGCCGTCGAGCATCAGGCCATGGCGCAGCTTGTCCATCAGCTCGCCAGGGAAGACGCCCGAGATGTTCTTCTCATCGGGGTTCTCGGGCAGCTCAACGCGCACCAGGTACTCCTTCTCGACGTTCGAATCCTCGCCGATGAGTTCGCGCGCGATTCGGCCATCTTGCGTCAGCACCAGCAGCCCGGTGGAGTCGATGTCGAGCCGGCCGGCGGGGGCCAGGTGCTTGAGGTGACCACGCGTCAAGCTCAGCTTGGTGCGGTCACCTTCCTTCCATTGGTTCTCGGGGCGGATCAGCACGAAGGCGGGCTCGTAGCCATCTTCAGCTTGGCCGCTCACGTAGCCGATGGGCTTGTTGATCAGGATGGTGACGCGTTGGGCCTGCTGCGTCTTGGCGGCCACGTCAATGGTGATGTCTTGGTGCGGGTAGACGCGCGAGCCGAGTTCGCTGACCACTTCGCCATCGACCAGCACCCAGCCGTGTTCGATCCACTCGTCGGCTTCGCGGCGCGAGGACAGGCCGCGCTCGCTCATCAGCTTGGAGAGGCGAATGCGGCCATCGTGCTCGACGCTGCCGTCGGTGGGTTGTTGAACGGGCGTGGGGCGTGGGCCCTGGGCGCGGCGGCCGTCTTTGCGGAAGTCCTGCTGAGGCGGTGGCGGCGTGTTGGGGCGGTTGTCCTGCCGAGGGCCGCGCGGTGCTTGGCTGCGGGGATCCTGGCGCGGCGGGCGCTGGTCGTTGCGCGGATCAGGGCGGCGGTCATCGAAACGCTGCGGCACGGGGCCACGCGGGCGGTCATCCCGAGGCCGGTCGGCGGCAGGGCGATCCCGCTCATCGCGGCGCGGGGCGGGTGTGCGTGGACGCTCGCCAGGCCAGCGCGATTCATCCCTTGGCGCGGCCGCAGGCGCTTGTGCCGCGGCCTTGGCCGCTTCCTCACGTGCCTTGGCCGCCTGCTCGGCTTCCTCAACAGTCATGCGTTTGCGGGGTGCCGAGCCTGCGCCTCGCACAGGCGGGCGCCGGGGCGCGAAAGCATCGTGCTCGGCATCGGGGGTGGCTGGCTTGTTGGCCAGGATGATTTTCTTGCGTTCGGTCATGGGGGCCTTCGTTTCGTTCAGCGGCCGCGCATGAACAGGGCGTCGAGTTCACGCATGGAAAGTTGCCGCCAGGTGGGGCGGCCGTGGTTGCATTGGTCCGCGCGGTCGGTGGCTTCCATGTCGCGCAGCAGTGCGTTCATCTCGGTGATGGTGAGTTGCCGGTTGGCGCGCACGGCGCCGTGGCAGGCCATGGTGGCCAGCAGTTCATGTTGCGCGCGTTTGATCACGTCGCTGGCATCAAGCTGCGCCAGTTCGGCCAGCACCGAGCGGGCCAGGTCCACGCCATCGGCTTGCGTCAGGGCCAGCGGCACCGAGCGCAAGGCCAGGGTGGTGGGGCCCAGCGCGTCGATGTCCAGGCCCAGGCTGATCAAGGCCTCGCGTTGCGATTCGGCGGTGGCAATTTCTTGCGGCGTGGCGGCAAAGCTTTGCGGGATCAACAGGGGCTGGCTTTCCAGCCGCTCGTGCGCCAGTTGCGCCTTCAGGCGTTCGTAGACGATGCGCTCATGGGCGGCGTGCATGTCGACGATGACCAGGCCTTGGGCGTTCTCCGCCAGCACGAACACGCCGCCGACCTGCGCCAGCGCGCGGCCCAGGGGCCATTCGTGCGAAGGGGTTTCAGCGGGCTGTGTGGTTACCGGCCTCAGCGATTCGGGCGCGAAGCCGAACGACGTGGGTTGGTCTTGATCGGACGCCGGCCGCCCAAAGTTGGACAAGGGCATGCGCTCCGAAGCAAGGAAGGACGACCCGCCCTCATCAGCCTGCGGCCAGCCCGCCCAGCGGCGCTCCGGTGCCGCGTCGGCCGGCCGTTGCCAGGCCAGCGGGCTTTGCTGGTTGACCGACAAGGGCGCCTGCACTGATGAAGGCGCCGCGCCATCAACGGCGCTGGCGGAGGCCGCCAACGGCACACCCGCATCGCCCGCCGCTGCCAAAGTCGCCCGCGACAAAGCCAGCGCCGCCTCAACCGACTTGCGCACCGCCTGGTGCACCTCGCGCGAATCGCGGAAGCGCACCTCAATCTTGGTAGGGTGCACGTTCACATCGACCCGGTCGGGCGCAATCTCGATGAACAGCACATACGTGGGCTGACGCGAGCCGTGCAGCACGTCTTCATACGCGGCGCGCACGCCATGGCTCAGCAGCTTGTCGCGCACATGCCGGCCATTGACGTAGAAATACTGCTGGTCGGCGCGCGAGCGGGCCGCGTCGGGCAGGCCGGCGTAGCCGTACACGCGCATCGGGCCCATGCTCAACTCGACCGCGCGCGAGGTCGACATGAAGTCATCGCCCAGCACATCGACCACGCGCTGATCGGGCGAGCCGGCGCGCCATTGCTCCACCAGCTTGCCCTCGTGCCACACGGCGAAGCCCACATCGGGCCGGGCCAGGGCGTGGCGCCGCACGGCTTCCAGGCAATGGGCCAGCTCCGTGCCTTCGGTCTTCAAAAACTTGCGGCGCGCTGGCGTGCTGAAAAACAGCTCGCGCACTTCGACGCTGGTGCCCACACCGCGCGCGGCCGGGGTCAATTCGCCGGATCGGGCGTCCAGCCGGTGCGCGTGGGCGTCGTCCACCGTGCGGCTGGCGATCGCCATGTCCGACACCGAGGCAATCGCCGCCAGGGCCTCGCCCCGGAACCCCATGGTCGCCACGCTTTCCAGATCGTGCAAAGAGCCGATCTTGCTGGTGGCGTGGCGTTTCAAGGCCAAGGGCAGTTCGTCAATCGGGATGCCGCTGCCGTCGTCCTCGACCAGGATCTGGCGGATGCCGCCGGCCAGCAGCTTGACGGTGATCTGGCGCGCGCCCGCGTCCAGAGCGTTGTCCACCAACTCACGCACCACGGAAGCAGGGCGCTCGACCACCTCGCCAGCCGCGATCTGGCTGATCAGTTCGTCGGGCAATTCGCGGATGTTTCGGCGGGCGGAGGAGGTCGTCATCAAGGGATTGTACGAAGCCCCCCGATAATGGGCGCATGGACATCGCTCATTTCATCCTCGATTTCATCCTCCACGTCGACCAGCACCTGGCGGATTTCGTTCAAAACTACGGCGCGTGGGTGTATGCCCTGCTGTTCCTGATCGTGTTCGTGGAGACCGGGCTGGTGGTGATGCCTTTCCTGCCGGGCGATTCACTGCTGTTCATCGTGGGGGCCCTGGCTGGCGCTGGCGCCATCAACCTGCCCGTGGCCATCGCCGTGCTGCTGGTGGCCGCCATCCTGGGGGACCAGGTCAACTACACCATCGGCCGGGCCATCGGGCCCAAGGTCTTCCAGTGGGAGAACTCCCGCTGGTTCAACCGCCGGGCCTTCGAGGCGGCCCACAGCTTTTACGAGAAGCACGGCGGCATCACCATCATCATCGCGCGCTTCATGCCCTTCATCCGCACTTTCGCGCCCTTCGTGGCCGGCGTGGCGGAGATGAACCGCGCCACTTTCACCGCCTACAACGTGGTCGGCGCCGTGATCTGGGTGGTGGGCCTGACGGTCGTGGGCTACTTCTTCGGCAACATCCCGGTCGTGCAAGCGAACCTGAGCAAGATCATCTGGGCGATGATCCTGATCCCCGGTGTGGTGGCGCTGTATGGTGGCTGGCGCGCGAGCCGCAAGGGCAAGGCCCTGGCCTGAGCGCGGCCCAATGGCCGATCGATACAATAGCGGCCCCTCCCCACAGCATTGGTAGCCGCCGTGTCAGACCGTCTCTTTGTCATGCTGCAGTACGTCCTGCCCAAGCAGGCCCTGACCGCTTTTGCCGGGCGCATGGCGTGGATCAAGGGCGGGGCGCTGACCACCCGCTTCATCCGCTGGTTTGTGGGGCGCTATGGCGTGAACATGGCCGAGGCCGCCAACCCCGACATCGCCAGCTACCCCACCTTCAATGAGTTCTTCACCCGGCCGCTGAAGCCGGGTGCACGGCCCCTGGCCCAGGCCGACCTGATCTGCCCGGTCGATGGCGCCATCAGCCAGGTCGGCCCCATTGCCGGCGACCAGATTTTCCAGGCCAAGGGCCACCATTACTCCGCCCAGGCCTTGGTGGGCGGCGATGCCTTGCTGGCCGCGCAGTTCCAGGACGGGCACTTCGCCACCATCTACCTCAGCCCCAAGGATTACCACCGCATCCACATGCCTTGCGATGGCCGCCTGACCCGCATGATCTATGTGCCGGGCGATTTGTTCTCTGTGAACCCCGCCACGGCGCGCGGTGTGCCCGGCCTGTTTGCCCGCAATGAGCGCGTGGTCTGCGTGTTCGAGACCGAGCGCGGCCCCTTCGTGCTGACCCTGGTGGGTGCCACCATCGTGGGCAGCATGGCCACGGTGTGGCATGGCGTGGTGAACCCGCCCCGGGCCAAGGAAGTGCGCGAATGGCGTTACACCGACCAGTCCATCGTGCTGAAAAAAGGCGATGAGATGGGCCGCTTCCTGCTGGGCTCGACCGTGGTGATGCTGTTCCCCAAAGGCCCCTTGACCTTCAACCCCAAGTGGGCTTCGACCGGCCCGGTCCGCCTTGGTGAGGCCATGGCCAACCGCGTTGATGTCTGACATGGCTGACCTGCTGGACATCGTCCACGAGTCCTTCTACAAGTTCGTGGCCATCGCAGACCCCGAGGCTTGCACCTTGGCCCTGCGCGAGATCACGCAAGGCCTGACCGGCAGCATCCTGGTGGCCACCGAAGGGATTAATGGCATGGTCGCGGCCAAGCCTGAAGCGCTGGATGCGTTTCATGCGGCGCTGCTGGCTGACCCGCGCGTGGCGGGCCTGTTTGGCGGCATGACCTTCAAGCGCAGCCCCTGCAAGACTCGGCCCTTCTTCAAGATGAAGGTGCACCACAAGCCCGAGATCCTGCCCCTGGGCGTTGAAGGCGTGGACGCCATCCACCAGACCGGCATCAACGTCAGCCCGCAGGAGTGGCGTGAGCTGATCCAGCAGGACGACGTGGTCCTGATCGACAACCGCAACAGCTTCGAGTTCAAGCTGGGGCGCTTCAAGAACGCGGTCGATCCGCAGGTGCACACCTTCCGCGATCTGCCGCGCTACATCGAAGCGCACGTGGATGAGTGGAAGGCCGAAGGCAAGCGCGTGGCCATGTACTGCACCGGCGGCATCCGCTGCGAAAAGACCAGCGCCTGGATGCTGGACATGGACATCCCGGTGTACCAGCTGGAAGGCGGCATCCTGAGCTACTTCGCCCAGATGCCCGATGCCGACAAGGATTGGGAAGGCGAGTGCTTCGTCTTCGACAACCGGATCGCACTCGACACGCACTTGCAGCAAACCGACACCACGGCCGAAGACGTGTACGCCGGCGACCCCGACGAGCAGTGGCGGCTGCAGCGCGCCAAACGGCTGGCCAAAGGCAGCCAGTAGCGTGTCTGCCAAGCCGCGGCCCCTGCCCACCAAGGGCGGCGTCGGCCCCAGCTGCGTGGCCTTGCCACCCGGCCCCTGGCGCACCATGGCCGACTTCCTGGTGCAGCAGTTTCCTGCAGTCTCCGCCGCGACTTGGCAGGCGCGCATGCAGGCAGGCGAGGTGGTTGACGAACATGGTGTGCCGGTCACACTGGAACGTGCTTACCAAGCCAACCTGCGCCTGTATTACTACCGATCGCTTGAGGCCGAGCCGCGCCTGCCGTTTGACGAGGTTGTGCTCTTCCAGGATGAGCACATCGTGGTGGCCGACAAGCCGCACTTCATGCCCGTCACCCCTGGTGGCCGTTACCTGCAAGAGACATTGCTGGTGCGCCTGAAGCGCAAGCTGGGCATCGACACCCTGGCCCCCATCCACCGCCTGGACCGCGAGACGGCGGGCATCGTGCTGTTCTCGATCCAGCCGTCCACCCGCGGCCCTTACCAAGGCGTGTTCTCGCAAAGGACCGCCACCAAGCACTACCAGGCTGTGGCCCCCTGGCGCCCTGATCTGGCCTGGCCGCTGATCCGCCAAAGCCGCCTGGAAGAAGACGAGCACTTCATGCAGATGCGCGAGGTGCCTGGCGAGCCCAACACCGAGACGCGCATCGACGTGCTGAAGGTGCAAGGCGACCTGGCCCTGTACGCCCTGAGCCCCGTCACCGGCCGCAAGCACCAGTTGCGCGTGCACTGCGCGGCCTTGGGGTTGCCCATCGTGAACGACCTGATCTATCCGCGGCTGTTCGCGGCCGACAGCGATGACCATGCCAAGCCTTTGCAACTGCTGGCCAAGGGCATCGAGTTCACCGATCCCATCACCGGCCAAGCCCGGCGGTTCACCAGCCAGCAGGCCCTGATGCTGCGGTCATGAGTGGTTTTTTTTGACGCGTTCATTCCATCTTCGGGCGCCAAATTGGTGGCGACTCGTGCCACAGAGTTACGACTGGCCTATGTGGGGCGTTTTTTTAGATCAGTTAACGGCCATGAGCTGCCGAGCAACGTATTCACCCGACTGGCAGGTCAAGGCTGATGGCGGCCGTTTAGCTTTCGAGCTGGTCACTCCAAACCCGTCACTCAAGTCAGCCAAATGACGATCATTCAGGCTGCAATGATTTCGTTCAAGGGGGCGCCGCGAACAGGTCGGTAGAGGTCCTTGGCGCAAACGCTCCCCAGCTGTGGGCTGATTGACAACGTACGCCTCTTCCGACGCACTGGTAAGCTCAACCGCATACTGATGCAGGATCAGTGAAGCATGTGACAAGCGCGACTAGACGTAGCGCATCGGGGTCACCTGGCACGTTGCCAGGCGCGCGAGCAAACGCCATGCGCTGGACCAAAAGGAATCTACTTTTCATGAGCATTACAGCAACCGTGTTCCGGCTTCTTACCTCTATTGCGGGAGCCTTGCTGCCCAAGGGCAAGCAACTTTATGCGGAACGCTCTGCTGGAAAAGTTCCGGAGGCTGTCCCAGTCGACCACGCTGAGGAAATCCTCGACGAGGCCCTGAACAGATTGGGCGCCGTCGATCTGGATCACGCGTGGTGGAAGCGTGCGCTGATGGAGTTGGGCGCGGCCGCGATTCGACCAGACTGGTTCAAGAAGCCGCATGTTCAGGAATGGCTTTCGCAAACGGATGTTCAGCGTCTTCTCAAGGTAGTTGCGAAGGCCAAGCTGACCGGGGTGGCAGTTCATCGAGATGACTATGAGGCACTCGTCGCAAGCTACATGCTGAACTCACATGAGGATCGCCAGCACGCCGAATCGGTGATTTCGCTTGCTGTTGCTGTGCTCAAGGCCAGCATCATGGGTGCGGTTCGTGATCCGGGCACTGCGGCGATAGTTCAGGCTAACGCGACAGACCACCGAGAGCTACTGGTGGCTATGAATGAACAGTTGAAGGCGATCGGGCCGGTAGACCTCGACAAGTTGACGGAGCTCGCAAAGAGCTACGCAAACCTCATTCCGGATGATGTCGGCGGAACGCAGCTCGACCGAACTTCGCTCCTTGAGACTCTGAACGCGAAGCTCACCATGGCCCGTCTAGTTCAAGTCCGTGGACTGCCAGGAAGTGGAAAATCAGTCGTGGTGAGGCGCGCGGTAGAGCGCGCGCTAGAACGTGGGCCGGTCCTCTTCCTCAAAGCCGAACAGCTCGAAGGCACCAGCTGGATCAGCTACGCGACCTCGCAGGGCCTCTCGGGCGCTCCTTTGGAACAACTTCTCGTGGAGGTCGGGGCCGTAGGCACTCCCATACTCTTCGTCGATGCGATCGATCGGATCGAGAAAGCAAACCAGCCCGTCATCCTGGACGTGGTCCGCGCCATCGTGGAGTCGCCGTTGCTCAATAACTGGCGCGTGGTCGTATCGCTTCGCGACAGCGGCATTGAAGTGCTTCGCAATTGGTTGGGCGACTTTTTTGATGTTCTGAAGGTCGAGACGCTTGGCGTTGATCAGCTGAGCGACGAAGAGGCGGAGACGCTGGCAAAAGCCAAGCCACATCTGAGGCCACTTCTGTTCGGATCAGCCCAGGTGCAAGAGATCGGCCGACGCCCCTTTTTTGCGAAGGTGCTGAACCAGAGTTACGTAGCCGACCCCAGCGCCCCGACATTCGCGCCCCAATCTGAAGTCGATCTGATCGAGAATTGGTGGCGGCGGGGTGGCTACAACGAGACCGGCCAACGCGCGATTGAACGGCAGCGCACGCTGCTCGACTTGGCGCGTGTTCGTGCTCGTCAGCTTAGCCAGCCGATTGGCCTAAGCCAACTAACCTCGGTCGCGCACATCGATGACCTAAGATCCGACGGCATACTTCAAAACGCTCGCGAAGGGATCTCCGTCCGCTTCGCTCACGATATCTTTTTCGAATGGGCCTTCTTCCATGTCCTCGCCGATCGCGGGGCCCAATGGATGGGAGAGATCAAGGCCTGCGGCGAGCCACCGGCGGTCGCACGCGTCGTCGAACTCGTCTCCCAATGGGAGTACACAAAGGGAAAAGACTGGCCGACGTATCTCGCCCAAACCGATGGTTCGGACCTTAGATCACAATGGTTGCGAGCGTGGTTGGTCGGTCCCCTTGGAACTGCGAGGTTCGAAGTTGATGAGGACCAATTCACGACAGCCGTCTTTGCCGACGACTTCCGCCTTTTCAGGAGGGCGCTCATCTGGTTTCAGGCTGAGAAGACCTCCCCAAACGCGAACATCCTCGCTGGAGCGCTCCCACAGGAGCAACGCCAACGGTTCGCTGATCTTCTCGGTTGGCCTTCCGACTTCGCCGCGTGGCGTCGCCTCATCGACTTTATCCTCCGGCGCATTTCAGACATTCCACAGAGACTCTATCCAGAGATTGTCGCTATCTTCGAGGTCTGGCAGAACGCCCTCGCCGACCTTCGCAACCCGACGTCTCACGCTCTTCTCCAACAATGCGCCACTTGGCTTGCCGCCATCGACGCGATGAGTACCGCCGATGGGCCGGACGAGAACTCTGCGTACTGGGAGAAGGTGCCCGACTTGGGCGCTTTCCGAAAATCCCTGGGCCAGCTTCTCTTGAGATCGTCGAGAGCCGAGCCGATCCTCGCGTCCGACTATTTGCAGCGGGTCACCAATTTCGAAAGCATCCGTGACGACGCGTTTCATGACATCCTCGCCTACTCACCCGTCCTCGCCCAATCGCTTCCCAAGTCAGTTGTCGACCTTTCGCTGGCGTTCCTACGCAAGGAGCTGCCAGACGATCAAGTCACCCGAGAAGAGCAGGAGCTTCGTAGCGCAGCCAAGTGGCGAAAGACCATTCTGTCCAAGCCGGAAGCAGAACGCACGCGCCGAGAGCAAATGGCGCTGTCGGGCGGGTTCCATCTGCGATCCGTCGGCGATTTCAGCTACCACGACTGGGAAAGGCTATCGATCCACGACGATCACCGAAGCTTCTGGCCCCCTTCGCCGCTTCGAGAGCCCTTTCACTCGCTTTTCCAGTCATCGCCCGACGAGGCACTGCGACTCCTGCGGGAACTTTGCAATCACGCGATGACCGCGTGGCGACAGCTGCATCGTCACTCACGAGAGCCTGGTGGCACCCCCATACCGCTTGATCTAAAGTTTCCCTGGGGTACCCAAAGGTTCTGGGGCTCTGACCGCGAGTACCTATGGTTTCGGTCGACGTGGGCGCCGAAAGTCATCGGCTGCGGGTTCATGGCGCTTGAGGAGTGGTGCTTCGCTGAGGTTGCGCGCGATCGGCCCGTTGACGAACTGATTCAGCATATCGTCGAGGGGAACGAGTGCATCGCGATCCTGGGCACCGCAGGGATGCTCGCACTACACACCGAGACGGTGTCCGAAGCGACGTTTCCGCTCTTGACCGCACAACGCCTGTTGGCCGCAGACCACAACCGACTGGGGCAGGACCTCTCGCCGACCGCTAACCTAATCGGGTTCACGCATCGCACCGACAGGCCTCATATTGAGGCAGTCAAAGCCGCAAATGCTCGGCCAGTTCGTAAAACACAGCTTAGTTGGATGGTGCCTAGGTTCGTCTTTGCAGCGGGGCCCATCTGTGACCGAGCCCGTGACGCGATCCTCAATTTCAAGAACGATCTTCCCTACCAGTACGAAGAGCACCGCAACATTCCGAAAGCACGGGAGCACCTCACAGCTCAAGCCCTCGAATATGCCGAACTGGCGGACCCGAAAAACTATCAAGCGTTCCGCGCCAAAGGGGATTCAGACGAGGTTGCAATTGTCCACATCAGCCCCTCTGCCGCGAAGCCTGAAAACGTCGCTAGGGCCGAAGAGGCATCTAAGCAGCTTAGACAGATGGGCCTTTGGACGTGGGCGTCCAAGTCCTTCGAAGAGAAGAAGCTGGGTGACTCCTACACGGTCGACGGGGCCATCGCATCGGCCAGAGAGGCGGACGCCAGCGACTTGTTCGAGCTCTCGAACGAGGAGAACGAGGAAGAGCAATTGGGCATGCGTCGAGGTGCGGTCGCTGCTACTGCGGCCATCACGCTCAACTTCCGAGAAGGGCGCACTCCAGAAGACCTTGAGTGGGCTCGTGATGTTCTAGGGCGCGCGGTCCGTCTGGCAGAAAAGCCCGATCTGATGGGGTCGCCTGGTTCCGTAATCCCGTGGCACCAGGCGATCTACGTGGCACGAGGCCTCGCGGCGGATCTCCGTGAAGGTACGGCGCCGCACCGCGCGGCGCGTGACTTACTCGAGCTGATTTCGCACCCACTCGAGGTCGTTTCGTTGGCTGCGCTCGAAGAAGCCTGCAAGCTTTGGAGCCAGAACCCCAAGCTGGCTTGGGCCGCGCTGAGTTTGGCACTTTGCCTCTGCCATGTCCCACCGCGGCCGCGCGATCAGCCCCAGCAGCACAGTGAAGCGCTCCACTCGTCGAGCGAGGCGCAAGAGGCGGTTAAAGTGGCGCTCGCATTCTATGAGGAGGGAAGCGGATGGCCCCACCTTCAGTTGCCGCCTCCCGCTTGGGTAAAGGTCGTATCGGGGAACGGCCGACGTGGGCGTCAGATCTATGAGGAAGACGACACGGATGATGTACCCGACGCGGCAGAGGTGTGGGGTGAACCAGATGTCTTCTGGCACTCAAAGCAGGCCGCAGAAGTTCTCAAGCGCATTCCGTTCAATGAGATCCTAGCGAGTGAGGCGAAAAGTGTGCTCCTCGATTTCCTCGCCGGTGTGCTCGACTGGACCAACCAGAAAAATGCGCCGCCTTGGGCGAAGCCCGGACGTCGAGATCGTTCGACGACTAGCATCTTTGAATGGACCCACACCCTAGGGTCGAGGCTCGGCCACGTAGCCGGATTGCTCCCGCTTAGCGAGTTTCAGGCCCTCTTCCTCGACCCGATCTTGGGCCTAGAGGGTGACAATTGCTGGGCTCTCCTATCTCCATTCGCGAGCACCTACGTTTGCGCCTACGTTTACGATGCGACGCTCGTTCCAACGGACGCAGTCGCGACACTGGACCTCTGTCTTGGGCGACTTCTCAAGGACGCTGCCTTCAAGCATGGCGCCTATCGGAGCGGAGAGTTTTCTGGTTTCGATCAGCCCGAGCTTGTTCGCACGTTGATGTTTGTCTCAGTCGATCGCGCAGAATTGTCCGCTCGCTACGTCAATGGCGACTGGTCCGAAATCAGCCGTATCCTGCCCTTGGTCGATCGTTTTGTTCGCGCCGGCGGATGGGCTGCTCCCGTGATGGACCAGTTCCTGACGCTCTGTGAACGGGCGAGGGCCAACTACCCGGCCGAAGCCTTCGTGGACCAAGTGCTCGCGATTATTGGCGACGGACCTAACAAGCTAAATGGTTGGCGTGGCACGTTCATTCCGGCGCGCATCGCGGAGCTGGTACAGCACTTCGCACATCGCGACGCACCGATGAAGCTGAGTTTGGCTCAGAGGTTCCTGCGGGTTCTCGACATGCTGGTCGATATGGGCGACAGGCGAAGTGCGGCGCTTCAGCTTGGTGAGGCGTTCCGGGAGATTCGATTGCCTTCCTAGCCAGAGCGCACGCCCAAAATGACTTCACGTGATTGGCCCTGGTCATGACGAACCAGAAAGCAGCCGTTGGCCAGTACCCGCTTTCGCTGCACACCTGCCGGTCGCCTATGCGTTTCGGCTCCAGGCCGATAGGAGCCATTCGAACCGGAGAGGCCGCCGGATGGCTGCGACCTCCAAGAATCGGCATTCAAGGATGTCCGCAGCCCTTGTCGGCGATCACCCCGACCCGGGCCCTTGACGACGATTCACCGTGCCTCCAGGCAAAATCCAGATGATCGGGGCGAGCCTGGCGTCATTCTGCCGGGAAGCCCACCTTGAAGAATGGAACAGCATCAATGGCACTGACGAAGAAGGGCGAGTTCTGGTACGGGACGACGTCCGGCGACACCCAAGCCGAGCTGCGCAGCTACAGCGTTGCGAATCGCCATGAGGCCGTCCGGTTTGCCTCGTCCAAATGCGATTGCGGGTGCCGGACTTTTGCGCTGCAGACCGATGAAGAAGCCGGCGTGGCAATCCGCACCTGCACCGACTGCGGGCAGGAACACCTGATGGGCGACAGCGCGGACTACGTTGATGAGGCCGCCCCCGAGGCGCACGAGTGCGTGTGCGAGAACGAGGTGTTCGAGCTGATGTCCGGCGTCTCCGTGTACGAGGGCACACATGACGTGCGCTGGTACTACATTGCTTGCCACTGCGTGGAATGCAATCTCGTCGGGGTCTTCGCAGACTGGAAATGTGAAGCGGGTGATGCGGCGTCCTTCCTCGCCAAGGTATGAGCGCGCGCGCCTGCAGAGATCATGCTCGCAGGCTCGAGCGGCCGAGGAATGTCATGAGGCACCAGTCACCCCACCCCAACACTGTCATCTGCCCCAAGCCGGATAAGTAAAGAAAACGAAGTGCATCGCATTGACCGCAAAGTGCGTCACCACCGCAGCCTCCACGCGACGAGTCTTGGCGTACACCCCCGCATAACCCAGCCCGGCGAGTGTGGCAAACGCCATGTAGAGCGGCCCGCCCCCCAGATGCGCCAGTCCGAACAAGGTGGCAGACACGAGGATGGGCAAGAACATCAGCCCCGGTCGGTGCGCCAGGGCGCGCGTCAGCCGCTCCTGAATCAGCCCACGAAAGAACGCCTCTTCAGCCACACAGGTGAAGAACAAGTTGACGAACAGGAAGGTTGGCGCAAACGGCGGCAGTGCGGCGCCCAGCTTGGGGTCAAAGCGCACCTGGCCGGCCAGCCAAGCCGCACCAATCGACACGGCTGCAGTGGCCACAGCGGCGACCAGCGTCGGCGCCACGGCAGCGCGCGCATCTTGCCAGGAGGCCAGGCGGGGCGCCAAACAGGCCAGTAGCAACAGGCCGACGCTGCCCTTGTCGAAATTGGCGTACAGCGTGAAGGGCACCGCATCCGGGGTCGTGCGCACGGCGTTGACCAGCAAGGGGTTGTGAAAGCCGGGCAGGGCATGCACTGCCAAGGCCAAGCCCAGCCCTCCTGCAGCCCAAGTCCAGGCCCCGGCTTGCTGCTGGCGCGTCTCCAGGCTCGCGGCCTTCAAGCAAATGCCCGTCATCACAAGGAGCGCCACGACGGCAGTGGCGGTCAACACCCCAGCGAAGCAAGCCGACACCATGGCGGCCGCGAACAAGATCATCCAGGGCGCAAGCAGCAATCCCTTGCTGCCAGGAAGCGCCTTGGTGGGCCACCATGCCGAAGCGATGGCGCACGCGAGCAATGCAAAAGTGATGGGCATGGGCCATTGTCGGGGATCAGGTTTCGTGTGCATCTTTGCTGCTGAATCGCCGATGCAAGCACGGTGGCGCGGATGCAGGCGCACGAACTGAGGGACACTGCCTGCTGGGCGACCTGGAGCACAGCACGGCATGAACACGGTGGACAGCGAGCTGGACGACCCCGACAAAACGGTGGTGGCGCCAGCCTGCCCGCAGGACGACGACCAGACCCTCATTGACCCGCATTGGCCCAAGGGCAGCACCGCCACGCCAATGGCACCAGCCCCGGCCACGCCGCCCCCCCGCCCAGCGCAGAACGGCGGCACTGCCTTGGCCTTGCCAGCAGGCTTTCGCCTGCACGAATACCGCATCGACCGCGTGCTGGGCCAGGGCGGCTTCGGCATCACCTACCTGGCCACCGACGTCAACCTGAACTCGCGCGTGGCCATCAAGGAGTACCTGCCCGAAGAGATCGCCTTTCGCACCTCGGGCAAGACCGTGTCGGCCCATTCCACGCGCCACCGCGATCGCTACAAAAATGGGCTGGACAGCTTCCTGATCGAAGGCCGCACCCTGGCCACTTTCCGCCACCCCAACATCGTGCGCGTGGCCCGCTTCTTCGAGGCCCACCAGACCGCCTACATGGTGCTGGAATACGAGCGCGGCAGCCCGCTCAAGGCATGGTGGCCCCAGCACGCCAACAAGGGCGAGAAGGCCTTGTCCCTGCTGTTGCAGCCTTTGCTGGACGGCCTGTCGGTGGTGCACGCGGCGGGCTTCCTGCACCGCGACATCAAGCCCGACAACATCCAGGTGCGCAAGTCCGATGGCTCACTGGTGCTGCTGGATTTTGGCTCTGCGCGGCAGGCGGTGGGCGCCTCAGACCAGGCCGACATCGCCGTCACCCCAGGCTACGCGCCCATCGAACAATACGAAGACGGCCAACAGGGCGCCTGGACCGACATCTACGCCTTTGGCGCCACGCTGTACTGGCTGGTCACCGGCAAGAAGCCGCCCGATGCGCTGGACCGGCAGATGGCGCCGCAAGATCCGCTGGTGCCTGCGGTGCAAGCGGGCGAGGGGCGCTTCAGTCCGCAGTTCCTGGGCGCCATCGATTGGGCGCTGCAAATGGACCCGACGCAGCGGCCGCAAGACATCCAATCGTGGCGCCGTGCCTTGTTCGCGGCCCACGCGGCCAGCATGGGCCTGCAGGAGGCCTTGCGCGCCGGTGATGCCGCTCATCACCTGGACCTGCCCGGCTGGGCCCTGATAAAGAAATCCCCCCATCTTTTGAAAGCGCGGTTGGGCGTGTACCTGCGTGGGGCGACTTCGCCTTCTTCCTGGCCCCTGGCGCTCAAGATGACGCTGGCCATGGTGCTGACCGCGCTCATGCCGATGATGATCACTGCGTACTACAACCACCACGCCAGCCTGGCCACCGTGTCTGCCAGCGAACTGCAGAACCTGGAGCACCTGGCCCGCAGCACGGCCGGGCGCCTGTCGCAGTTGATCACCGACAGCCAGAACCAGGCGCGGGCCATGGGCAACGACGCCGATTTTGTCGACTTCCTGGCCCAGCCGCTGGCGGCCCGCCACCCCGCCATCAAGGCCAAGGTAGATTCGCTGGTGAGCTCTAACCCCGACATCCACCTGATCATGGTGATGGATACCGCGGGCACGGCCGTGGTGTCCAGCGATGCCACGGTGATGGGCAAGAACTTCAAGTTCCGCGAGTACTTCAAGGCGGCCATGGCGGGGCGACCACACATCACCGGCATCGTTGTCGGCGCGGTGACGGGCACGGCGGGCATGTTCTTCGCCTACCCGGTGTTTGACGAAAGCCGCCAGGTGATCGGCGCGGTGGTGTTGCGCCTGAAGGCCACCTCGGTGGTGTCCATACTCAACGAGGCGCAAGAGGATTCGGTGCGCCAGCCCTTCCTGGTCGATGGCGATGGCATCTTGCTGTACCACCCCAACGCCACCTTGCTGTACAGCAGCCTGGCCGCCTTGCCCGCCGCCAAGGCGGCCGAGATCCGCAGCGACCAGCGCTTTGCGCGTGACCACATCGACAGCCTGAACATGCCCGAGCTGGCCAAAGTGATGGTGGGCGCGCAAGACGTGGGCCACGTGGATTACCACTCCACCGTGTCGAACAGCCAGGAGATCGCAGGCTACGCGCCCGTCAAGGGCCACAACTGGGTGGTGGGCGTGGGCGAATCACAGGCGCTGTTCGAGGCGCCGCTCAAGCGCCTGTTCACGCAGTTGCTGTGGAGCGTGGGCCTGGTGGGCCTGCTGTTCACGGCCTTGGCCTTGATGTTCGCCCGCACCATCGTGCAGCCCATCCGCGCCCTGACACGCGCCGCCCATGCCTTGAAGAACGGCGACTACGAGGCGGCCAACCTCACGGTCAAGACGCAGGATGAGATCGGCCACCTGGCGCGCACTTTCAATGTGCTGATCGACGTGCTGCGCCAGCGCGAACGCGAGCGAAAGCACGATTGAAGAAACGTCACAAGGCCCGGTTACGCGCCATGGGCGGGTTCTTGGCGAAGTAGCGCTGGATGCCGGCCAACAGGGCATCGGCCATCTTGGCCTGGTAGTCTTCGTCGCGCAGCTTGGCTTCTTCTTCCGGGTTGGAGATGAAGCCGGTTTCCACCAGCACCGAGGGGATGTCGGGCGCCTTCAGCACGGCAAAACCGGCTTGCTCAACCTTGCCCTTGTGCAGCCGCCCGATCTTGCCCAGGTTGCCCAAAATCACGCTGCCCAGCTTCAGGCTGTCTTTGATCTGCGCGGTGGTGGACATGTCGAGCAAGGCGCGCATCACCGCCGCGTCTTTGGCCTTGATGTTGACGCCGCCGACCAGGTCGGACGAGTTCTCCTTCTTGGCCATCCAGCGCGCGGCGGCACTGGAGGCGCCGTTCTCAGACAAGGCGAACACCGAGGCGCCACGGGCCTGCGGGTTCAAGAATGCATCGGCGTGGATGGACATGAACAGGTCGGCCTGCACGCGCCTGGCCTTGGTCACCCGTTCGTTCAAAGGCACGAAGTAGTCGGACTCGCGCGTGAGCATGGCGCGCATGCCGGGTTGCGCATTGATGCGAGCGCGCAGCAGCTTGGCAATCGACAGCACGACGTCTTTTTCGTACAGGCCACTGGGGCCGACTGCGCCGGGGTCTTCGCCGCCGTGGCCCGCGTCCAGCGCGATGATGACCAGGCGCTGCGTGGATTTGCGGGCATCAAGGCTGGCCAAGTCGGGCGCGGAGGACTGGCGCTCTGCCTCGGCCAACGCCTTGTCGGCTGCGCGGTCGGTGCTTTTGCCGTGCGGCGTGGCTCGCACCACCGCCTTGTCGGTGCTGCGTTGCCGCAGGTCACCGATGAAGTCGCCCAGCGAGTCGTTTACGGCGCTGGCGGCCTGCTCAGATGCGCTGCTCGGGGTCTTGCCCACGCCCGCCAGGTTGATGGGCGCAGAGGCGCTTTGGCTGGCCGACGCCGGCTCCGCGGCCTGGCTGGCGGCAGCGGCCGCGCTGGCCGCCTGCTGCTGTGAGGTGGATTGCAGGGCCAGGCGCGGATCGGCCTCAACCACCGAGTACAGATCAAACACCAGGCGGTGCTGGTAGGCGGCCACCGGCTGCAGGCTGAACACCTGCGGCTTGGCCGCCTGCTTCAGATCAAACACCAGGCGCACGATGTTGGGCTTGAACTGGCCTGCGCGCACCTTGGATATGTACGGGTCGTCGGCGCGCACCTTGCTGACCAGCTCGCGCAGCTGCATGTTCAGCTCCAGGCCCTCGATGTCGACCACCAGGCGCAGCGGGTTGACCACCAGGAAGTGCTTGGCCTTCAGTGGCGTGTCGGACTCCAGCGTGACACGGGTGTAGTCAGAGGCCGGCCACACGCGCACCGCCATGAGCTGGGCGCCGTGCGCCAGCTCCAGCGGGCCGAGCAGCAGCACCAGCGCGCCTTGGGCGCCCCGTGTCAGCAGTTGACGTCGGTTCAGGTCATCCATGGGGCACGCCCTCCTGAATCAATCGTGACAGCCATTGCGCGCCCTGCGCCGTGCCGGCATCAACACGGACCTGGCGGCGGTCTTCGTCGATGGGTGTCAAGTTCAGCAGCAGGTCGGCCGGGGGCAACAGGCCAGCGGCCTTGTCCGGCCATTCCACCAGTTTGAGGCCCGCGTTGGCGAACAGGTCGCGAAACCCCGCGTCTTCCCATTCCTGCGGATCGTTGAAACGGTAAAAATCAAAATGCCAGATCGCCATGCCCGGCGCCTCGTGGGGTTCCACCACCGCGTAGCTGGGGCTCTTGATGCGGCCTTCCACGCCCAGTGCCCGCAGCAAATGGCGCGTGAAGGTGGTTTTGCCCGCGCCCAAAGTGCCCCGCAGTTCGATGATCGCGGACTCTCCGTTTTGCAGTGTCGGCTTCAAGATGTCTGCCCACTGGTTGGCCATGGCGCTGCAAGCGTCTTCGTCAAGCCAGACAAAGTCGCCGTGTGGTGCCGAAGGGCTGGAGGGATGGGGCAGGGGGCTTGTTAGGATCGTCACATGCGTCAGGAACTGCGGCCAAGCTTGTCGGAAAGCACTTCATCATCGGGTTTGGACCTCGGTGAAGTGCTGACACGCTTGCGGGTTTGGGCCTCGGAGTTGGGATTTTCGCAGATTGGGGTCGCGGACGTCGACTTGTCAAGTGCCGAGGCCGGTTTATTGGACTGGTTGGCGCGTGGTTTCCACGGTGAAATGCATTACATGGCCGCCCATGGCCTGAAAAGGGCGCGTCCCGCAGAGCTGGTGCCAGGCACGGTCCGGGTCATCACGGCGCGCATGGATTACCTGCCTCAGGCCACCCCTGACGGTTGGCAGACCATCGAATGGGACCGCATGGCCCGGCCGCTGGACGCCACCGTGTCGGTCTATGCACGGGGCCGCGATTACCACAAGGTGCTGCGCGCACGCCTGCAAACCCTGTCCGACCAACTGGCCGCGCACCTGGGGCCGTTTGGCCACCGCGTGTTCACCGATTCGGCCCCGGTCATGGAGGTGGAGCTGGCCAGCCGCAGCGGCCTAGGTTGGCGTGGCAAACACACCTTGCTGCTGTCGCGCGATGCCGGCTCGACCTTCTTCCTGGGCGAGATCTACGTGGACCTGGCTTTGCCCGTGACGCCGCCCGAGACCGCGCATTGCGGCTCCTGCCAATCGTGCATGGACGTCTGCCCGACCCGGGCCATCGTGGGCGAACGGCAAGTGGACGCGCGCCGCTGCATCTCCTACCTGACGATCGAACACGGCGGCCCCATCCCGCTGGAACTGCGCGCCCTGATGGGCAACCGCATCTATGGCTGCGACGATTGCCAGCTGATCTGCCCCTGGAACAAGTTTGCCCAACGCGCCCAAGTGCCTGACTTTGACGCGCGTGCGGTTTTTGATGCGCCCACCTTGCTGCAACTGTGGGCCTGGGACGAGGCCACGTTCCTGCGCACGATGGAGGGCAGCCCCATCCGCCGCATTGGCTTTTCTAAATGGCAACGCAATATCGCGGTGGCTTTGGGCAATGCGCTGCGGGACACTGGCGATGAGGAAGTTCGCGCGGCGTTGCAGCGGTGGCTGGCCAAACCGCCCAACGGGGTGGATGTGGACTTGGTCGGCGAGCACGTGCAATGGGCCTTGCAGTGCTCGCCTTAATGACCTTGACTCAACAACGCTGAATCAGCCGTTCACCAACACGACCTTGCCACGAACCTGACGGGCGCCCATCAGCGCAAACGCTTCCTTGAGTTGCGACATCGGCAGCTTGTGCTCGATCAAGGGCTTGATCTTGCCCTCCATGTACCAGGCGGCCAGTTGCATCAGGCAAGCGGCGTTGTTCTGCGGTTCGCGCTTGGCGAACTCGCCCCAGAACACGCCCATGATCGAGGCGCCCTTCAGCAAGGCCAGGTTCAAGGGCAGAGCAGGGATGGTGCCATTGGCAAAGCCGATGACGAGGTAGCGGCCGCGCCATCCAATCGATCGGAAGGCAGCCTCGGTCAGGTCGCCGCCCACGGGGTCATAGACCACGTCCGGGCCCTTGCCGCCGGTCAGTGTCTTCAATCCATCGCGCAGGTTGGCGGTGCTGTAGTTGATGGTTTCGTCGGCCCCCAACTGCTTGCACAGTGCGCACTTTTCGTCGCTTGAGGCGGCTGCGATCACCTTCGCGCCTGCAGCCTTGGCGATCTGGATGGCGGCGGTGCCCACGCCGCCAGCGGCGCCCAGCACCAGCACGGTTTCGCCGGCTTTCAAGGCCGCGCGGTCCATCAGCGCGTGGTACGAGGTGCCATAGGTGCACAAAAACGCGGCGGCGTCTTCAAATGAGAACGCGGGGGGCAAGGGCATCAGCATGGCGGCCGGGGCCACGGTGTGCGTGCCAAAACCGCCAGTGCCGGCAAAGCCTGCCACTTGCGTGCCCACGGCCAGGTGCTTGACGCCTTCGCCCACGGCCTCGACCACACCCGCGAACTCGGCGCCAGGCACGAAGGGTGGGTTGGGCTTCATCTGGTACTTGCCCTGCACGATCAGCAAGTCCGGAAAGTTCAGGCTGGCGGCCTTGATGGCCACGCGCACTTCACCTTTGCCGGGCTCGGGCGTGGGGGATTCTTTCCAGGTCAGGGCGTCGACGCCGGTGGGGTTGTCACAGGTCCAGGCTTGCATGGTGGGGGTCTCCTCGGTCAATGCCTGTTCAAACAGGCTGTTTGGTGAAGGTGTTGCACTGGTTGATCTCGCCGCTTTCAAAGCCGCGCTTGAACCAGCTCACGCGCTGTTGGCTGCTGCCATGGGTGAAGCTCTCCGGCATCACCTGGCCTTGCGATTTGCGCTGCAGCGTGTCGTCGCCGATTTGCGAGGCGGCGTTCAGCGCTTCTTCAATGTCGCCCGCTTCGATGATCTGGCGAGAGCGCTGTGCGCGGTTGGCCCACACGCCCGCGAAGCAGTCGGCCTGCAGTTCAAGGCGCACGCTCAGGGCGTTGTACTGCGCCTGGCTGACGCGGCCACGGGCCTCGTCCAGCTTGGCCGAAGTGCCCAGCAGGTTCTGCACGTGGTGGCCCACTTCATGGGCGATCACATAGGCTTGGGCAAAGTCGCCCGGCGCGCCCAGGCGGTCGCGCAAGGTGTCGTAAAACGCCAGATCGACATAGACCTTGTGGTCGGCTGGGCAGTAGAACGGGCCCATGGCCGATTCGCCACGCCCGCAAGCCGTGCTGGTGGCACCGCGGAAGATCTTCAGCTTGGGGTTCTCGTAGGTGCCGCCAGCCTGCTTGAAGATCTCGCCCCACACGTCCTCGGTGTCGGCCAGCACGGTGGCCACGAACTGCACTTGTGGGTCCTGACTGGGCTGTTGTGGCGTGTTGGGTGCCGTCGGGTCGCTCACTTGCGATGGTGCGGGGTTGCTCACCACGCCGCCGCCACCGCCACTCAGCATGTTGAGCACGGTCATGGGGTTGATGCCCAGAAAGTAGCTGGCCACCAGCGCGATAGCCACGGTGCCCAGGCTCAAACCGCCCCCGCCGATCGAGAAGCCTTGCCGGCCCCCACCGCCGTCCGAGGAGTCATTTCGTGCGTCTTCGACGTTGTCGCTTTGACGGTTGCCTTTCCAGCGCATGGGGAACTCCGAAAGTTAGGCCGTCAGGAAGGACGGTGCGGGAGAATGGTAGCAGTGACTAAAATGGCTGATTGACGTCTTTGCGACCTCGTCGCTCATTTGCATGCCAGACCAACTTTCGGCCTCAAAACTCCCCGTCGTCATCATCGGCGCGGGCCTGGCCGGTCTCACGGTGGCACTGCACCTGGCCGAGACGCAACCCGTCATCGTGCTGGCCAAGCGCCAGCTCGAAGAAGCCGCCACGGCCTGGGCCCAAGGGGGCATCGTCGGTGTGCTGGGCAACGATGACAGCATCGGTTCGCACGTGCGCGATACCCAGGAGGCTGGCGCGGGTTTGGTGGATGAGCACACGGCCGAGTTCATCGCCCGCCACAGCGCCCGCGCCGTGCAATGGCTGGTTGAACGTGGCGTGCCTTTCTCGCCCGATCCGGATGGCCCGCTGGGTTTGCACCTCACCCGCGAAGGTGGCCACGCCGTGCGCCGCATCGCCCACGCGGCCGATGCCACCGGCAAGGCCATCCACGATGTTCTGTTGGAAGAGGTCAAGCGCCACCCCAACATCAGCATGCGCGAGCGCTGGATGGCGGTGGACCTGATCACCGACCGTCATTTGCGCAGGGGCGGCGCCACGTCGGCGAACACCCAGCGCTGCCATGGCGTCTATGCGCTCGACATCGAAACCCACCGCGTCGAAACCCTGGCGGCCTCGGCCGTGGTGCTGGCCACGGGCGGCGTGGGCAAGGTCTATCGCTACACCAGCAACCCCGACACCGCCACGGGCGACGGCATCGCCATGGCCTGGCGGGCCGGCTGCCGGGTCGGCAACATGGAGTTCATCCAGTTCCACCCGACTTGCCTGTACCACCCACAAGAGCGCAGCTTCCTGATCACCGAAGCCATGCGCGGCGAGGGCGCCATCCTGCGCCTGCCCGATGGCACGCGCTTCATGCCTTCGCACGACGAACGGGGCGAGCTGGCCCCTCGCGACATCGTGGCCCGTGCCATCGACTTCGAGATGAAGAAGCACGGCCTGGACCACGTCTGGCTGGACGCCACGCACCTGGGCGAAGACTTCTTGAAAGAGCACTTCCCCACGATCCACGCTCGCTGCCTGAGTCTGGGCATCGACATCGCGAGGCAGTTCATCCCCGTGGTGCCTGCCGCGCACTACACCTGCGGTGGCGTGGTGACCGACCTGCAAGGCCGCACCGATTTGCCGGGCCTGTATGCGGTGGGCGAGACCACCTACACCGGCCTGCATGGCGCCAACCGCCTGGCCAGCAACTCCTTGCTGGAGTGCGTGGTGCTGGGCCGCACTTGCGCCGACGACATCGCGGCGCAAAGCCCGCCCGCTGGCCCAACCTTGCCGGGCTGGGACGAAAGCCAGGTGTCCGATGCCGACGAAGAAGTGGTCATCTCACACAACTGGGATGAGCTGCGCCTGGTGATGTGGAACTACGTGGGCATCGTGCGCACCACGCGCCGTCTGGAGCGCGCGCTTCACCGCATCAAGCTGCTGCGCAGCGAGATCGACGACTACTACGCCGCCTTCCGCGTCAGCCGCGACTTGCTCGAGCTGCGCAACCTGGTTGATTGCGCCGAGTTGATCGTGCGATCAGCCTTGTCGCGCCAGGAAAGCCGTGGCCTGCATTACAGCCGCGACTACCCGCGCACGCTGCCAGTCAGCTTCCCCACCATCTTGAGCAAGAAGCCCAAGAAGCGCGATGCCTGGTTGCCTTAACGGCGCGCCCGCATCGCAAAGCGGGCCTGCACGAACTCGCAGGCATAGCGAACGGCGTCATTGATGGCCACCTCGTTGTCGGCGCGCTCTTTCTCGGTCAGGTAGAAGGCCAGATCCACCTCATGGCGGATGTAGCGCGTGGGCAAGTGGTTGAGTGCCACGCAGGCCACATCTGGCAGTTGCTCTTCGGTCAACAGCGGGTACTGGTGGGCGAGGTCCACCACCGCCTCGAAGACCTGGCGTTCAAAATAGTTGCGAAGCGATGAGAAATCAGCAGGCATGGGCGGCCTCGTCCTTGAAGATCCGCCCAGTTTGGCGCATCCGCCCCAGGTGAAACAGCCTTGGGCGGCTTCATGCCCACCGGCTTTGTGCACTATGCCCGCTGCACGACCCCTCAGCTCAGGTGCCCAGTCGCTCCAGCACCCGCAATGAAAAGTCCACGGCCTTGACGTCTTTGGTCAGCTTGCCGATTGAAATGCGGTCCACGCCCGTGCTGGCGATGCCGCGCAACTGGTCCATGGTCACGCCGCCGGAGGCTTCCAGCAAGGCGTTGCCCTGGGTCAGCTCCTCGTTGATGGCGACGGCCTGGCGCATCAACTCCAAGTCAAAGTTGTCCAGCAGGATGCTGATGGCGCCAGCGCTCAAGGCCTCGCGTAATTGGGCCAAGGTTTCAACCTCGATCTGGATGCTGATCTGGTCGCGCAAGGGCTGCGACTGTGCCGCCACCAGTGCCTGTGCATTTCGCAGCGCATTGGTGACGCTGCCCGCCGCGGCAATGTGGTTCTCCTTGATCAGGATGCCGTCGTACAAGGCCAGTCGCTGGTTGGCGCCACCGCCCACACGCACGGCGTACTTCTGAGCCAGGCGCAGGCCGGGCAGGGTCTTGCGCGTGTCCAGCACCACACAACCGCGTGGGTTGGGCGAGGCGCCTTCGATGGCCTGCATGTGCACATGCGTGAGCGTGGCCACGGCCGACAAGGTCTGCACGAAGTTGATGCCGGGGCGTTCGGCGGTGAGCAGGGCGCGCGCGTCGGCTTCGATCAGGCAGACCTCGGTATCCGGTGCCATCAAGGCGCCTTCATCGTAGGCCCAGGTGATCGACGCCTTGGGGTCGAGCTTGAACAGACAGCCTTCGAACCAGTCTCGGCCACACAGCACAGCTTGCTCGCGCACCAGCAGGCGCGCCTTGACGCGCTGGCCAGCGGGCACGAGTTGCGCGGTCCAATCGCACACGCCCACGTCTTCGAAAAGCGCGTCGCGGATGTTGCGCTCGCGCGCTTCGGTCAAGGTCTCGTTGTGGTCGAACATGGGGAGTGCAGGCAAGGCGCGCTCAGGCCGCGCCGATGTTGGGAACAAAGCCCTGGGCGGGCTTCTGGATGGAGGCGGGGTGGCGGGCCACGAAGTCCAGCATGCGGTCGATGCAGCCCTTCGCGTCAACCCGGATGGCCTCGTCCACAGTGATTTCGCCGGTGCCTTTTTCAAGGCAGTCGAGCACGCCTTGCAAAGCGTTCATCGCCATCCAGGGGCAATGCGCGCAGCTCTTGCAGGTGGCGCTGTTGCCTGCGGTGGGGGCCTCGATCAGCGTTTTGGTCGGGGCCAGCTGGCGCATGCGGTGCAAGATGCCATTGTCCGTGGCCACGATGAAGGTCTGCGCGCTGGACTCGACCACGGCCTTGAGCAGCTGGGAGGTCGATCCCACCACATCGGCCAGGGCCACGACGCTTTCAGGCGATTCGGGATGCACCAGGATCTTGGCGTCGGGGTATTGCTCGCGCATCAATTGCAGCTCGACGCCTTTGAACTCGTCATGCACGATGCACTCGCCGTTCCACATCAACATGTCGGCGCCGGTCTGGTCCTGGATGTAGCGGCCCAGGTGGCGGTCGGGGGCCCACAACACCTTGTCGCCTTGCGCCTTGAGGTGGCTCACGATGGCCAGCGCGCATGAACTGGTCACCATCCAGTCGGCCCGCGCCTTCACGGCAGCGCTGGTGTTGGCATAGACCACCACCTTGCGGTCCGGGTGCGCATCGCAGAACTTGGCGAAATCATCGGCCGGGCAGCCCAGATCCAGCGAGCAAGTGGCATCCAGGTCGGGCATCAGCACGCGTTTTTCAGGGCTCAGAATCTTGGCTGATTCCCCCATGAATTTCACGCCAGCCACGATCAGCGTCTTGGCTTCATGGTCGCGCCCAAAGCGTGCCATCTCCAGCGAGTCGGACACGCAGCCGCCGGTTTCCAAGGCCAGATCCTGCAAATCGCCATCGACGTAATAGTGGGCCACCAGCACAGCCTGGCGCTCGACCAGCAGTTGCTTGATGCGCGCCTTGGTGGCTTCGCGTTGGGGCGGGCTCAGGGGGACGGGCACCTTGGCCCAGGCATGGGCGGTGCAACTGGCGCCCGTGGCGTCCTGGCGGGTGTAGTCGTAGACAACGGTCTCAGGAGAACTCATGGTCGGCAATCATCAATCGTGCGCGTGGAAAAATCAGGGAGCGGCCTGGAATGCTAGCCCAGATGAGAGCAGCCCAGGGCGCCGAGGTCATTGAGCGCGGTGTCTGCGGCGGTCCAGGGCCATGACGAGCTGGCAGGGAATCCACACCGCGTAAAACGAAAAAATGATGTCGCTCAAAAAGTGCCCGCCCTGCATCATGCGCCCCAAGCCAATCAGGCTGCCCGCAGCCAGCCCGATGAGCAGCCAGCGGCGGCGCCAGACAGGTCCGCAGGTCAGCCCCAGGCTCAATAGCCAGAAGCCGGCCGCGGCATGGCTGCTGGCAAAGCTGCGGTGGGTGTCCGGGTTGGCGCCTTCCTGAAAAACGGCCAGGAAGGGCTGGTCACCGCCAAATGGCGCGACTTGAACGGGGCGAGGGCGCCCGATGGTGTTCTTGAACCAGACCTCGACCACCAGGCCTGGCCCCAGTACGCCGCAAATGACGGCCACCGCCGCCATGCGCCGCCATGGCCCACGGCATTGCATGGCGAGTTTTTCGCGGCCTTGCCACCGAAGCAGGCGTGCCAACAACGGGGCCAGCAGGGCCAGCAGCACCAGGCCCGCCAGGATGCTGCGGCCGATCACGGGCGTCCAGTGGAACGAGGCCAGCACGAGGGCATCCTGGGCATGGATGAAGCCCAGGCCTGCCGTGTACAGGTGCTCGCTCACCATCAAGTCAAGGCTGGGCACCTTGGCAAAGGCGGCTGCGCAAAAGAAGAGAACTGCCCAGATCCAGCGGGCATCCTCTGACCCGCTTTCACGCTCCTCCATCAACTTACTGGTCACTGCTGGGGGCCCCGCCGCTGCTTTGTTCAAGGTAAGACTTCTCGTCATAACCCAGGAAGCCCCGCAGGAAGAACACGTGCAGTGCCAGGCTGCGGTCGGGGCCCGTGGGCACCACGGCGCTCTTCATTTCACGAACAATGGCAAAGCGTTGCAGGATGGCCTTGGGGTTGGCTTCGTCGGTCACCAGCACGAGGTCCTGGCCCACCTTGTTGCTCAGGCTTTGCGTGAGTTCGTAGTGGTTCGTCTGCAGGTTTTTGGGGTTCCAGGCCACGATCTTGGGATTGAAGCGGCGCCAGTGGTAAGCCGTCTGGCTCAGCAGCAAGCGTTTGTCTGCCAGCACTGGCAAACCGGCGATGGTGGGCTCCTCCATCACGGGGGCCAGTTGGTCAAACGCTTCCTGCCAGCCACGCATGCGCACGAGGATGTCGTATTTGGACGGCAAGTTGTCGCCGGCGATGTCCCTGGCGTGCAGTACCAGGCTGGTCAATACCAAGTTGCTGACCAGAACTGCCGCCAGCCACCGATTCGGCCGCGGTGCGGCCAAGGGCACCAATGGTTGGCTGAGACGCGAGGCCACGAGCATGATCAGGCCGATCATGGAGGGCGCGGCCCAGTTCACGTGGGCATCTGCGTAGAACGCCTGCGCGACCGCCACCAGCAGCAAAGGGATGCTCAGCGCCCACAAGAAGCGGTAAGACGACATGGACGCCAGGTAGTAGGCCGAGGTGCGGATGGCTTGAGGGCGGCCATCGCCATTGGCCGCGTCACGTGCGCCTGGCATGTTGAGTTGGCTGGGGGGCAACACAGGGCTGGAGGCGCGCCATTGGCTGGGCGGCATCATCTGGCTGGACGCGGCCCACTGGCTGGGCGGAATCGAGGCGTTGCCCGCGTTGGCGGTTTGTTTGAGCAGCCACAAGGCGGCCACCACCGTGACGGGGCCCAACATCAACAGTTGCCCCAACGCGAAGACGATCATGGGCACGAACCCACCGTGGCGCCCGGACTGTGCCGTCAACTCGGCTGTGTGGTGCATGGTTGGGAAACCGTTCTGGGCGTTCCACCAAACATTGGGTGAAACGATGGCGGCCGCGACCAACAAGGCCACCCATGGCCCCAATCGCAGCAGGCCACGTTTGGGCCCATGCACGCCCCAGAGCGCCCAAATGGCGGTCAAACCAAAGGCCGCCATGGTGTATTTGTCCATGATGCCCACGCCCACCACGGCGCCACACAAGACCCACAGGCCCAGTCGGTTGGTGACTTGGGCACGCCACAGGGCCCAGGCCGCCAATGTCCAGCACAGCAGCAGGGGCCCATCGGTGCTGGCCACCAAGCCCAGCAGGCCGGCCAGGGGGGTGGTCAAAAACAAGGCCCCTGCCACCATGCCGGTGCGCACACCGCTGCTGGTGGGCCAAAGGGCCCGAGCCAGGCCAACCATGGCCACCGCAGTGAGCGGATAGACCAAGATCGACAAGGCCTTGACACCCAGAACGCCCGATCCAAACAAGCTGGTGCTCAAGCCGACGAGGCCCGCGATCAACGGCGGCTTTGAAAAATATCCCCAGCTCAATTGCCGCGACCAATCCCAGTACTGCGACTCATCGAAGAACAAAGAGATCCCGCTGTGCTTGACTACCCAGAATCGGTAGAGCGTCAAGGCCACGGCCAAGGCCAGCAGTTTCCACATGCGCGGCCCCCACAGGCGGGGCCAGCGCTGACCTGAGGGTCGGGCGACCGGGGCCATGGAGGCGGGCTTGTCCTGAGCGACAGCCGGTTGGTCAGGCATCTCTGTGTTCATGGTCAATGAGGCAAATGTGATTCGGACAGGCCGTGTGCCTGGCGGTGCCAGCCCTGATCGGGAGCCTGGGCGGGCGCTTCGGTCGTGTAGTACGGGGCCACTTCGCCCCGATCGTAATAAATGCGGATCAGCAATTCGGCCAGCACGCCCGTGGTTAGAAACTGTAGTCCACCCAGCACGCAGAAAAATCCCAGCCAGAGTAATGGGCGGCCTCCGATGTTGTTACCCAACATCTTGAGCACGGCCAAATAGCTCAGGATCAAGCTGCCGATCAGGCCCAGTCCCAATCCGACACCGCCAAAGAAGTGGCCCGGCCGCCCTGCGAAGCGCAGGAAGAAATTCACCGCGAGCAAGTCCAGCACCACGCGTAGCGTGCGTGAAATACCGTACTTGGACTCCCCCTGAGTTCGGGGGTGATGGCTGACCGCCATCTCGGACATGCGCGCTGGCGATGTGACGGTGGCCATCCACGCGGGAATGAATCGGTGCATCTCGCCATACAGGCGAACGCGCTTGAGCACGCTGGCCCGATAGGCTTTCAAGCTGCAGCCCAGGTCCTGGAACTCCAGCCCGGTGATCTTGCGGATCAGACGATTGGCGATCCGCGAGGGCACCTTGCGCAGGAACAAACCATCCTGGCGGTTCTGGCGCCATCCTGCGACCAGATCCAGGTCCTCATTCACCAGTTTGGCGACGAGGGCCGGGATGTCCTTGGGGTCGTTCTGCAGATCGCCGTCCAGGGTCACGATCACGTCACCTCGGGCTGCGTCGATGCCGGCCTGCATGGCGGCCGTCTGGCGAAAATTGCGCCACAAGTGGACAGGCCGAACATGAGCGCCCCGGAGCCTGGCTTGCTCATCCAGAGCCTGCTGCGTGCCATCGCGGCTGCCATCGTTGACGATGATGAGTTCCCAGGGCCAGGCGTAAGTGGCCAAGGCCTCGTGAACAGCGGCCACAAAGGGCGCGACATTGTCCACCTCGTTGTACATGGGCACAACGATGGACAGCTGGTGATCTGGCGCGGCGGGCAGGGGAGCGACAGAGGGCGTCGGCACTGAACTCATGAACACTCTTTCTAACAAACTGGGACGATGTTGCTCAGCCGGGATGATGCGGGGGAAAATCCCGTTGCGCCGTGGCTTTGCTCATCCCGTTGGACAGCAGCGCCGCCACGCCTGCTGCGCAGACCGCACAAAGCAAGAAGCAAACATGAAGCGCCAGGGCTGCGGGCACCACGTGCGCCAACAAGGGCGATCCACGGCCAAGCAAAGTGGCGGTGCCAGCCCACACGCCTGCTTCGTAAGTGCCAAAGCCTGCCGGCCCTTGCAGCGGGAAGATGGCTGCCAGCTCACCGCCCAAGGCGCCGGCCCAGGCCACTGGCCAACTTGTCTGGCTGATGGCACTGAGCAAAGTGGCGCCGGCGGCCAGCTTGAGCGCCCAATTGGCCAAGGTCAACACCCAGGCGGCGGGTCGGTGGTGCGACGGCTCCAACAAGGCAGCCCTGAGTTTGAGGGCCATGCTGCGCCATTTGCTCAGGTGCCCTGCGGTGCCATCAACCGGTGCCTGGGCCAACAGCCGCCGCAACATCCACCACCCTCCGTGCCAGCACAGGACCAGGCCCAGGAAGCCCGCGACTCTGGCGACCAAGGACAGCCCAGGCCACAAGGCCAATCCCAAACCTGCCAGCACCGCCAGATCCTGCAGCCGCATCCACATCAGACAAACCAAGGCGCGAGACATGGGCAGCCGCAGCTCCCGTGCCGCCAGCCAGGGAAAGCTCAGCTCGCCTGCCCGCATGGGCAGCAGGTTCACAGCCGCGTTGTGCAGCAGGATCACACGCAGGGCGTCGGTCCGCAGGCCCAGCCACCGGTGGGGAGGCGCATGGTGCTGGTCCAGGCCCAGTACCACCTGCAGGCGTGCGCCCCTCAAGCCGTAGCTGAGCAGCAGCCCGCACAGGGTGAGTGCCCAAATCGCGATCGAAGGCCTCTGGAGGGCCTCAATGACCGATGCCATTGGCGTGCGCGACAACAGCCAGCCCAGCAAGACGATGCCAAACGCCCAGGCCCAGGCCAGCTTCTTGCGCGAGCTTGGCAAGGGATCAGGGGTAGAGCGAGGAGCGTCGTGAAGATCGGTCACAAGAGGTGGGCGCAGTGCTGGTCCTGCACGCTGGGCAACCCTCTATTGTCCCGCATCTTGGTGGCCGGCTTGGCTGTCAAGGCGGCCGGAAATGACAAAGGCGCCCCGAAGGCGCGCCTTTTGTCCAGCTTGAAGAATGTCAGATCAGTGACGTTTCACTGAGAACCTTCGCGGAAGATCACCACGCTGACGGTTTCAAACAAGATCAGCAAGTCGAGGAACAGCGAGTTGTTCTTGACGTAGTACAGGTCGTACTGGTGCTTGTGCAGCGCGTCTTCAACTGAAGCGCCGTAGCTGTACTTGACCTGGGCCCAGCCCGTCACGCCAGGTTTGACGCTGTGGCGGATGTCGTAGTAAGGGATCTGCTGCTTGAGCTGCTCGACGAAAGTGGGGCGTTCAGGACGGGGACCCACCATGCTCATCTCGCCCTTGAGCACGCTCAGGATTTGGGGCAGCTCGTCGATGCGGGTCTTGCGGATGAAGGCGCCCACGCGGGTCACGCGCGAATCGTTCTTCTTGGCCCACACGGCCACGCCGTCTTTCTCTGCATCGGTGCTCATGCTGCGGAACTTCAGGCACATGAAGCTCTTGCCGCCCAAGCCCACTCGTTCCTGGCGGTAAATGATCGGGCCTTCGCTTTCCAGCTTGATGGCCAGCATGGTGATCAGCATGATCGGCGATGCCAGCAGCAACAGCGTTGACGAGCTGGCGATGTCGAACAGGCGTTTGATGGCCATGCGGGTGCGGTCCTGCGCAAAGCCCTGGCCATACACCAGCCAGCTGGCCTTCAGGCTGTCCACAGGCACTTCGCCAGTTGTTTGCTCGTAGAAAGCAGCCAAGTCCAGCACGGGAATGCCTTGGATGCGGGCGGACAGCAGTTGGTCCATGGGCACGTTGCCACCGCGTTGCTCTTTCACGGCCACGATGATCTGGTTGATCTCATGGCTTTGAATGATGTCCTTGATGGACAGGGCACTGGAGAAGATGTTGAAACGCTTGTCAGTGACGCCGTGATCGGCCTCGCCAGCGGGGTAAAAACCGATCACCGAATGGCCTTGAACGCGGCGCGCCTTGAGGTCAGACGCCACCGAGTGTGCTTCCTTGCCCGTGCCAACGATCAGGATGCGTTGTTGCACAAAGGCGGTGCGCCACGTGGTCATCAGGAAACCGCGTACCACGACCAAGCCAAAAACCAGGTAGGCCGCCGCAAAACCCATCAACTGGTAGGCCTGGGTGCCGTCCAGCATGGTTTTGATGGCCAATTGGTAGGCGATGGGCGCGCCCAGCAGGCAACCCAGCAAGGCCCGGCCCAGCTTGGCACGCGGGGTCTTGCGCTCAGAGCCTTCACGGTACACGCCCAGCAAACCGCAGTGCAGGGGCATCACGAAGGCAAAGCCCAAACCGGCCCACAAAGCCGTGGACATGCTAACCAGATCGGGGGATGTGCCCGACATGTGCAGGAAGGTCATGACCCCCAGCACAATCGCCAAGAAACTGGTCAAGCTGTCCGCCAAAAGCTCGGACAGGGTCGCGATGGAAATGTGGTGCTGGAAGACCCGGAACATTTGGTGCGCCTCTCAAGACCAAACAAATTGTGCAGCTATGCAACAACTTGCCTAACCCGTAATTATTTGTAATGGCTGATTATCGGCATACCGGGTGCTTGAAATAATCCTCCAAACGAGGGGGGGGCCCTAACTCAAGGGGGTTAGTTGCCAATACGGGAATAGTCGAGATTTCGACGCCCAGCGCTGGTGCGGCTTAGCCTGAACTCCTTGCGGTCAGCGGGTGTTGGCCCGTCACGGCATTTCGGAGCAATTGCATGACGAGGCGCTTTGGGTTGTTGTCCCAAGGAGAAAAGCGGGGCAGCTGGTAACGGTCGCAAGATTTGGTCGCAACGCCCCAAGCGGTTGATACAGCGGCCTGGTAACCCAGTTCCTTCAACAACTGCACATGCTCATGGCCATAGTCACGCACCGGGCGCCCATTGGGGTAGGCGAAGACCAGGGGCTTGTGGCCAATCAAGTTGGCCAGCAAGTCGCGGTTGTGCACGATGTCTTGGCGAGCGCTGGCCAAGTCAATGCGGTTCAGGATGGGGTGGGTGTGGGTGTGCCCGCCAATGGTCATGCCGTGGGCTGCCAGTTGGCGGATGTGCTCATCCGTCATCATCAGGAGGGGGCGTTCCCTGCCGGGGGCCGCGGTTTCCCACAATCGGGTGCAGGCTTGCTCCCGCTCCAGAAACGGCATGTATTTGACGCTGGTCAATATTTTTTCAGCACACTCGCGTTTTGACACCATGTCATGCGCCGGCTGAAGGCCCAAGCCCAGCCAGCTCAGGTCGAGCTGAGGCGCTTGGCAGGCCCTCAGCGACTCGATGATGACATCGTTGAACATCAGACCATCATTGAGGTAGCCACTGCAGACGAAGAAAGTGGCCATCAGCCCATGACGCTGCAATATGGGCAGCGCCATGGTGTAGTTGTCCCGGTAGCCGTCGTCAAAGGTGATGCTGAGGGCACGGGACGGCAGCGTGCCGCGTTCCAGCCGCTCAAGTGCTTCCGGCAAGGACAACACGTTGAAGCACTCGGCAATGACCGCCATGTGGCTGGCAAACTTTCGGGCATCGACCTGATCGCTGGAGAGCAGCGGATCGATGTCAGGCGGCACCCGGTGGTAAGTCAGTATGGTGAGTTTGCCTTTGGCTCCTCCCGGCGACGCAAGTCGTCCTGCGGTGCGGAACAAGGGCGCGACAACGGTCATGTAATGGGGGTCCTTCGCTCAGTGGCGGTGCCAGCCATCTGCAATTGCTTTCATCATATAGATGAGTGCCGTCAAAGTGACACTAAATACCGGCTTGTTGTTCAAGCGGCAAAGGTGTTTGGTCGTCAGGTCGATTTGGACTGTAAACACCCTTTGTCTTGATCCATGTCAAGAGGTGTTCAGTCATTCTGGTGGCCGTTTGGCCGTCCCAGAATTTGGGCAGGCGGCCTTTTTTACCCCCACCACGCAAAATTTCGGCCACGGCCCGGCTGATCACGCTGCTGTTGTGTCCGACAGCAATGTTGGTGCCTTGCTCAACCGTGATGCGACGCTCGGTGAAGTTGTGCAGGGTCAGGCAGGGGATGCCCAGAATAGTCGCTTCTTCCTGCACTGTGGATGAGTTGGTCAGGACGCACGCCGAGTGTCCTAGCAGCCCGATCATCTTGTGATACGGGACCAAGGGCAAGGGCATGATGTGCCCCTCATGCGCAATTTGCAGCAGTCCGAGGTGGTCCAGGCAGGCGCGAGTGCTGTCGTGCATTGGCCAGATTAGCGGGATGTCCTTGCTCACCATGCGCAAGATGCCGACCAGGCTGGTCAACTCTTCCGGGTTGGTGATCTTGTCCATCTGCTGGAGGTAGACCACGCCCACGCCGCTTTTGCTTTTGAGGATGTCGGTGGGCTGGTTGAGCTGGCGCAGGGTGTACTTGGGTTGCGAGGCTTGCGGCAGCATGGCGCGGATGGCGTCCATCAAGAGGTTGCCCACAAACAGCACCCGATCGGCAGGGATGCCTTCCCTGGCGAGATTGTCGTGCGCGACCCACTCGGAGGTGAACAGCAATTCGCCCATGTGGTCGCACATCATCCCGTTGACTTCTTGCGGCCGAGAACGGTCAAAGCTTCGCAAGCCGGCTTCCAGGTGGATGATCGGGATGCCGTGCCTCTGGGCCGCCAGGCTGCCTGCCAGGGCGGTGTCGTCTCCAGCCTGGACAATGATGGCGGTCGGGCGGTGTTGCTCGAACAGCTGGTCAAGTTGCTGCAAGGTGGCGGCCAAGTGGGTCAGTCCATGGCCAGGGGGCAGGCGCAAGCGGTAGTCCGGGTTCCGCAAGCCCAGGTGCTCCGACCAGTCCTGGGTCAACTCGAAGTGGCCTGGCGTGTCGATGTGCAAAAGCCTGGCGGGCGGCAGATCGGCACGGCTGCTCAAAGCCTTCAGCAAGGGCGATGCACGCAGACAGCCCGTGCGCGAACCGGTCAGGCACAACAGAAACGGTGTGTTGGGCTGGGCCTCGGGGTTGATGACGGGTGCTGCCCAGTTGTTGCCAGGCACCGGCCCGTCCAATCCTTGTGTCAGCGTGGGAATGACCGATTCCTTCAAGGCCAGGCTGGTGTTGGCCGAGGACGACGCCCCTGTGTTGCTGAGCACCGGCTCACCGATTTCGGCCCGGATTTCCTGGGCGATGCGCGACACGCTGGCGCCCGAGATCTCGTGCTCACCAGCCAGGAAGGTCGCCAGCAGAATCCGGTTGCACAGCAAGTTGATGCGCCGTGGAATGCCGGAGGTCCACTCGTAACATTCGTCAAAAGCCTCGGCGCTGATTTGTGGGTTATCGACCCAGCCAACCTTGCGCAGCCGGTGCTCGATGTAGCGCCGCGTCTCATCGCGGTCCATGGGGCCCAAGTGGTAGGAGGCGATCACCCGTTGTCGCAGTTGCTCAAGCGAGCGCGACAGCAGCATGGTGCGCAGTTCTGGCTGCCCGATCAGAAAGCTCTGCAGCAAAGCCTGGTTGCCAAACTGGAAGTTCGACAGCATGCGCAACTCTTCAATCGCATCGCGGCTCAGGTTTTGAGCCTCATCCACGATCAGCACGGCGCGCTTTTGTTGCGTGGCCAGCAGGGTCAGGTACGCCTCCAGCGTGGAGATGAGGTCGGCCTTGCTGTTGCCCTTGCTGGGAATGCCAAACGCCGTGATCGACGCGCGAAGCAGGTCACCGGCTTCCAGTTGCGTGCTCACCAGCTGCGCCGCCACGACCTTCTCATGGTCGATGTCGTTGAGCAGGGTGCGGACCAGGGTGGTCTTGCCCGCCCCGATGTCGCCCGTGATGACGATGAAGCCTTCAGCTTGGTAAAGCCCAAACTTCAGGTAGGACAAGGCGCTGCTGTGGCCTTTGCTGTCAAAAAAGAAGCTGGGGTCCGGGTTGAGCAGGAAGGGGGCGCCGGTGAAGCCGAAATGTTTCTCGTACATGGCTGGGCGTCAATCAGTACCGGTAGCCTAGGCCGACATACATGGCTGATTCGTCATTGGCGTAGAGCTGTGATCCTTTGGCGTTCTGGTGCCGCAGTCCAAAGGTGGCGGTCGCCTGTGGTGACAGCCTCGTGTTGATGTCTCCGCGCCATAGAACGGTGCGGGTTTCTCCGGTCTGCGCAATGGTGGAAAAGGGCGGTTCTCCGGTGGAGTCTACCGACGAGCGGGTCCAACGAAGGCTGGTGTTCAATGAGGTCAAGGGCGTGAGGCGGCGAGTGAACAGAGCCTCAACATAGCGTTGCTGTGTCGCCGCGCCGATGGCAGGGCCATTTGGGCTCAAGGGCAGCGGCTGAACTTTGTCCATACCGCTGGCCAACGTGACGCTTTGGCGTTGTCCCAAAAATACCATGCGACCCTGGAATGTTTGACGGAGGGACGCAGCCAGGGTCAAAGCGGGATCCAGGGTAGCGGGCTGACCATCGATCGTCGGCAGAACGGGCCGTCCCAGCGAGGAAGCGTAGGTGCTGGCGGTTCGTTCGGAACTGAAGCCCCACTTGAACAAGGGCCTGCGGTGATTCCAGTCAACCTTCCATCCGGTTCCAAAGAAGCGCCGCTCGACCCTCGCGTCCAAGGCCGCCCGTTCATTGGGTCGCCAATCCAGCGTAATCCCGCGAATGGTGTCACTCGCTCGCTCTGCTCCCTGGCGAATAGACTCGCGCCCCAGGATCAGGCCTGTACGCAATTGATTATTGAGTGCATAGCTTGCACCTGCTCGTACAGCATTTTCCTCGTATGAGTACTTCAACGGCGAAAGGTCTGTGGTGGCCACTTCAGAATCCTGTGCTGTCCATTCGATCGACGCGCCGACAGGGGTGGGCTGGCGTTCGAGTCGTACGGAGTGCTGCGAAGCGTGCAAATCTGGTATTGACGCTTGGCTTTGCGTGACCTCGCTGGATTTGGTGATCGATTTTTCGAACTGAGCCTTCAGCTTCGTGTTCGCGTCAAAGGCGTGCTCGATAAAAGGCGCGATCAAGGCCTTGGTGGTCGTGTAACTGTTCGGGACGGCGCTTTGGTCCAAAGGATTGGCAACTTGTCGTGTTTGCACCGACGCATCCAATCCACCCCATTGGTCAATGAGTTCGGAGTGCAAGATCAATTCGCCACTGGGCAGGGTGCGGTCGGGTTGACTGTTCCTCTGGTAGTGGATGTTATCGACCTTGAGGCGTCCGTCAATGCGAGAGCGGGTGCCTCCATAGGACAAACTCACATCCGGCGAGACGTTGATGACAAGGTCCTTGCGCGGCGCCTGATTGATTGGCGATGCATTGGTCGTGGCCGTCGCAGTGACATCCACGCCAGGCTTGATTACTAGCTGTTGCCCATGTGCGCTTGGAAGCAGCAGCAATACCAGAGAGGGGAGAGGCAAGTACTTACGGCGCATAGTAGCCATAGGTTCGATTCCCCTTCGGACCGGTGTATTTGTTCAACATGGACATGACCACGGGGCACTCCTGCACCATGGCGAACGCTTGCTTGACCGTGTTCAGTGGCGTTTTGCCCGATTCAACAACCATCAAGACCTGTCCCATCGAGGTGGCCAGCACACGCGATTCGGTGCTGGGCAGCAAAGGCGGCGTGTCAAACACGATGACCCGGTCGGGGTAGGTGGTGGCCAGCTCTTCCAGCAATGCGTCCATGGCCGCGCTGGCCAGCAATTCTGTCGATCGCGAGCTGGAGGTGCCTGCGGGCAACAAGGTCAGCTTGGGGATGTTCGTCTTGAGGAGCACTTCGGAGAGGTCGGTCTGAGGCGCGGTGAGCAGGTCCAGCAAGCCCTTTGACACCGACACGCCCATGCGATCCAAAGCCGATGGGCGAATCACATCGGCCTCCACCAGCAAGACGGTGTGGTCCAGTTCCATGGCAATGCTGACCGCCAGATTGATGGCGGTTTGCGTTTTGCCTTCACCTGGCAGCGCGCTGGTCACCATGATGATGTTGGCGCGCTTTGGCCGCGACGCGGTCTGCCCGCGCACGTTTTCAAGCAAGGGCCGCTTGATGATGCGGAACTCTTCTTCCAGTTGCGACCGGGGGTTGCCGGGCACTAGCAAACCGCAACGTGCCATGCGTTGCAAGTCCAGATCGACGTGGCGCGAGCGGCGCAGATCAGCGGGGCCCTCGTCGCTGCTGATTCGTGCAGCCTCGCTTGAAGCGGCCTTCACGGAGGCAGGAGCCGGGGCTGCTGCCACGGCCCTCGGCGCGGGCTCAATGACAGGCTCGGCCGTCGGAGACCGAGCGATGTCGGCTGGGCCGATCTCTACTCCAGCGCGACGCAATTCTTCCAGTCGTTTGGCGGCTTGCTCAATGGTGTTCATGGGTACATCACGGAAGAAGCTGACGGGCTACGACCACCAGCCATGCCAAATTCACAAGGAAGAAGAACGCGAGGTTGATCCCAAACAGGCGATTGCCTTTCTGGATGGCTTCGCTGATGGAGGGGCTGATCACCAATGAAACGCTGCCCAGCACCGGTCGTCCTGAAATTTCTTTGAGTTGACGGGTGTCATGGACCGTGGGGAACACTTGGGTCAGCGCAAATGCGGTGGCCGCGCCAGCGATCAATGCAGCCAACACGGCCAGGAAGGCGACCAAGGTGCGGCTTGGTTTGACCGGGCTGGGTTTGACACGGGGTGGCTCTACGACGCGGAAGTCGGCAACCCGCGTGGTCTGGTCAATTTTTTCACCCAGCGAGGCCGACTCGCGGCGGGTGACCAGTTGCTCATAGTTCTTGCGCACGATCTCGTAATCGCGGTTCAGTTGCGCCAGTTCCGCCTCGACCTGGGGCATCTGGCTGGCCAACGCCCGGGTGCGTCCGAGTTGTGCATTTTGCTCGCCCAGCTGGCCACGCAGCGAAGCAACCTTGGCCTCGGCTTCTGCCAAGGCCACCCGGATGCGCTGAAAGACCGGGCTGGTGGGCGCGGCCCGCAAGCGAGAGCCGTTGGCCTGAGCCCGCAGCTTGCTGTCTTGCTCGACCTTGCGTTGCTGCTCCAGTTGCGCGATGGTGCGCCGGGCGCTGACCACATCGGGGTGTTCATCGGTGTAGCGGCGCAGCAGTTCGTCCAATTGCCGCCTTTGCGAATCCAGCCGCACATCCAGGTCAGAGGCTGCTGGCGCCGAGAAGCCATTGCTGGCCATCATCTCAGGCGGGATGGACGGCTCTTCCATGGACAGCTCCCGCCGAAGGGCATCGCGGGCCTGTTCTGCGGCGCTTAATTCCACCCTCAGGCGTCCGGTTTCGTCGGACAGGTTGGACATGCGGGCAAAGTAATCCTGGTTGGAGGTGCCCGTCAAACCAAAATTGCGGAGTTTGAAGTCCTTGAGCTTGTTTTCAGCGGCGCTCAGCTTGCCTTCATAGCTGCGGATCTGCTCGTCCAGAAACTGGCGAGCCTGCTCGGAGTCACGCTGCTTGTCGCCCACCCCCGCAATCATGAACAGCGAAACCAACTCTTCAACGATGCGCTGCGCCCTTTGGGGGTTGATGTCGCGGTAATTGATTTCGTAGAGGTTGTTGTTGCCGCTGGGGATGACGCGGATGTCCTTCATCAGCCGGTCGATGACTTTCTCGTGATCGCGCTCGTTCAGCTTGTCCAGGCCAATGCGGGGTGATTGCATCAGGCGCTCGACATTGGGCCGGCTTAGCAGTGTCTTGGCGAGCATCCGCACTTGTTGTTCGACATCGGGCTGAAAAGCCAGGCCAGTCATCAAGGGCTTGAGGACGGTTTCGGTGTCGACATAGATCCGGGCAGAAGCCTCGTACTTGTCCCGCATCACCAGCACACCCAGAGCGCCCGCGATGGCAACCAGCCAGGCCATGGCGGCGCCCAGCCAGCGGCGCTGCCACATGGCCGTCAGGATACTGGCGGCTTGTCGAAGAATGTCATCCATACCAAGGGGAATTGAACAAGGGCTCGCGTGCCATGGGGCTGAGGGCGTAGCTTAGAACCAGCTTTGCGGAACGATGATGATGTCTCCGGGCTTGATTTCGACATTGGCGGAGATATCGCCACGTTTGATCAAATCCTTGAGCCGCAGGCTGTATTGCTTGCCTTGCTCGGAGCCCCGAACCAGCACGGCGCCGTTGCCATCTGCGAAATCCGTCAGGCCACCGGCCTGAATCATCACGTCGAGCAATGTCATGTTTTGCCGGAATGGCACGGACTGGGGCTTGGAGGCTTCGCCAACGATTCGAATCTGCTCGGTGGACACGCCTTGGAAATTATTCACGATGACCGTGACCACGGGCTCGCGGATGAACTTGGCCAGCGCTTTTTCAATATCGCGGGACAAGTCAGCGGGATAACGGCCGGCAGCTTCCAGGTTTTCGACCAAAGGCATTGAAATCCGGCCATCCGGGCGAACCGTGATGGTGGAGGACAAATCAGGATTGCGCCAAACGACGATGTTCAGCGAATCGAGGGCGCCAATTTTGTACGGGTGGTCGGGCGTGGAGGCAACCGCTGGTGCGGGTGGATAGCGGTTGAATGAACCACAACCGGCCAAGGAAAGGGCAATGACGCCGGTAAAGGCGGCGCTGATGAAAGATTTGGTGAATTGGCGAATGACCATTGTCGTTACCCCGGAAGAGTCAATATTGCAAGCATAGGGCTAATTGGCGCGCGGAAACTGGCCGATGTACGCTGAATCCTCGACCTTAGGGGGATGCTGCTCACATGGTTGTGTGTTCGACACGGCCTCATCCCGGCAGTGACTGGGCCCACCGACGCAGCCACGGCGTGATCGACCCAAAAATCGCAGGTTTCTTTTCAACAAGTGACAGCAGCAATTGCGCGTCTTTGGCCTGCCAGGCCCTGAGCAACACGGTGGCTGTCATGAAGGCGAACAAATAAACCAGACCTGCCGCGAATTGCATCAGTGGTGTGTTGGACGCCCACAGGATGGGCAATATCAACAACACGGCGATGAGTGCGGCACCGACCAGGCGCAGCAGTTCGCGCACCGGCAAGGTGATTTTGAGCATTTGCATCAGTCCCGCGCCCATGATGAGCAGCACCAGGCCGCGTGTGATGGCATGCGCCGCCACGGCACCAGCCAAGCCAAACTTGGGCACCAACGCGATGGACGCGACCGCGCTCACCAGCAGTGACAACATCGACACCCCCGCGCGCAATTTTTGGTGATCAGTGGTTGACAACAACGCGCCAAAGGCGCTTTCGGCCAGGGTTAATCCACCGACCAACATCATCACACGCAGCACATTGATCACCGGATCGTAGCGAGGCCCGTACATGATGGAAATGCCCAAAGCAGCCCACAGCGCGCCCAATCCCGCGAGGATCAGACCGACGAATAAAAAATAGCGCACGGCGTCCGAGAGGATTTCGTTGACCTTGCTCATGCCGCCCTTGCCGAAAGCGTGGCCCATCATGGGCATCAGCATGGTGGTCAATGCGGAGGACAACAGGTCGATGCCGCCCCTGGTCAAAGCGGTTGCAATCGCGAAAAAACCCACCTCGGCTGGGCCAATCAAGGTGCTCAGCAAGAAGGTTTCAATCGTTTTATTGCTGAGCGTGCCGACCAGCACCAGCACCACCGTCCACGTCAAGTGAGGCTTTAGCCGGGTGAGCAGCTCCGGGGAGCAGTCACCTTGGCCCGGTGCAATGCCTTCTTTGCGCAGCAGGTAAGACACCATGACCACATGGCAGGCGCTGATCAAGGCGAAAAACAAGACGAACGTGGTCAAGCTGGCCTGCATCATGCCCAGGGCGACCACGCCCACAGCGTAGAGCAAGCTCATGGCCATGTTCGTGAGGGCTTCGACCGAAAAGCGGCTGTAGCCTTTCGCGATGGAAATGTCGAACAGGAAAATTACTTTGGCGATGACGCTGACGATGCACACGCCCACCAGCAAGCCGATGCTCTCTTGCCAACCTGCGGGACGAAAGGCGAGCACGCCCACCGAAAAACAAGCCAAGACCGACAACAGGCTTGCCCACTGCCTTCTCTGCAGCCAGCCGTGCACATTGCGCGCTTCTTCGGGGTTGCCTCGGCCCAGGCTCTCTGACACGAACCTGATTCCCGAAATGCCCAGGCCATGGTTGCCAAAAATCACCAGCAGACCGGAAAGCCACAATAGGTAGGCGTATTGCCCATAGTCTTTCGGGCCAAGGCTGCGAGCAATGATCACACTCACGATCAAGCCCAGTGCGGTAGTCACGTAGGTGGACGTGGCAATCAGGGCAGCGGCTTTGAGTGCCACCAATCGACCTTGTGGTCTGTTCATTGGGCGAGAGCGAGGGTTAAAACAACACAGAAAATCTGAGGCCGTGGGGCCGGGGCAGTGTAGCGGGGTTTATCTTCCATGCAAAAATTGATGTTCGACCAATCACGTTATTCAACTGAACACAGTTCATGACCAAGCTCACGGCCGGAACTTCGCCTGCAGGCGCTGCAAGATTCCACGAAATTGATCTTTTGCGGGCGTTGGCTTGTTTGATGGTGGTTTTTTTCCACTATGCACATCGCGGGGCGCTGGACGGCTGGAGCCCCGCGGCCAATCCGAGTGGATTGGCCGACTTTGCCCGGTATGGTTATCTGGGCGTGCACCTTTTTTTCATCATCAGCGGATTTGTGATTTTTTTGAGTGTTCGAAATGCCACGGTGCGCGATTTTTTTGCATCCCGGGTTTCGCGCCTGTATCCCGCATATTGGGTGGCTGTGCCGCTTACTTGGGCATTGGTTAATTTTTTTGATTTGCCGGACCTGCAGGTCTCTTGGTGGGAAATGTTGGTCAACCTCACCATGGTCCCGCACTGGTTTGGCGTCCCTTATGTGGATGGCGCTTATTGGTCGCTTGGGGTGGAGTTGCAGTTTTACATCCTGGTAGGCGTGGCCCTGAAGTTTGACCTCGACCGACGGGCCGAGTGGTTTTTGGCGGGCTGGTTGTTATTGGCCTTCGCCAATGGGGTTAGGCCCATGTATCCAGTGGAGTTTTGGTTGGCGGCCAATTGGGCGCCGCTGTTTACTTTGGGGGCGCTGGCTTACCGAATCAAATCTCATGGTGTATCTGCTTGGCGTGTGATTTTGATGGCATGCGCCTATTTGCTGGCTCTGTGGTATGGCATCAAGCCTCTTCTTTTTATCAAGCCAGGACAAGAACTCCATCAAAATCCATGGGTAGTGGCTGCTTTGCTGTCGCTGTTTGCCATTATTTTCGTCGCCATTGCCTTCGGCCGGATCAGAATGAAGCGGCATGCGGTGTTTTACTGGGCAGGGCTTTTGACCTATCCGGTGTATCTGCTGCATGAATACATCGGATACGGCTTTTTAAGCCTGCTGCACCAAAAATCGCTGGGGTTTGTGCCAAGTGTCCTCCTAGTGTTTGCTGGGGTGGTCTTGGCGTCTTGGGCAGTGAATCGATGGGCGGAAAAGCCCTTGGCTCCGCGCCTTCGGCAGGCCTTGGGTGCCAAGCCCTTTGGCCGCATACGAACTGCAGGATGACTTGGCATGAGCTTCATCGCGTTTCTGCTGTATTTGTTCTTCACTTTCCTGCGGCCTGTAGAGCTGTTTGCCCAATGGTTGATTCCATACAGGCCCATGCTCGTACTTTGGGTGTTTGCGTTTTCAACCGCCTTGGTACAGGTTTTTCGTCATAAGCGCGTAGCCGCGCGCCCGCTGCATTACTGGCTGCTGTTTTTTCTTACGGTGGCCATCGCATTTTCGATGTTGTTTTCCGGCTGGGCAGGGGGCGCAATTCCTGCAATCAGCGACTTCAGCGCATCAGCGCTATTGTTCGTGTTGATCAGTTTCAATCTGGTGACCATTGAACGCTTGCGCTCTGCCTGCTATGTGATTTTGCTGAGCATGACCATATTGAGCCTGGCTGGCATCAATGCATACCACACGGGTTTCATGGCCGAAGAGCTGGTATTGCAACAGCGCAAGGACGACGATGTCATCGGGGAACTGGTGGAGAAACCGGCCATTCCCGCCCTGGATACTTCGGGAATTTACATGTGGCGCGTGCGGGGCGTCGGTTTTTTCAATGACCCCAATGACTTTGCCCAAGCCATTGTGATGACCATGCCTATGCTTTGGTGGTTTTATCGCCGTGGCCGTTGGGTGAGGAATTTCTTGGTGATCGGCTTGCCGGGGGCGGTATTGGGTTATGCGGTTTTTCTGACCAATTCTCGCGGCGCTTTGCTGGGAATGGCCTCCTTGCTGTTTTTTGGCGTTCGGAGTGTGCTGGGCACCACCCGGACCGCCATTTTGATGGCTTTGATGGGCAGCGGGGCCATGTTGGCCAATATGACAGGTGGACGAGGCTTTTCCAGCAAAGAAGAATCGGCCAGCGGCCGGATTGACGCGTGGTATGAGGGTTTCATGATGTTGAAATCCTCTCCATTGTTCGGCATTGGCTATGGCAATTTCACCGAACACCATTATTTGACGGCTCACAATTCGTTCGTGCTGTGCTTCGCCGAACTGGGGATATTCGGCTACACCATGTGGATAGCACTGTTGGTGCTGGCCTACAAAGCGGTCAATCTGGTGGCGCAAAACGCCCCAGATGGGTCGCCGGAAAAGGATGCAGGCTTGTTATTGAGGTCCTCTTTCATTGGGTACATCACTTGCGCCTGGTTTTTATCCCGAACCTACCAACCCATTCTTTACGCCTTGATGGCCTTGTGTGCTGCCGCACTGTATTGCGCGCAACAACATCCCGTAGTTTCAGCCGATTCTGTGTTGAAAAAGCGCATGCCCTGGTTTTTATCGACCATGAGCATGGTCATGCTTAGCATGACGGCGGTTTACATGTTCATATTCATGCACAATTTGAAGCATTGATCGGTCTGGCTGCGGTGCACAGCTTCGTGTTGACGCTGTTGACTTGACCGTTTTTCTGGGTGACCGTGCTAGACTTATCGGGTTTTGCCAAGTTGGTAAACCCGTGCTGAAAAGCTCGACATGGTATTGACGTTTTAATCCATTCACACATGACCATTGCCTTGTGGGTCTTGCTTTTTTTGGTGGGCGCTGCCTCTGCGGCGGTGCTGCTGGAAGTCCGAAAGAAAAACCTCTTGGTGTGGCTTAAAAGCTATCTCAAGCAGGATTGGCGGGCCAGCGCTCCTGAGGGAACCACCAAGCACCTCATGTTCTGCTTTGTGGACCATTTCGAGCCGCAATGGCAGTCTCCCAGCTATGAAACCGAGTGCGCGCGCGTTGCTCGTTGGCGGCAGGAGTATCCGGCGTTGTGCGAAGGGCGCAAGGATGCTGATGGGCGCTCCCCCGTGCATTCTTTTTTCTACCCTGAAGAGGAATACCGTCCGGAGCACCTGAATGCGCTGGTCGATCTGTGCCGCATGGGCCTGGGTGAAATCGAGATTCACCTCCACCATGACAAAGACACCGAGCAGGGCTTGCGCGAAAAGCTTCAGCGTTTCACCGAGTTGTTGATCCGGGACCACGGTGCCTTGCCCCGGCACCCCATCACCAAGCAGGCTCAATGGTGTTTCATCCATGGCAACTGGGCGCTGGACAACAGCCACCCGCAGGGCCATGGACATGGTTGCGGAGTCAACAATGAGTTGATCGTTTTGCGTGAAGAGGGGTGCTATGTCGATTACACCTTCCCGGCCGCCCCCGATCCCTGCCAGACCAGCACCATCAACAACATCTATTACGCCACCGATGATCCCTCACGGCCCAAGTCGCATGACACTGGGGTGCGGGTCCAGGTCGGTGGGCAGCCCGTGGGTGACCTGATGATCATCCAGGGCCCTCTGGGGTTCATGAAGAAGAGCCGGAAGTTTGGCGTTCTGCCAAGGATCGAGAACTCGGATGTGCGAACCAGCTCTCCGCCCACGAAGGATCGGGTGGATGATTGGGTCAACACCGGTATCCACGTGAAGGGCCGGCCCGAGTGGGTTTTCGTCAAGGTGCACACCCATGGCACCCAAGAGCGAGACATGGACACACTGCTTGGCGCGCCGATGCGCGAAGCTTTCAAGTACCTGGAAACCCGCTACAACGACGGGCGAGACTGGAAGTTGCACTACGTGAGCGCCCGCGAGATGTACAACATCGTGAAGGCGGCAGAGGCCGGCAAATCGGGTGACCCTGTGGACTACCGCGATTTTGTGGTCGCTCGTCCCACTTATGTGCCTGAGGCGGCGCGGTGATGCTTTTGCTTGGTTTTTCTGCACCTTCGGGGTCTGAACTTGCTTGAGTTCTTTGCCGTGGCCGGCGTGGCGCTGGTGGTGTATTCGTATGCGCTTTACCCCATCGTGCTGTCGGTGGTGGCCTCGTGGGTGCAGTTGCTGGGCGACGCTCGCTACGTGCTGAAAAAAATTGACCGCCGGGCGCATCCTGAGGTTGATTTGCCACGTGTGGCCGTGGTGATTTCCGCCTTCAATGAAGCCAAGCATCTGGCGGCCCGGATCGACAATTTGTTGGCCCTGGACTACCCCGCAGAGTTACTGACTTGCTACATCGGCTCGGACGGAAGCCGCGACCAAACCGGTCAAATCCTGACCGCTTGTCGCGATCCACGCATCCATGGTTTTGTGTTTGAGCAAAACCGTGGCAAGGCCAGCGTTCTCAATGATTTGGTGTCGCGGGGCACTGAGTCCATCATTGTTTTCTCAGACGCCAATACCTTTTTTGATGCGCAGGCTTTGAGGCGGCTGGTGAGGCATTTCGCCGATGCCAAGGTGGGGGGCGTCAGCGGCGAATTGCGGTTATTGCGCTCGGCGGGCGATAACCAAGACAGTCTTTACTGGCGGCTGGAACAGTTTCTGAAGTTTTTCGAAGCCCGAATCCACGGGTTGTTGGGGGCCAACGGCGCCATTTACGGTATTCGCCGGGGGCTTTGGCAACCCTTGCCGTCAGACACCGTGTGCGATGATTTTTGCGTGGCGATGAACGTGGCGGCCACCGGTGCCAAACTGGTTTACGAACCAACGGCATTTGCGGAAGAAGATTCTCCTGAATCCATGGCGGATGAATATCACCGTCGCATTCGGATCGGTATTGGCAATTTCCAGGCGTTTTACCGCCACCCCGAATACCTTTGGAAAACTTCCTGGGGAACGCGTTTTTCTTATATCTCCCACAAGGTTTTGCGCTGGTTCGCGCCGCATCTGTTGATTGTCTCGCTGCTTGCGTCTGCGGCGTTGGGCTTGCAGTCTTCCGGCTGGGCTTGGGTGGCTGGGCTGGAACTCACGGCTTATGTTTGCGCTGCCGGCTTGTATTGGCACAGCGGCCGGGGTGGCCGACTGCCCTCGCTTTTGAAGATCGCGGCCTTTCTGTTCGCGTTGAACTGGGCGTTCCTGATCGCCTCAATGCGCCATGCCACAGGCCGCTTCAGTGGATCGTGGCGGCGAACGGCACGCTGAGCTTGGACTTACCTCTCCATGGCGGTGGTGTAGAAGCCCTCGTAGGCTTGCTGCAAGGCGGTGATCGATGCGTTTTGCCGCACCCAGTCATTCGCGGCCGACCCAAGGCGAGCGCGCAATTCCGATGAGCTGATAAGTTGGAGCATGGCCTCCTCAAGGGCCTGCGAATCGTCCACCGGAACCAGCAAACCAGTTTGCTGATGGTGGATGATTTCAGGGTTGCCGCCCACGGCGCTGGCCACCACCGGCAGGCTGGTGGCGCAGGCTTCCAACAAGGCGATCGACAGGCCCTCGGTTTTGGACGGCAGCGCAAAGATGTCAAAGGCCGGCAGCAGGTCGGACACATCGGAGCGCTGGCCGGTGATGAGCAAACGGTCTGCCACGCCCAAGGCCTGCGCTTGTGCCTTCAAGGTGGCCTCCAGCTCGCCATAACCCACGATGACCACCCGCAGTGCGGGGAAGCGGGCGGCCAACCGGGGCAGGATGCTCGTCAGCAGGCCGTGATTTTTGAGGCCGACCAGCCGGCCGACGCAGCCAATGACCAAATCCGTTTCGGTCAGGCCCAGGGCTGTGCGAGCTGCATGACGCCGGGGTGCGGAGTTCTGGAATCGGTCGACCGGGATGCCGTTGAGCACTGTGGTGGCGCGGTCGGCGGGGACCATGTTCAGGGCGATGTAACGGTCGAAAACTTGCTGGCCCACCATGGCCAGACGCGCAGTTTGGGTCAACGAGGCCCGGTAAATCCACCTCAGCCTGCGGTTGCTCAGGCGGGTGCCCATGTCGTGGCAAGTGCCGACCAGGGTGGGGCGATTGACCATGCCGAACAAGGCGCAAGCCGCGTAATAATTGGGCGAGAAATTGTGGGCGTGGACAACGTCCGCATTTTGCCCGACTGCACTGCGGCGCAAGGCACTCAACACGCCCAAGTCAAACGGCTTGGATTTATTGCCGGAAAGAACCACGACACCGGCCTTGGCCAATTCATCAGCCAGACCCTGGGCCCGATTGATGCTGAAAACACAGACCCGATGGCCTTGCCGATGTTGTTCAATTGCCAAATCGGTGACCACCCTTTCCAAGCCGCCAAACTCAAGTGAATCAACGACATGAATCAGACTCAGGGGGCGAGATGTCGGCATATGAATTCACTGGGCGGCTTGGCAGGCCGGGTGGTAAATCGGCGATGCTACACTGGTTCTAAGGAACCTTTTTAATGCTGAACTATAAATTATCAAAGCACGTCACCCGGGTGCTCTATCACCACCGCACGCAAGGGAAGGCGGTTGAAGGTGTTCATATTCGAGGCATCACCGACGCATTGCGGGCAGATGGTGTTCAGGTGGACATCATTTCTCTGCCAGGCGCAGACCCTTATGTCAGCCCGAAAGCCATGTCTCCGACTCAGCAGGCCACCAGCCTGATGAAGTTGGTTTCCAAGTTTCCTGAGCCCTTGTTTGAATTGGCAGAGTTGGGCTACAACCTGGTTTCATTTTGGCGTGTGTCTCGGTATCTGTCCCAGCACCAGGACGTCGGATTCATATACGAGCGTTATTCGCTGTTCATGTTTGCGACGGTTCTTTTGGCGCGCTGGAAGAAACTGCCGATTATTCTCGAGGTCAATGACTCGGCCAGCGTGGTGCGTGTGCGCCCATTATTCTTTTTGCGCTTGGCCATGGTGGTAGAGGGATGGGTATTTAAAAATGCATCGGGCCTGGTGTTTGTTTCTGGGGTATTCAGGGATCGCATCAAGGCGGCCCATGGCTCTATTGCGCGGGCCATCATCACGCCCAATGCGGCCAACATCGACAAGTTCAGCTACACCCCTGAGCAGCGCCTCGCTGCCCGCAAGAAGTGGGGGGTCGAGTCTGATGTGGTTTGCGGCTACCTGGGGGCCTTCGTGCCCTGGCATGCCATTGACCAATTTGTGTACCGCATTGCCGACCACTTGAAGTCGAATCCGCATCTCAAGCTGCTGCTGGTGGGCGATGGCGCCACGTATGGCACGGTAGAAGCCTTTGTCAAAGAGCGGGGCCTTGAGCAGCAGATCTTGCTCACGGGCCGTGTCGCTCACGACGATGTGCCAGGCCTGCTGGCGGCGATGGACATGGCCATCTTGCCCAGCGCAGGTGACTACACCTCGCCGGTCAAACTGTTCGAGTTCATGGCCTGCGGCATCGCACCGATTGCCCCAGATTTTTTGCCGATCCGCGAGGTGCTGAGCGAAGGTGAAACTGGGTGGATGTTCCCTGCTGGTGAGCTGGATGTGGCGGTTCAGGCGGTGCTGAAGTTCAGCCAGGACCGTGCCGCCCTGTCTCGGGTTGGCCAGTCGGCCCGGGCCTACGTGGCCAAAGAACGCCAGTGGCGCAACAATGTGTCGCAGCTGGTGGAGTTTTTCCTTGAGCTGACGGGCAAGCGCCCATGATCTCGCGGCTGCTCAGCGATTTGCGCGCCAAGCAGGCGCTGTATTCGCAATATGGGCCGCCATGCTCCTTGTTGAAGGCAGCGTTGGCGGATGGCACCCTGGCCAATGTTTTGTTCAGAAGCCAGGAGGCGCTGTCAGAAGCCGGCTTGTCCCCTTTGGCTTTGATTCCGCATCACCTCAACAAGCTGTTGACGGGTTGCGTGATTGGCGTGAGGGCACGATTTGGGCCGGGATTCGTGCTGGTCCACCCGATCGGCGTGGTGATCAATTCCAGTGTTCGTGGCGGCAATCAAATCATCCTGGAAAGCGGCGTGGTGATTGGAGACAACCGTGGCAAATCGCCCGTGTTGGCCAATGACATTTTCGTGGGCTCGGGCGCCAAGATCATTGGCGGCGTGTCCATTGGCGATGGTGTGCGCATCGGGGCCAATGCCGTGGTTTTGAAGGATGTTCCCAGCGGCAGCACCGCCGTGGGCATCCCAGCCAGAGTGCTGGCTTGACAAAGTAAATCGGCCCACCTGGGAAGGTGGGCCGATGACATCAGCGGGTTGATCTTTTGAAGAGGGGGCTCATCGCCCCCGTTGATCAATACTCGATCGCGCCCAGGTCGGAGCCTGCGCCCTTGACCGTGCGTGCCACTGGCAAGAACGAGCTGTTCAGTTGATAGGTCACTGGGTGACCTGTGACCGCTGCGGAGATCGTGGAGCTCAGCAGGCTGTTGACCACACCCTTGTCCAAGATCGCACTGCCTGCCAAAGGCGCCAAGGTGGTTGTGTCAATGGGGGCGGCTGTTCCGGTGATCAGGTTGGATTGACCCAGCAGTTGGCCAGTCACAGGATGCCAAGGATCGGAGTCTGCCCAACGCGAGTTGATCCAGTTGCGGCCCAGGTTCACGATGCCGCCACCAGTCCAGTAGGCGGTGTTGACTTCCTGATTGGAGCGCATGGCCGGGTAGCTGACACTCGCGTCAAAGACAAAGACGTTGTTCCAGACTTCGGCGCGTTCCAGGGTGGTGGACAGCTGGAACAACACGGCGGTGGAGCCACTGCCCGTGATCCGCATGGTGTTGTTGTAGAAGTACATGGTGCCCTGGCGGAAGTTAGGCTCACCCCACGACGAGGTGGGTGTGGAGCCAAAGTGGTCGCCGCCATAGTGGACAGCGCTTCCGGTCGAGCCATCTTTGACAATCTGGTTGCCGTACACATAGGTGGTGCGGTAAGCAGGGTTGGCCTTTGCCGCGATCGGGAAGTCTTCGGCTTCCACCAAGTCAAGGGCGCGGGCGCCGCCTTGCAGGTAGTTGTAGCGCACAACCGTGCCGATAGAGCGGTCCTTGATCATGTTGCCCAAGGCACCGGCGCGCAGTGGCCCGTAGCGGTTGAACTCCATGACGATGCCGGAGCTGGCCGTGTAGGTGTTGTGCATGTGCACGTCATTGACCACGCCGTTACCGTAGATGTAGTTGCCGGCAATTCGAACGTTCTTGGTCACCGCGAAGTCGCCGTCATCGGTGGACTTGGTGTAAATGCCTTGCGTGCAGTCGTGGATGACGTTGTCGGCAATGGTGATGTTCTGACCGCGGTTGACCCAGATACAAGCACCAAAGGCGGTGTAGTTGCGGATCACGCCAGTGGCGTCAGTGAACTGGTTGGCCGGCGTTGCGCCACGGATTTCCAGTCCATCGATCTGGATGTGGGTGGGGAATGCCGTCCAGCCCTGAGAGCCCAGTTGCTTGACTTGAATGATCGCGCGGGTTTGGTGAAGGTATGTGGTGTTGACGCTGTCGCCAAAGTCCAGGCCACGGGTGGTGACTGCATTCTGTCCATCAATGATGGGGCGTTGGCCGGAGGCGTTCTTGACGCCGCAGATGCGAACGGGGGCGGTCGCCGTGCCGGAGGCTGCAACGAGGAACTTGCCGCGGTAAGGCGTGCTGCGGTGGAAGATGCGAACCGTGTCGCCAGCTGCCAAGGAGGCCCATGGCACTTGGTTCAGTTCAGCGATCTGACCGGCGAGGGTGCCGACTTGGTAGTCTTTGCCGGAGCCTGGGAGGCAGGCGGTCAGGTTGGGGATGGGCGAGGCGGCAGCAGGGGCCGGAGCAGGGGCTGGCACTGGGGCTGGAGCTGGAGCTGGAGCTGGAGCTGGAGCTGGAGCTGGAGCTGGAGCTGGAGCTGGAGCTGGAGCTGGAGCTGGAGCTGGAGCTGGAGCTGTAACCACGCTACTAGGGGGAACTGTAATGACGCCGCCAGTGGAAGTTTCGGTGGTGCCGCCACCGCCGCAGCCGGCCAAGGTCAACATGCAAAGGCTGGCAAGGGTAATGCGAGAAGAATTAGACAAGACAAACTGCGCCATAAGACTCAATCGAAAGTTGTGCTTCAGTTCGCGTTGCTCGTCGCCGAGCAAGTGTCACGCTAGAAACAGGGTCAATCTAGGAAGGTTGCCGCATCAAACTGGACGAAACACCCTTCATGTCGGCCTCAACATTTGGCTGCCTGACTGGGTCAAGCCACGTGATGTGAAGCTGTTGGATGTATTGTCGGTAGGCCGCCAAATGACCGCCCGTAATTTCGTCACATTGTGATGTAAGGGGGCGTAATAAACGGATTGGTCGATGGTACGAGCTGGTAACTAGTGGCTGATTTTGTAATAAGTTGTTTCAAAACGGCTTAAACGGCCCGAAATCATGTGTTTGTAATTGGTGCAAAACCCTGCCCATACAATCCCGAATGTCAAAGAGTGATGAATGGAGACGGCGTGCTTAAAGTTGCGATTGTCGGGTGCGGCAAGATTGCTGACGGCCATGTGGAACAAATCCGTGCTATAGGCCGAGGTGAAGTGGTAGCTGTGTGCGACCGCGAACCCTTGATGGTTGAGCAATTGGCCATAAGAATGGGGATTTCGGGTCAGTTCACTGATGTTCACGACATGTTGGCGACAGTTAGGCCGGATGTTGTGCACATTGCCACGCCCCCAGACTCACACGTGATGTTGGCCTGTGCAGCACTGGATGCCGGCTGCCATGTGTTCGTCGAGAAACCGTTTGCCATGACCACCGCCGATGCTCAAGTCATCCTTGAGCGGGCTCGCCAGGTGGGTAAGCGCGTGAGCGTTAATTACTTGTACAACTTCGAGCCACCGGGACTGGAGCTGGAGAAGTTGATCGCCAAGGGGACGCTGGGTGAGGTTGTCCACCTGGAGACCAACTATGGCTACAACCTGGCCGGAGATTACGGCCTGGCGGTCATGGCCGACCCTAATCACTGGGTACATCGCTTGCCAGGCAAACTATTTCACAATGTGTTGGACCATGTGCTGGCCAAAGTGGTGCCGTTCATTGGCGATGACACGACCGTTCAGGTACTTGCGTTCAGGCGTCGAGAGCCCACCGGCAATCCGGTCATTGATGCGTTGAACGATGAACTGCGCTTCATGTTGCGCAGTGGCGGGACCACGGTAACCGGCTTGGTGAGTGCCCACGGCCGCCCTGTGGCGCACAGTTTGAGGGTGGTGGGCACCAAGGACACGGTTGAGCTGGACTACGGCACACGCACTTTGGTACAAAGCGCGCGGTGGACCCAACCCAGTGCTTTGGGCCGCTTGTTTCCGCCTTGGGTGCAAGCTAGGCAGTTTCTCCGAAATGGCATGAGCAGTTTGGGCCAATTCAGGCGCCATGAGTTTCATTACTTTCAATGCATGCGCGTGTTATTGGATCGTTTTTATGATTCGATCGAGGGGCGAGGTGAGGACCCTATTCCTGCTGCGCAAATTCTTCGTGTTTGCCGGGTGATTGATCAAATTGTTGAAGGCATGGAGACGGCGCGATGAAAGTATTGATCACAGGCGCGGGCGGATTTCTGGGCAAACGCATTGCCGACAGCATTTTGAGAATGGGCAACCAGGACCTGCGTTTGCATTTCCGGCAAAAACCACCCAAGGGCATGATCGAGGATTTGCGCCAGCAGTTTCCCGGCGCATCGATCGAGGTGGCTCAGGCCAATCTGCTTGCCAAAGAGTCCCTGGAGGCATTGGTGGCTGGCACCGATTGCATCGTGCATGCTGCAGCCGGCATGCGTGGTGCGGCGGCGGACATGTTCGCCAACACAGTAGTGGCCACGCGCAATTTGCTGGATGCGGCCACCGCGCAGAAAATCAAGCGCATCGTGCTGATCAGCTCTTTCTCGGTCTATCACGCCGAGACCCTGGCTCCCGACGCGGTGCTGGACGAGACCACGCCGATCGAGCGCGTGGGTGTCGAGCGCGGCGCGTATGGCTATGCCAAAACTCGCCAGGAACATCTCTTTCTTGACTACCAGAAACGCTTTGGTTTTGAGTCAGTGATCTTGCGCCCTGGTGTGATCTATGGCCCCGGGGGCGGTGCGATGTCTTCCCGCGTGGGCATCAACGCCCTGGGGTTTTTCTTCAGCCTGGGCGGCCGTGCCTTGTTGCCGCTGACCTATGTGGACAACTGCGCGGATGCCGTGGCCCAGGCGGCGTTGAAGGCGCCAGCAGGTAGCGCTTTCAACGTGGTGGACGATGATTTGCCCACCTGCAATGGCTACCTGAAGGATTACCGCAAGCGCGTGCAGAAGTTGCGCTGCATCCCGGTGCCGCATTGGGCCTTTTTGTGGGGTTCCAAGGTCCTGGTGAACTACCACCGCAAATCGAAGGGCCAGTTGCCGGCGGTGTTCACGCCTTACGTGGTCAACTCGATGTACCGCCCTTTGCGGTACACCAATGCCGCCTTGAAGGCGATCGGCTGGCGGCAGCGCGTCAGCACGGCCGATGGCCTGACCACCACGTTTCAGTTTTTGCGCGGCAAGCCCTGAGCGCGTTTGGCCATCACCAGTTCGCAAGCCGCCAGGGTTTCCACCGCGACGTCGTCCCAGGTGCGGGACATGGCGGCTGCGATGGCCTGGTGGTCCCAGGTTTGTTTGAGGGCCTGCACCAAGCCTTTGTGCAAGGAGTCGACATCGCGTGGTTTGACCAGGATGCCGTTGCCCATGTGCAGGATCTCGCGCGTGCCACCCACGTCCGTGGCCACGACCGGGCGGCCGCAGGCCACGCCTTCCACGACCACGTTGGGATAGCCCTCTGACCAGCTGGGCAGGGTCAGCACGTCGCTGGCGCTGATCCAGTCGGCCACTTGCTCGGGCGGCAGCCCGCCAGGGAAGTACACCTGCTGCTCCAGGCCGGATGATTTGATGAGCGCGCGCAGTTCTTCTTTCATCACGCCGTCGCCCACCATGACCAGTCGGGTCAGGGGATCGTACTGGACCATGCGCTGGAAGGCGGCCAGCAGTTCGCGCATGCCCTTGGCTTCCACGAACCGCCCGACGTAAATGATCAGGCGCTCATCGGCCGCGATTTTCAGCTTCTGGCGGGCCTGGGCCTGGTCTTGCCAGCGGAAAATGGCCGTGTTGAAGCCATTGACGATGGTGTGCACTTTGTCTGGTGAAGCACCAAACTGGTTGATGGCCGTTTGCCGCATGGCCTCGCTGACGGTCAGCAGCCCGTCGACGCCCTTGATGGTGCGGCGGGTCATGAAGGCGTTGAGGCCGTCGCGCACATGGATGTCCGAGCCAAGGGCGCCGACCACGCAGGGCAGTGAGAGCTGGCGGGCCGTGCGCAACGCCGCGTAACCGTCGGGGTAGACCCAGTAGGCCAGCACCAGGTCGGGCTTGAATTGGCGAACCCGTGGGGTCAGCGCCATGCTGCTGATGTGGCCGTTCAGGGCCCGCGAGATCACCGGAAAGGCCGGGTAGTTGAAGGCATCGACATCCACGCCGTCGAGTTGGTAGTCGGGGCCAACCTCGCCATACAGGTAGCTGCGCGGGGCCATGAAGGGCAAGCGTGGGTAGCGCGATTGCTGGAAGAAGACTTTCACGTCGGCCAGTTTGGACAAGGACCTGGCGGTTTCGTGAATGTAGCGCCCACGGGTTTGATCGTGGGGGACCGGCAGCATGGGGGTGACCAGGGCGATGCGTCTAGGCATGGAGAGATGGCTTTGCGCGCATGCCGGAAGCGGCATGCAAGGCGGTATTGTCACCGCAGCATCGGGGCCCGGACGTCAGCCGCGCAGACGCAACAGCAAATTGTCGGTTTCCTGGCTGGCTTCGCGCTGGGCGTTTTCGTCGGTGAGGAAGGACAACTCTTGCAGCGACAGGCTCAGGTTCACCAGGCCATCGCGCAAATTGAACAGGGCCGCCTGCATGTCGAGGAGCTTGAGCCTCATTTGTTCTGAGCGTTCTTCGTCATGCATCACCGTACTCCTGCCCCCGAGACCATCACAGCTTCAAGCGGGCCACGGGGCGGCCTGTGTGCTTGACGGTCTCACTTTACTCGCTGGGTTTGAGGCGGGCTAGTGCCTATTCGCGGGGGGGAGGCTGGCTCAGCGGTTGCTTTCGTTGACGATCACCCATTGGCCATCGATCAGCTTCCAGGTCAGGGCCTTGAAGCTGCTGTCCTTGAAGTTTTGCGATGTGTAATTCTGGGTGAAGCTGGTGACCACCGCGTCGCCACGGGCTTCAGCTTTCACCTGGCTCAGCTGGACTTCGATGGGGCCGGGCTTGGCCAGCATGCGGCGGCGTTCGCTGATCCATTTGGCCGAGGTGGACCGCGCGGGCGCAAAGTCTTTGGCGTAAAAACCCATGTAGCGGTCGATGTCCTTGGCGGCCCAGGCCATGGCCCAGCCACGCAGCCTTTCGGTCACCGTGGGGATGGCTGGGGCGGGTGCAGGCGAAGATGCCGTGACGGTGGCCACCGGGGCCATGCCCGCAACGGCTGGGCGGCCCAACTTCCGGGCGCGGTCGTTGAGTTCCTCGCGGTTGATGGTGGGCGCATCGATGCTGATGGCGGGGCAGCGCTGGGCGGCGTCTTCGGCCGCTTGCCAGTTCTGGCCGTTCTCGTTGTCGGTCGCGGCGCTGGGGTTCAAGCCCAGGTTGGCGGTCAGTGAATTCTTGGCCGCGTGGGTGCGGGCGTAGGCCAGCTGCAGGTCGGCTTCGGCGGTCACATAGGCGCGCTTGGCGGTGTACAACTCGTTTTCGGAGTTCAGCAGATCAAGCAGGCTGCGCTGACCGATGTCGAATTGCTGGCGGTAGGCGTCACGGGCCTTTTCAATGGCCAACACATTGCGGTCCAGGGCGGTCAACTGGTCCTTCAGCTTCTGGATGTCGTTATGAGCGATGGAGGCGGTTTGGCGCACATCGCGGCAGGCTTTGTCACGCTGGTCCGCGGCCTGGTTGACCAGGTTGGCCAGCTGGCGGGCGCGGGCCTGGTCAGAGCCACCGTTGTAGAGGTTCCACGACATCAGGATCTCTGCAGAGGTGTCCCGCTTTTGCGTTTCGATGCCATCGAAGTTTTTGCCGACGCCGCTGCGCACGCGGGCTTCCACTTTGGGTTGGTAGTTGCTTCTCTGGCCTGAGGCCTGAGCCTTGGCGGCACGCAGGTTCTCAACTGCGGCCTCAACGGTGGCGCTGGCCACGACGGCCTGGTTGGTGGTGTCTTCGCTGCGGCTGGGGATGCCTTTGTCCAGGCCCTGAACCGCTGGCTGGTCATTCGCGGGCGCTTCGCCGACCACGCGCAGATAACGGGCGCTGACGTCATGCAGGTTGGCGGCTTCGGTGGTGAGGTTGGAATCAGCCAAGGCCAGTCGGGCGGTGGCTTGCTCGGAGTCCACGCCGCGGCCCACACCGGCCTTCACCTTGGATTGAAGCTGGTCTTGAACGTAGCGGTGTTGCACGTAATTGTCTTGGGCGAGTTCTACCAGCCGGCGGAAACGCTGAACGTCAATGTAGGCGCGCGAAGCTTCGAGGGCCGCCTCTTCAGTGGCGGACAGGAACTCGAAATAGCGGGTGAGCTTGGCATGGCCCAGGCGTTCGACTTCGCGGCGTGTTTGCAGGCCGTCCCACAGGACTTGGTTGGCGCTCAAGGCCACGCCGTTGCGGTTGAGGCTTTGAGAATCAGGATTGCGGTTGGTGATGCGGTCACTGTCGCGGCCCACACTGGCCGACAGGTCAACCCGAGGCAAGTAGCCGCCTTTGGCAACGCTGATTTCATCGGTGGCGGCGCGCAGGGCATTCAAGCGCGCGGTGACTTCCGGGTTGCCGTCGATGGCCTTCTGAGCTGCGGCCCCCAGGCCTGCGGTCGGTGCTGTCTGAGCCTGGGCCTGGGCGGCGAACGCGAAGGCTGCCAAAGCCATGGCCGTCATGCCATGTTCAAACGTCGCTTTTTTCAAATCTGACCTCGTTCCTGGGTTGTGCGGCAAAGCCGTGGGCAAAGCGGGCTCATTTTGTCATCAACCGTTACATCGTCCTTGAAGGATTCAGTGATTTCGTGCCAGAAATGCCCTGGGGAGAGCCCTGACATCAAGTTTGGACGGGCCGTGTCGATTCAGTGAGGTGAGAGTTTTTCGACTTTGACCCCTGACCGAGTCCCCATTGGAATGAGCCTGGCCCGTGCCGCATTGAGATTGCCCTTCAAGGGACGCTGGCCGGGGCAGGGTGCTCGGCGCCGGCTTGCGGCCGGATTGGCGCGCTGGATGGTATTGCTCAGCTTGTTGCTGGGCCATGCCGGCATGGCCTTTGAAAACCAGAAGATCATGGCGGCGGCGCAACGGATGGGGACAGCCACGGCCAGCCAGGCACAGGCACTGATCCAGGAGATTGCCGAGGCGTCGTCCAGCGACGAGGTGAGCCGCGTCAAACGCATCAATTCCTTCTTCAACCGGCGCGTGGAGTACCGCGACGACCGGGACATCTGGGGCCAGGTTGATTACTGGGCCACGCCGCTGGAAATGCTGAACAAGGGCGCGGGGGATTGTGAGGACTACGCCATTGGCAAGTATTTATCCCTGATTGCCGCGGGCGTGTCTCCTGCCAAGATGAGGCTGGTGTACGTGCGGGCCGAGGTGGGGGGCACGATCCTGGCCCACATGGTGCTGGCCTACTATCCAGAGCCGCAAGCCGAGCCTTTGATCCTGGATAACCTGATCACCGACATTCGGCCCGCCTCCAGGAGGCCGGATTTGGCGCCTGTTTTCAGCTTCAATGCTGAAGGTTTGTGGCAAGGTGTGGGCAGTACCACGGCTGGGGACCCGGTGGCACGCCTTTCGCGCTGGCGGGAGGTGTTGACCAAGACACGGGCGGAGGGTTGGTGGTGATGTTGATGACAAGGGACGCTGCATGTCGCTGATCCGTCAGATCTGGCTGCTGTTGGTGGTGACGCTGCTGATGGCTTTTATGGGCAGCTTTGCGGTCTGGATGGTTTCCTCGCGGAACTATCTGGAGACGCAGTTGCGCCTGAAGAACGCGGACAACGCCCAATCGTTGGCCTTGAGCCTGTCTCAGCAGAAGGGCGACATGGCCTTGATGGACCTGGTGGTGGCAGCTCAGTTCGACACCGGGTTCTACAAGCGCATTTCGCTGCGAGATCCGCGCGGGCAGGTGGTGTCCAACCACGAGGCAGACCTCAAGCGTGCCGATTCACAGGCGCCGGCCTGGTTCGTGAACATGCTGTCGATTGATTCCACGCCCGGTGTGGCGCAGGTGTCGGACGGCTGGCGCGCGCTAGGGTCGGTGGAGGTGGTCAGCCATTCCTCGTTCGCCGACGACCAACTGTGGCAAGGAAGCATCACCACGGCCATGTGGCTTGCGGCTTTGGGTGCCTTGGCCGGTGTGGTGGCCAGCTTCGGGGTGCGGGCCATCCGCCGCCCCCTGGATGCCACGGTGGGCCAGGCGCAGGCTTTGATGGAGCGCCGCTTCATCACGGTGGAGCAGCCTCGCGTGCCTGAGTTGGCCCGATTGAGTCAGGCCATGAACGCCGTGGTCGAGCGGCTCAAGTCCCAGTTTGACGACCAGGCTTTTCAGGTAGAGCAGTTGCGTCGGCAGGCGCATTGCGATCCCTTGACAGGCTTGTCCAACCGAACGCACTTTGTTGCCCAGCTGGGCGCTGCGCTGAACAACGACGAGGGTTCGGGGCGTGGCTTGCTGTGCATGATCCGCGTGGTCGACCTGGCCATGGTCAATCGCGTGATGGGGCACCGGCAAACCGACGTGCTGTTGCAAAAATTGGCCTCCGTGCTCAACGAGGTGTCGGTGGGCGTGGTGGGCGTGGCCACAGGGCGCCTGAATGGCGGCGACTTCGCGGTGTGCCTCACGCACGACGATGTGCCCTTGCCGCAGCCCGAGCATTACGCCGATTCGATCAAACGTGCTTTTGCCGAACTGGGCACCACGGCCAGCGTGGTGGTGGGGGCCACGCATTGGGAGCGTGGCGTGGCCATGCAGCAGGTGTTGGCCGCCGCCGATTCGGCCCTGGCCCGCGCTGAAAGCCGTGGCGGCTTCGCGGTCGAGTTGTCGCAGATGAGTTCGGCGTCCGAGTCGGCCATGGGCGAGGACGAGTGGCGTCGCCGCATGACGTCGGCCCTGCTGGAAGACCGCCTGCTGTTGGTGAGTTTCCCGGTGTTGGACCGCGACTCAAAACTGGTGCACCACGAATCCCCCATGCGCATGCAGCTGGAGCCTGGTGGGCCCTTTGAGTCTGCCGCGCATTGGCTGCCGATGGCCTTGCGCTGTAATTTGATCTCGCAGATTGATGAAGCGGCAGTGGCCTTGGCCTTGTCGCAGATTGCATCCGACCGGCAGCCTCGCGGTGTGAACCTGTCGCCCGCTTCTTTGTTGGACAGCGGCTTTGTGCCCCGCCTGCGCGCTCGCTTGGCCGAGGCGCCTGAGGAAGCGAAGCTCTTGTGGCTTGAGGTTTCTGAAGTGGCGGCAGTTGAGCGGTTCGAGTTGGTGCGTGAGCTGTGCAAGCAGTTGCGCCCCCTGGGTGCCCGCATCGGGCTGGAGCATGCCGGTGAGCGCCTGACGCGCATCGAGTTCCTGTTCGAAGCTGGCCTGGACTACGTCAAGCTGGATGCGTCGGTGGTGCAGGGGGTGTCGAAAGACCTGGCCCGAGCGGCTTTCGTGGCGGCCACGGCCTCCATGTTGCATGGCCTGGGTTTGGAGGTCTATGCCGAAGGCGTGGCCGAGGCCGAAGACATTCCCGCGCTGGTCCATTGCGGCATCGATGGCGTGACTGGCCCCGCAGTCAGGGTCTGACGCCGATTCAGCGTTCTTTCAGTGCGTAGGCCCGGGCCTTGAGCACGGGCTTGAGCAGGTAGGACAGCACGGTCTTCTTGCCCGTCAGGATGTCCACCTCGGCCGTCATGCCAGGGATGATGGGCATCTTGGCGCTGAAGTTGGCTGCCTTGGTGCGCACCCGCACAACGTAATAGGTGTTGACACCGCGCTCATCGGTGATGGTGTCGGGGCTGATGTTCTCGACCGTAGCATCCATGCCGCCATAGATGGAGAAGTCATAGGCCGTGAGCTTGACGGTGGCGGCCTGGCCTGGGTGGATGAAGGCGATGTCACGTGGTTGCACGCGGGCCTCCAGCACCAGGGCATCGTCCAGCGGCACGATCTCCAGAATGTCTTTGCCCGGTTGCACCACACCACCCACGGTGTTGGCCAGCAGGCGCTGGATGCGTCCACGAACGGGCGACTTGACTTGGGCTTTGTCGACTTTGTCAGCCAGGGCCACGGCACCTTCGTTCAAGGCGTTGAGCTTGCCCAGCACATCCGACAGGTCCTTGCGGATCTCGTTGCGGAAGGTGAGTTCGGTTTCCTGGATCTTGCGTTGCGCCTCGTTGATGGCGGCCATCACGCGAGCGCTTTGTGCGCCGGCCTGCTCCATGTCGCCCCGGGCTTTGCTGACATCGCGTTCCAGGCGAAGCACTTCCACCTCGGACACGGCGCCGGTGGCGAGCAAGGGGCGCGTCTTGGCCAACTCTTGCTGCGACAGATCAAGCGTGCGGCCGGCCGATTCGCGGCGTGAGCGCATTTCGCTCAGCTCTTGTTGCCGTTGTGCCAGTTGCTGCTGGTTGATGCCGATCATCGAAGCCAGTTCGGCGCGCTTGGCATCGTAGAGCTGGCGCTCTTCTTCGACGATCCGCACCTCGTCGAGGTTGTCGACGGTGGGCGTGGGCGGCGCAAAGGCCACGCCTTCGGCCAAGGCCTTCAGCCTGGCGAGCTTGGTGCGCAAGGCAAAGGCGTTGGCGTTGCTTTCGCGCATGCCGGAGGTGGCCCGCGTCTCGTCAATCTTCAGCAGCAGCTGGCCTTGCTCGACCACCTGGCCTTCCTTGACCAAGATCTCCGACACCACGCCGCCATCGTAAGACTGGATGACTTGCAGCTGCCGCGATGGGATGACCTTGGCCTCGCCTTTGGTGACTTCATCGATCTCAGCCAAGGCGGCCCAGACGATCAGGCCCAGCACCACGAACACGGCCGAGCGCACCAGGGTCTGGGCGCGGTAAGTGCCATGGGTGGACATGACCGCATCGGCGTCCAGCTCGAAGCTGCGCATGCCGGCAGCCTGGGCCGATTCGGCGGTGACCCGCGGCCCCGCGATGCGGTCCAGCAACCAGTCGGTGGCCGGTGCAGTGAAGCGCCGAATCGACTCCAGCACCGCGATCATCACCTGGCCCAGTTTCATGAGTGTCTTCATGGTGCTTGCCTTGGCTCAGACCGCGCGGGCGATGCGCCCGGACGCCAAGGCCTGCAGGATCTGCTCGCGCGGACCATCGGCCATGACCTTGCCCTGGTCCACCACGATGACGCGGTCGACGAACGACAACATGGAAGTGCGGTGCGTGACCAGCACCACCGTCTTGCCGGCCGAGAACTCTTTCATGCGCTGGGTGACGAAGGCCTCGGTTGAAAAATCCATGGCGCTGGTGGGTTCGTCCAGCAGCAGGATGGGCGCGTTGTGCAGCACCGCGCGGGCGATGCCCACACCTTGCCGCTGCCCGCCCGACAGCAACTCGCCCCGCTCGCCCACCGGCATGTCGAAGCCCTGCGGATGGCGGTGGATCATGTCGCTGATGCCCGCCAGCTCGGCAGCCGACACGATGGCGTCGTCTTGCGCGTGCGGCATGCCAAAAATGATGTTGTCGCGCAGCGTGCCAAAGAACAGGGTGACGTCTTGCGAGACATAGCCCAGGTTGCGGCGAACATCGGCCGGGTCGAGTTGGCGCATGTCGATGCCATCGAGCAGCACGGCGCCCTGGGCGGGTTGGTACAGGCCCAGGATCAGCTTTTGCAGCGTGGTCTTGCCCGAGCCCACCTTGCCGATCAAGGCCACCTTTTCACCCGGCTTGATCTTGAAGCTGATGTTGTCCAGCGCCGAGTCCTTGCGGCCTGGGTAGGCAAAGGACACGTGCCTGAACTCGATCTCGCCTTTGATCTCGCGTCGCTCCACGAAGCTGGTGCCCAGCGGCCGCTCCACCGGCTGGTCCATGATCTTGTTCAGCGATTCCATCGCAGTGACGGCGCCCTGGTATTGCATCAGCAGCCCAACGATTTGCCCCGCAGGCGCCAGCGCGCGGCCTGCCAGCATCGTGGAGGCGATGAGGCCGCCCATGGTCAAACTCTTGTCGGTGATCAGGTACACGCCGATCAGGATGATGGCCACCGACACCAGTTGCTGCAGGCTGGCCGTGGTGTACATGGCGCTGGACGACAGCCCGCGCATGCGCACATTCAGCTTGGCCAGGTATTGGTTGGCCCGCTCCCAGCGCGCCTGGATCAGGCCTTCGGCGCCCTGCGACTTGATGGTCTCGATGCCGGTCAGGCTTTCCACCAGCGTGGCATTGCGTTGCGCCGAGGCCTGGTAGGTGCTTTGCGACAACTCGTGCAAGCGGTGCTGCAGCACATAGCCCGCCACCAGGATGAAGGTGAACACGAGCACCACCGGAATCACCAGCCACAGCGAGATCCAGCCGATGACCAGCACGAACAGGATGGCAAAGGGCAGGTCGATCAAGGCCGTGACCGTGCTGGAGGCGATGAAATCGCGCACCTGCTCGAAGCCTCGCAGGTTGGCCGCGAACGAACCCACCGACTGCGGGCGGTTTTCCAGCTTCATGCCCAGCACCCGCTCCATCAGCGTGGCTGAAATCTGCACGTCAATGCGCGCACTGGCTTCGTCCACGAAATGGCTGCGTAACAAGCGAATGGCCAGGTCAGAGGCCTGCACCAGCATCACGCCAATGGCCAGGGCCCACAAGGTTTCAACCGCGTGGTTGGGCACCACCCGGTCATACACATTCATCGAAAAGATGGGAAACGCCAGGGCAAACAGATTGATCAGCAGCGCGGCCGACAGCACGTCTCGGTAGACAAAACGCTGCGCCAGTACCGCGCCCCAGAACCAGTGGCCCGTATTGGTGGCGCGAACTTCCGGGGTGCGCTCATCGAACCTGAAATGAGGGCGCACGAACAGTACGATGCCGCTGTAGCGTGCGGCCAGGTCCTGCGCGGACAACTCGATGCTGCCTTGCCCGGTTTCAGGCAGCAGGACCTTGGCGTTTCCTTGGGCATCCTGGCTGAGCAGCACGCACGCCTGGTTGTCTTTGAGGACCAGGATCGCCGGCAGGGTTTTGTCGTCGATGTTCTTGAGCGGCACCCGCTGGACTTTGGCCGCCAAGCCAGCACGGGAGGCCGCGCGTTCTGCCAAAGCCAAGGGTAAGGGCCCTTTGTCCATCGGCAACCCGGCCGACAAGGAGGCGCGGGTGGCCGCGTGGCCATGCAATCGCCCCACCTCGATCAGGCAATCCAGCAGCGGATCGGGGGCAATCAGGTCCTCGCGCAGGCGTGCGGTGGCGTCAGCAGACGATATGCTGGACGGCGGCATGACCGCGGCAATGGGTTCCTGAGGTTTGTTCACTCAACGGATATCGGCACAGTGGACGTCAAATTGACCACTCACTCGGTCGGCGTAGTACTTTTCGAGCGTCATGCGGACGGTGCGGAAGGCCAACTCGTCCCACGGGATGTCTTTCTCGCTGAACAATTGGGCCTCGATGGTTTCTGGGCCGGGTGAGAAATCCGTGTCCAGTAGCCGAGCCCGGTAGAAGAAGTGAACCTGGCCGGCCGTCAGCACATTGATCACGCAGTAAAGGCCTTGCATCTCGATGTGGGCGCCGGCTTCCTCGTCGGTTTCGCGGGCGGCGCCTTCCTGGGTGCTTTCGCCCAATTCCATGAAGCCGGCGGGCAAGGTCCAGAAGCCCTTGCGAGGCTCGATGTTGCGCCGACACAGTAGCACTTTGTCTTCCCAGACAGGCAAAGTACCCACGACGTTGAGTGGGTTCACATAGTGGACATGGTGGCAGGCGGGGCAGACGGCGCGCTCGCGGTTGTCGTCTTCGGGAACGCGGTACTCCACCCGGGTGCCACAGACTTGGCAGTGCTCAATGCGGCGTGAAAAAAGCATGGCCCCAGTGTAAAGGCATCAGGCCGGCTCAGCCGCGCTGGCGGGTCAGGCGGTGCGCGTCCAGTTGCTCGATCCAAGGGGCAAACGATTCCATCACCCGCAAGGCCTGGCCATGCTGCCAGAACACCGAACTGCGCGCCCACCGCGGATGCCTGCCCGGCCATGCCGCGCGCAGTCTTGATTCGGCCAGCCCGTGTCGGGCGAGTTGCTGGATGCGCAGGGGCTCGCGGTGCACATGGGATCGCTGGAACAGCAGCTCGGCCAGTGGCCGTGTGCCCAGGCCGGTCAGTGCTTTCCAGGTGCCCTGCAATGCTCTGTGCGAGGTGGCGCTTCGTGCCCAGACCACCGGCACGCCATCCAGCAGCAACACCACTTCGCGGACGTGGCCGCTGCGACAGGCAAGGTCGCGGCGCTCTTGGGGCCAAAGGCGCTGGCTGCCCTGACGCTGCACTTGAACCTCGACCACCCCGTGCGCCCGCAACCGTGCGGTGAGCGACCCGGTAGCGCTCAGCCAGGCGTGCAGCGACGCGTTGCTTGGGTGGGGCTGACGGCAACGGCCGGGGTGGTGGGCACCGCGTCGGCTGGGTAAATTGGGGGCGGCGGAACGAGGTAGCATCGGGCCGCGATGATAGCCCCGACACCTCTCACCTGGCCTGCTGGCTGGATTTCCTCCTCGCTCGGGACGGGCGCGCGCATGCTCATGACGGCGCGCGATGGCTTGCACCCCGGCACCGCCAGCCAGCCTCCTTGGGATGCTTTCAACCTGGGCAACCATGTTGACGATAACCTGGCCGATGTGCAGCGCCACCGCGAGGAGCTGGCCGCGGCCCTTCAGGCCCAGCCGGTGTGGCTGCAGCAGGTGCACGGCAACCGGGTGGTGCGCCTGAGCGGCGAGACTTTGAGCGCCATGGCCGAGACACAAGCTGACGGCGCTATCACCACCGAGCCTGGCGTTGCCTGCGCCATCATGGTGGCCGACTGCCTGCCCATCTTGCTGGCGGCCCCGGAGGGCCGGGGTGTGGCGGCCCTGCACGCAGGCTGGCGGGGCTTGGCAGGTGCGGGCGACATGAATGGCGTGGGCATTGCCCACACTGGCGTGGCCGCCCTGTGCGAAGCGGTGTCTTGTGATCCGACGGATTTGCGGGCCTGGCTGGGTCCCTGCATCGGCCCGACTGCGTTCCAGGTGGGGTCCGATGTACTAAGCGGGTTTGGCGTCGATCCGGCCCAAAGCCATCCGCGTTTCATCCCGCAGTCGGCAGACCGGTGGTTGGCAAACCTGGCCGGCCTGGCCGCAGACCACCTTCAAACCTTGGGTATTCAGCGCATTGAAGGTGGCCAGTGGTGCACGGTGTCCGAGCCTTCACGCTTCTTTTCGTTCCGGCGCGACCGGGTCACGGGGCGTCAAGCCGCTTGCATCTGGTTGAGCGGGCTCTGACAGCGCCTGCGCCTCGGCGGCGGCTTCGCGAGCGCGGCGTGCCTGCCGGCGCATGGGCGTGCCCACCAGGTACATCACCAGCGACAAGGGGCCGACCCCGTACAAAAAGAAGGTGACGATCGCCCCTAGCACGCTTCCAATGGGGCTGACGGCTTCCGCCACGGTCATCAACAGGACGACGAACATCCAGGCGATTGCAATGATCCACATTTCAGGTCGAGGCCTTTGTCAAGCCGTGCGCGGCCCGAAGTTTGCTTTGAATGAGGCGAAAACACATCAGGCCGAGGGGAGATGTTGATCCACTGTAAATATTCTGTGCCCAGAATACGGCAACATGGCGACACCAACATCGGTGCTCGCAACCTCGCAGGTCTGTCAAGGAGACATATGGCTGTCATTCAACGGTCTCGTTCCAAAAAATCGACGAATGCTTCCTCCACGACCGCGCCGCCCCCCATTGAATCCACGCAAGTCCTCAGTGAAAGCGTGGGCACGAGCCTGCAATCCATCGCAGGGCTGACCGTGCCTTGGGACCAGATGTCCCGCATTCAGCAAGAGTACGTGGAGCAGGCGACGACCTTGTGGAACAAGGCGCTGGAACAACCTGGCGAGCTCAAGCCTGACGACCGCCGCTTTGCCTCGCCCGAGTGGAGCAGCACCCCGGCCAGTGCCTTCATGGCGTCGATGTACCTGCTCAACGCCCGTACCTTGCAGCGCTTGGCCGACAGCTTGAGCGGTGATGAAAAAGCCCGCGACCGCGTGCGGTTCGCCGTGCAGCAGTGGGTGGCCGCGGCCGCGCCCTCCAACTACATGGCACTGAACCCCGAGGCGCAGCAAAAAGCCATCGAGACCAAGGGTGAGAGCATCACCCAGGGCTTGCAGATGCTGCTGAACGACATCCGCCAGGGGCACATGTCGCAGACCGACGAAAGCGTGTTCGAGGTGGGGCGCAATGTGGCCACCTCCGAAGGTTCGGTCGTGTTCGAGAACGAGTTTTTTCAACTGATCGAGTACAAGCCGCTGACCGACAAGGTGCACGCCTTGCCCTTGCTGATCGTGCCCCCGTGCATCAACAAGTTCTACATCCTGGACTTGCAGCCCGACAACTCGCTGGTGCGGTTCGCCGTGTCGCAGGGCCACCGCGTGTTCGTGGTGAGCTGGGTCAATGCCGATGATGACCTGGCCCAGGCGACCTGGGACGACTACATCGAAAAAGGCACCATCGAGGCGATCAACCTGGTCCGCGAGATCGCGGCCACCGAGCAGATCAACGCCCTGGGCTTTTGCGTGGGCGGCACCTTGCTGGCCACGGCCCTGGCGGTGATGGATGCGCGCGGCGACAAGCCAGTGGCCAGCATGACCTTGCTGACCACCTTCCTGGACTTCGCGAACACGGGTACCTTGGACTTGTTTGTGGACGAGGCCATGGTGCAGGTGCGCGAATCGAGCATTGGCGATCGCAGCCCGCAGGGCGGCGGCTTGATGCGTGGTGGCGAGTTGGCGGCCACGTTTTCTTTCTTGCGTCCCAATGACCTGGTCTGGAACTACGTGGTGGGCAACTACCTCAAGGGCGAAAAACCCCCGGCGTTTGACCTGCTGTACTGGAACGGCGACAGCACCAACCTGCCCGGACCCATGTACTGCTGGTACCTGCGCAACACCTACCTGGAAAACAAGCTGGTTCAGCCCAATTCGGTCACGGTGTGCGGCCAGCCGGTGGATTTGCGCCGTCTGAAGATGCCCACTTTTGTGTACGGGTCGCGTGAAGACCACATCGTGCCTTGGGACAGCGCCTACGCCTCAACACAGTTGCTGCCAGGGCCTACCACCTTCGTGCTGGGCGCTTCCGGGCACATCGCCGGGGTCATCAATCCGCCGCAGAAAAACAAGCGCAGTTATTGGACCAGCGGCGCCACAGGGGCTTTCCCGTCCACCGCCCAGGCATGGATGGCGTCTGCGAAGGAGCACCCCGGCAGTTGGTGGACCACCTGGGCTGAATGGCTGGGCACGCATGCGGGCAAGAAGATTGCGGCCCCGAAACAGCCGGGCAGCAAAAAACACCGGCCAATCGAGCCCGCTCCGGGCCGTTACGTCTTGCGCAAGGCGTGAACCGCGCTCATTATTTATCGCAGCAATTGACACTTCTGGAAAAAAGGAACTTGTCATGACCGACATCGTGATCGTCGCCGCCTCCCGCACCGCCGTGGGCAAGTTCGGTGGAACCCTGGCCAAGACCTCAGCCTCTGACCTGGGGGCGGTCGTCATCCAGGATCTGCTCAAGCGTGCCAACCTGAGCAGCGACCAGATCAGCGAGGTGATCCTGGGCCAGGTTCTGACGGCAGGCGTCGGCCAGAACCCCGCCCGCCAGGCCGTTATCAAGGCTGGTTTGCCCCAAGGGGTGGCTGCCTTCACGATCAACAAGGTGTGCGGCTCGGGCCTGAAAGCCGTGATGCTGGCCGCGCAATCCATCCGCGATGGCGACTCTGAAATCGTCATTGCCGGCGGCCAAGAGAGCATGAGCCTGGCGCCGCACGTGCTGCCAGGGTCACGTGATGGCCAGCGCATGGGCGACTGGAAACTGATCGATTCCATGATCACCGACGGCCTGTGGGACGTCTACAACCAGTACCACATGGGCATCACCGCCGAGAACGTGGCCAAGAAGTACGAGATCAGCCGCGAGCAGCAAGATGCGCTGGCGCTGGCTTCGCAGCAGAAGGCCGCGGCCGCGGTCGATTCTGGTCGATTCAAGGATGAGATCGCGCCGGTGCTGATCCCCCAGCGCAAGGGCGATCCACTGGTCTTTGACACCGATGAATTTGTCAACCGCAAGTCAACCGCTGAGGTGCTGGCAGGCCTGCGGCCGGCCTTTGACAAGGCGGGTACCGTGACAGCTGGCAATGCGTCAGGGTTGAACGATGGCGCCGCCGCCGTGTTGGTCATGAGTGCCAAAAAGGCCCAGCAGCTGGGGCTGACACCCTTGGCGCGCATTGCCTCGTACGCCAGTGCGGCGCTGGACCCTGCCTACATGGGCATGGGGCCCGTGCCGGCCTCGCGCCGTGCGCTGGAGCGTGCTGGCTGGAAGGCGGCCGACCTGGATCTGCTTGAAATCAACGAAGCCTTTGCCGCGCAAGCCTGCGCCGTGCACAAGGAAATGGGCTGGGACACCAGCAAGGTCAATGTGAATGGCGGCGCCATCGCCATTGGCCACCCCATCGGCGCTTCGGGCTGCCGCGTGCTGGTCACGCTGTTGCACGAAATGCAAAAACGCGATGCCCACAAAGGCATTGCTTCACTGTGCATTGGCGGCGGCATGGGCGTGGCCCTGACGGTCGAGCGCTGATCACCCGATTTGTTCTTTCTCTCTCGCAACGATTAGATTTTTTCCCCAAAAAGAGGAGCATTCCATGAGTCAAAAAGTGGCCTACGTGACCGGCGGTATGGGCGGCATCGGCACCTCGATCTGCCAACGTCTGCACAAAGACGGTTTCAAGGTGATCGCAGGCTGCGGGCCCAGTCGTGACTTCAAGAAGTGGCTGGACGAGCAAAAAGCCTTGGGCTATTCGTTTTACGCCTCGGTTGGCAACGTGGCCGACTGGGATTCCACCGTGGAAGCCTTCAAGAAGACCCGTGCCGAGCATGGTCCCGTCGATGTGCTGGTCAACAACGCTGGCATCACGCGCGACGGCATGTTCCGCAAAATGAGCAAGGCCGATTGGGACGCGGTGATGGACACCAACCTGAACAGCCTGTTCAACGTGACCAAGCAGGTCATTGACGACATGGTGGACCGTGGCTGGGGCCGCGTGGTCAACATCAGTTCGGTCAATGGCGAAAAGGGCCAGTTTGGTCAAACCAACTACTCGGCCGCCAAAGCCGGCATGCACGGTTTCACCATGGCCTTGGCCCAGGAAGTGGCCAACAAGGGCGTGACGGTCAACACCGTGTCGCCTGGCTACATTGGCACTGACATGGTGCGTGCCATCCGCCAGGATGTGCTGGACAAAATCGTGGCCACCATCCCGGTGAAGCGCTTGGGCACACCTGAAGACATCGCCTCGATGGTGTCGTGGGTGTCGAGCGACGAGTCAGGTTTTGCCACGGGCGCCGACTTCTCGATCAACGGCGGCCTGCACATGGGCTAAACATGGGCTAAGCCATGGCCTTTGGCCTTGGCTTGATCCGACGGGCCCCGCAGCTTTTCAAGACTGCGGGGCTTTTTCAATGGTGCCTGGCCAGCCCGGGTGCTTTAGGCGGCGGCTTCTTGTTCAAGCACCAGGCGGTCAAGTGCCGCGCAAACATCGGCGAACCGGCCGGCGATGACGGTGCGGCGGGCATCGGCAGGATCACTGCTGATGCGCAGCCGACGGGGGCTGATGGCCTGGCTGGCCAACAAGCGCTCGGGCGCCAAGCTGGGCTCTGTGCGGGTGGCAACAGCGCGCGCAGCGCTGGATGAGCGGACAAAAAAAGCACGGGCGAAATGATGAATCATGGAGAACTCCGGCAACAACGATTGAAGTTCGGCAGGATTCCAAGATGACGTCAACGCACGGGACTGCACACTCATGCGAGGTGCAAATGCCCGCCACCCGCGCGGTGACGTTGCCAACATGGCAAGTTTGATCACATCAGCAGCTGATTCCGGATCAGGCCCACGGCCAGTCCTTCGAGTTCAAATTCGGGGTGGTCGGGCGGCACGATGATGGGTTGGAAGTCTGCGTTTTCGGGCAGCAGTTCAATGCCTTTGGACGTGCGCATGAAGCGTTTGACGGTGACCTCATCGCCCAGACGTGCCACCACGATCTGCCCATTGCGGGCTTCTTTGGCACGGGCCACGGCCAGCAGATCGCCATCGAGGATGCCGATGTCTTTCATGCTCATGCCACGCACGCGCAGAAGGTAATCAGGGCGCTTGGCGAACAGACTGGGCTCCAGTGAATAACTTTGCTCAACGTGTTCTTGCGCGAGGATGGGGCTGCCTGCGGCCACCCGGCCGATGAGCGGCAACACCAATTGCTCAAGCCCGGGCAGGCTCAGATTGAAGGGCGCGCCCGCAGAGCCGGTTTTTTTGCGGGTTTCGTTAACCGTGCGCAGGGTGCCGGCCTTGAGCCGGATGCCGCGCGATGTGCCGCCCAGCAACTCGATGACGCCTTTACGTGCCAATGCCTGAAGGTGTTCTTCAGCCGCATTGGCTGAGCGAAAACCCAACTCGTTGGCGATTTCCGCACGGGTGGGCGGGGCACCGGTGCGCGCAATGGCCCGCTGGATCAGCTCGAAGATCTCTTGCTGGCGGGGCGTGAGTTTGGGTTTATCGTTCATCTGGCTGAGTGGTCGGCTTGACCGCTGGATGGCTTGGTTAACTGTCATTCTATACAGGCCTGTTTGTTTGTCCAGTGTTTTTGATGAAAGTGCGTTGCATGGATGTGAAGTCACCAGTGGTGGTCGTGCTGGGCACCGGGGGCACGATCGCCGGCACCGGTTCTGGGCCGGACGATGTGAGCTACCAGGCCGCGCAGTTGAGCGTCGAGCAATTGCTGCGGGCGGTGCCCGGTTTGCAAGGTGTAGCTTTGGAAACCCGGCAGGTGGCGCAGATCGACAGCAAGGACATGGGCTGGGCGGTCTGGCAGGCACTGGCCAAGCAGATTCAGCTGGCGTTATCGCGTGAGGAGGTGGGCGCCGTCGTCATCACCCATGGCACGGACACACTGGAGGAAACCGCCTACCTGCTGCACTGCTTGCTCAACGTCGACAAGCCGGTGGTCCTGACGGCGGCCATGCGCGCCGCGACGTCGGCTCAGGCCGACGGGCCCCGCAATCTGAGGGACGCGGTTCGGGTGGCCGAGTTCGCGGCGTCTGAAGGCCGGGCTGGCGTGGTGGCCGTGATGGCTGGCGCAATCTGGTCTGGACAAGCGGTGCGCAAAGCCCACACTTGGCACATCGATGCTTTCGATGGCGGTGGCGCCGAGCCCCTGGGCTACGTTGACGACAACGGCACCGTGGCGTTCAACAAACCATGGCCTTCACCCGGTTGCGCAGGGTGGTCTTGCTTGGATGTGGCTGAGCCGCCTCGGGTCGAGATTGTGACCAGCCATGCGGGGGCTGATGGCTTGGTGGTGGAGGCACTTTTGGCCCAGGCCCAGCAGCTGGGCATTCAATTGGCTGGCCTGGTGGTGGCCGGCACAGGGCATGGCACGGCCCATCGGGGGCTCATGCAAGCCTTGCAAAAAGCCGAGGCTCAAGGGGTCAGGGTTTGGCGCAGCAGCCGCGTTGCCCGGGGCGGGGTGCTGTCCCGCGAGGGCGACCATTGGCAGGCTGCCGGCGCGTTGACCGCGGCGCAGGCCCGCGTGGCCTTGATGCTGGAATTGTTGGGTGTCCCGTTTGGCGGGATGAAGGACTGAACTGTGCTGCGGTGTCCGACTAGCCAAGTGCCGCCTTCACCCCTGAGACAAGCAACTTGTCCCGAGACAGCGTCACTTTAAAGGCGCGTCATGACAACCCGATGACAGCCTTGATGGTCCAAGGGATCAGGATTTGACCCGCAGCACGACGGCTTGGCCGCCACCCGCCTTCAAGCTTTGCTCCACGCCGGGATTGGCTTCGCCCAAGGCAGGCCACCAGATCAGGACGCGGTGCTCGCCAGCGGGCAGGTCCAGGTTCACCTGGCCATCGCCGCCGGTCACGCCAAAGTAGGGCGTGTCGACCACGTGGATGTAGCCCAACATCTGGTCATGGATGTTGCAGCCCAGGGTGGCCGTACCGGCCTTGTCGAACACCACCGGGGCGGCCGGCGTGCCGGCATAAAGCTTGATCTCGAACTTCTTGGTCGGCGAGAAAGAGTAGACATGGTGGCGAACCGTGTCGAAATTGGGGAACAGCACCGGCGTGCCGGTTTGCACGACCAGCAGGGTGGGCTGGAAGGCGCGGCCCTTTTGCGCCATGTTGGCGGTGGCGCCACTTGGGGCCGTGGCACGCGCACCCTTGACCTGCACGGACACCGACGCTTGTGCCATCGGATGGCCGGCTTCATTGGTCACCAGGATGGCTTGAGGCGCGGCGTGGGTGCCCAGGCTGGCTGCGCTCAGAGCGAGCAGGAGGGCGAGTCGGGTGGATGAGCGCATGGGGCTCAGGAGCGCTTGACGATGTCGCGGCGCGTGGGCGCCAGGCGTTTGAGCAGCTCGTTCTTGGCGCCTGTGGGGGCCTTGGCGCGGTTGATCTCATCGCGCAGGATTTCAACCATCAGGTCGAACTCCGCGCCGGTAATGCCCAGATCAGCGTGCGAATTGCGCATGGTCTCGCCCTCGTAGACACAAGGGCCATCGGCCACCTTGCACACATACGTGGCCACGCTTTCCTTGAGCGCCTTCATCTTGACGTTGGCGAACGAGCGTTGGGTGCGCGGGTCGGTGGACACCCGGTCCATCGTGCGGTCGGTGATCGCAGTGATGCCCTGCACCCCGCCCAGTTGCTGGTACAGCGCCGTGGCACCGCCAGTTTTGGTGGGGGATGCGCAGGCCATCAGGCTGGCCAGGGCCCAGCTGATGGCCAGGCCGACCACCAGGGTAATGAGATTGCGTTTGCGCTCGGGCGTGAGTTGAATACGCAGGGCTGAATATTTCATGGATGCCACCTTTGTGAGCCTTGTTTCGGCATGAACTGCTCAATGTTGAGGCGTTTTGGTCGATACCGATCTGTCAAACAAAGGCGTTTTGGCCAACACGGCCATGAAAAGGCAGTTCAAACATGCGGCGATTCCTGGCAACTCCAACCCAAAGAAATGCGTGGCTCACGCTGGCAGTGGCCGCGGCCTGCGCAGTGCTTGTGCCCAATTCGGCCCGCGCCGGCGACCGGTTGCTGGCCACCTGGGGCATCACCCAGGTTGAGGGCGCGGGCGGCGGTGGGCTCACGCCTTGGGCCACCATCGCCGGCAGTGGCAGCAGCAATCAAATCGGTGGCTCGGCATTTGTCACGCAAAGCCGAACCAACGATGGCTATAACCTGAAGGTCGCGGGCGCGGCGGTGGGCATCCGCGATCGGGTGGAGTTGAGCATGGCGCGCTGGAGCTTCAAGCTCAGCCCCGAGGTGGCGGCTGACAAATCCATCGAGATGAACTCGGTGGGCGTCAAAATCAAGGTGATTGGCGATGCCGTTTACGACCAGGACAGCTGGTTGCCACAGATCAGTGTGGGCGCGCAGTACAAGTCGAACGAGGATGGGGCCGTGTTTGCGCCCTTCCAGGCTGATCGCACGGGCACGGACTTCTACGTTTCGGCCACCAAGCTGTGGCTCGGGGCGGCGGGGGGCTACAACGTCCTGACGAATCTCACGCTGCGATTGACGAAAGCCAATCAATTCGGCCTCATGGGCTTTGGCGGCGCTGGCCATGACAAACGCAAGCTGATGGCCGAGGGCAGCGTGGGCGTGATGTTGCGTGATGACCTGGTGGTGGGCACCGAATACCGCCAAAAGCCCAACAACCTGGAAGACACGGCCGCCATCCTGAAAGAAGAAGCGGCCTGGGATGTGTTCGTGGCCTGGTTTCCCACCCGCGAGATCAGCTTGACCGCCGCCTGGTTGAACCTGGGCAACATCGTCAGCAAACCTGACCAGCAGGGCCTGTACTTGTCCGGACAAGTGACCTTTTAAGCGGGCACCTGAGCGACCAGTTTTTCTCCTTTACATTCGGTTCACGAACGGGACACCGTTTGTAAACCTGAGTGGGCGAGACTGGTCTTCATGAAAAAAATCAAATCCACCTGGTTCACGCCAACGCGCGTGGTGCTGGGTGCCCTGGTGGTGGCGGCCGCCGCCTGGGGTGTCAAGAAAGCGTTCTTCACCGCGCCGGCCAAGCCGGATGTCATCACCGCCACCGCGGCCGTGAGCGACATGGAAGACACCGTGCTGGCCAGCGGCACCATCAAGTCCTTCAAGGACGTGAGCGTGGGCGCGCAGGTGTCGGGGCAGATCAAGAAGCTGCACGTGGCCTTGGGCAACAAGGTGACCAAAGGCCAACTGGTGGCCGAGATCGACTCCACCACGCAGCAAAACGCTTATCAAAATGCCCAGGCCCAGATTGCCTTGTTGCAAGCGCAGTTGCTGGCCAAGCAGGCCACCCTGACGCAGGCTGAGCTGTCGTTCAAGCGCAAGAAAAGCCTGCTGGCCCAAGACGCTGGATCGGCCGTTGATTTTGAGGACGCACAAGCCGTGCTGGCCACGGCCAAGGCCGATATCTCGGTGTACAACGCCCAGATCCAGCAAGCCAAGACCTCGCTGGACACAGCGCGCGTCAACCTGGACTACACGCGCATCACCGCGCCCATCGACGGCGTGGTGGTGGCAGTGCTGGCCGAAGAGGGCCGCACCGTGAACGCCAACCAGTCGGCGCCCACCATCATCAAGTTGTCAAAGCTGGACACGGTGCAGATCAAGGCGCAAATCTCCGAGGCCGACGTGGTGCGCGTCAAGCCCGGTTTGCCGGTGTACTTCACCATCCTGGGCGAGCCGAACAAGCGCTATGAAGCGCAGCTCAAGTCCATCGAGCCGGTGCCTGATTCGTCGCAAACTGACACCACCACGTCGGCGACCAGCACCTCCACCACGGCCACCGCCATCTACTACAACGGGCTGTTTGAAGTGCCGAACCCGGATGGCAAATTGCGCGTGGCCATGACGGCGCAGGTGTTCATCGTGCTGGCCAAGGCCAAGGATGCCTTGCTGATCCCCGCCACGGCCTTGTCCGACAAGGCAGTGAAGGGTGAGTACACGGTGCGCGTGCTGGAAGGCGAGGGCGACGAGCAGAAGGTGGTGCCCCGCAAGGTCAAGATCGGCCTGAACAACCGCGTGCAAGCCCAGGTGCTGTCAGGCCTGAAGGCCGGTGACAAGGTGGTGGTGGGTGAGGCCGGCCCTGCAGGCGGCGGCGGTGGTGGCCGTCGCGGCTCGATGTTCTGAGCAAGAAGGGCCTGACATGACACAAGCCCTGTTGGAGGTGAAAGACCTCTGGCGCGAGTTCCCCTCTGGTGAAGGCAAGGTGGCCGTTCTGAAGGGGCTGAACTTGTCGATCCGTGCGGGCGAGATGGTGGCCATCATGGGCGCCTCGGGCTCGGGCAAATCCACCTTGATGAACATCCTGGGGTGCCTGGACCGGCCCAGCCGTGGTTCGTATTTTGTGGCGGGCCACGAGACCAGCGAGCTGCCGCCCGATGGCCTGGCGCGCTTGCGCCGCGAGTACTTCGGCTTCATCTTCCAGCGCTATCACTTGCTGGGCGATTTGACCGCCTTGGGCAACACCGAAATCCCTGCGATATATGCGGGCCACAGCGCCGAAGAACGCCACCAGCGCGCGCACGCCTTGCTCAGCCGATTGGGATTGGGCGAGCGCACGCTGCACCGTCCGGGCCAGTTGTCCGGTGGCCAGCAACAACGCGTGAGCATTGCGCGGGCGTTGATGAATGGCGGCGACGTCATCCTGGCTGACGAGCCCACCGGCGCGCTGGACAGCGTCAGCGGTGCGGAGGTGATGAACATCCTGCGCGAACTGCACGCCGAGGGCCACACGGTCATCATCGTCACGCACGATCCCAAGGTGGCAGACCACGCGCAGCGCATCATCGAGATCGCCGATGGCGAGATTGTGGCCGACCGCCTCAAGGGCGGCGAGGCTGTGACCACCGCCATCTTGAGCAACAACGCGCCCGACAGCCCTAACCCCTGGCGCGCTCACTGGGATCGCTTCACTGAGGCTTTCACCATGGCCTTGCGCGCCATGGCCGGCCACCGCTTGCGCACCTTGCTCACCATGCTGGGCATCATCATCGGCATCGCTTCTGTGGTGTCCATGGTGGCGCTGGGGCAGGGCACGCGCGAGCGGGTGCTCAAGGACATCAGCGCGATGGGCACCAACACCATCGACATCTTCCCGGGCAAGAATTTTGGCGACCGGCAAGCGGGGCGCATACGGACCTTGGTGCCCAGCGATGCCGATGCCCTGGCGCAGCTGGGCTACGTGGACAGCGTGACGCCGACCGTCGCCACCAGCGTGACCCTGCGGCGCGGCAATGTGGAGGCCACGGCCAGCATCACGGGCGTGGGCGACCAGTTCTTCCGCGTGAAGGGCTACACCTTGGCGAAAGGGCAGACCTTTGACGCCGACAGCATCCGCCGCCAGACCCAGGAGGCGGTCATTGACCCGACCACCGCCAAGACCATGTTCGGACCCAATGAAGACCCGGTGGGGCAGGTGATCTTTCTGGGCAATGTGCCGGTGCGCGTGGTGGGCGTGACTGCGCCGCAGGAAAGCGCTTTCATGGCTAGTGACAGCCTGAACGTGTGGGTGCCTTACACCACGGCCTTGCGCCGTTTGCTTGGGCAATCCAATCTGCGCAACATCACGGTGCGGGTCAGCGACACGGTGTCGTCATCGGCTGCCGAGCAAGGCATCGTCAAGCTGATCAAGCAACGCCATGGCAGCGAAGACTTCTTTGTGCGCAACAGCGACAGCATCCGGCAGACCATCGAGACCACCACCGCGACTTTGACCTTGCTGATCTCGTCGATCGCCGTGATCTCGCTGATCGTGGGTGGCATCGGTGTGATGAACATCATGCTGGTGTCGGTGACCGAGCGCACGCAAGAGATTGGTGTGCGCATGGCGGTGGGCGCGCGCCAGAGCGACATCCTGAGGCAGTTCCTGATCGAAGCCGTGCTGGTCTGCCTGATTGGTGGGCTGCTGGGCATTGCGCTGGCGCTGGCCATCGGCCTCATCTTTGACGCGGTGAGCGGCGGCAATTTCAAGCTGGTGTATTCGGCCTCCACCATCGTGCTGGCCTTCGCGGTGTCGTCGTTGATCGGTGTGCTGTTTGGCTTCCTGCCAGCGCGCAACGCGGCCAGGCTGGACCCTGTGGACGCGCTGTCGCGCTGATGCAGCTGAAATCAGATGGGAGCCTTTGTTCATGATCGATGATTCTTTCTGGGGCCGACGGGCCGTGACGCTCGCGGTGGTCGCCATGCTGGCCGCCTGTGCCAGCCCCAGCGCCTACCGCACACCCGATGTGGCCGTGCCTGGCCAGTGGCAGCAACAGCAAGCCAGCCCGGCATCGGCGCCCACCAGCACCCAAGCCGTGGTGGCAGAGCGCTGGTGGGAGCGCTTCGGCGACACCCAGCTCACGCAGTTGGTGGACGAGGCCCTGCAGCGCAATAACAATCTGGCCGTGGCCGCCCTCAAGGTGCGCCGCGCCCAGTTGCAGGCCGGGCTGGCTGCCAGTGCGCAGCTGCCTTCCATTAGCTTAGGCGCCAACACATCGGCAAGCCGGTTGCTGGAACGCGGCCCCACCACGCGCAGCACGGGCTTGACCGCGGGCGTGAGTTGGGAAGCCGACCTGTGGGGCCGCCTGGCGGCTCAGCGCAATGCGGCCGACTGGGAAGCCCAAGCCACTGATGAAGACCGTGCCGCGGCGGCCTTGTCGCTGGTGGGCACCACGGTCAATTTGTACTGGCAGGTGGCTTACCTGAACCAGCGCATCGAGTCAGGCCAGCAAAGCATTGACTACGCCCGAAAGACACTGGAGCTGGTCAAGATTCAGCATGTGGCCGGCAGCGTGACGGGCCTGGAAGAGGCTCAAGCCCAGCAAACGCTGGCCAGCCAGGAGGCCAGCCAATCACAACTGGTGCAGCAACGGGTGGAAGCGCGCAATGCCTTGGCCATCTTGTTTGATGGGCCACCCAGCCAGGCGCTGGGTGAAGTGCAGCGCTTGCCAGACACCGCCTTGCCCGCCGTGGAGGCTGGTTTGCCGGCATCGGTGTTGGCCCGCCGGCCAGACCTGCGTGCGGCCGAACTGCGCCTGCGCAGCAGCCTGGCCGCGGTGGATGCCACGCGCACCAGCTACTACCCGACCTTGAGCCTGACCGGCAGCCTGGGCAGCACCAGCAACGTCTTGAGCAGTGTGTTGAGCAACCCCTTGGCCACCTTGGGCGCAGGCCTGGCCTTGCCCTTCATCCAGTGGCGCGACATGCAGCGCAATGTGGCCGTGTCGCAGGTGGATTACGAGCAAGCCGTGTTGGGTTTCAGGCAGACCTGGTATCAGGCCTTGGCCGATGTCGAGAACGCCTTGTCGGCACGCACCCAGTTGGAGGTGCAAGCCCAGCAGTTGCAGCTGTCATTGACGGCCGCCTTGCAATCAGAGCGTTTGAGCGAGATCCAATACCGCGCTGGTGCGGTGCCGTTGAAGACCTGGCTGGATGCGCAGGAGACGCGGCGTGTGGCGACCAACAACCTGGCGCAAAACCGCTTGAATCGTCTTACCAACTTGGTGACCTTGTACCAGGTGCTGGGCGGATAGCGCCGGTCAACGGTCTACATCGTAGAAGAAGTGATCCGCGGCCGCGCGGTCGCCCTCGAAGATGCGGCGCACCAGCCCCGGGTTCTTGAAGAAATACCAATCGCCAAAGGTGTCGAACTTGCGGCACGAGGTGGTGATGCCATGGCGCCAGATGGTGCCGTACCGCTGGCCTCGCTGACGGCCCAGGGCCCTCAGGCGCAAGGCGAAGTCCACGTCTTCAACGCTGACCATGCTTTCATCAAAGCCGTTCAGTTGCTCAAACGCGTCTCTCATGAACCAGAACATGCCGTACGACAAGCGGTGCTTGATCACATAAGGCAGCACGGTCATGGCGCTGAAGAACAAGCCCACGGACATGCGTTCCGGCGTGATCATGGAGCCGCCACCCACATAGCGGGGGTCGTGCACGTGCGCCATCACGGCCGCCACGGTGTTCTCTGACATCCAGCTGTCCGCGTCGATGGTGGCAATGGCGGGCGCACTGCTGGCGCGGATCGCCGCGTTGCGAACGGCCGAGATGCATTTCTTGTCTTCGACCACGCAACGGGCGCCCATTGACTCCGCGATCAAGCGGGTTTGATCGGTGCAACGGTTCAGCGCCACCACCACTTCCACGTCCTGGCCGGCCTTCTGGGCCGAGCGGAAGACGCTGTCAATGCACCGGCCAATGAAGCGCTCTTCGTTGTGGGCCGGGATGGTGACTGAAAGGGCGGGCTGTTGGGCGTTCACGCTGGTCGATCACGTTGGTAGCATGGGAACGGAGTGATGGTAAATCAATGCGTTGCCGCAAATTCTGCGCTTTAAAGCATCATTGATCCTCTGTGAGACCATTCATCCGACGAGACACCAGGAGTTCCGTTCATGAGCGCCGGACACGACCACGACCACGCCCACCACAAGCACGATCATGCCCATGATCACGGCCACCACCATGGCCATGCGCACGTCCACGCGCCCGCCAACTTCAACCAGGCCTTCGCCATCGGCATTGGCCTGAACGCGGTTTTCGTGGCCATCGAAGCGTTCTACGGCTGGAAGATCAACTCGCTGGCCTTGCTTGCCGATGCTGGGCACAACCTCAGCGACGTCGCCGGCCTCGTCCTGGCCTGGGGCGGTGCATTGGCGGGCAAGGTGCAACCCAGTTCGCGCAACACCTATGGTTTCAAGCGGGCGTCCATCCTGGCGGCATTCGCCAACGCCGTGTTGCTGCTGGTGGCCATGGGCTCGCTGGCCTGGGAGGCCTTGGGCCGGTTCAGCTCGCCCGTGCCCACACAAGGCGTCACCGTGATGGTGGTGGCTGGCATTGGCATCGTGGTCAACACCGCCACGGCCTTGCTGTTCATGCGCGGCAGTGCACATGATCTGAACATCCGCGGGGCTTTCTTGCACATGGCTGGCGATGCCCTGGTCTCGTTGGGCGTGGTCATCGCAGGCGGCTTGACCTTGCGGTTTGGCTGGAACTGGCTGGACCCGGCCGTCAGCCTGGCCATTGCCGCCGTCATCGTGGCAGGCACCTGGGGCCTCTTTCGCCAATCCATGCACCTGCTGTTCGATGGCGTGCCCGAGCAGATCGACCTGGGTGCTGTCAAAGGGTATTTGCAGTCCCTGCCGGGCATCGACCGTGTGCACGATCTGCATGTGTGGGCCATGGGCAGCTCCGAGGTGGCCTTGACCGCGCACCTGGTGATGCCCTCAGGCCAGCCTGACGATCTTTTCCTGAAGGACATGACGCAACATTTGCATGACCAGTTCGACATTGACCACGTCACCGTGCAGGTGGTCAAGGTGCCGTTCACCCGACCTTGTCAGGCTTGAGCATGACGGACTCTTTGCCAGCCAGCCCGGATGTCGCCGAGGCCTTGAACCAGGCATGCCATTGCCGGACTTTGAGCCCCGAGCTGCTGCGCCAGCAGCTTGAGCGCGACCCCAGCCTGGCGGGGCTGGCGCAAAGCCTGGCGCAGACGCGGCCACACCTGTTCTCGTCCACCATGGTGTTCTTGTCCAGCGCTGTTCAGCAGCGCATGGTGGACATGGTGAAAGCCATCGAGCGGGTCATCGCCTTGCCGCAGTACCAGGCGCAGGCCTTGGCCCGAGCGCCATCCATCGCCCAGCGCCCGGTCGCGCCTTTGGGCGTCTTCATGGGCTACGACTTCCACCTCGGGCCCCAAGGGCCGCAACTGATCGAGATCAACACCAACGCAGGCGGCGCTTTGCTGAACGCTGCATTGGCCCACGCCCAGCACGCCTGTTGTGAGGCGATGGACTGGGCCTTCCCCTTGAAGCAGGTCAGCCGGGCCTCGCAAGAGCAAGTGTTCTTTGACATGTTCGCCGCCGAGTGGCGCCTGCAACGGGGCGGCGCACCCTGGAGGTCGGTCGTGATCGTGGATGATCAGCCCGAAGCGCAGTACCTGGCACCTGAGTTCACGCTGTTCCAGCAACTGTTCGAGCAGCATGGCATTGCCGCGAGCATTGCCGATCCCGCGGCGCTTGAGTGGCGTGGTGGCCAGTTGTGGCACCAGGGCACGGCGGTGGACACGGTCTACAACCGCCTGACTGATTTTTACCTGAGCGAGGCCCCGCACCAGGCCCTGCGTGCGGCCTTCGAGGCCGATGCCGTGGTGGTGACCCCGCACCCACGCGCCCACGCCCTGTTCGCTGACAAGCGAAACCTGATCGCCCTCAGTGACGATGCCACTTTGCAAGCCTGGGGCGTGCCACCGAGTGATCGTGCGCTGTTGAGTGCTGGCGTGCCCCACACGCAGTTGGTGACCATTGACAAGGCCGATGGCTTGTGGGCGCAACGCCGCCAGTTGTTCTTCAAGCCGGTGGGCGGTTACGCCGGCAAGGCCGCCTACCGGGGCGAAAAGCTCACCCGGGGCGTCTGGTCCGACATCCTGGCTGGTGACTTCGTGGCCCAGGCGCTGGTGCCGCCAGGGCAGCGCGTGGCGCAAGTCGATGGCGATTTGAAGGACCTGAAATTTGACGTGCGCGCCTACGCCTACAACGGGCAGGTGCAGTTGCTGGCGGCGCGCATGTATGCTGGGCAGACCACGAACTTCCGCACTCCGGGCGGTGGCTTTGCGCCCGTGATGGTGATCGGTGGCGATGGGTCCTCTGAAGCCGACCACCTTTGGCGCCGTTTATGCTTGACACCATGATCACCGTACACCACCTGGAAACCTCCCGTTCGCAGCGCGTGCTGTGGCTGCTTGAAGAGTTGGGCGTGCCCTACGAACTCAAGATCTACAAGCGCAACCGCGTGACCCGCCTGGCCCCGCCTGAATTGAAGGCTGTGCATCCGCTGGGCAAGTCACCCGTCATCACCGATGGTGGGCAAGCCATTGCCGAGTCGGCCGTGATCCTGGAGCACCTGGTGGACCAGTACGGCGCCCAGGCCCAAGGCGACCTGGCCCATTTGCAGCCGGCCAAAGGCACGCCTGAATATGCCCAATCGCGTTTCTGGATGCACTATGCCGAAGGCTCGCTGATGCCCTGGCTGGTGATGAAGCTGGTGTTCTTGTCCATCCCCACCCAGCCCATGCCCTTCTTTGTGCGGCCCATTGCCCGCAAGATGTGCGAGCAGGTGCGCGGCAAGCTGGTCGATCCCAACCTCAGCACGGCCTTTGCGTTCATGGAACAGCACCTGGCCACGCACACCTGGTTCGCGGGTGAGCACCTCACGGTGGCTGATTTCCAGATGAGCTTCGCGGTCGAAGCCGCCATGTCGCGCGGCGCCGACCAGGCCCGCTACCCTCGGCTGGCGGCATACAAGGCCCGCATGGTGGCCCGCCCGGCTTACCAGCGCGCGCTGGCCAAGGGCGGCCCCGTCGTGATGTCCTGAGCCCGTGGGCTCAGACTGGCTGGGTGCGTTTTTCCAGCCAGTCCAGGGCCGCACCGCTGACCAAAGGCTTCAGGCGCTTCAATACCTGGGCGTGGTAGCCGTTCAGCCAGTCGAGCTCATCAGCACGCAGCAGCGACAAGTCAATGCAGCGCGTGTCGATGGGGCACAAGCTCAGCGTCTCGAAGGCCAGGTACTCGCCATGCTCCGGGTCGCCAGGCGCAGTGTTGGGCACGCTGGGCGCCACCGACACGTTGATCACCAGGTTTTCAATGCGGATGCCCCATTGCTTGGGGCGGTAAAGGCCCGGCTCGATTGAGGTGATCATGCCCGGGTGCATGGCCATGGTGGCCTCGGGCACGGCTTTCGAGATCGACTGCGGGCCTTCGTGCACGTTCAAAAAATAGCCCACGCCATGCCCGGTGCCATGGCCGAAATCGATGCCTTCGGCCCACAGCGGTCCGCGGGCGATGGCGTCGAGCATGGGTGACAAGGTGCCGCGCGGGTAACGTGCGCGCGACAAGGCCATCGTGCCCTTGAGCACGAGGGTGAAATCGCGCTGCTGCGCTTTGGTCGGCGTGCCGATGGCCCACACGCGGGTGATGTCGGTGGTGCCGCCCAAGTACTGCGCGCCCGAGTCGATCAACAGCAAACCTTGTGCGGTCAAACCTTGCGGTGTGCTCAGCACGGCAAAACTGTCGGGTGTGGCGCGGTAGTGCGGCAGGGCGCCATTGGCATTGAAGCCCGCGATGGTCGGAAAGCTCAGCGACACAAAGCCCGGTTGCTTGACGCGCTCGGCGGTCAGGCGTTCGTCAACGGTCAGCTCGCTGACGTGCTCTGAGCCCAAGGCCGATTCAAACCAGGCATAAAAAGCGCACATGGCAGCGCCATCGCGCTCCATGGCCTCGCGCACAAAGGCCGCTTCGGCGTTGGTCTTGCGCGATTTGGCCAAGGTGGTTGGATTGATCGATTCGATCACGGCGACACTGGCCGGCACCGCCTCGCGCAGGCCCCACGTGATGCGCTTGGGGTCGATCAGCAGGCGGGCGTTGGCGGGCAGGTTGCGCAGGGCGGCCAGGGCCTGGTCGTACGGCTGGCACTGCACGCCATCCTGCGTCAGACGGGCCTGGATGTTGGCAGAGACTTTGCCTTCGGCCACGAACAAGGTGGCGCTGTCCTGCGAGACGAGGGCATGGCCCACGAAGACGGGGTTGTAGTCGACATCGGCTCCGCGCAGGTTCAGCACCCAGGCCAGGTCGTCCAGCGTGGCAATCCAGTGGTGGGTGGCGCCTTTGGCAGCCAAAGCCTGCCGCAAGGCGGCCAGCTTGTCGGCGCGGGGGGTTGAGGCATGCGGCAGGGCGTGTTCAAACACCGGCACCAAAGGCGGCGCGGGCCGGTTGGGCCAGATGGCATCGACCGGGTCGGTGGATGTGACCAGCGTCCAGTTCTCGCGGGCCAGCGCTTCGTTCAAGGATTGGGTCAGGGCCAGGCCCAACACCGCGCCGTCCACCGCCAGCTGGGCTTGAGGCGCCGTCACATTCAGGGCTTTGAGCCACGACACATAGGCCGGCACGGCCGCTCCCTCTAACTTGAACAGGGCAATCCCGCTGCCGGCCAGCTCGGCCTCTGCCTGCTCCCAATAGCGGCTGTCGGTGAACAAGGCCGCTTGCTGCTCGCCCAAGATCAGGGTGCCGGACGAGCCGGTGAAGCCGCTCAGCCATTCGCGCGTTTGCCACCGATCGGGCAGGTACTCGGACAAATGCGGGTCGCTGCTGGGCACCAGGCAGGCGTGCCAGCCTTGCTGACCCATGTGTTGACGCAAGGCCGACAGGCGCTGTGGGATGGTCGAAGAAGTCATGGCCCTATGTTGCCATGATCTGGATCAGGCAGAGGGCGGTGGGGACGGCGGATCGATGTGCACGATCACCGCGTTGGGCTCCAGCGCATGGGGGTCCGGAAAGACGCGCGCATGGCGCTGCGAGGTGAAGTAGGCCCAGGCCCAATCCATGAAAACGACCATGCGGTTGCGGAAGCCGATCAGGAAGTAAACGTGCACGAACAGCCAGAACAGCCAGGCCGGAAACCCGCTGAACTTGAACTTGATGGCGGTGAAGGGCACATCCACCACGGCGATGGCCGCACGTTTGCCGATGGTGGCCAGCGAGCCATAGTCCAGGTACCTGAATGCCTTCGCATCAAGACCGCGCAGCTGGCGCATGATGTTCTTGGCCGCCTTGCGGCCCATCTGCTTGGCCCCGGGGCTCACGCCGGGCACCACGGTGGGGTTTTTGGGGTCCAGGTGGCTCTTGGCGCTGGCCAGGTCGCCGACCACGTAGATGTTGGGGTGGTTGGGGACCGTCAGGTTGGGCTCAACGATGACGCGGCCGGCCCGGTCCAGCGCGCAGCCGGTGCTTTTGGCGAGTGAGCGTCCCAGCGGCGAGGCGGCCACACCCGCCGCCCAGACCACCGTGCGCGAGGGCAGGAAGTGCGAGTGCGTCTGGCTCACGCCGTGGGCATCTGGCTCGGTGGTGTCGTAGTGGATGCCGAAAGCCGTGATGTTGGTGACCTTGGCCCCCAGGAGCACCTCGGCGCCCAGCCCTTCGAGTTGCTCTTTGGCGCGCTGCGACAGGTCTTCGGGAAAGGCCCCCAACACGCGTGGCGCGCCTTCGAGCAAGATGATGCGCGCGCGCCGCGAGTCGATGCGGCGGAACTCGGCACGCAAGGTGGTCTGTGCAATTTCAGCCAGCGTGCCGGCCATCTCAACGCCCGTGGGGCCCGCGCCCACGACGGCGAAGGTCAGCCAGGGCTCGCGTTTGCTGGGGTCCATCTCGCGTTCGGCTTGTTCGAAAGCGGTCAACACGCGGCGGCGGATGGTGAACGCATCGCCCAGCGTCTTCAAGCCCGGCGCGTATTTGGCCCACTCGTCGCGGCCAAAATAGCTGTGCGTGGCCCCCGATGCGACGATCAGGTGGTCATACAGCACGTGCTCGCCACCGTCCAGCACCACGCAGTTGGTGGCCGAATCGATCGACATCACCTCGCCCATCAGCACCGTCAGGTTGCCGCGGGCAATTTCACCGCGCAGGATGTGCCGGATCGGCCCCGCAATGGCAGGCGCGGACAGGCCGGCCGTGGCCACTTGGTAGAGCAGAGGCTGGAACAGGTGGTGGTTGGTCCGGTCAATGACCACGATCTCCACCGGCGCTTTGGAGAGCACCCGGGCCGCCTCCAGACCGCCAAAGCCGCAACCGACGATGACGACGCGGGGCACGGCAGATGTCTTGGCGGCGTCAGGGGCGGAGAGGGCGTTGGTGGGTCGATTCATGCAGGGCCGGTATGGAAAAGGGCTTTGATCTGGATCAGTGTTTATACCAGTCGCCCATCGGCTCTTGTCGCATTGCCCAGTCATGGTGCATCCCTTGAACACGGGGACGACTCGCGCTTTCCCCCCAAATTAATTGACCTGCACCTGCCGCTTCTCCGTTTGGTGAAGGTTGAGGACGAACCTGGCCTTGCCTGCGCGTTTGGCCTCGTACATCGTCGCATCGGCGCGTTGGCACAGGGTGTTGGCGTTGTCACCCAGGATGAAGAGGGTGCCGCCAATGCTGGGCGTGACCACCACCCGCTGTCCGTCCAGCAGATGGGACGCGCTCAAGCGTTCAAGGATGCGGTTGCCGATGCGCTGCACCTCGTCCGGGTGTCCCGCGCCTTCCAGGATCACGGTGAATTCATCACCTGAAAGGCGGCACACGCAATCGGTCAGGCGCACGCAGGCGTCCAGGCGGCGGCCGACTTCCACCAGCAACTGGTCACCCATTGCGTGTCCGTGGCGGTCGTTCACCGACTTGAAACCGTCCAGGTCTACATACAGCACCGCCAAAGTCTGAGGTTGGCGGCGGGCCCGTGACATGGCCTGCTGCAGGCGCTCGGTGAAGGCGCGGCGGTTGGGCAGGCCCGTCAAACTGTCGTGGCGGGCCTGCTCGGCCAGCACGCGCTGCTGTTGCTTCAGGGCCGTGATGTCGTTGAAGGTGCGGATGTGCTGGGTGATCTGGCCCGCCTCGTTGCGCAGGGCGGTCACGGTCAGGCAGGTGTCGATCTGCTGGCCGTCGGCACCGGTCTGGGTGCTTTCGCCCGACCAGCGCAAGGCCGCTTGCAGCGCATTCCGCACGCCATTCAGGTGCGAGTCCCGCAAGGGTGCCATGCCCAGCAACTCGGCGCTGTGGCCTACCACCTCGGAAGGACTCAGCCCGGTCATTGTGAGGAAGGCGGGGTTGACCATGATGATGCGGTCCAGGCCATCGCTCACCACCACGGCGTCGCCACAGGCTTGCAATACCTGCGATGACAGCATTTGCGTCCTGGACGAGAGCTCGACCACCTCGGGAGGTGGGTTGTGGGCGGCGGTTTGCGGTCTGGGCCATCGTGGGCTCTGCATTCGCCAGCATTGAAAGCCCAGCAGGCCCAACAACAGCAACGATCCGGCGTGAGTTACCAGATTGGAAGAGGACGACAGCTCGTATCCGACACCCAGGGAAGCCAGCATGGGCAAGGCAATGACCCGGACGGAAGGATGGCGCAAGCGGATGGGCGTCCCCACGATCATCGTAAGGAACGAATTCATGGACACCCCGACTGCAAAGACAGCACAAGGATTTTCGGACGAATATTGGCCGACTTAAGCACTGATGACCACGTGGAAAGCCGTGCAGTCATGTGGAGTAAGCTGCATGGTTCGACTGGAGATGCCCATTTGCCATGCCCCCTGTAGCTGAGCACGACGCCCTGCCCACCGGCACACGCCTTGACGAGTTCGAGATCGAACGCGTTCTGGGTGTGGGCGGTTTCGGCATCGTGTACCTCGCTTTTGACCACGCGCTGCAGCGCCAGGTCGCCATCAAGGAATACATGCCCGTGGCCTTGGCCGCCCGTGGTCAGGGTCTGGGCGTGAGCCTGCGCGCCGCCAGCCATGCCGAGACCTTCGCCCTGGGGTTGCGCTCGTTCATCAACGAAGCCCGCCTGCTGGCACGCTTTGACCACCCGGCGCTGGTCAAGGTGTACCGGTTCTGGGAAGAGCATGGCACCGCCTACATGGTGATGCCGTACTACCGTGGCCAGACCGTGCAGAACGCGCGCCGCGAGATGACCGAGCCTCCGGATGAAGCCTGGTTGCGCCAGGTGATCGAGCCCGTGCTGGGCGCCCTGGATTGCCTGCACCGCGAGCAGGTTTTCCACCGCGACATCGCCCCCGACAACATCCTGCTGCTGGACGAGGGGGATGAGGCCGAGGGGCCTCGCCCCGTGCTTTTGGACTTGGGCGCGGCCCGCCACGTGATTGGCGACCACACCCAATCACTGACCGCGATCCTCAAGCCCAGCTTCGCGCCCATCGAGCAATACGCTGAGACAGTGCAGTTGCGGCAAGGCGCCTGGACGGACCTGTATGCGCTGGCGGCCGTTGTCCACTTTTGCATCACGGGCCGCCCACCCACGCCCGCCAGCGCGCGCGCGGTGCACGACGATTTGCCCAGCCTCACCCAAATGAGCGACGGCCTGGCCAGTGGTTTTGACCGTCACTACAGCAGCAGTTTTGTCAACGCGATTGACCATGCGCTGGCGGTGCGCCCGCAAGACCGACCGGAGTCAGTCGCCGCCTGGCGCCAGGAGTTGTCGGGCATCGTCAATGTGGGACAGCAAAGCATGACCCAGGGCGATGGGTGGGTGCCCCAGACTGTACTGGTTCGGCCGGCCCACGGCCACAAGCCCGCGGGGCACCAGGCGGTTGAGTCGCGCGCCTACCTGACGACGATCCCTGCGGCGGGCACCTTGCGGGCACCGCCCAAGTGGCCGATCACCATCCCCAAGCGCAAGAAGACCATTCCCCCGCCTTTGGCACCCGAGCCCGCCCGGGTCGAATCCATCCTGAACCGGCGTTGGCTCATGGGCATGGCTTTCGTGGTGGTGGTGGCGGCGTCCGGCCTTTGGGCTCAGCGCCAGTCAAACCGTTTGCCGGCGCCAGACGATCTGTCGGCAGGCGCGGTCACGCCCAGCGCCGCCTCGGCCAAGTCTGCTGAACCTAGCAAGCCGGTGCCCACCAACGCCGGTGCGAAAACCGAGGCCGAGCAGGAGGGCGAGCAAGCCGCGAAGGCGCGCAAACGGGCTGGCGGCAACGATGCCCCTGATCCGCTCAACCCCAGGCAGGCCTGCGGATCACGGACCTTCATCTCGCTGGCCATCTGCATGAAGCGCCATTGTTCGCGTCCTGCCTATGCGGGCCACGCAGAGTGCAAGCGCATGACCGAGCAAGAGCAAGGGCAGCGCTCGGCCTTTCCCTGAGGTGGCTCAGGCCACGGCGGGTTGCTGCCTCAGGGCCTTCAAGGTCGATTGAAGCAAGCGCGCGTCTGAACTGGCGCGGTGCCGCTGAAGGATCATGCCCAGCGCCACCTGGCGTTTGAGTTCATGCCACGAGGCGGCCTCGCTTTCCGACAGCAGGGCGCGCAGGTTCTCGAGCTTGAAATGGGGCGTGCGGTTGGCGGCGTCGTACAGGCGGTTCAACCAGGTGTAGTCGTGGGCCCAGGCATCGGAGTAAACCACCATGCCTTCCAGCCAGTCGTTCAAGGCATCGGCCACTTCCAGGGATGAGCGGCCATGGCGCTCCAGTTGGTCCCGGCTGATGTGGTGAACGGCCGCGGCACTGGGGTCCCAATGCTGCCATTCGGGCTCGGGCTTGACCAGGCTGCACCAGGAGCGGCCATCGGGCATCACGATGCCCACTTCAATCGGGTAGCTGCCCAGACCAAACCCGGAGGCCTCGATGTCGAGGACCGGAGGGGGGTAGTCAACGGAAGCGTAGGTGGGCATGAACGACGACATCTGGACCCTGGTCTTTGTTGGGTTATTCAGACCCTAGTCTCTCACTCGTTTAATCGGGTGCATCCAAGGGTTTGAACGGTTTTCGGTCATCCAATTCATCGATGTAGTGCTGAATTTGGCGACCTTCACGATGCAAAAAATCGGCCACGGCTTGTTTGAAGCCAGGATGGGCCAACCAATGCACCGATTGCGTCGGGGTTGCCAGCAGGCCCCGTGCCAGCTTGTGCTCGCCCTGCGCACCGCCTTCAAATCGCTGGTAGCCCTTGGCAATGCACCAGGCCATGGGTTGGTAATAGCAAGCCTCGAAGTGCAGGCAGGACACCGTGCTCAGCGCGCCCCAGTAACGACCGTACGCCAAGCCCAGCTCCGTGTCCACCGCCAGCAAGGCACAGGCCATGCGTTCGCCCCCGCGGCTGGCCACGAACAGCACCCAGTCCTGGGGACGTGACTGGCTGGCCAGGCGCCAGAAATCGCGGCTCAGGTAGGGCTGTTGGCCGTGCTGCCAATAGGTCTGGGTGTAGCACTGGTGGAAGAAATCCCAATCGGCCGGCTGGATTTGCGCGCCCTCCAGCACCTCGAAGCTCACCCCAGCATCGCGCACCTTGCGCCGTTCCTGGTGGATTTTTTTGCGCTTGTCGCGGTGCAGGCTGGCCAAAAAATCTTCGTAGTCAAAGTAGGGCTCGCCTTGGCGGTTCTGCCAATGGAACTGCACACCGTGGCGTTCCAGCCAGCCTTGCGCCTTGGCGGCCTGCGCCTCCTGCTCTGACACAAACAAGATGTGCGCGGACGACCAGCCCTGCTGCTGCACCTGCTGGCCAATGGCCTGCAACAGGCTCTCGCGCAAGGCCTGCTGCACTGGCGGGGCGGCCGTGGGATCCACCAACAAGCGCGGCCCGGGCACTGGCGAGAAAGGCACCGCGCCCAGCAGCTTGGGAAAGTAGCTGGCGCCCGCCGCACCGAAAGCCCGGTCATGGGCGTCGGCCCACGCCCAGTCAAACACGTACTCGCCATACGAGTGGGATTTGGCGAAGGTGGCGCAGGCGGCTACCAACTCGCCGCTGCGATCGTGCAGCGTGACGAACAGCGGTTGCCACCCCGTTTTGGCACAGGCACTGCCACTGTCCACCATGGCCGACAAGAACCCGTGCCTCATGAACGGCGTGCCACCGGGCATGCCGGCCACCAGCCGGTCCCACTGCCCAGCGTCGATGGCGCTGGGGTGCTCGTGCCATTGCACCGACAGGTCGTCGAAGGTGATCATGAGTTCCGTTTCAATCAATGCGTTTTGGCCGGGATTGGCGTTATCCCATCACATCCAAGTTCCGCGCCTGACGATAATCCAGCGATCGTGCTTAAATAATCGCTATTCTTTCGCAGAACTTCCCGGAGCCTTCCATGAAACAAATCACCGCCGTCATCAAACCTTTCAAGCTCGAAGAAGTCCGCGAAGCGCTGGCTGAAGTGGGAGTCACCGGTTTGACTGTCACCGAAGTCAAGGGCTTTGGCCGCCAGAAAGGGCACACCGAGCTGTACCGTGGCGCCGAGTACGTGGTCGATTTCCTGCCCAAGGTCAAAATCGAAGTGGTCGTCAAGACGGGCGACGTCGATCGCTGCATCGAGGCCATCGTCAAGGCCGCCAAGACCGGCAAGATCGGCGACGGCAAGATCTTCGTGACCGCGGTGGAGCAAGTGGTGCGCATCCGCACTGGCGAGACCGACGAAGCCGCTGTGTGATGCAGCGCAGCTGCCGCCTTTCGGCGGTGGCCCCTTAAATGTCAGGCGAGACGCCGCCAGGGCCGATTCCGTTCGTGCCCGGCGGCGTTTGCGTTTGTTCTTCGTGGGCTTGCTGGGCTGCCATGGCTTGCAGCCGTGACGCGTCCGCCTGCAACTGGTCCAGCAAGCGATCAGCCTGCGTGTCCAGCAACAGCAACTCTTGAACATCGGGCCACAGGAAGCCACCATCGCGACTGCGGTTGATGAAGTTCAGCAGGTCGTCGTAGTAGCCCGCCGTGTTCAGCAAGCCCAAGGGCTTTTGGTGGTAGCCCAGTTGCCGCCACGTCCACACCTCGAAGATTTCTTCCATGGTGCCAATGCCGCCCGGCAACGCCAGGAAGGCATCCGACTGCATGGCCATGCGGTGCTTGCGCTCGTGCATGGTGTCCACCACCTGCAGCTCGGTCAGGCCCGGGTGGCCCAGCTCACGTTGCACCAGCCGGTGCGGGATCACGCCGATCACCGAAGCGCCGTGCGCCAAGGCGGCATCGGCCACGGCGCCCATCAGGCCCGTGCTGCCCCCGCCGTAGACCAACTGCCAGCCCCGCAGACCAATCTGGCGGCCCACTTCACGGGCGGCGGCTTCAAAGGCCGGATCGTTGCCCATGCGGGAGCCGCAGTAAACGCACACTGAAAAAGCAGCCATGGATGAGGTTCAGGTTCGGGTGTCGATGAGCCGGGTCTTGCACAAGGCGTCGTGCAGAAACTGCCGCTGAGGGTGCAGCCAACTGAGCAGCGCGTAGATGGCCATCCAGCCGAACAGCGCGCCATACAGCCATTTGGATTGGTGCCAGCCGGCCAGCCAGGCGCCCACCAGGGCCGGCACGAACCACAACCAGGCGCTGACATAACGCATCAGGGCCTGCCTTGGGCCCAAGCCCGTGCCATCAAGGGACACAACACGCAGTTGCCAGGTCTTCATGGCCAAGGTCTGCCCGCCGTGCGTCCAGAACCACATGAAATACAGCGACAGCACCACGAACACGGTGGCCTGCAGGCCCTGGCGATGCTGCAAAGCATGGCGCTGGCCGACCACCATGCCAAAAATCAGTCCGACCACCATCACCACGCCGAAGAGCAGCACACCTTCGTACATGAAAGCGGCCAGGCGGCGGCGCAAGGCCGGTGCATGGGCCTTGGCGCGCACGGCGCATTCGTCGTCGGACAAAGGCACAAAAGGAACAGCGGGGCGGGATTTCATCGGCAAGGGCAGCAAGGCAAGGCGCGAACAATACACCACCCTGCCATGCACTCAAGGCACCGAAAAATTCAGCGCGCTCGAGAGGCCGGCACGGCCGTCATGGCCGCACCTTGCGCGCCTTTTTTGGGCAGCAAGGTGACCGGGTCCACGAATCCCTTCGTGGCGGCGATCTTCGGCAAGCCCGTCTGCTGGTGCAGGGGCGGGGTAGGCCGCTGGCTGACCAGCGTGGTGGTGGCGCCGCGCCCGGCCTTGACCAAAGAAGGGGCCACGGCGATTTGCGCCGGGGCGTTGGGCGAGACACCGGGCACCCAGTTGGATTTGCTCACGGACTCGTTGTCGCGCGCGCGCTTGGACGCCTGTTGTGCCCGTTCCCGGGGGCCGGGCACGTTGTCGCCCAGCACCACCGGCTGTTGTTTGCGGCGGGCCTGCTGGGCCAGCTCATCGCGTTCTTGCGGGCTCAGGGCTTGGTAGGACGCCCATTTTTTCTGGCGCTCTTCAGGCGACAACTGGCGCGTCTGCTGGAAGCGCAGGCGCGCCTCGCCACGTTTTTGTGGGGGCAGTTTGGACCATTGCGTCATGCGCTCTTGCATGCGCTGTTGCTCTTGGGGCGACAGGCTGCCAAAGCGGTTGGCCACGTTCACCCAACGCTCCTTGTTGGAGATTTCCATCGTGGGCCACAAGCCTGCCAAAGGCTGCAAAGCCCGGCGCTGAGACGCGGTGAGCGCACCCCATGAATTGGAGCCGCTGGATGAGGCGCCGGGCGCCACGGCCACCGAGGCATGTTTGGCCGGTGGCGCCGCCAAGCTAGCCTGGCCACAAGCCAGGTTCAAGCCCCACACCACCAGTGCCCAAGCCAAGGCGGTGTGTTTCATGGCTGCGCCTCAGCCCCGCTGTCAGTGCTGTCGCTGTCATCACCGGCTTCGGCGGTTGATTCAGTCAGGGTGGCCTTTTCGCCTTCGGCCACGGCAGGCTCGGCGCTGACGGGCGGTTCAGTCTGCAGGTACTCTTCGAAACCAGGGTCGGCATAGGCCGCAGGGGGCAGGTCATCGGTCAGCAGGGCCATGTCCACGTCAGACGCCGCTTGCACCTTTTCAGATTGGTACCAGATGTGGATGCCCCACAGGCCCACCACCAGCGCCAGGGCGGGCAGGGCGGAGGCCAGACGCCAGCCCCAGGGCAGGGGGCCGTCGTCCATGCCGCGGCCATGTTGTCGGTCGCGGTGCTGCATGCCGGTGCCCCAGCTCGACAACGAGGCCTGCCCGGACGAGCCGGCCCCTGCCATGCTCACCCCGGCCAGTTGGTTGGAGGGCACGTATTCGGGGGCCACAGCCACCTGCGGGCGGGCCAGCACGGCGGCGCGGACGGCTTGCTCGCGCGCCACGCGCAAACGCTCGGTGATGTCGTGGGGCAGCGCCTTGGCGGAATCATCCAGACGCGCACTGAGGCGCAGGGCAAAACGGGCTTCAATGGCCTCGATTTGCGCGCTCGACAGTGGAGTGTTTGGAGTTTTCACGATGCGACTGTGTTGGTTTACAAGGAAATTCCGCGTCCACGCAAGGCCTTGGACAGCGCCTGAACCGCCCGCGAGCAGTGCGTTTTCACGCTGCCCTCGGAGCAACCCATGGCGGCCGCCGTTTCGGCGACGTCCATCTCCTCCCAGTAACGCAGCAGGAAGGCTTCCCGTTGACGCGCTGGCAAGTTTCCGACTTCGGCCTCGATGATCTTGAGCGTCTCGCCCCGGCTGGCGGTGTCCTCAGCACCTTCCGTGCCCGGATCGTCGATCCGCAGGGAGTCCAGCAGGTTGAAGTCGCCGTCGCCATCATCGGCGGATGACTCGAAGTCTCCCAGGTTCTGGAACACCGCGTTGCGCACTTTTTGACGACGAAACCAGTCCAGCGTGGCGTTGGACAAAATCCTGGCGAACAGCATGGGCCATTCGTTCGGCGGCCGGTCGGCGTAGCTCTGGGTCAGCCGGATCATGGCGTCTTGAACGATGTCCAGAGCCGAATCCTCATCGCGCACGGCAAAAGCGGTGCGTTTGAACGCGCGGCGCTCAACACTTATCAGGAAGCTGTTGAGTTCATCGGCGGTGGAGGGACTGGGCAGGGGGGTCAAGACGCGAAGACTTGGGCGCCATATCGGCGAGCGCGGATTATGGCACTGGCGTGCAGACTTTTCGGTGCGATAATGTTTGTCTTTGCGTCATCCCGATCTGGCCTGAATCGTCACCCCAACTGGTTTCGGTGGCAGGCCGCGCAGGCTCCAAATCCGCCTCACAAGGGCGAGCACGCTGGTGATCCGTCACCGCAGATGCTGTTTGAGGAGGGGCACCGATCGTTTTTCGTTAGAGAAAATCCGAAAGGTCTTTTTACATCATGGACATGTCTACTCCCACCACGCCCGAAGTCCTCAATGGCTCCGACATCCTGGTCCGCTGCCTGCAGGCCGAAGGTGTCAAGTACATGTGGGGCTACCCCGGCGGCGCCGTTCTGTACATCTACGACGCCCTCTACAAACAAGACACCATCCAGCACGTTCTGGTGCGCCACGAACAGGCCGCCGTCCACGCTGCTGACGGCTATGCGCGCGCCACCGGCGACGTCGGCGTGGCCCTGGTTACCTCCGGTCCCGGCGTGACCAATGCCATCACCGGCATTGCCACGGCCTACATGGACTCGATACCCATGGTGATCATCACCGGCCAGGTGCCCACGCCCGCGATTGGCCTGGACGCCTTCCAGGAATGCGACACCGTCGGCATCACGCGCCCGATCGTCAAGCACAACTTCCTGGTCAAGGATGTGGCTGACCTGGCCATCACCTTGAAGAAGGCCTTCCACATCGCCCGCACCGGCCGCCCCGGCCCTGTGGTGGTCGATGTCCCGAAAGACGTCTCCCTCAACAAGACCGCGTTCAGCTACCCTGAAACGGTCGAGATGCGCTCGTACAACCCGGTGCGCAAGGGCCATGGCGGGCAAATCCGCAAGGCCGTGCAGCTGATTTTGGGGGCCAAGCGCCCTTACATCTACACCGGCGGTGGCGTGATTTTGGCGAACGCGGCCAATGAGCTGCGTGAGCTGGTCAACCTGCTGGGCTATCCCACCACCAGCACCCTGATGGGCTTGGGCGCCATCCCCGCGTCCGACAAGACCTTCCTGGGCATGCTGGGTATGCACGGCACCTACGAAGCCAACATGACCATGCAAAGCGCCGACGTGGTGCTGGCCGTGGGCGCGCGCTTCGACGACCGCGTGATTGGCAACCCCAAGCACTTCGCCCAGGTCGAGCGCAAGATCATCCACATCGACATCGATCCTTCCTCGATCTCCAAACGCGTCAAGGTTGACATCCCCATCGTGGGCGATGTGAAAGACGTGCTGATCGAGCTGATCGCCCAGATCAAGGAATCCACCCAACGCGCCGACCCGAACGCCCTGGCCACCTGGTGGAACCAGGTCAACGAATGGAAGAAGCGCGAGTGCCTGAAGTACAAGACGTCGGACGAGGTCATCAAGCCCCAGTTCGTGGTCGAGACCCTGGCGCGCCTGACCCGTGGCACGGACACCTATGTCACGTCCGACGTGGGCCAGCACCAGATGTTCGCCGCGCAGTTCTACCCGTTTGACGAGCCCCGCCGCTGGATCAACTCCGGTGGCCTGGGCACGATGGGCGTGGGTCTGCCGTACGCCATGGGCATCAAGCTGGCCAAGCCCGATGCCGACGTCTTCTGCGTGACCGGCGAAGGCTCGATTCAGATGTGCATCCAGGAGCTGTCGACCTGCCTGCAGTACCAGACCCCGGTCAAGGTGCTGTCGCTGAACAACCGCTACCTGGGCATGGTGCGCCAATGGCAGCAGCTGGACTACGGCAGCCGCTACTCGCACAGCTACATGGACGCGCTGCCCGACTTCGTGAAGCTGGCCGAGGCCTATGGCCACGTCGGCATGCTGATCGAGCGCCCGGGTGACGTGGAAGGCGCGCTGCGCGAAGCCATCAAGCTGAAGGACCGCACCGTGTTCCTGGACATCCGGACCGACCCGACGGAAAACGTCTGGCCGATGGTGAAGGCTGGTCAGGGCATTTCTGAAATGTTGCTGGGGTCTGAAGACCTGTAAGGCTGATTTTGTTCCGGCCTTCGCGAGGGGGCCGCAGCCAGGTGCTTGCCGGTGCCTGCGCGGGCGGTTTCTCCTGGCTTGGTCGGGTTTTGACATCACTCATTGATCGAACGACGTGGCCACGGCCATCGGGTTACCGCCCGCTGGCTCAAGAGCGCGAAGAACGATGGACAACATGAAACACATCATTGCATTGCTGCTTGAAAACGAACCCGGCGCGCTGTCGCGTGTGGTCGGCTTGTTTTCCGCCCGGGGCTACAACATCGAGAGCCTGACCGTGGCCACCACCGAGGATGCCTCCTTGTCGCGCATGACCATCGTCACCAGCGGCTCGGACGACGTGATCGAACAGATCACCAAGCACCTCAACCGTTTGATCGAAGTCGTCAAGGTCGTCGACCTGTCCGAAGGCCCCTACACCGAGCGTGAGCTGATGCTCATCAAGGTGCGCGCCGTGGGCAAGGAACGCGACGAGATGAAGCGCATGGCGGACATCTTCCGCGGCCGCATCGTCGACGTGACCGACAAGACCTACACCATTGAATTGACTGGCGTCGCCGCCAAGCTTGATGCCTTCATCGAAGCCATCGACCGCGCCGCCATCCTAGAAACCGTGCGCACCGGGACCAGCGGGATCGGGCGTGGCGAGCGCATCTTGCGCGTCTGAACTTCTCCCGCTTTTTTCCGCTGTCCTCAGCACCTACACATTCACTGATTTTTCGACGGAGCACCACATGAAGGTTTATTACGACAAAGACGCAGACCTGAGCCTGATCAAGGGCAAGAATGTCGCCATCATCGGCTACGGCTCGCAAGGCCATGCCCACGCACAAAACCTGACGGACTCGGGCGTGAAGGTCACGGTCGGTCTGCGCAAGGGCGGCGCATCGTGGTCCAAGGTGGAAGCCGCTGGCATCAAGGTCGCTGAAGTCGACGAAGCCGTCAAGGGCGCCGATGTCGTCATGATCCTGTTGCCTGACGAGAACATCCCCGAGGTGTACAAGAACAACGTCGAGCCCAACATCAAGCAAGGCGCCGTGCTGGCCTTCGCCCACGGCTTCAACGTTCACTACAACCAAGTCATCCCCCGCGCTGACCTGGACGTGATCATGGTCGCCCCCAAGGGCCCTGGCCACACCGTGCGTTCCGAGTACAAGAAGGGCGGCGGCGTGCCTTCCCTGATCGCGATCTACCAGGACAAGTCCGGCAAGGCCAAGGACATCGCCCTGTCGTACGCGGCAGCCAACGGCGGCACCAAGGGTGGCGTGATCGAGACCAACTTCCGCGAAGAAACCGAAACCGACCTGTTCGGCGAACAAGCCGTGCTGTGCGGTGGTGCTGTTGAACTGGTGAAGATGGGTTTCGAGACGCTGACCGAAGCCGGTTACGCGCCTGAAATGGCCTACTTCGAATGCCTGCACGAACTCAAGCTGATCGTTGACCTCATGTACGAAGGCGGCATCGCCAACATGAACTACTCGATCTCGAACAACGCCGAATACGGCGAGTACGTGACCGGCACCGAAGTGATCAATGAGCAATCGCGCGCCGCCATGCGCAATGCCCTGAAGCGCATCCAGACCGGTGAATACGCCAAGATGTTCATCCAGGAAGGCAAGACGAACTACCCGAGCATGACCGCTCGCCGTCGCCTGAACGCTGTGCACCCCATCGAAACCGTCGGTGGCGAACTGCGCGCGATGATGCCTTGGATCTCCAAGAACAAGCTGGTTGACCAATCGAAGAACTGATCAACGATCAGCGCTTGAATCCGAAGCCGCCTGGGTAACCTGGCGGCTTTTTTCATGCCAGGATTTCGATGTCGGGGTAGTGCTCAAAGAATGCCTCGGTGGTTTTGGCCGAGCTCAGCGACTCGATGACGACGGGCAAGGGCTCGGGCCAGATCTCGGGGAAATCACACTCTTGGGGCAGTTCAATGGCAAAAGCCAGTTGTTCTACCGGCGGATTGAAGTGGGCCGATACCCCGGGCTTGTTGCCGCGTGCATCGACGCGGTACCAGCCGTGCTCGCGCAGGTGCACCGCGTTCAGGCCGTGCAGGCAAAACGGCCCGCTGCCAGGATTCACAGCCAGGCGTTGATAGCACAGCCCGGTGGGAATGCCCTTGCACCGCAAGAGTGCTGCCAGCAGGTGGCTCTTGGCGTAGCAGAAGCCGGTTCCGTGGGTCAGCACATCAGACGCCCGCACGGTGATGGGGTTCAGTTGGAAATCACCGCTGTGCCGAATGTGGTCGCGCACAAACTCAAAACATCGTTGAGCGATGTCGGTGTCGGTCTGGCAACCTTGGGCCAATTCGTTCGCCTTGGCGATGATGGCCGGGTGCTCATGGTCGATGAATTCGCTGGACCGCAGGTAAGGTGTCAAGGGCATGGTGTTTTCAGAACGGAATGACGGCGCTGGGCAAATCTGTCACGATCAACCTCAGCCGCAAGGTTAACGGGATTAACGGTTTACCCAGCTTTACACCGGGTTGACCCGGCCTTGTCGGCATGATGGTGCGTCCCCACGTTGAATACCCATGAACTCCACAAGCATTGCCAACCTGGCCTTGAGGCAACTGATGGTGGCCGCCGCCTTGATGCTGCTGTCCGGGGCATTCGGCCTGCCGGTGCCTGTCCAGCCCGGCATGGCCCAGGCCGCCAAGCTGGAAGGTCAGGGCTTTGACGACACCCTGGTGCTGTCTGACCGCACGCTGCGCCTCAATGGCCTGGGTTTGAGGGGTGTCGCCTGGGTCAAGGCCTTTGTGGCAGGGCTTTACCTCTCCGCCCCCTCCAAAGAGGCCTCGCAGATCCTGGCCATGCAAGGCCCCAAGCGCCTTCGTTTGAAGGTCATGCTGGAGGCGCCCAGCATCGAGATGACCAAATCGATGCGCCGGGGCGTGCGGCGCAATGAGCCGGCCGAGGTGCATGCCCAGTTGCGTGACCGTGTCGAGGTGTTGGCCGCGGGCCTGGACAGCATCGGCATGTTCCGCCCGGGCGATGTGCTTGACCTGGATTTCGTGCCAGGCCAGGGCACGCAGTTGGTGCTCAATGGCAAGGCCGTGGCCAAGCCCATCGCAGGCGACGATTTCTACCGCGCCATTCTGAAGATCTTCATTGGCGAGCGGCCGGTGGACAAGCGCATGAAGGCGGGGTTGCTGCGTGGATCCGCTGCCTGACGAAACGCGGGCGTCCGACGACCCGCACCTGCACCGCTTCATTGATGCGCTGTGGCTGGAAGACGGCCTGAGCGCCAACAGCCTGGCAGCGTACCGGCGTGATCTGGCGGGCCTCGCGGTCTGGCTGGCCAGTCAGCCACACGCGCCCACGCTGATCCAGGCCCGGGAGCTTGACTTGCAGGCTTACGCCGCGCACCGGCATGCAGAGTCCAAGCCCACCTCGGTCGGCCGGCGGTTGAGCGTGTTCCGGCGGTTTTACCGTTGGGCCCTGCGGGAAGGGCTGACCACGCAAGACCCGACCTTGCGCATGGACGCCCCCCGTCAGCGCTTGCGCACGCCCGGCACCCTGACCGAGCAGCAGGTGGAAGCCTTGCTGGCCGCCCCCGATGCCGACGAGACACTGGGCCTGCGCGATCGGGCCATGCTGGAGTTGATGTACGCCAGTGGCCTGCGCGTGAGTGAGCTGGTCGAGCTCAAGACCGTGCATGTGGGCCTGAACGAAGGTGTGCTGCGCATCACCGGCAAGGGCAGCAAGGAGCGGCTGGTGCCGTTTGGCGCCGAGGCCGGTGTTTGGCTGCAGCGCTACCTGATCGATTCGCGCGCCTTCATCCTGAATGGGCAAAGCAGCGATGCCTTGTTCGTCACGGCGCGCGGCGGGCCGATGACGCGGCAGATGTTCTGGAAGCTGGTAAAGAAGTACGCGGTACTGTCGGGCATCAGCCAGGCGCTGTCACCCCACACTTTGCGCCACGCCTTTGCCACGCATTTGCTGAACCATGGTGCTGATCTGCGCGTGGTGCAAATGCTCCTGGGGCATGCGGACATCTCGACCACGCAGGTCTACACCCATGTGGCGCGCGAGCGGCTGCGCCTGCTGCACGCCCAGCACCATCCGCGTGGTTGATTCAGTCTGGCTTTGGTGACGCAGGCTCGTTTTTTGAGGTCCAGAACTGTTCCAACGCGTACAGCTCTTCTTCTTCAAAACCGGCTGCACGGCGGGCCGCCATGTTGAAGGGGCCTTTGAGCCGTGGCGCACTGAAGGCCGTGGCCAACTCAGCATAAGTCGACAGCGGATCGAGGCCTCGCTCAGCACAGAGAACCCGGTACCACTTGTTGCCCACGGCCACGTGCCCGATCTCGTCCCTCAAGATGATGTCGAGGATGTCAGCCCCGCGCTGATCGTCAATCGTCAGGAGCTTGGCCTTGATGGGCGGCGATGCATCGAGCCCGCGTGCTTCCATGGTTCGTGGCACCAACGCGATTCGGGCGAGCATGTCGCCCTTTGTTTTCTCAGCCATCTCCCAAAGCGAGTTGTGCGCCGGGAAGTGGCCATAGTCAAAACCCAGGCTCACCAGGTGGTTGCGAAGCAGGGTGAAGTGCAGGGCCTCTTCCTGGGCCACGCCCAGCCAATCCCTGTAGAACTCATCCGGCATGCCTGGGAAACGCCAGGCCAGGTCAAGCGCCAAGTCAATCGCGTTGAGCTCAATGTGGGCGAGTGCGTGGATGAGGGCAGCGTGGCCCTCTGGATTGCGCACTGAACGCGTTTTGAGCTGCGTGTGTGGCACCAGTTCAGGGCGAGCGGGGCGGCCGGGGATGCCTGCGGGCTCCGCCAAGATGTCGGCCGATCCGAAATCGCCACTCAAGTCGAGCCCCATGGTGCCCCTGGCTTTGGCCTCGGGGTCATGGGTCAGCAACAGCCCGAGGGCCTGGCGCCGCAGGGTGTTCATTCAGCCCAGGTGATCCAGCCCTGGTGGGCCGACACCAGCACCAGCACGCCGAACGCGATCCGGTACCAGGCAAAGGGCACGAAGTTGTGGGTGGCCACGTAGCGCAGCAACCAGCGCACGCAGATCCAGGCCGACAGGAAGGAGAACGCCAGGCCAACGCCGAACAGCGGCAGGTCGTCCATCGACAGCAGGGCGCGTTCTTTGTAGAGGCTGTACAGGCCCGCGCCAACCAGCGTCGGGATGCCCAAAAAGAAGCTGAACTCGGTGGAAGCCTTGCGCGACAAGCCCAGGAACATGCCGCCGATGATGGTGGCGCCCGAACGGCTCGTGCCGGGGATCATGCCCAGGCACTGGATGCAACCCACTTTGAAGGCATCGAGCAGGCTCATGTCATCCACCGTTTCAACGCGGTAGTGGCTGGTGCCGGACTTGGTGGCCCGGCGCTCGGCCCACAAGATGATCAGGCCGCCGACGATGAAGGCGCTGGCCACCACCGGGGCGTTGAACAAATGCGTTTTGATGACCTTGCCGAAAGCCAGGCCCAGCATGGCCGCTGGCAGGAATCCGACCACGACGTTGAGTGCAAATCTTTGAGCGCGGGGCTCTGATCCGAGGCCGGTGACGGTGTCGCGCAAACGCTGCCAGTACACCAGCACGATGGCGAAAATGGCGCCAGACTGGATGGCGATATCGAACACCTTGGCCTTGTCGGCACCCACGTTGGACTGGAAGTCGAGCAGGGATCCTGCCAGGATCAGGTGCCCGGTGCTGGAGATAGGCAGGAACTCGGTCAGCCCCTCGACGATGCCCATCAACATGGCTTTGAAAAACAGCAAGGTATCCACGTCGGCGAGTCCTGTGTTGCAAGCAAAGCGGCATCTTAGGGCAGGGCGGGCGGCTCAAGCCCCCAAGCGCATCGGTAGAAATTGACCTCTGGCACCCTTGGTTGGGGGGTCTTGTCTACACTTCGCCACATGTCCTCTGACCTCGATGCCGTTTTCGCCCCGCCCGCCCACGACTGGGTCAACCGCTATGCCCAGCTGAGCGAGTCCTGGCGCGCGCGGCTGCAGGCACCCATGGCCACGGCCGTGAACGCGCAGGCCTTGCCCGAGCCGCGCTGGGTGGCCTGGAGCGATCAGCTGGCGCATGAGCTGGGTTGGCCTGCCGATTGGCGCCAAGGCGAACTGCCCTTGCGTGTTTTCAGCGGCAACACCGTGTGGCCCGGCATGCAGCCCGTGGCCACGGTCTACAGCGGGCACCAGTTTGGCGTGTGGGCAGGCCAGTTGGGCGATGGCCGCGCGCTCTTGCTTGGTGAACTGCAAACGGCGGTGGGCACGCGCGAGTTCCAGCTCAAGGGGGCTGGCTCCACGCCATATTCACGCCGTGCCGATGGCCGGGCGGTGCTGCGCTCGTCCATCCGGGAGTTTCTGTGCAGCGAGGCCATGCACGCGCTGGGCATTCCCACCACAAGGGCGCTGGCGCTGACCGCCTCGCCGCAAGGCGTCCGTCGCGAAACCATGGAGACCGCCGCCGTGGTCACCCGCGTGGCGCCCACCTTCATCCGCTTTGGCCACTTCGAGCATTTTGCGCACAGCGGTGAAGCCGGCCACCACGAGGTCTTGCAGGCGCTGGTGGACCATGTGGCCGAGCACCATTTGCCTCACCTGCGCGATGCGCCCCAGCGGGCCGTGGCCTTGTTGCAATACGCGGTGGACAGCACCGCCCGCTTGATGGCCGCGTGGCAGTCGGTGGGCTTTTGCCATGGCGTGATGAACACCGACAACATGTCGATCCTGGGCCTGACCATTGACTATGGCCCCTTTGGTTTCCTGGATGGTTTTGATCCGCAGCACATCTGCAACCATTCGGACGACCGGGGGCGCTACGCCTGGCAGAACCAGCCGCAAATTGGTTATTGGAATTTGCGCGCCCTGGCCCAGGCTCTGGTGCCGGTGATCCCCGAGTTCGAGGGCGACGAAAACGTCATCATCGACGTGCTCAAGTCTTACGAGCAGCGCTTTCCGCAAGCCATGACCGAGCGCTGGCGTGCCAAGCTGGGCCTGGCCACCGAGCACGAGGGCGACGGCGCCCTGGCCGTGGATCTGCTCACCGTGATGGCCGAGCACCGCACCGACTTCACCATCATCTTCCGCCGCCTGTGCGATTACCAAAGCAGCCTGCCGCCTGAGGACCCCGCCAACGCCTCGGTGCGCGATCTGTTCATCAACCGTGAGGCCTTCGACGCCTGGGCGCGCCGCTATGCCGATCGCCTGAAGCTGGAAAACAGTGTGGATGCCGAGCGCCGTGCCCGCATGCGCCGCGTCAACCCCGTTTACGTTTTGCGGAACCATTTGGCTGAAACAGCGATCCGTCTTTCTCAAGCCGGTGATGATTCCGAGGTGCGGCGCTTGCATCAGCTTTTGCAAACTCCCTATGACGAGCAACCCGGCTGCGAGGCCGATGCCGACTTCCCGCCCGACTGGGCTCAATCCATCGAGGTGTCCTGTTCATCATGAGCGATTACAAAGTCAAGAAATCCGACGAAGAATGGCGCGCCCAGTTGGACCCGATGCAATTCGAAGTCACCCGCCACGCGGCCACCGAACGGGCTTTCACCGGCCAGTATTGGGACCACTTCGTGGACGGCGCCTACCGCTGCATCTGCTGCAACGCCAAACTGTTCGAATCCAGCACCAAGTTCGACGCGGGCTGCGGCTGGCCCAGCTACTCGCAAGCGGTGGATGACAGCAGCGTCGAGCGCGTGGTGGACAAAAGCCACGGCATGGTGCGCGTCGAGGTGCGTTGCAACAACTGCGGCGCCCACCTGGGCCACGTGTTCGACGACGGGCCGGCGCCCACCGGCGAGCGTTTTTGCATCAACTCGGCCGCGATAGACTTCGAGCCGCGCTGATCCGCGTTTTTGGCCCTCAACCCGGTTCCCCATGAAGATATTTTTTGACCTGCTGCCACTCCTGCTGTTTTTCGGCGCCTACACCTGGGCCGGCGGCCACAAGGAGTTGGCGGCAGAGTGGATGACCCACTACCTGGGCTTCATGGTGTCGGGCGGCGTGGTCGCGGCCAAAGAAGCGCCCATGCTGCTGTCCACCATGGTGATGGTGGTGTGCGGTGTGATCCAGATCGCCGTGCTCAAGATCTTGCGCCACAAGGTGGACATGATGCTGTGGGGCACGCTGATCGTGGGCACGGTGCTGGGTGGCGTGTCGATGTGGCTGCACAGCGCCATCTTCTTCCAGTGGAAGCCCACGGTGCTGTATTGGTTGATGAGCGCCGGCTTCCTGGTGGCCGAGGTGGTCATGAAGCGCCGCGTGTTGCACAAGATGATGGGTGGCCAGATCGACGCCCCCGATGCCGTCTGGCTCAAATTGGGCTGGGCCTGGGTGGGCTTCTTTGCCTTCATGGGCGTGCTCAACCTCTTCGTGGTCTACAACTACACCGAAGAGCAGTGGGTCACTTTCAAGGTGTGGGGCGCTTCAGGACTGATGCTGTTGTTCATGTTGGCCCAGGGTTTGTACCTGAGTCGCCACATGCCCGAGCTGGCCGATGACACGGCCAAGGCCAAGTGAACTTTCAGGCCTGACCATGACTCCACTCCAAGGCGTGACCGCCGAACAGATCCAGTCTGCCCTGACACTGTCGCTGCAGCCACTCAGCATTGATGTGACCGATGACAGTCACCTCCATGCCGGGCACGAAGGCGCCAAGTCCGGACGGCATTTCAGCGTGCATATTCGTGCCCAGTGCTTTAACGGACTGTCACACGTTCAACGGCATCGCCTTGTGTATGATGCCCTTCGCGATTTGATACCGCAGGGCATCCATGCGCTGGCCATCAAGGCCGAGCCTGTCTGACAACGAAACAACCTAACAAAATTCGCTCATGAAGACTTTCCGCACCCATGTCATCAAGTCCGCCGTGCTGGCCGCAACCCTGTCTCTGGCAGCCCCGCTGGTGATGGCTCAGAACATCGCCATCGTCAATGGCAAGCCCGTGCCCAAGGCCCGGTTCGACGCCATGATGACCCAGATCCTCAAGCAAGGCCAACAGGCCAAGACGCCTGATCTGGAATCCAAGGTCAAGGAAGAGCTGGTGCTGCGCGAGATCTTCGTGCAAGAGGCCGAGAAGAAGGGCATCGCCCAAACCGCCGACTACAAGACGCAGATGGAATTCGCGCGTCAGTCCATCTTGATCCAAGGCTTGTTCGCCGACTTCCAGGCCAAAGCCAAGGACAGCGAAGCCGACCTGCGCGCTGAGTACGACAAGATCAAGGCCCAGAACGGCGACAAGGAATACCGCGCTCGCCACATCCTGGTTGAGAAGGAAGAAGACGCCAAGGCCCTGATCACCCAGCTCAAGGGCGGTGCCAAGTTCGAAGACCTGGCCAAGAAGAACTCCAAAGACCCAGGCTCTGCTGAAAACGGCGGTGACCTGGATTGGGCAGCGCCTGGCAACTACGTGCCTGAGTTCTCTGAAGCCATGGCCAAGCTGGAAAAAGGCAAGTTCACCGAAACCCCGGTGAAGTCGCAGTTCGGCTACCACATCATCAAGCTGGAAGACACGCGCGCCACGCAGTTCCCGCCCTATGACGAAGTCAAGGTGCAACTGCAACAACGCAATGCGCAAGCCAAGCTGGCCAAGTACCGCGACGACCTGAAGGCCAAGGCCAAGACCGACTTCAAGTTCAGCGCACCCGCTGCTGAAGCCAACTGATCGTCAAACGGGTCAGTGTCCTTGCGTCAGCAGCGCGGCATTGCCGCCTGCTGCTGCCGTGTTGATGCTGACCACCTGCTCGGTGCAAAACCGCAGCAGGTAATGAGGGCCTCCGGCTTTCGGGCCGGTGCCGCTCCACCCCTGGCCACCAAAGGGTTGCGACCCGACCACGGCGCCAGTCATCCCCCGGTTCACATACACATTGCCCACACGAGTGCGCCTGGCAATGTGCTGCGCGCGCGAGTCAATGCGCGTCTGCACCCCCAAAGTCAAACCATAGCCGGTGGCGTTGATCTGCTCGATCAGGGCATCGATGTCGGGAGCGTGTGTGCCCGGGCCCCAGCGCACCACGTGCAGGATCGGGCCAAAGTGCTCGGCAGTCAGCGCGCTGACGCGGGGCAGGGTGTAGGCCGTGGGCGGGACGATGTGGGGCGCGCTGGGCGACGCGGCCAAAGTGGTTTGCCCAATCAGGCGCACGCCCGAGCGCGGCTGCTGCGCCTGGTGGTCCAGCTCTGACAGATGGGCGTGGAGCAGATCGTGCGCGTGCGCGTCGATCACGGGGCCGACATCGGTGGCCCAATCGGCGCTGTCGCCCGTCACCAGTGTTTGCAAGGCGCCGGCCAGCATCGCTTCCAGTGCGTCGGCCGTGGCGTTGTGCAGGCACAGCAGGCGCAAGGCCGAGCAGCGTTGGCCCGCACTCAAGAAGGCGCTGGCCACCACGGCGTCCATCACTTGTTCAGGCAAGGCCGTGCTGTCCACCACCATGGCGTTGAGGCCACCGGTCTCGGCGATCAAAGGCACGATGGGGCGGTCGCCTTGGGCCAGCATGCGCTGGATGCGCTTGCCCGTGGCGACCGAGCCCGTGAAGGCCACGCCTGCACAGTGCTTGCTGGCCACCAGGGCCGCGCCCACCACGGCGCCGGGCCCACACGCGCATCCGAGCACATTGGCTGGCACGCCGGCCTGGTGCAGCAGGGCCACGAATCGGCGCCCGATGTCTGGGGTTTGGTCGGCCGGTTTGGCGGCCACGGCGTTGCCGGCCACCAGCGCGGCCATGACTTGCCCACCAAAGATGGCCAGCGGGAAGTTCCAGGGGGCGATGCAGACGAACACGCCCCGGCCACGCAACTGCCATTCATTGCTTTCGCCCGTGGGGCCGGGCAGCGCTTGCACCTTCAAGTGGTGGCGGCCTTGCTGCGCGTAGTAGCGAGCCAGGTCAATGGTTTCGCGCACTTCAGCCACGGCATCGCTCATGGTCTTGCGCGCTTCAACCACCAGGTCGGCAGCCCAGCTGTCGAACTCGGCTTCCAGCAGGTTGGCCACCTTGTCGAGCACCGCGCAGCGTGCGCTCGCTGGCGTCTCTTCCCAGTCTTGCCAGCCTTGGCTGAGCGAATCCATCAATGCCTGGGCTTCGGCGGCGCACAAGTCATGGCAAGGCGAGGGCACGGTTGACTGTTGGCGACGTACCTGCACGGCCGCCTCCAGCGCACCCCGGTGCATTTGGCAGTTCAGATCACGGCCAAGGGCATTGCGCCGATCGGGCCCGTAAAGCCTGGCGGGCGGCACCACGCCCGGGCCATGCTCTGCGCCCGCGGTGGTGAGCCAGGGCGAGGCCAGCAGCTCATCCAGGCTGACCTGGGGGTCGGCCAGTTGGTGCACGAACGAGGCATTGGCGCCGTTCTCCAGCAGGCGGCGAACCAGGTAGGCCAGCAGGTCACGGTGCTCGCCCACGGGGGCGTAAATGCGCAGGGCCGCGCCGGTGTCGGGCGAGGTCTTGGGTTGGCGAAGCTCGCGGTACACGCCTTCGCCCATGCCGTGCAGGCGCTGCCATTCGTAGCGCTCGGGGCCGACGCCGTGTTGCTGTGCCAGTTGCATGACCGCGGCAATGGTGGCGGCGTTATGGGTCGCGAACTGCGGGTAGAGCACATCGCTGCGTGCCAGCAAGGCATCGGCGCAGGCCAGGTACGACAAGTCGGTGTTGGCCTTGTGCGTGTAGACCGGGTAGCCATTCAGGCCCAGCTCCTGGGCGCGCTTGACCTCGGTGTCCCAGTAGGCGCCTTTGACCAGGCGCACGGTGAGGCGTTTGTCGTGCAAGGTGGCCAAGCGGTGCACCTCGTCGATCACGGCCAAGGCCCGGTGCTGGTAGGCCTGCACGGCCAGGCCCAGCCCTTCGCCGGCCGCAGGCATCAGGCGGGCGAGCAAATCCAGTTGCAGTTCAAGCCGGAAGGATTCCTCGGCGTCCAGGGTCAGCAACACGCCGGAGGCATCGGCCTGGCGGGCCAGTTGCTCCAGGCGCGGCAGCAGTTCTCTCACAAGCGCTTCGTGCTGTGACGGGTCAAAGCGGGGGTGCAGTGCCGACAGCTTGATCGACAAGCCGGGCCGTTGCGAGAAGGGAAGCTGCCTGGCCTTCTTGTCGCCTTGTTGGCCCAACTGAGACAAGGCCCGCTGGTAAGACGCCAGATAGCGGTCGGCGTCATGCCAGGTGCGGGCGCCTTCGCCCAGCATGTCGAAGCTGTGGCGGGTGGTCAGGCCGTGGGCGGCATCTACCTGGGTTTGTTTGCGGGCCTGGGCCAAGGCCTCGTCCATGGTCTGGCCGAGCACGAACTGGCGACCCAGCAATTGCAGGGCGCGGGCGGTGGCGGACACCACGGTCGGGCCACCCAGCCGCTGGACCAGGGTGGGCGGGCCTTGGCGGCCGTCTTGCTGCGAGGGCAGCAACTGGTGCGCCAAATCCAGCACCCGGGCCGAGGCGCTGGACAACCAAGGGTGGGCTGATGAGCCATGGTCGGCGTGCTTGGCGAAGTCGGCCTGGGTCAACTGGTCGCCAATCAAGGCCTGGGCGGTGTCCTGGTCGGGCACGCGCAAAAGGGCTTCAGCCAAGCGCATCAGGGCCAGGCCTTCGGTGCTGGACAGCGGGAACTCTTGCAGCAGGGACTCAAGCGCCCAGAAGGGCGGTGGGCGGTGGCGGATGCCCCGCACCCAAGGCTCACATTGCCGGCGGACGACGCCCCAATCGAGCTTGTCTTGCAGGCGCAGCCTCAGCTTGTCGATTTGCGCGGCTTCATCGGCCCAGGGCAGCGGTAAGCGGTCGGAGAGTTTATTCACAGCGCACTCCAGTCAACGTCTTCAGCGTAACGTCAACGGGTGCGCGGGGTCTAGCGCATGAGGGCCGCTTTTCAGCGCTTTTTGAACACCAAGTCCCAAACACCGTGACCTAGTTTCAGACCGCGGTTCTCGAACTTGGTCAGCGGCCGGTAGGCGGGCTTGGGCGCGTAGCCTTCCGCGGTGTTGACCAACGTGGGCTCGTCGCTCAGTACTTGCAGGATCTGGCGCGCATAAGGCTCCCAATCGGTGGCGCAATGCAGGTAGGCGCCCGGGGCCAGGCGCGAGGCCAGGTGAGCCACCAAGGGCGACTGGATCAAGCGGCGCTTGTTGTGGCGGGTCTTGTGCCAAGGGTCAGGAAAGAAGATGTGCACGCCAGCCAGTGAGGCTGGTTGGATCATGTGGTCCAGCACCTCGACCGCGTCGTGGCGGATCAGGCGCAGGTTGGTGATGTTCTGATCTCCAATGCGCTTGAGCAAGGCGCCCACACCGGGTTCGTGCACCTCGACGCCGATGAAGTCCGTGTCGGGCAAAGTCTGCGCGATGGTGGCGGTGGCATCGCCCATGCCAAAACCGATTTCCAGGACGACAGGCGCTTGACGCTGGAAGGTGGCGGCGTAGTCCAGGGGTGTCTTGCCAAAAGGCAGCAGAAATTTGGGGCCCAGCTCAGCCAAGGCCTTGGCCTGGCCCTCGGTCGTCCGCCCCGCGCGCATCACGAAGCTGCGGATGGTGCGGTGAGGGTGGGCGGACGCGGGTTGATCGTCGTCTTCTGGGGGCAGGGCGGTGCTCATGGGTGAGGTCGGAAAATGCAGGCTTGGGACAGGCTGCCATTGTCCTTCACCGGCCGCCCTAGGGCAGTCCCTTAAACCGGACGTGCACTAAATCACGCCGGTGCGCTGCCAGTGCCGGGCTGCCATTCATCTGGGGGGTGATCCGTCCGCATTTCCGAGGATCAGGGAGGCATCATTGTCTGAGCGGATTTGCCCGCTCGTGCCGGAGTGAAGTTTTGAACGTGAGCAGTGCTTCTTTGTTGCTGAATGCCAGTCGCTGTGTGGCGTTCAGCCTGCTCGTTTGCATGAGTTCGCATGCGGCCCCCGAAACACCGGGCAAGGCCAAGGCACCTAGTGCGGTGCCCACCTCCAACGAGCCCCCCAGTTTTGCCTTGCTGGCCTTGGGCCTAGTGGGGATTGGCCTGCATGGATTGAACCGGGCCAGGCGCCATCGGTGACTGCAATTCTGGTAAACGCTGTTATCACAAACCCGGTCAATGTCCATTCGCGGACATTTTTGTCAAGACTTCCTGTGCACCATGAGTGGATGCGTTGCGGTGGATCAAGCCTGCGGCGTGTGAACGAACCCACTCACGACCTCAGGAGGCCTCGATGTCATTCCGTCCCACCACCAAACACCTGTTGCTAACGGCAGTACAGGCGGCAGTCGCCGCATTCATGGTGCCAAGCATGGCGAGCGCCGCCACCGATCCGTTTTTCCAGTACACGGATGCCACCCCGCTGGGGAACGTCGCTCCTGGCACGGTGTTGAAGAGCCGCACGATCACGGCCTACATCGCGGGTTTCAAGACCTCGTACAAGGCCACCCAGATCGTGTATCGCTCCACCGATGCCAAGCAGCGGCCTACCGCGAACGTGACGACCATCTTCACGCCCGATTGCACCTCGTCCTGCCCGAACAAGAACAAGGTCATCTCTTACCAGTCTTTCTATGACTCGCTGAATCCGGAAGACGGGCCTTCACGCGCCTACGCGGGCGGCAAGCGCCTGCCGGACCTGCTGCCGGCCATCGAGACAGTCCTGTTCGGCACCTATGTGAAGAACGGCTACACCGTCGTCATTTCTGACACCGAAGGTCAGAACGCCAACTTCGCCGCCGGTCCCGAATACGGCTACAACACGCTGGACTCGATTCGCGCTGCGCTGAATGCGCCGGAGGTCGGCCTGGACCGGAACGCCAAGGTCGCGCTGTTGGGTTACTCGGGCGGCGCCATCGCCACCGAGTGGGCCGCCGAGCTGGCGCCCAGCTATGCGCCTGACCTGAAGCCCAACCTGATCGGTGCGGCCTTCGGTGGCACGCTGGTGAGCCCCGAGCACAACCTGACCTATGTCGAAGGCGCGCCCATTTGGGGCGGTGTGATGCCGATGGCCGTCGTCGGCGTCGCCCGTTCTTACGAGATCGACATCAAGAAGTACCTCACCCCGCGCGGTCTGGAGGTCTACGACAGGATTCAAAATGCCTCGATCGCCTACGTGCTTGGCCAATACGGCAAGGTGACCTGGAAGGACCTGGTCAAACCAGAGTTCCAGGATCGCACGAAGATCCCTGAGTACGTCGCTGCCGTGAACACGGTCATCATGGGCACCGGCGGCACCCCCGAGATCCCGCTGCAAATCGGCCAGGGCACCGGCGGCATCTGGGAAGGCACGAAGACCTCGCCGATCTGGGGCAAGGGCGACGGCGTGATGCTGGCGGGCGATGTCCGCACGCTGGCGCGCCAGTACTGCGCCAAGGGTGTGGCGGTGGAGCACAAAGAGTATGGTTCAAGCCACTTTTTGACCATGCTCAACTGGCTGCCTGCGGCCACCGCCTGGGTCGATGACCGATTCGCTGGCAAGCCTGCTCCGCAGAACTGCGCCAGCATCGCGCCGGGCAACTCGCTCGCGCCGCTCGTTTACAAGCCCTGAACCAGGTCTACTTAATGAAAAGGCCGCCAGGGGAATGCCCTTGGCGGCCTTTTGTTGGTCTGTTTGGAGCGGGTGATGGGAATCGAACCCACGTTATTTGCTTGGGAAGCAAGAGTCCTACCATTGAACGACACCCGCGGACAGGGCGCATTCTAAACCCACGGCGCGGGCTTCTTCACTCGCTGGCAGAAGAAGCGGGTGCGGTGGGCAAGCCCAGCTTCTTGGCGGTCTTGTTGACGGCCTTGCCCGTGGCCGATGCGCCGCGCTCAACGGCACTGGCCCCTTTTTGCAGGCCATGCTTGACAGAGTTCTCAACCTTGGCAGCCACGGACGACACCTTGCTTGCCGCGGTGGTGACGAACTGAGGCGGTTCCGCCGCGCTGGAGGCGCTGGCCATGGCGGCCATCAACGACAACAGCGCCAGGCGCTTGGTGAAATCAGGTGGCATCAAAGTCTCCGATATCAATAAAAGATTGCCCAGAGCAAACCGCCAATCAGCACCCACTTGCCCACATAGTAGACCGTGCGGTTGCGTTCCTTCAAGACCTTCGCCTTGGCACGCAATTGGTAGAAGTGGAAGAAGAACTTGTTGAGCCCGCCCACGGGTTCGCCTTCCACGTTCTGCGTGGCAGCGGCGGTCATCACGAGCGTGCCAAAGCCGTGGTTGAGCCAGCGCATGATGGGCGTCCAGACCGGGCGCTCGATGTCGGCGAACAGGATGATGCGCGGGTGGTCGGTGGTGTTCTCTGCGTAGTGGATGTAGGTCTCGTCGAACATCACCACTTCGCCGTCTTTCCAGTGGTACTTCTCGCCATCGACGTCGATGTAGCAGCCCGGGTCGTTGGGCGTGATCAGGCCCAGGTGGTAGCGCAGCGAGCCCGCGTACGGGTCGCGGTGGCGTACCAGGCGCGCGCCGGGCGGCAGGGAGGCGAACATTGCCGCCTTGATGCTGGGGATCTGCTTGAGCAGTGCCACCGTCTTGGGGCACAGCTCCTGGGCCGAGGGCAGCTCATCGGCATACCACTTCAGGTAGAAGCGCTTCCAGCCCGTGCGGAAGAAAGAGTTGAAGCCGATGTCGTTGTAGGTGTCGGCGGCCTTGATGTTGCCGCGTCCATCGAGGTGCAAGGCTTCTTCTCGCATCACCTGCCAGTTGTCTTGCAGCAGCTTCAGGTCGGGGAACTTCTTGGGGTCGAGGTAAGGCTGCGAGCCCACCTTCGAGAACAGCACCATCAGCGAATTCAGCGGCGCGATCAGCACGGTGAAGTCGGTCAGCGCACGCACCAGGCCAAAGCGCATCTTGCCGCGCAGGTGCGAGTGCAGGGCGGCCGCGATGAAGGCCAGCAGCACCCAGTGGCGTGGCGCCAAAGGCCACAGTTCATTCAAAAAACTCATGCTCGGCTCACTTGTCCAATCCGCCAAGGCAAAGGTACTTGGCTTCCAGGTAATCGTCCATGCCCTGGCGCGCGCCCTCGCGGCCCAGGCCGGATTGCTTCACGCCACCAAAGGGCACTTCACAGGTTGAAATCAGGCCGGTGTTGACACCGACCATGCCGTATTCCAGCGCCTCGCCCACGCGGAAGATGCGGCCCACGTCGCGGCTGTAGAAATAGCTGGCCAGGCCGAACTCGGTGTCATTGGCCATGGCGATCGCTTCAGCTTCTGTATTGAACTTGAAGACGGGCGCCACGGGGCCGAAGATTTCTTCTTTCGCCAAACGCATGCTGCTCGACACGTTCGACAGCACCGTGGGCGTGTAGAAGTTGCCGCCGTCCACCGGCGCTTTCTTGCCACCCGTGACGACCTTAGCGCCCTTGGCCAGCGCATCGGCCACCAGGTCTTCGACCTTGGCCAAGGCCTGATCATCGATCAGCGGGCCTTGCGTCACGCCGGCCTCGAAGCCATTGCCCACCTTCATCTGCGCCACGCGCTCGGACAGCTTGGCCACGAACTGGTCGTAGACCTCGGCTTGCGCGTACAGGCGGTTGGCGCACACGCAGGTCTGTCCCGCATTGCGGTATTTGGCGATCAGCGCGCCTTCCACGGCGGCGTCGATGTCGGCATCGTTGAACACGATGAAGGGCGCGTTGCCGCCCAACTCCAGCGACAGCTTCTTGATGGTGGGCGCGCACTGCTTCATCAAAATGCGGCCGACTTCGGTCGATCCGGTGAAGGACAGGTGGCGCACCGTGTCGCTGGCGCACAGCGCTTGGCCCACTTCGATCGAGCGTTCGGCATCGGCCGTGATGATGTTCAGCACGCCAGGCGGCATGCCCGCACGCAAGGCCAGTTCGGCCACGGCCAGGGCTGACAGCGGCGTGGCTTCCGCCGGTTTGATGACCACAGGGCAGCCAGCCGCCAGGGCAGGGGCAACTTTGCGGGTGATCATTGCGATGGGGAAGTTCCAGGGCGTGATGGCCGCGCACACACCAATCGGCTGGCGGATCACCAAAAAGCGCTTGCTGGGGTCGGTGCTGGGCACGGTTTCGCCATACACGCGGCGCGACTCTTCGGCGAACCATTCGATGAAGCTGGCACCGTAGGCCACTTCGCCCTTGGATTCGGCCAGGGGCTTGCCTTGCTCGGCGGTCATGATGCGGGCCAGGTCGTCGGCGTTCTCATGCAGCAGGGCAAACCACTTCATCATGATGGTGGCGCGCGCCTTGGCGGTCAGACCCTTCCAAGCGGGCCAGGCGCGGTTGGCGGCGGCGATGGCCGCTTCGGTCTGGGCGGCACCCAGGTTCGGCACCTGCACCAGCAATTGCCCCGTCGCAGGGTCGCGCACGTCGAAACGGTCAGCGGCGTCCACCCATTGCCCGTCGATCAGAGCCTGGGTCTTGAGCAGCGAAGGGTCTTTCAGGGCGGCCAGGGGGGAGGTGGAGGCGGTCATGGCGGTTCTCGGGAAAGCATGCACGGGCCAGAATCATAGGCCACCCCCTGAAACCTATAATCCTTTGCTTTGCTTTACCCGGCTGCCAGCAGGCCCGGGTCGATGCCGCCCCACGTTCTGAACCGGAAGCCCCCAGATGAAAGCCGCCGAGATCCGCTCCAAGTTTCTGAAGTTCTTCGAGTCGAAGGGCCACACCATCGTGGCCTCCAGCCCCGTGGTGCCCGGCGACGACCCCACGCTTTTGTTCACCAACGCGGGCATGAACCAGTTCAAGGACGTGTTCCTGGGCTTCGACAAGCGCCCCTACACACGCGCCACCACCTCGCAAAAGTGCATCCGAGCCGGCGGCAAGCACAACGACTTGGACAACGTGGGCTACACCGCCCGCCACCACACCTTCTTCGAGATGCTGGGCAACTTCAGCTTCGGCGACTACTTCAAGCGCGACGCCATCAGCTTCGCCTGGGAGCTGCTGACCGAAGTCTTCAAACTGCCGAAAGACAAGCTCACCGTCACGGTCTACGCCGAAGACGACGAAGCCTACGAGATCTGGAACAAAGAAATCGGCGTGCCGGCCGAGCGCATCATCCGCATTGGTGACAACAAGGGCGCGCGCTACGCTTCCGACAATTTCTGGATGATGGGCGACACCGGCCCCTGCGGCCCCTGCACCGAGATCTTCTACGACCACGGTGACCACATCCCCGGCGGCCCGCCCGGCAGCCCCGATGAAGACGGCGACCGCTTCATCGAGATCTGGAACAACGTGTTCATGCAGTTCAACCGCGACGAAGCGGGCGTGATGCACAAGCTGCCCAAGCCCAGCGTCGACACCGGCATGGGCCTGGAGCGCATCGCCGCCGTGCTGCAAGGCGTGCATGGCAACTACGAGATCGATTTGTTCGTGGCCTTGCTGGCCGCCGCCAAGCAGGCCGTGGACGCTGCGGGCGGCGGTGATGTCGATGCATCGAGCCCCAGTCTGAAGGTCATCGCCGACCACATCCGCGCGTGCTCGTTCACCGTGGCCGACGGGGTGATCCCGTCGAACGAAGGCCGCGGCTATGTGCTGCGCCGCATCACGCGCCGCGCCATCCGCCATGGCTACAAGCTGGGTGCGCGCACACCGTTCTTCCACAAGCTGGTCGGCGCATTGGTCGAGCAGATGGGGGACGCTTATCCCGAGCTGCGCCAGAACGAAAAGCGCATCACCGAGGTCTTGAAGACCGAGGAAGAGCGCTTCTTCCAGACCATCGCCAATGGCATGGAGATCCTGGAAACCTCGCTGGCCGCCGTTGAAAAATCCGGCACCAAAGTGATCGATGGTGAAACCGCCTTCAAGCTGCACGACACTTTCGGCTTCCCGGTCGACCTCACCGCCGACGTCTGCCGCGAACGCGATGTGACGGTGGACAGCGCCGGCTTCGACGCCGCCATGAACCGCCAGCGCGAGCAAGCCCGCGCCGCCGGCAAATTCAAGATGGCCGCCGGCCTGGAATACACAGGCAGCCCCACCACCTTCCACGGCTACAACCAACTGACCCACGAAGGTTCAAAGGTCACTGCCGTGTACGTCGATGGCTCGCTCGCCCAGTCCGCCCGCGCCGGCGACGACGCCGTCATCGTGCTGGACGACACGCCCTTCTACGCCGAGTCCGGCGGCCAGGCCGGCGACAGCGGCGACCTGCGCAACGGCACCTCGCGCTTCGTGGTCGAAGACACGCAGAAAATCCAGGCCGATGTGTTCGGCCACCATGGCCGCGTGGTCGAAGGCGAGATCAAGGTGGGCGACACGCTCAACGCCCGCGTCGACGCCGACATCCGCGCCCGCACCATCCGCAACCACAGCGCCACCCACCTGATGCACCTGGCCTTGCGCACGGTGCTGGGCGGCCATGTGCAGCAAAAGGGCTCGCAGGTCACCGCCGACCGCACGCGCTTCGACTTCGCGCACAACGCGCCCATGACGGCCGACGAGATCCGCCAGGTCGAAGAACTGGTCAACGCCGAGATCCTGGCCAACGAGGCCACCGACGCCAAGGTGATGAACCTGGACGACGCGCAAAAGAGCGGCGCCATGATGCTGTTCGGCGAGAAGTACGGCGACGAAGTCCGCGTGCTCAGCATCGGTTCATCGAAAGAATTGTGCGGTGGCACCCACGTCAAGCGCACCGGCGACATCGGCGTGTTCAAGATCGTGGCAGAAAGCGGTGTGGCCGCGGGCGTGCGCCGCGTCGAGGCCGTGACTGGCATCGGCGCTTTGAACTACCTGCAAACGCTGGAGGGCACCGTGCAGGGCTTGGCCAGCCTGCTCAAGGCCGCGCCCGCCGAAGTGCCCGCGCGCGTTGCTGCAGCGCAAGATCAGATCCGCGCTTTGGAGAAAGAACTGGCCGCCATCAAGGGCAAGCTGGCCTCCAGCCAGGGCGACGAGCTGATCAGCCAAGCCGTCGACATCAAGGGCTTGAAGGTACTGGCCGCCGTTCTGGATGGCGCCGATGCCAAGGCCCTGCGCGAAACCATGGACAAGCTCAAGGACAAGCTCAAGACCGCCGCCATCGTGCTGGCCGCCGTTGAAGGCGGCAAGGTTCAGATCGCTGCGGGCGTGACCGCCGACAGCATCGGCAAGGTCAAGGCCGGCGAGCTCGTCAACTTTGTGGCCCTGCAGGTGGGCGGCAAGGGCGGCGGCAAACCCGACATGGCCATGGCTGGCGGCACCGACCCTTCCAAGCTGGCTCAGGCACTGGCTGGGGTGCAGGCTTGGGTGAATGAACGACTGTGATGTCGTGATTTAATCCTCAGGGGCTCCTTCGGGAGCCTTTTTTCTTGCACGAATGTCGGCCGCAATGCCATCTTGTCATTCCGCATCCTGTTGCCGAGGGCCATCATTCCCTAAAGTTCAATCACCGAGGACCGACTCCACACAAGAAAGGTGATGCCATGACCACCCCCGTTGCACAACATCCCATCGTCCCCCGCGAGAAGCTGAACTTCGGCCTGGACGGCGACATCCCCAAGTACTGGTTTGGCGGCGACCCCTTCAAGTCGCGCTTCTGGGACGCCTTGTCCATCATCTTCCCGCCCGGTGAAAAGTTCTTCATGACCTGTGTGCGCGATTTCCGCGACCAAGTCACCGACCCGAAGATGCTGCAAGAGATCAAGGACTTCAACAAGCAAGAAGCCCAGCACGGCATCGTCCACCGCCAGGACAACGAACGCATCCGCAAGCAAGGCATCGACACCGAAGCCCTGAGCGCCTGGGTCGAGAACTTCCTGACCAACCGCTACCGCAAGTGGTACAGCCGCAGCTACACCGTGGCCGTGACCGCCGCCTTGGAGCACTTCACCTCGATCATCGCCCACAGCATGTTCGACCAGCGCGACCTGCTCAAGGAAGCCGACCCCCGTGTGCGCGCCATGTACGCTTGGCACGCCATTGAGGAAGTCGAGCACAAGGGTGTCGCTTACGACGTCATGATCGATGTGGCCAAGGTGGGTTATTTCAAGCGCGTGCTGGCCTTGGTCGACGCCACCATCCTGTTCCCCGCCACCATCTTCTATATCCAGCGCAAGATGTTGATCCAGGACGGTTTCACCCTGGCCCAACGGATGAAGCTGATGGCCGGCGGCATTTGGTGGCTGATCAAGCCCAACGGTTTGCTCGCCCCCATGGCGAAGGCCTACTGGACGTACTACAAGGTGGGTTTCCATCCTTGGCAGGAGTCTGAGCAACGCGGCTACACCGAATGGCTGGCCGCCTTCAACGGCAGCGGCGGCGACCCCGTCAAGGCCAGCGAGCAAATGCGCCAAACCCTCGCGATGTGATATCGCTGATGGCCTCATCAAGCCTCCGGTGACGGAGGCTTTTTTTTGCGCCGTTGTTGAAACCCCGATCTTCGGTAGACTGCGGCACACTCACGCTGAGTGGGCCGTTTTCATATATGCAGATTCCATCGATCGTTCTCAAAGCCTTGGGCATCAAGCCCATTCCGCTGTTCATGCTGTCCAGCTGGATCAAGGCGGCCGCCAAATGCGGCTTCAACGTGCAACCGCTGTTCAAAGAAGCCGGGATCACCATTGACCTGATCCGCCTGGAAGACGCCCGCGTGTCGCCTTTGCAGTTGATCTCGGTGTTGGAGCAGTGCGTGGCCATGTCGCCCAACAAACATTTCCCCGTGGTGCTGGGCGACACCTTCGCGTTTGAATCGCTGCCCGAGTTTGAAACCCTGCTGACCACCAGCCCCACCTTGCGCCAGGCGCTTGACGTGGCCGAAATGGCCAAGCGCATGGTCCTGCCGTGGGCGCAGTTCGACATCCGGGAAGAGGGCGATCTGGCCTACGTGGCCATCAGCTTCGAACTCCCGGTGATCGACGTTGAAAACCTCGGCCTGCCGCTTCACTACGTGACTGAAGCCCTGCTGGCCTGCATCCGCAAGTTCGGCCGGTCTTTGCAAGGCTCATCGGATGGTTTTGTGTCGGTGTCCATCAAGCGCCCGCCGCCGCCGTATGCCGAGCAGCTCCAGCAGTTCTTTGAGGTGCCGGTCAACTTCAACCAGCCGATGGACGCGCTGGTGTTCGAGAGCCGCATCCTGGATCTGCCGCTGGAAGGCGCGTTCCCCGCCTTGCATGAGCAGGCCCATTTCCTGGCCGAGCAACGCCTGGGCAAAGAGGCGCGACGCCAAGGCGTGGCCGCCGAGATCGAAGAGATCATCGCCCTCAAGCCCGGCCTGCTGGCATTGGGCGTGGAAGACATGGCCGAGCGCCTGAATCTGCACCCCCGCACCTTGCAGCGCCGCCTGAAGGACGAGGGCGACGGCTACCTGCACCTGCAGGCCCGCATGCGCCACCGGCTGGCCTGTGAGTGGCTCCGCAAGGACGACATGTCCATCGATGACATCAGCGCGCGTCTGGGTTTCTCGGACCGCCGGGCCTTCACCGCGGCGTTCAAGCGCTGGGAAGGTTGCACCCCCAGCAACTGGCGGGATCAGCAAGGCCGGAGTTAAGCTGGTACGGACAACGACGGTATTCACTTGCTGAATGCCGCTCTCCGTCTTAACCTGACGCTGAGGCCCGTGTCGGAGGAACACCCCTATCCCTCTCGTGCTTGACGCGCCATGTTTATCGTCATGGCCGCGAAGACTGTCGGCATTTATTCCTGGTTTGATACCCGAAAAGCTTGTGGTGCTGCGTGAATCCAAATAGATTGGATTGGCTGATTCATACGATCGTTCGATATTCGTTGAATTCCACCATTTATTAGAAAACAAGCGTATTCAGATATTGATTGGGAATGATTTTGCTCACCTCCAATGTCCAGTTCAAATCAACGGTGGAAACTGCTTCCTGGAGCTCGGAATCCTCGAGCCTGTCTGCCACCATCCCGATGTTCGGCGTGCCCAGCTGGGTGCGAGCGGCCGCCCGTTGCGGCTTCCCGGTCGAGGCCGCTTTCCTGGAAGCAGGCATTGAGCTGGACGTGAACAAGCCGTCCGGTGGCATGGTGACCGCCGACGCCTTGCTGCGGGCCCTGAGCGTGTGTGTGGGATCTTCGACCACCCATTACTTTCCGCTGGCCTTGGGCGAAGCCTATCTCTTCGACCGTTTCCCCCAGGTTGAATCGTTCCTGGCCACCAGCCCCACGATGCGCGAGGCCATTGAAGCCTTGCCCTGGATCCGGGCCATGCAACTGCCCTGGTTGTGGGTCAATCTGGAGGAAACCGACAGCGAAGCGGCGATTGTCGTTACCCTCGATCCCGAATTGGCGCGCCGTGCCGAAGCGCCTTTTGTGATCGAGATTGTGCTGGCCGCCTGCCGCAAATTTGCCAAGGCCATGCTCGGGCGCTCCCTGTCCTTGTTTCCGCAGTCGCTGCATGCCGTGCAATTTCAAAGGCCGCGCCCCGACAACGCGGCCATGTTTCAGGATTTCTTCCTTTGTCATGTCCAGTTCGGGGCCCCTCGCAATGCCTTGGTGTTCTCCAAAGCCATGTTGGATGTGCCGCTGCAAGGCGCACTTCCTTCCGTCCATGGGCAGGCGCGCCAAGCCATCGTCCGGGAGCTTGAAGCCAGCAAGCCGCACTTTCCCTCCACCGAGGCTGTGCGCCAGGCCTTTGAGGCCCAGCCCGAGCTGCTCAAAGGTGGCTTGGACGAGGTGGCCGAATCCCTGGGCATCCACGCGCGCACCTTGCAGCGCCGGCTGCAGGCCGAAGGGTTCAAGTTCGCCGATTTGCAAGCCCAGGCCAAATACGCCCGCGCACGCCAGATGCTGAGCAAAAAGGCCATCAGCATGGAGAGCATCAGTGTCGAACTGGGGTTCTCTGACCGGCGCGCCTTCACCTACGCTTTCAAGCGCTGGTCGGGCGTTTCGCCCAGCACCTACCGGACGCGGGTTCTCCAGTCATCCGTGACTGTTTTGCGGCAGCCTTGACCGGGCGGGCTGGGCAAGCCTGCTAGAGTCCGGCCCATGTCAGAACGTTCAGATCTCCTGGGCAAGCACATCGTGCTGGGCCTGACAGGCGGCATCGCCTGCTACAAATCGGCCGAACTGGTGCGCCTGCTGGTCAAAGCGGGTGCCACCGTTCAAGTGGTCATGACAGAGGCGGCGCAGGCCTTCATCACGCCAGTGACGATGCAGGCGCTGTCCGGCCGGGCCGTGGCCACCAACCAGTGGGACGCGCGCGAGCCCAACAACATGGCGCACATCAACCTCAGCCGCGAGGCGGATGCGATTCTGGTGGCGCCCGCCAGTGCAGATTTCATGGCCAAGCTCGTGCTGGGCCGGGCTGATGAGCTGCTCAGCCTGATGTGCCTGGCCCGTCCCCGCGAGCGCTGCCCATTGCTGATCGCACCGGCCATGAACCGCGAGATGTGGTCGCACCCCGCCACGCAGCGCAATGTGCAGACCCTGCGCAACGACGGCACCCTCCTGCTTGGCCCTGACAGTGGCGATCAGGCTTGCGGTGAAACCGGCGATGGCCGCATGAACGAGCCAGCCGATCTGCTGGCTGATTTGATTGCCTTTTTCCAGCCCAAAATCCTGAAAGGCCAACGCCTGCTGATCACGGCTGGGCCCACTTTTGAATCCATCGACCCGGTGCGTGGCATCACCAACCATTCCAGCGGCAAGATGGGCTTTGCCTTGGCGCGGGCTGCGGTGGAAGCCGGCGCCGAAGTGACGCTGGTCGCCGGCCCCGTGCATCTGCCCACCCCCCGTGGCGTGCGGCGCATCGATGTGATGTCCGCCCTGCAGATGCAAGATGCCGTGCTGCCTGCGGCCAGCGAGCACGATGTGTTCATCGCCACGGCGGCGGTGGCCGACTGGCGGCCCGCTGCGCTCAGCCAGCACAAGATCAAGAAGGAAGGCAAGAAGGTGTCCCCCACTTTCGAGCTGACCGAGAACCCCGACATCCTGGCCGCCGTGGCCGCCTTGCCGAAAGCACCTTATTGCGTGGGTTTTGCCGCCGAGAGCGAAAACCTGCTGGAACACGCGCGCGCCAAATTGCTGCGCAAGCGCATTCCCTTGATCATTGGAAACCTGGGCCCAGCCACGTTTGGCCATGACGACAACGCCTTGCTGGTGGTCGATGCCACTGGCCAGCGCCAATTGCCAGAGGACGGCGGCCGGGCCGACAAGCTGGTTCTGGCGCGCGAACTCATGACGGAGCTGGCGCGCCGACTGAATCTTCACTCCGCGAATTGAATTGGTATTTGCATGACCACCGTTGACATCAAAGTGCTGGATGCACGCATGGCCGATCACCTGCCCGCTTACGCCACGCCGGGCAGTGCCGGGCTGGATTTGCGCGCTTGCCTTGAGCAGGCCGTGGTGCTGGAGCCAGGGCAGGCCCAACTGATCCCCACCGGCCTGTCCATGCACCTGGGTGATCCGGGCTTGGCGGCCATGATCCTGCCGCGCTCGGGTCTGGGCCACAAGCACGGCATCGTGCTGGGCAACCTGGTCGGGCTCATCGACTCTGATTACCAGGGGCCGCTCATGGTCAGCTGCTGGAACCGGGGCAGCACCCCTTTCACCATTGAGCCCATGGAGCGCATCGCGCAGATGATCATCGTGCCGGTGGTGCAGGCCAGCTTCAGACGCGTGGAATCGTTTGAAGCCACTGCGCGAGGCGAGGGCGGCTTCGGTTCAACCGGGCGCGGCTGAGGTCTTTTGGGCTCAGTGCAGCACTGAACCTGGCGGTGCCAGATTGGGCGCCAGCGTGAACACCGATTCGGCCACCGAGCCCTGCTCGATCTCTTCAGGGGTGGCTGCCCGCACGCCCGCCACCTTCATGGACAAGCGCAAAGCCACGCCCGCCAGGGGGTGGTTGCCATCCAGCACCACGTGGGTGTCGTACACCTCGGTCACGGTGTAGAGCACGTCGGCCGGCAAGTCAGGTGTGGTGGAGCCTTCGGGCGGGCCTTCGAACTGCATGCCCACGTCCACTTCGGCCGGAAAGATGTCGCGGGTTTCAAAGAAAACCAGCTCGGCCTTGTAGTCGCCAAAGGCCTCTTCGGGCTCCAGGTTCAGGTCGGCCGAGAAGCCGGGGCCTTGCCCGATCAAGGCTTCTTCGACCTTGGCCAGCAGGTCGTCGCCACCCACGAAGAACTCCATGGGTTCGGGCAGTTCATCGATCAGTTGGCCTTGCGCATCTTCAAGTCGCCAGACCAGGCTGACGACGCAGGGGGAGGAAATCATCATCCCTCGATCATCTCATGGCCGCTATTCCAGCTGCTTGGAGTGGTCGCACAATGGCGGTCATGACATTGACCACCAACGACCTGAACCACGCCCCCCTGGACGCGCCAACGACTTTGCTGGGCGGCCTCTCGCCCCAGCAGTTCATGCGCCGCCATTGGCAGAAAAAGCCCCTGCTGATCCGTCAGGCCATGCCGGGCATCAAGCCCCCGGTGGATCGCACCGCCTTGTTCGCCCTGGCGGGCCAGGATGAGGTGGAGTCGCGCCTCATCGTGCAAGGCAAGGCCAGCGACGACTGGCGTTTGCGCCAAGGACCCATCCCGCGGCGGGCCTTGCCCAAGCTGGACCAGCCTGGCTGGACCTTGCTGGTGCAGGGCCTGGACCTGCATGTGCCCGCAGCCCATGCGCTGCTGCGCCAGTTCGGCTTTGTTCCCCAGGCGCGTGTGGACGACCTGATGATCTCTTACGCCAGCGATGGCGGCGGCGTGGGCCCGCATTACGATTCCTACGACGTATTTTTGCTGCAGGTTCACGGTCGCCGTCGTTGGCGCGTGGGGCCGCTCAAAGACGCCAGCTTGCGCCCGGACGTGCCCTTGAAAGTGCTGGCCCATTTCGAGCCTCAGGAAGAATGGCTGCTGGAGCCGGGCGACATGCTCTACCTGCCACCCATGTGGGGCCATGACGGCGTGGCTGAAGGCGAGTGCATGACCTGTTCGATCGGCTTCCGTGCGCCCGAGGCCACCGAGATCACCCGAGAGGTGCTGGGGCGGTGCGCTGAAGGCATGGACGTGGCCGCCAAGCCGCGCCTGTACAAAGACCCGCAACAAGCCGCGACCGACCAGCCAGGACGCATCCCCCCAGACCTGCAGCAGTTTGCGCTTGACGCCGTGCAGCGCTTCCTGAGCGACCCGCAGCAGATTCAGGCCGCCTTGGGCGAGTCCCTGACGGAACTCAAACCCCGCGTCTGGTTCGAACCCGGTGACCCCCTGCCTGATGGGGTGGGCGTGGTGCTGGACGCCAAAACCCGCATGGTCTATGACGACAAGCGCATCTTTGCCAATGGCGAATCCTGGTTGGCGGCCGGGGCCGATGCGCGCCTGATGCGGGCGCTGGCCGATCAGCGGCAGCTCAGCGCGCAGGTCGTGGCCAAGGCCAGCCCCGATGCCCGCGAGTTGCTGGACCAGTGGGCCGAGGATGGCTGGTTGCATCCCTGTCCTTGAACATTTTTGTTGGCTGACGGAGGCTTGCCATGGACCCCATTGAAATGACGACGCCTCCGGGCGACAGCGGCAACGAGCCCAACTTGGGCCGCATTGATGGCTGGCCGGACTTCATTGACCGTGTCCGCGCCGCGATGGCCATGGCGGCGGCCCACCCCGTGCCCTTGTATTTGTGCGATGGCGATTTCAGCCGCTGGCCCCTGGGCGAGCGCAGCGTCATGGAAGCCTTTCACCAATGGGGGTTGAACAGCCGAGTCACCCACTGCACCTTGGTGGCGGCCACCCTGGACGAGTTGCCCCGGCGGCATCCGCGCTGGGTGGCTTGGCGAGGCACATGGGCTCACCGCGTGAAATGCTTTCTGGCAGACCCTGACCAGGCGCCATCCCTGATGCCCACATTGGTGCTCGAAAAGCAATTGGGCCTGCGTCTTCTGGACCCCATTTCGGGGCGTGGCCTGTGGTCACGCAGGCCATCGGACTTGAGCGAGTGGCGTCAAGAGGCTGATGTTATTTTGCAACGTTGTAGCGAGGCCTTACCTCCGACGACTTTGGGCCTATAGGGAATTGCCCGAAGCATCGTATAATTGCAGTCTGAATGAGTGGCAATTTAACGATTGCCAGGCATCCAAAGTCACCGTCTCACTTTTTTTGGGGCTGTGAGCTTTGCACATAGTTCCATAGAACCCCGTTTTTTGACTATTCCTTTTGAGGACACAAGCATGAAAAAGTCGCTCCTGCTGGCTTCGTTGATCGCTGCCATGGCCCTGGCCGCTTGCGGTAAGAAAGCTGAAGAAACCGCTGTTGCTGAAGCCGCTTCGGCAGCTTCGGAAGCCGCTTCCGCTGCTTCAGCTGTTGCTGAAGTCGCTTCGGATGCAGCCGCTTCTGTTGCCGCTTCCGCTTCGGAAGCTGCTTCGGCTGTGGTCGAAGGTGCTTCGGCCGCTGTTGACGCTGCTGCTTCGAAGTAATCTGTCCTCGCAGATTGAAAAAGCCGCTCTTCGGAGCGGCTTTTTTACGTCTGTGTGACTCTGGTGACCAGGGGGCTTTCGCCCCGCCTGAGTTAGCTCAACTCATCCAGCAACTGCTTGGTGATGCGGCGCCCGGTGTCCGACGTTTCCGCCTGGCCCTTGGTGTTCAGCACCTTGATGGCGCTGTTGATGCCCTTGGCCGTGACCTGGACCCGGTAACGCTTCAGGCCATCGGCGTTGGCATCCGATGAACCAAACAGGCGCGAGAAGAAGCCGGGCTTGCTGGCATTGGGATCCGTGCCTGGGGCCAAGCGGATATCGTAAGTGCCTTGGCTGCGGTCGCGGTCTTCAATGGTGAAGCCGCCCCGGTCCAGGGCCAGCCCCACGCGGCGCCAAACGGTGTCGAAATCATCATCGGCCGCGAGCGAAACGCCATCGGCTTCCAGCCTGACGCGGGCGGGGGCAACAGGGGCCGGGGCACCGGAGGCCACATCAGCCTTGGCTGTGGCGGCGGTGTCCTTGGGGGCGCCCAGTTTGAGCATCAGGCGTGACAGCATTTCTGCTTCCAGGCTGGTGTCGGCGGGGCGGGCCACCCATTTGGTCTGGTCCTTGCGCGAGTCTTCATAGACTTCCTGGGTGCCGCGGTGCGTGATGTAGATCTCGCTGCCTTGTGCCGTGCGTTCGATGCGGGTGCGGAATTGATCGCGCTCGCCGGTGTCGTACAGGCTGTCCAGGAGGCCACCCAACAGCTTGCGCACGCCGCTTTGGGGCAGCTTGGCGCGGTTTTCAGACCAGTTGGTCTCCATCAGGCCAGTGCTGGCTTGCTCCACAGGCAATTCAAAGCCGGATTCCAACCAGAACGATTTGACCTGCTCCCAGACTTTTTCAGGGGGCAAGGCCACGCTCAACCAGCGGTTCTGGCCACTGCGCTCCAGTTTGACCAGGCCAGATTGAGGCATGGCAACCGTGGTGCCAGCATCAACACCGGGTGAGCGCTCAGGGATGGCCATGCTGCTAGCCGACACGGTGGACGGCTGCGTGGCCTGCTGGCCGTAGCGGGACTGGCCCGACAACTGGGTCAGGTCAGGGGGCACATCCAGGTTCACGGTTTTGACACCGCTGCTGCGGTAGTCCACTTTGTCGCCCGACAGCACGTTGCTGACGGATGAGCACCCGGTGGCGCTCAGTGCGCCGATCAGCGCCAGGCTGAGAGCGGTCAGACGGAGAGGGCTTTGTGTCTTCAACATGGGCAAGGGCATCCGGGGTCAAGTCAATCGGCGCATGGATTGCGCACAGGGCGTGATCCTACAGGGATCACAGCAGGCCGCATTCGCGCAGCGCGGATTCAACGATGGTCTGGCTGGACTCGGTCAGCGGGGTCAAAGGCAGGCGCAGGGCTCCGCCGGCCTTGCCCATGCGGGCCAGTGCCCACTTGACGGGAATCGGGTTGGGCTCAACGAAGAGGTGCTTGTGCAAGGGCAGCAGGCCCATGTGGATCTCGACGGCGCGCTTGGTGTCGCCAGCCATGGCGGCTTTGCACAGCTCGGCCATGGGGCGAGGGGCCACGTTGGCCGTCACACTGATGTTGCCGTGTCCGCCCAGCAGCATCAGGGCGACAGCGGTGGGGTCGTCACCCGAGTAGATGCCGAAGCCTTTGGGGGCCTGCTTGATCAGCCAGGCGGCGCGCTCGATGTTGCCGGTAGCTTCCTTCAGGCCGATCACGCCGGGCAGTTTGGCCAGGCGCAGGGCGGTCTCGGGCGTCATGTCGGCCACGGTGCGGCCAGGCACGTTGTAGAGCACCACAGGGATGTCCACCGCTTCAACGATGGCCTTGAAGTGCTGGTAGATGCCTTCTTGCGTGGGCTTGTTGTAGTACGGCACGACCTGCAGGGTGCAGTCGGCGCCGACCTTCTTGGCGTACTCGCTCAGCTCGATGGCCTCGCGGGTGGAATTGGCGCCGCAACCGGCCATGATGGGCACGCGGCCCGCCGCCTGTTCGACGGCCACACGGATGATCTCGCGGTGC
>PNKV01000011.1 GCA_013822685.1 Leptothrix sp. (in: b-proteobacteria)
GCCCCAGCCCTGTTTCGCCCCGCTGGTGGCCTGCCACGGCCGCATTTCTTGCTGCGCCGAATCCCCCATCCCGCGCTACCACCAAGAGCTAATAACTTAGCGGCCCACCATCACCGCTGCCAATGCCCGCTGCGCCCCCCCAGCTTTTCAACCAGCGCCACATCCGTCATGACCATGCCCCGGTCCGCCGCTTTGCACATGTCATAAATGGTGAGCAGACCCACCTGCACCGCCGTCAAAGCCTCCATCTCCACCCCCGTGGGCCCCACGGTTTGGGCCGTCACACGGCACAACACGGCGGGCACATCGGGCTCCAGTTCGAACTCGACTGCGACCTTGGACAATGGCAAGGGGTGACACAAAGGGATCAGGTCGGAGGTGCGCTTGGCCCCCTGGATGGCGGCAATGCGCGCCACACCCAGCACGTCGCCTTTGCCAGCGCGGCCGTCGGTGATCAAGGCCAGGGTGTCGGCTTGCATGCGGATGCGGCCCTCGGCCACGGCACGGCGCATGGTGGCGGGCTTGTCGGACACGTCCACCATGTGGGCTTGGCCCTCGGCGTCAAAATGGGTCAGTTCGGTCATGATGTCTGGGATGTAAAGATCACCCTGCACGCCGAACCAGCATTGCGGCTCGGCACTCAAAGCGGTGACAGACACAGCATACTGCCCTGCGTGGCAAACCTCTCGCGCTCTCATGCCTTTGAACAAAACGACTTCAGTTGACTGCGCTGCAAAGCGCTCGCCGGCCCGCACGCAGGTCTGGCACGCGGCCGCCATGGCCCTGCTGGCCTGGCCTCTGGGCCTGAGCGCCGCTTCAACTTCAAGCAGCGACATGGGCTTGCCCCCCGGCAACTCGTCGTCATCGTCCCTGCCCTCCCTGGGTGACGCGGCCTCGCAAACCTTGTCGCCCATGGCCGAACGCCGCCTGGGCGACCGCATCATGCGCTCCATCCTGCCTGACCCGGATGTGATCGACGACCCGCTGATCCTGGAGTACGTGAACCAGTCGTGGCAGGCCTTGCTGACCAGCGCACGCCAGCGCGGCGACCTGAACGCCGACATCGACTCGACCCATGCCTGGCGGCCTTTCCTGGTGCGCGAGCGCAGTGTCAACGCCTTCGCGCTGCCCGGTGGTTACATCGGTGTGCACTTGGGGCTGCTGGCCATGACCACCACACCAGACGAGCTGGCCTCGGTGTTGGCGCACGAGTTGTCGCACGTCACGCAGCGCCACATCGCCCGCATGATCAGCGAGCAAAGCCGCCAGTCGTGGATCAGCATCGCCTCGATGATCCTGGGCGCACTGGCGGTCAGCCGCGCGCCAGCGGCAGCACAGGCGCTGATGACCGGCGGGCAGGCCGTCGCCATCCAGGGGCAGCTGAATTTTTCGCGCGACATGGAACGCGAGGCCGACCGCGTGGGCTTTGGCGTGTTGAACGACGCGGGCTTCGCGCCGATCGGCATGGCGCAGATGTTCGAGCACCTGCAGCAGGCCTCGCGTCTGACCGATGACAACAGCTACCCCTATTTGCGCACCCACCCCTTGACGAGCGAGCGCATCGGCGAGGCACGTTCACGGATGGGCACCAATGGCTTGTTGCCAGCAGCCGTGGACCACAGCGATGCCCGTGAGATGCTGCTGGCGCAGCACGCCTTGATGTCGGCCCGCAGCCGCGTGCTGATGGACCCGCGCAGCGTCAGCCTGATGCCTTTGCTCAACGCCAGCGTGCCCAAAGGGGCATCCGTCCTGGAGGCCGTGGCCTTGCACTACACCTCGGCCGTGGCCGCACAACGCTTGAACGACCGAAGCCAGGTGGCGGCCTCAGTGAAGCTGGCCCGGGTTGCGGCCACGGGCCTGCCCAAGGCGCAGCAAGCGGCGGTGGAACGCATCCTCGCGCTGGAAGAGGCCGACACCTTGGTGGATGCCCGTCAGGCCGTGCAAGCCGCCGCCGTGTTGGCCAACGCCGTGACGCGGGACCAGGGCACGGTGCGGCTCGACGCCCGGCCAGAGTTGCTGCTGAACGCCCGCATTGCCCTGAACCTGCCCGACGCGCGTGACAACCGCGAGGCCTGGCAGGATGCCGCCACGCGCCTGCAAACGCAGGTCAGCGTCCACCCGGAAGACGCCACCTCTTGGGGCCTGCTGGCCGCCTTGTGGCGAAACCTGGGCCAGCCCTTGCGCGCCGTGCGGGCCGAGGCCGAGGCCACCGCCGCCCTGGGCGATTTGCCAGGCGCCATCGACCGCATCGAAGGCGGCAGCAAGAACGTGCGCCACGCTTCGCCGGCCGACGCCATCGAGCTGTCGGTCATGCAATCGCGCCTGCGCGTCTGGCGCCGCCAGCAACGCGACGATCTGCTGGAAGAAAGCGCACGCTGACTGGCGCGTCCGAACGCCAGCCAGCGAACAACCCGACGCGGCTTGTGGTCATTTATTTGCGAATGAGAACCATTCTCAAATACAATGACTTCACTCGATCACGACCCCTTGGTCTGACGCCTTAGCCCGGAGTTGTTCCCCTTGAACCCGCCCACCGCCTCGGCCCTGCCCCCCCTTCAGACCAAATTGCTGGACCTGCTGGACGAGGTGTTGGCGCACGACGGCTTCGGGTCGGTTCGCGTGGATGTGCGCCTGCTCAAGCGCGGCCAGAAGGAAGTGATCGTGGACTGCGGCAAGCAGTACCGGTTCGTCGTGGACATCCCCGTCCAGGCACCGCGCTGAGTTAGCCCAGAGTCCGGCGGCGTGAGGCCGTGGGCGATGTCGATTGCCATTCAAAACGCTGTCATCCCAAAACGTGTGTCGCCTTCGTGGGGAAGGGACTACCAGTCCCCTTCTTTTCTACCAACGAGGTCTCACATGCACCAAGCTTTCGCTTTCAAACGCCTTTTGTCCGCCGCCTTGCTGGCCGCGCCTTTGCTGGCCTCCGCCGCTGGCGGCCAATGGGATTCGACCCTGCCCTCGGGCACGTCGACCCTGGCCGAGTGGAACATCATCAACAGCTACCCCGCCGACAGCACGCCTGACGTGGCTGGCGCTGGCACGCTGACCGAAACCACGGGCACCGCCTTCCTGACCAGCGGCGGCAACATCTACAGCTTCTCGGCCCCCACCGCCTTCACGGTGAACACCGCCGCCCTGGGCGCGGGCACCTGGGATGTCTACCTGCGCATCGGCGGCCTGGGCACGTCGGTCAAGGACCTGGCCTCGCTGAATGGCGTGAGCGCCACCCGCACCCTCGTCTTCACCGAGAACCTGGGCGGCACCTTTGGCGGCGCTGAAGAAGAAAGCCTGTGGAAGTGGACCGTGACCGGCGGCAACGCCCTGAACTTTGCCTTTGGCGCCACCGGCAGCAGCCTGAGCCTGGACCAGGTCGGCGTGTACGCGGTGGCCACTGCCACCACGGCCGTGCCTGAACCCGGCACTTGGGCGCTGATGGCCGCCGGCCTGGGCATGGTCGGCTTGGTGAGCCGCCGCCGGCAAGGCCTGAACGCCGCCTGAGCCAAGCAGCTTGCTTGACGACTCCCCGGGCCCCGCGCGTCCCTGAGTGCTTGCCATGCCCTTGCTGTTGTTGTTGCGTTTCCCGAGCTGGCGCTTTTCCAGAGGGGCTCTGTGGTGGTCGGTCGCCGCGCCATGGATGGCCCTCGCCCAGACCACGCCCGCCGATCCCACCCCGACCAGCGACACCCCGCTGCCCACCATCACCGTGCAAGGCACCGCCCCGATGACGCGTTCGCGAGAAAGCCAGCCCGACCCGACGCGCCCCATCACCACCGTGGGGCCGCAGACGCTCGACCGGCGCCAGCCTGACAACGTCTTCCAGCTGCTGGACGAGGTGCCCGGCGTGAGCGTGAATGGCGGCCCACGCGCCAGCGGCATGAGCTTCAACATCCGCGGCTACACCGACAACGAAGACGTGGCCGTCAAGGTGGATGGCATTGCCAAGGGCTTTGAAAAATACCGCTTTGGCGGCACCTTCATCGAACCCGATCTGATCAAGTCCATCGAAGTGCGGCGCGGCGCCAGCATCGAGAACGCCGGCGCCCTGGGTGGCACCGTGTCGGCCACCACCAAGGATGGCTCAGACCTGCTGCGCCCCGGCCAACGCGTGGGCGGGCGCGTGCGCGCCAGTTGGGCCAGCAACAACGACGAGCGCCACAGCTTCACTGCCTTGTATGGCCTGGCGGGCGACAACGTGGACTGGCTGGCCGCGCACTCGCAACGCGCGGGCCGCGACCTGATGCTGCCCAGCGGCCAACGCCTGGACCTGTCGGCCACCGACGCCGACAGCAGCCTGCTCAAGGTCCGCTGGTTCCCCAACGATGAATGGCAAGTCACGGCCTCGTACATGCGCTTTGCCGACCAGGGCTTGCAAGCCTATGACGCCACCGCAGGTGTGCCCGGCAGCTTCGGCCAGGTGGTGCGGCGCATCAACGACGACACCGTGTCTTTGCGCGCCCAGTGGCAGGACGCCGAGCGCGCCAGGCGCTGGAACCTGACCGTGGGCCAATCGCACACGGAAGTGCATGACCACATGGCCAAGGGCCAGTCCATCTTCTCGATGGCCTATGCCGTGGACGACGCCTTTCGCTACCAGAACAACACCGTTGACACCCAGGGCAGCTGGCGCCTGTTGAAAGGCCCCGCCAGCCAGATGGACCTGCACCTGGGCCTGCAATGGGGACAACAGCAGCGCACCGTTCACCGCCTGATCGACAGCCCCACCACCGACACCGTCTACCCCGGCGGCTTCAATGGCGCGCAACCCCCAGGCCGCAAAGACACGCTTGGCGTGTACCTGCAGCCCGACTGGCGCTGGGGCCGGCTGCAAGTGTTGCCCGGCCTGCGCTGGGACCAGGTCGACGTGCAAGCCCAAGGCAAGACCGTGTCCGAGCTGAGCCAGGCCGGGCAAGCCGCCACCGTGACCTACCAGCGCACGACGCCCAGCCTGCACCTGGCATTTGAGCTGGTGCCCCAACGCTGGACGGCCTTCACGCAATGGGGCCAGGCCTTCAGGCCACCGCTGATCGACGAAACCTTCACCCAAGGCGGCTTCGGCCGCTGTGTGGATTCTTTGTTGCGCGGTTCTGGCAGCAACTTGGTGCCCGGCTACACCGATGCGAGCGTGGTCGGCCCCTCATCCCGCATCTGTGGCGATTTGCACCAACCCGAGACTTCGCGCAGCGTGGAGTGGGGCCTGAGCACGCGCCAGCCTCAGTTCCTGGGCGATGGCGTCAAGCTCAAGCACAGCCTCAGCGCCAAGCTGACCTTTTTCCGCAACCGCACCGACCACTTGCTGGAATCGATCCTGGCGCAATCAGGTGGCAGTGGCCTCATCGTGCAAGACGGCTGGGAGCGGCGCCATGGTACCGAGCTGGAAGCCGTGCTGGACATCGGCCCGGCCTTCTCCAGCCTGGCCGCCAGCCGCATCCGCGGCGATGCCTTTGATGGCCGCCAGCCCCAGCCCTTGACCACCGCCCCCGCCGACAGCCTGCACTGGAGCCTGGGTTGGCGTTGGAGCGCGGTCGAAGCCATGGTGCGGTGGCAGCACGTGCGCAGCCGCTTGACCATCGTCGACAACAGCAACACCGTGGGCACCCAAGCCGGCTACCACCTGCTGGGCGTGAGCCTGCGCTGGAACCTGAGCCCGCACCTGAACCTGAACCTCAGCGGTGACAACCTGCGCAACGCCAGCTACCACTTGAGCAACGGCTTTGGCGGCGGCCTGGGCACCGAAGCCCCGGGCCGCAATGTGCGCGTGGCCGTCACCGCCATCTATTGACTGACGCTTTCCTCACCACCCCTTGATGGAGCCTGACCATGATCACCGACACCTCCCATCTGACCTTGCTGCGCGAGCAGTTCGCCGCCTTGCGTGCCCAAGGCCTGCGCGCCCGCGATGCCGCTCGCAAATTGGACTTGAGCGAAGGTGACGTGATGGCCGCACACGCCGTCAGCCAGATGCACCCCGGCGTGGCCGAGCACAGCCTGTACACCACCATGCCGCTGGACTCGGACTGGGTCAATCTGCTGCAAGGCCTGGAGAACTGCGGCCCCGTGATGGCACTGACGCGCAATGAAAGCGTGGTGCATGAGAAGGTGGGCGTGTACCGCAACGTGAGCGCCACCGGCCTGATGGGCCTGGCCCTGGGTCCGGAGATCGACCTGCGGCTGTTCCTGTCCAAATGGCACGCAGGCTTCCACGTGATCGAGCACACCGCCAAGGGCGAGCAACACAGCCTGCAGTTCTTCGATGCGCATGGCCGCGCCATGCACAAGGTTCACGCCCGGCCGCAGACCGACATCACCGCGCTGGAAGCCCTGGTGCAACGCCATGCCCGCCCTGAAGCCCGGCCCGTGTTCATGCCCGGCACGCCTTTGCGCGCCGCCATCCGACCCGACGATGAGATCGATGCATTGAGCCTGGGCGAGGCCTGGTCGGCGATGACCGACACGCACCAGTTCTTTGCGCTGCTGCGCGAGTTCAACGTGGACCGCGCCCAGAGCTTCAGGCTCATGGAAGGCGTCCACACGCGGCGCACCCCGCTGGTCAGCGTGCAGTGGTTGCTGGAAGCGGCGGCCAGCAGTGGCGTGCCGATCATGGTGTTCGCCGGCAACGAAGGTTGCCTGCAGATCCACACCGGCGCCGTGCACCGCATCGAGCTCATGGGCCCTTGGCTGAACGTGCTGGACGAAGGTTTCAACCTGCACCTGCGCCATGACCATGTCGCCGAAAGCTGGCTCGTCACCAAGCCCACCGAGGACGGACCGGTGACCTCGATCGAACTGTTTGACGAGCGAGGCCAGGTCATCGCCATGTTCTTTGGCGAACGCAAGCCCGGCAAGGCCGAGCTGCCCGCGTGGCGCGCCCTGGCCCACCAGATGGTGCATGGCCCCGTGGTGCAGACGGAGGCCGCATGAACGACCACCAAAGGCATCGGAAGACACGCCGTGACTGCCTGCGCTGGGCATCGGCCTCGGCGGCCGCTCTGGCCATGTCACCCCCTGGGTGGGCACAAGCCAGGCCCGCCAGCTCACTGCGCCTGATCAGCCTGACCGGCGGCATGACCGAGGTGATCTACCGCCTGAAGGCCGAACGCTGGCTGGTGGCCACCGACACCACCAGTGTCTTCCCCGAAGCCGCATTGCACACGCCCAAGATTGGCTACATGCGCGCGCTGTCGGCCGAAGGGGTGCTGTCGCTGAAGCCCACGGCCGTGCTGGGCACGCACGAGGTCGGCCCGCCGGCCGTGCTGGATCAATTGCGTGATGCCGGCGTGGCTTTGCAACTGGTGCGCGCCGATCACACGTTTGAGGAGTTGTTGGCCAAGGTCAAGGTCGCGGCCCAGGCATGCCAGCAAGTGGCGCAAGGCCAGGCATTGACCGCTGAATTGACCCAGCAATGGCAGGCGGTGCAGCAACGCGTTCAACGAACACGCCAAGCGCCCCGCGTGCTGTTCGTGATGGCCCATGGTGGCAAGGCCCAGGTGGCGGGCCAGGCCACCGCCGCGCACGCCATGCTGACATTTGCTGGTGCCCGCAACCCGCTGTCTGAATCCACCGGCTACAAGAGCCTGACGCCTGAAGCCGCTGCCACCGCCGCCCCCGACGTGGTGCTGACCACGTCAGATTCGATCCAGGCCAGCGGCGGGGTTGATCGCTTCTGGGATCAGCCCGGCCTGGCCTTCACGCCCGCTGGCCGTGCCAAACGGCTGGTGGTCATGGACGCGCAATACCTGCTCGGCTTTGGCACACGTCTGCCGCAAGCCGTCGAATCCCTGGCCCGGCAACTGGGCACGATCTCGGCATGAGCACAGTCACCACGGCTTGGTCAGGCACGGGCCCGCAGCCACAACGCCTGTCAGCGCCATCGCTCGCGCTGATCGGCCTGATCGCGCTGGTGCTGGCCTTGGCTTGGGGCGCCACGCAAGGCGCCTATGCCATCTCTGTCAGCAGCTTGTGGGCGCTCATGACCTCGCCCGCGCAATGGGCCACGCACCCCGATGCCCAGGTCCTCTTCCACATCCGCGCACCCCGCCTGTTGATGGCCTTGCTGTCGGGCGCGGGGCTGGGCCTGACCGGCGCCCTGGTGCAAGGCCTGTACCGCAACCCCCTGGCGGACCCCAGCCTGATCGGCGTCACCAGTGGCGCGGCTTTGGGCGCGGGGCTGGCCATCGTGCTGGGCACCGCCATGCCCGTGGTCTGGTGGCAGTTCCTTGGCTCATCCCTGCCATTGCTCACGGCCTTCCTGGGCGGCTTGGCCGTGACGGCCCTGGTCTGGCGCTGGTCCAGCATCCAGGGCCAGGTGCGCCTGCCCTTGCTGTTGTTGATGGGCGTGGCCATCAACGCGCTGGCCGCCTCGGGCCTGGGCTGGCTCACCTTCATGGCCAACGACGCGCAACTGCGCTCGCTCACCTTCTGGCTGCTGGGCAGCCTCAGCGGCACGCGGTGGACCAGCGTGGCCTGGGCCGCGCCACCTGTGTTGCTGGCACTTGGGCTGACCTGGCGGCTGGCGCCGCAGTTCAACGCCCTGGCCCTGGGCGAGGCGCAAGCCCGCTTGATGGGCGTGGCCGTTGATCGGCTCAAGCAGCACGGCGTGTGGTGGTCGGCATTGGTGGTGGGCGTGCTCACCGCGCACATCGGCATGGTCGGCTTCGTCGGCCTGATCGCCCCCCATGGCGTGCGACTGCTGGCCGGGGCCGATCACCGCGTGGTGCTGCCCGGCTCGGCCCTGCTGGGCGCCATCTTGCTGATCCTGGCCGACACCGCCGCCCGCACTGTCGTGGCCCCCATCGAGTTGCCCTTGGGGGTGCTCACCGGCCTCTTGGGTGCGCCCTTGTTCTTGTGGATGCTGCGACAGCGGCACGCCTCTGTCTGAAAGGAAACGGATCATGAGCCTGACCGCCGAAGACCTGCGCCTGGTCAAAAGCCAGCGCACACTGCTCGACATTCCCCGCCTGAGCCTGGCCGCAGGCCGCCTGCATGCCCTGCTGGGCCCCAACGGCGCGGGCAAATCCACCTTGCTGGGCGCCCTGGCAGGCCTCGAACACAGCGTGCTGCGCCAGGTGCGGCTGCTGGGCCAACCCCTGTCCCACTGGGACACGCTGGACCTGGCGCGCGCCCGCGCCCTGCTGCCGCAGGACAACCCCGTGCCGTTTGACTTCAATGTGCGCGACATCGTGCACATGGGCCGCTACCCCCACCGCGACCAGCCGCATCCCCGTGAAGCCCAGCTGGTGGACGATGCCTTGCAGATGGCCGGCGCCCTGCACCTGGTGCACCAGCGCTATGAACTACTGTCTGGCGGCGAGAAAGCGCGCGTGCACCTGGCGCGCGTGCTGGCGCAGGTGTGGGCGCACCCTGATCACCCCATGGAACGCTGGCTGCTGCTGGACGAACCCACCGCCGCGCTGGACCTGGCCCACCAGCACACCGTGATGCGATTGCTGCGCGAACTCACCCGGCAAGGGGTGGGCGTGATCGCGGTGCTGCACGACATCAACCTGGCGGGGGCTTATGCCGACCAGGTGCTGGTGATGAGCCAGGGGCGCATCGACACCATGGGCGATTGCGAGCAGGTGCTGCAGCCTTCGTTGGTGGAGCGGGTCTGGGGCGTGGTGTGCGAAAGCTTGCCAAGGCGCGATCAGGCGGGACGGGGGTGGCTGGCGTTTTCTTGAGGGTGAAGGGCTCCAAATGTGCGTTGTTGATGCGCAACAGGGGCTGGGCACCCCCGGTTTCAGGGATCAACGGCAAAGCGAAACGTATTGCGAATTGTTATCATTTGCAAAGTTATCCCCGTTTGGGTCCGTCTTCCATTTCCGGAGCAAGTTGTCATGTCCCGCCCTCGCATCAATTCCGCCCTGCCCCTGGGTGCCCTCGCCGCCGGTTTCGGCTTGAGCCTGATGGGCTCATCAGTGGTGGCCCAAACCACCGAAAACGCATTGAAAACTGACACGGCGCTTCCCGAGGTGACGGTCAAGGGCAGCAAGGAAAACGCATCTCCTGCCAAGCAAAGCTACCAGGCCGTGACGACAACCATTGGCAAGGGCAAGCAGGAACTACGCGACATTCCGCAATCCGTGTCGGTGATGACGGAAAAGCTCATTGACGACGTCAAGCTGGACACACTGAAGCAAGCCTTGCACTACACAGCGGGCATCACCTTCGCAGCGACAGAAAATGGCACCGATCAGGACATTCGCCTGCGCGGATTCCCCGTTGCCACCACTGGCGACCTGCTGCTAGACGGCATGCGCGACCCGTCGCAATACGACCGCGACACCTTCAACTACGACCGCATTGAAGTAATGCGTGGCTCGGCATCGATGATCTTCGGCCGTGGATCCACAGGCGGCGTGATCAATCAAGTCACAAAAAAACCCATGCTCGCGGACCAGAGTGACGTGGTGGGCACCCTCGGAGATCGCGGCTATTTCCGGACCACGATGGACTTCAACATCCGCACGGGTGAGGAAGCAGCATTGCGCATCAATGCGATGGTGACCAAATCAGACAATGGCGGCGCCAAAATCGAGAAGCAGGGTATTGCACCCACCTACAGTTGGGGCATCGGCACCGCCGATGAATTCACCGCAGGCTTGTTCTACCTCAACACCAACAACGTCCCCTTGAGCGCCATTCGATGGCTCGGAGCCAATGGGTTCACCGGCAACTGCACGGCTACGGCGATGTGCAGCGTTCCTAAGGTTGACGCCAAGAATTTCTATGGCATGGCCTCGGACTACGTGGATGGCAAAGCCAGCTACGGCTCCCTTGCGCACACACACCGTTTCGCCGATGGCGGCGAGCTTCGCAGCAACCTGCGCACCGGCACCTTTGAACGCCAGCAATGGAGCAGCGTTGCAGGCTATCTGGCAGGCACGACCAGTGGGAACCTCAGTGACAGCACTGAACTCAGCCGCGGTGGTTTGAACCCACGCAAAGACCGCTATGTGGGAACCTACCTGCAGAGCGACTACAGCAACAAGTATCAGTGGCTGGGCATGACCCACAATATCTTGGCGGGCATTGATTTGTCCAATGAACAAGCTGATCGGTATCAGAACAATGCATTCCTCAACACCCTTGGAACTCGGCCAAATACCACCGTGGGCACCCCCGACAATGGCGCGGCGCTGATTGGAACCGGTAATTCTCCGCTCTACCGAAAAACATCGGACTACTCAGGCACGTCCGCTGGCGCCTACGCTCAAAACCTGTTGCAACTGAGCCCCACCTGGAAGCTTTTGGGCGGCATTCGCTGGGATCGTTTCAGCGCAACCACCGGCCAACTGACCTACGGCACCAATGGCGCCCCAACAGCCACGCCCACAGCAACACCCATCAGTCATCTGACTTATTCGTCCCTGTGGAGTTACCGTGCAGGGGCCTTGTATCAGCCCACCTCATCCAGCTCTTACCACTTCTCTTACAGCACGTCGTTCAACACAGCAGCTGACACCTACCAGTACACCACCCAGCAAAACGCAAACACCCCGGCAGAAAAGAGCCGCAACATCGAGTTGGGCGCAAAGCTGGATTGGCTGGACGGCAAGCTCTCAACGCGCGCCGCATTGTTCCGCACCGAGAAATACAACGAACGGACCACGGACTCCGACTTCGCCGCATCCGCTTACACCTTGTCAGGACAACGCCACTCGGAAGGTCTGGAACTGGACGTGGTTGGACGAGTGACCTCTGCCTTGGAGGTGTATGTCTCTTATTCCTACATCTGGACCGCCAAAATTGACAAAACGGGCACAAGTGGAGCAGGTTTGGGCGCTCGAGTTGGCCTCACCCCCAAGAACACGGGCAGCGCTTGGCTCAGTTATCAACTGACGCCACAGATTCGTGTTGCCGGTGGTGTTCGCGGCGCCTCGCAGAATCGTCCATTGCAAGGCGGCTCCGGTGCAGCCTCCACGACCGCCAAGGCCCCTGGCTACGTCGCTGGCGACATCATGGCCGAATACAAGTTCTCGCCCGATCTTTACACCCAGTTGAACGTCACCAACGTCACCAACAAGTTGTACGGCGACCAGTTGTATCCCGGCTTTGTCATCCTGGGCGAGCCACGTTCCGTCAAGTGGACCGTGGGCATGCGCTTCTGACCTAAAATTGCCGACATGCTGCTGCACGTCCGCGAAGTGCTCACGCCCGACGAGATTCGTCGGGCCACAGAAGTTCTTGCCCAAGCCCCTTGGGGCGATGGGCGCGTAACCTCGGGCGAGCAGTCGGCACAAGTCAAGAACAACGAGCAACTGCCTGAAGCCTGCGAAGAAACCAAGGTCCTTCAAGACCTGGTGTTGCGCGGGCTTCAACGCCATCCGATCTTCTTTTCGGCGGCATTGCCCAGGCACATTTCACCGCCCCTTTTCAATCGCTACGGCGGCACAAACAACAGCTTTGGCAACCATGTGGACAGCGCCGTGCGTTATCTCCCCGGTACGGCCGAGCGCATTCGAACCGATGTATCCTGCACCGTTTTCTTCAGCGAGCCTGATGACTACGAGGGTGGCGAGCTGGTCATTGAAGACACCTTCGGCAGCAAAAGCGTGAAGCTGGCTGCAGGGGACATGGTGATCTACCCCGGCAACAGTGTCCACCGGGTCAACCCAGTGACGCAAGGCCACCGGCTGGCAAGCTTCTTCTGGATCCAAAGCATGGTGCGCAGCAACGAACAACGCCGGCTGTTGTTCGACATGGACATGCACCTGATGCAACTGCGTACCCAGGTCGGTGAAACCGACCCTGCCGTCATTGGATTGACCGGCACTTACCACAATCTTTTGCGGATGTGGCTGGATGTATGACTCCTTCAACCTGGCGAGAAGAAAGCCTCTCATGAAAAGCAAATCCATCATTACCGGCTTGTTGACCTTGGCTGTGGCCGCCAGCGCTTTCGCCCACGGCGATATCAAGTGCGATGTCCCCAAGGAAGAATGGAAAAAACAGATGGACCTTCAGAAGAAGCTGACCAACGAAGGCTGGAAAGTTCGCCAGGTCAAAGTCGACAATGGCTGCTATGAGGTCTATGGCTTTGACGAAAAAGGTAACCGCGTCGAGGTTTACTTCAATCCCAAGACTTTCGAAAAAGTCGGCGAAGTCAAGTAAGCCCCGCGATGAAGGTTTGGGACCACGGCGTACGCTGGCTTCATTGGTCATTGGTGATGGCCGTCAGCATCGCCTGGTTGAGTACCTTGGGGCTGGGCATTGTTTCCCTGCATGAACCCGCAGGCTATGCGGCCTTTGGGGTGGTTGCCGCGCGCCTGCTTTGGGGCTTTGTGGGCGGTCACTACGCGCGGCTCTCCCAGTTTGTCCGCGGCCCATCAACCACACTGCGCTACGCCCGCGCGCTCACACACAGACAGGAACCCCGCTACATCGGCCACAACCCTTTGGGTGGCTGGATGGTGCTGGCGCTGCTGGCCTGTGTCGCCGGCACCGCCTTCACGGGTTGGCTGTACACCACCGACATGTTCTGGGGCATGGCCTGGCTTGACCAAACCCACAACTTTCTTGCCTGGACCTTGCTTGTTCTGATTGCCCTGCATCTGGTCGGTGTGGTTCTGACCAGCACAAGGCACCGAGAGAACCTGGCCTTGGCCATGATCAGTGGACAAAAGAAGCCCGCCCAGGGCAATGACGTCGCCTGACCATGAGCCACGTCCCCGAGCTTGAAAAGATCCCGGCCGATGTGGTCAACCTGGCCGACTACACAACCCACGCGCGCGAACGGCTTGACGACAACGCCTGGGCTTATTTCAGTGGCGCCGCCGCCGACGAGCTCACCCTGCAAGCCAACCGCACCGCCTGGGATCAACTGCACCTCTACCCCCGCGTGCTGCGTGCCCTGACCGGTGGCCACACCCGTCAGACCTTGCTGGGCCGCACGCTGGATCACCCCATCCTGCTTGCACCTGTGGCCTTCCAGCGCATGGCCCACCCCGATGGCGAACTGGGCACCGCCTATGCCGCCGCCGCCCAAGGCGCAGGGCTGGTGCTGAGCACCCAGGCCAGCACCTCGCTGGAGCACATCGCCCAAGCCATCCTCAAAGACGAAGGCCGTGGACCCTTGTGGTTCCAGCTCTACCTCCAGCACGACAAGGTCTTCACGCAGGAGTTGGTGCAGCGCGCCGAGGCCGCCGGCTACGAGGCCTTGGTCGTCACAGTCGATGCCCCGGCCAGCGGCGCCCGTGACCGCGAACGACGCGCCAACTTCAAGCTGCCGCCGGGCATCTCGGCCGTCAACCTGGCAGGGCTGCCAAACCCACCCACAGCTTCCCTGTCACCCGGCCAAAGCACCATGTTCGATGGCCTCCTCACCACCGCCCCCACCTGGTCCGACATCGCCTGGCTGCAAAGCATCACCCGCCTGCCCATCCTCCTCAAAGGCATCCTGCATGAAGACGATGCGCGGCAAGCGGCCCAACTGGGCGTGGCCGGCCTGATCGTGTCCAACCATGGCGGCCGCACGCTCGACACGGCCATCCCCACCGCCTGGGCCTTGCCGCGCATTGCGCAAGCCGTCGGCCCTGACCTGCCCTTGCTGGTGGATGGCGGCATCCGGCGCGGCACCGATGTGCTCAAGGCCATTGCGCTCGGCGCCCATGCGGTGCTGATCGGGCGCCCTTATGTGCATGCGCTGGCCACCGCGGGCGCCTTGGGCGTGGCCCATGTCATCCGCCTGTTGCGTGATGAGCTGGAGATCGCCATGGCGCTCACTGGTTGCGCCACCTTGCAAGGCATCACGCCCGCGGTCTTGTTTCAAAGGCCTTGACCGACAGCCGCGTTCCACCAATCCAACCACCTTCACGACATCGTCACACAGCGCAGGCAGATTCCGGTCCTTCAACCAACCCCTTTGAAGGATCTCCATGGACGCCCCAGAAGTCTCGACGTCACGCCGCACCCTCCTCAAAGGCGGCTCTGCCGCCATCGCCGCCGCGTTCGGTGGCCCGATCGCCGCGCTGGCCTCGCGCGTGGCCGAAGCCTCCACCTCATCGTGCATGGCGGCCACCTCGTCCGTTTTGCTGGACAGCCCCTACGGCGCACTGGCCCCCGTCAATGACCTGACCACCGGCCTGCCGCTGATTCAGCTGCCCCCCGGCTTCTCGTACAAGTCCTACGGCTGGCGCGGCGACGTGATGACCGACGGCCTGACCACCCCCAACGGCCACGACGGCATGGGCGTGGTCCGCGCCCGCAAGGTCGGCCGCAGCACCGAAATCGTGCTGATCCGCAACCATGAACTGGGCACCGGCAGCGCCTCGTCCATCATCGGCGCCAGCCGCGCCGCCGTGGCCAAGTACGACACGGGCGCTACCTCATCGGTCTACCAACTGGGCGGCACCACCAACCTGGTCTGGCGCGATGGCAACTGGGTTGAAAGCTACGCCTCGTTCGGCGGCACCAACCGCAACTGCGCGGGCGGTTCGTCCACCTGGGGCTCCTGGCTCACCAACGAAGAAATCCGCAGCAACGCGGTCAGCAGCACCGGCAAGAAACACGGCTACATCTTTGAAGTGCCCGCAGATCCCAGCCAGACCGCCGCCAACCCCAATCCCCTCGTCGCCATGGGCCGCATGGCCCACGAAGCCAGCGCCATCGATCCGCTGACCGGCTACTGGTACCTCACCGAAGACCAGGGCAACGCCAACACCTTGTACCGCTTCCGCCCTGCCAACATCGCGGGCGGCTTGAACTCACTGCACGCCGGCGGCACCTTGCAAGGCCTGAAGGTCAAAGGCCAGGCCAACGCTGACCTGCGCATGCCCACGCTGTGCCAGGAGTTCGACACCGAATGGGTGGACATCGCCAACCCCGATCTGGACGGCGCCACCATCACCTCGTTCGTTGGCAGCGTGTCGGCCAGTGGCCCTTATCGCCAAGCCTACGCCAATGGCGCGGCCATCCTGGGCGCCGGAGAAGGCTGCTGGGTCGCCAATGGCACAGTGTTCTTCACCGACAAACAAGTGACGGTCAGCCCCAGCCGCGCTGGCCGCATCTGGGCATTGGACCTGGCGTCCATGGTGCTCAAGGCCATCTTCGTCAGCAATGACCTGCAAGTGGGCAACTCGCCCGACAACATCTGCGTCAGCCCACGCGGCGGCCTGCTGTTCAACGAAGACGGCGGCACCAACGGCCCCAACAGCGGCCCCGCCGTGACAGCGCAACGCCTGATGGCCCTGCACCCCAGTGGTGGTTCCTACATGTTCGCGGCCAACAATTACGACTTCACTGCCGCTCAACTGGCCTCGGCCGGCAAACCCAATGCATCCACCGGCAACCTGCGCAACACCGAATGGTGCGGCTCATGTTTCAGCCCCGATGGCCGCGTGCTGTTCGCCAACCTGCAATCGCCTGGCCTGACCTTGGCCATCACCGGCCCCTGGGCCAACGGCACGCTCTGAACCCGGACACCACAAGGAGTACCCCTCATGAAGAAACTCATTGCATCCCTGGCCCTGTGCGGCCTGGCCACCACACCGGCCTTCGCCGCCACCTTCATCGGCAGCACCAGCGCCGGTGCCAGCGTGGTCACCGACTACAGCGACGCGGGCCTGATTTCTTTTGACCTGGATTGGACCGACTTGGCCCCAGTCTCGTTGAGCTACCAGATCACCGCCAACGACCTGCTGTCGGGACTGGACTTCAACGCCGTGCTGCGCAATCTGACAGGCACGGGCCTGTACAACGTCCGTTTCAGCCTGAGCCTGGCCAGCTTCCAGACGCTGGGCACCGTGACCCGCAGCTTTGACACCGCGTACACCCTCACGTCCAGCCAAGGTGGCCAACAAGCCTGGGTGAACTTCGGCTCGCCCGAATACCTGGACGTGGCCATCGGCAACCCCTTGGGCAATTCTGGCGCCCAGAACTGGGTCATCGACACCAGCGGCCTGCAGGCTGGCGATGTGCTGACGGTGACCGCTGCCGTGCCTGAGCCCGAAAGCTACGTCATGGCATTGCTCGGCCTGGCCGCCCTGGGCGCTTTCGCACGCCGCCGCAAGGCCTGAACGGGCCTGATCAGCTCGCCCGCAACTTTGTGGGCGAGCGCTTCTTCTGGCCCACCCCCAGCTGGTGGGCAATGAACTTGGCAAACACCCACAAAGCCGATTCGGTCGGCTTGGGTGGCTCGCCTTTGCCAATGCGTTTGAGCTGGCCGGTGTACCAGGTCACCTCCAGCAGGCCCATCTTGTCGATGAACTTGATGCCCGTCTTGATCGGCTTGATCACGTGCGTCGGCTCTTGGCCGTTCAGCAAACGCTGCGGCAGTGCAGGCTCCACCGCCAGGGCCCGCGCCAGACCCACCATGTCGACTGCACCCGAGCTGATGGCCTCGGCCATGCCTTGCGATGAGCGGAAGCCCCCCGTCACCACCAAAGGCGTCTTGACGGCCTGGCGCGCTTTCTCGGCAAAGGCCATGAAGTAGGCCTCGCGCTGGCGCGTGCTGTCTTTCACCGGGGCCTTGTCGGCCTTGATGCCTGTCATCGCGGGCGCTTCATACGTGCCACCCGACACTTCAATCAGGTCGATGCCGGCCTCGGCCAGTGCGCGGATGGTGTCCAGCGATTCTTCTTCGGTGAACCCACCGCGCTGGAAATCGGCCGAGTTCAATTTGATGCCCACCGGGAAGTCAGGCCCCACGTGTTCGCGCATGGCGCGGTAAACGGCCAACACGAAGCTGCGGCGCTTCTCGGCCGTGCCACCCCAGTCGTCGGTGCGGCGGTTGTGGTGCGGCGACAAGAACTGGCTGACCAAGTAGCCGTGCGCACCATGGATCTGCACGCCCGAAAAGCCCGCCTGCTTGACGATGCCGGCAGCGCGGCCATAGCGCTCGACCAAGGCATGGATCTCGGCATCGGTCAACTCGCGCGGCGTGGCGAAGAAGGCCTTCATGTCATCGCGAAACGGCACGGCGGATGGCGCCACGTTCTCTTTGTTCAAGCCCTTGGGCGATTGCTTGCCAGGGTGGTTGAGTTGCACCCAGCACCGCGTGCCGCCGCGCGTGGCGGCCTGCGCCCAGGCTTTCAGCTCGGCCAGATGGCGATCGTCTTCGATGACCACGTTGCCGGGCTCGCCCAAAGCGCGTCGGTCGATCATCACGTTACCAGTGACACACAAACCCACACCGCCATCGGCCCAGGCCTGATAAAGGCGCGTGAGCTCTGGCGTGGGCGCGCGATCTCGATTGCCCAGGGCTTCGGACATCGCCGATTTGAACAAGCGGTTCTTGATCACCACGCCATTGGGCAGCGTGAACGGTTGGGCCAAAACGGCTTGGGGCGTCATCCAACGTACTCCTGAAAACACCGACAAAGACGCGATTGAACACCGAAATCACGATGCCTGCAGCGCAAGCGGGTCCGCGCAGCCGGCTCCAATCCACATTTCATTGACGTTGAGGGGCCACAAAGATTCATAAACACTGTTTTTCAGAGGGAAGTGGCATTACCATCGCAGGCGCAATACCCTTGAGGAACACATGCGAACACAGCATGTGCCCGAGGCAAGGCATCAGATCTGACCCTAGATTGGAGTGAATTCACATGGCAACTGCGAAGAAAGTCCCGGCCAAGAAGGCCGCGGCAGCTGAAAAAGTCCCGGCAAAGAAGGCTGCACCTGCAGCCAAGAAGGTCGCTGCCAAGCGCACCCCGAATGCCGCCTTCATGAAGGCTCTCACACCGAGCCCGGCTCTGGCCGCAGTCATTGGCGCTGAGCCACTGCCGCGTACGGAAGTCACCAAGAAGGTTTGGGAATACATCAAGAAGCACAACCTGCAAGATGCCGCCAATCGGCGCAACATCAATGCAGACGACAAGCTGAAGGTGATCTTCAAGAAGGCTCAAGTCTCGATGTTCGAGATGACCAAGCTGATCAGCGATCAACTGAAGTGATTGAGCCTGGCGGGCTGACGAGCCCGCCTTGCACCTTGATTGAAAAGCCCGGCGTTCTTTTGAACTGCCGGGCTTTTTTCATTCAGGGCGTGGATTCTTCCGGGATCAAGGGCTTGAACAGCTCGTCGAAGTCTTGCGCGTTCAGCGCGGCATCGCTGGCCACGCCCGACAGCAACAGGTCGGCCAGGCCGGCCTTGCGGGCCTGCAGCTCCACCATCTTGTCTTCGACCGTGCCGCTGGCCAGCAGCTTGTAGACGAACACCGGCTTGTCCTGCCCGATACGGTAAGCGCGGTCGATGGCCTGCTGTTCAACCGCCGGGTTCCACCAGGGGTCGTACAGGATCACGGTGTCGGCGGCGGTGAGGTTCAAGCCCACGCCACCGGCCTTCAAGCTGATCAGGAACAGGGGCACGTTGCCCTTCTGGAACTTGTCGACCAGGCCCGCACGGTCATGCGTTTCGCCGGTCAGCTTGAGGTAGTCGATCTTCAGGCGCACCAACTCGGCCTCGATCAATGAGAGCATCTCGGTGAACTGAGAGAACAGCAAGATGCGCCGGCCGTCTTCCACCAGGGTGGGCAGCAGGTCAAGCAGCAAGGCCATCTTGGCCGATGGTGCGGCCTTGCCGGCCGGGGGCGCGCCCTCCGGGCCCATCTTGAGCAAACGCGGGTCGCAGCACACCTGGCGCAGCTTGAGCAAGGCATCGAGCACCATGATCTGGCTGCGCGCCAGGCCTTGCTTCTCAATGGCTTCTCGCAGCTTCTTGTCCATGGTGGCGCGCACGGTTTCGTACAGGTCGCGCTGCGTGCCGCTCAACTCCACGCGCAAGTGCGTCTCGGTTTTCTCGGGCAGCTCGCGGGCCACCTGTTGTTTGGTGCGGCGCAAGATGAAGGGACGCACGCGGCGGGCTAGGTGCTCGGCCTGCAAGGTGTCCTTGCGTTTCTCGATGGGGTTGCGGTAGTGCTCGCGGAACTGCGCCTCGCTGCCCAGCAGGCCGGGGCACACAAAATCCATCAGACTCCACAACTCGCCCAGGTGGTTCTCCAGCGGCGTGCCGCTCAAACACAGGCGGTGGCGCGCGCGCAGGCCTTTGAGTGACAAGGTGGCCTGGCTGCGGCTGTTCTTGATGCGCTGGGCTTCGTCCAGCAGCAGGTAGTGCCACTCGTGCGAGGCGAGCGTGTCGATGTCGCGCACGGCGAGCGGGTAACTGGTGATGACCAGGTGGGCGTGCTCGATGCGCTTGAAGTACTGCATGCGCTGCGGACCATGCAGCACCACCAGCTTCAGGCCGGGCGTGAAGCGCTGCGCCTCAGTCTGCCAATTGGCGATCAGGCTGGTGGGCACCACGACCAGGCTGGGCCGGTCCAGGCGGCCCGCGTCCAGCTCGGCTTGCAGCAAGGCCAACGTTTGCAAAGTCTTGCCCAGGCCCATGTCATCGGCCAGCACGCCGCCCAATCGGGCACGGCGCAGGAAGTCCATCCAGGCCAGGCCATCGAGCTGGTAGTGGCGCAAGGTGGCCTGCACATTGGGCGAAGGCTGCACCGCCGGCAAGCTGCGGCCACTGCCCAGCAAGCGCACCTGCTCGATCAAGTCGGTGAAGCTGGGCGGGGCCACCACGGTGGTCTGCGCCGTGACGGCCTCCAGCGTGCCCAGGTCGAAGCGTGACAGGCGCAAGGGACCGCTGTCCTTGCCATTGGCGGCGAAGACCGAGCGCATCCACTCCATCAGCGGCGCCACGCGTTGCACGGGGATGCGCAGCAGGCGCTGGCGGGGCAATGCGCCGGGCTCGGGCACGGCGTCATCGGGCCAGGGCACCAGCACTTCGCCGCGCGATTTGCCGTCCCGCAAATCAGAATTCAACTTCAACCAACCGGTTTGCACCAAGCCCACCAGCAGCGGCAGCAGGTCGATGCGCTGGCCTTCCACGGTGACCTTCAGGCCCACGCTGAACCAGTCGCCACCGGCTTCCTCGTCGACATCGACGGTCCACTCTTCGGCCGTGTGCAGCTCGTAAGGGAAGTCGTGCTTCACCTCGACCACCCAGCCTCGCGACTTGAGCAAGGGCAGCTGCGTAGTCAAAATGTGGGGCCACTGCTCGCGGCGTTGTGGCACCAGCACCAGGGGTTCGCCCTCCAGGGCCGAGCCGGCGCCAGCGGTGCCGCCGCCCGCGTTCAGCCGCGTCAGGCGGTTGATGGCCAGGCCGGCCGACAGGCTCCAAGATCTGAACTCCAGCGTGTTGCACAAGTCCAGCAAGGCCGTGGCTTCTTGCTTGCTCTGGCGCTCAAAGCGCACCATCTGCCGCTGGCCGGGCTGCTCCGAGTCTTCGCGTTCGCTGAAGCCCAGGGCGCCATGAACAGCGGGAAAATGAAAATCAACCGGCTCGCTGCCTTCGGGTTGGTAGCGCAAGATCAATTGCGCTGCCGCCTGGCGCACCTTGGTGCTGATGGACGATTGCGAGCCATAGCGGTGGTGCAGCATGGCCTCCGAGACCACGTCCACGCAGGTGGTGAGCTGCAGCACGGGGATCAGGGTCAGGGCCCCCAGGTTCACGGTGGGCAGTTCGGGTGCCGGCTCCACCGCACGGGCGGCCGTGGGCGGGGTCGCCTTGATCACGGGCAGCTCATCGGGCACCGCGCCGCCACGCTGCTTGCGCACCTGCTGGGCCTCGAAGGCCATCAGGGCCGCGGCCACGTGTTTGCAGTTCAGGCCCACCGGGCAGGTGCAGTGCCCCATCACGCGCAGGCCCAGGCGCCGGTCGTTGACCAGTTCGGTGCGCTGCGCATAGGCCTGCGCGCCACTGCCGTGCAGGCGTGTCGACAAGACCGGCCCGATCACCTGCATCGACTGGATGGCTTGCTCGGGCTTGAGGTCCACGGCGCGCGCGAGGGTGCGGCCATCAAAGTATTCCCCGAGATCAAAGTCTTCGGGCAGCGCAAAATCACTCAAGAGCTCATTCCCACCATGGGTAGAAGGACGGCATCTCGGAGGTCTTGCCCTCGAATTGCGCGGGGCGCTTCTCCAGGAAGGCTTTCACGCCCTCCTTGCCATCGCCGATGCTGGTGTAGAACATGGCCAGCGAATCAACCTGGTGGGCCGCCAGCGGATGGGGCTGGGCCGAGTTGCGGTACATCATCTGGCGCGTCAGGGCGATGCCCACAGGCGAGCGCTCAGTGGCGATGCGGCGCGCGATTTTCAAGGCCTCGTCCAGCAACTGATCGTGCGGCACCACGGCCTTGACCAGGCGGCCGCGCAGGGCCTCTTGCGCGTCGAACACATCGGCCAGGTAAGTCCATTCCAGCGCTTGCGAAATGCCGACCACGCGCGGCAGGAACCAGCTGGAGCAGGCCTCCGGCACGATGCCGATGCGGCCGAAGACGAAGCCGATGCGGGCTTTGTCGGAGGCCAGGCGGATGTCCATGGGCAAAGTCATGGTGGCGCCGATGCCCACCGCCGCGCCGTTGATGGCGCCGATCACGGGCTTCTTGCAATCGTAGATGGCCAGCACAACGCGGCCACCGGTGTCGCGCACACCGTTGAAGATGTCGGGATCGTTCAGGCGCTGGCGCATGTCGTCCATGGTGGGCCACTGGCTTTCGTCCAGGCCGAACACATTGCCTTCGGCCGTCAAATCCATGCCCGCGCAAAAAGCCTTGCCCGCGCCGGTGACCACGACGGCGCGCACGGCGTCGTCATTGCTGGCGCGCGTGAACGCATCGACCAATTCGTTGGCCATCTCAACGGTGAAGGAGTTGAGCTGCTCCGGGCGGTTGAGCTTGAGCAGCAGCACGCCGTCGTCATCGACCGCGTAGTCCAAGGTTTGGTAGGTCATGGGATGTCTCCTCCAGCGGGGGCCTGTGGATTTTTGGGGTAACCCCCATTATCCGCTGTGCGTGACGCCTTCGTGACCACGTTCTGCCGCCAACCACAACAACACCGGGACGGTGCCGGGGAGGACGGGCACCACCTCGACGGGCAAGGCCTGCCAGGCCATTTGCTGGCCCTCGCGCATCTCCAGCTCGCCGCGCCAGTCGTAGACCTTGCAGAAATTAAGCCTGACCTTGGCGTGAGGGTAGTCCATCACCTCGGTTTGCCAGGGGTGCGCCTGGCCGATGGTGATGCCCAGCTCCTCGACCAGCTCGCGGCGCAGGGCCTGCTCGATGGTCTCGCCTTGCTCCACCTTGCCGCCGGGGAATTCCCAGTGGCCCTCGTAGACCTTGCCCGGCGGGCGTGATGTCATCAAAAAACGGGTTTCGCGGCCTGCGGCATCGCGCTCGATCAGCACGCCCACCGCCACCTCGACGGGCACGCGGTCGGTCTCGGCCATCACGTGGTACGACCTCGGCTCAGCCATGCTCGCGCCCCGAGTAGTCGCGCGCGAACTGGTAGGCCACCCGGCCTGAGCGTGAACCGCGTTCGATCGCCCACACCAAGGCCTGCGGCCGGGCCGCTTCAATGGCCTGGGCCGGCACCTGGTAATGGCTCAACCATTGCGCCACGATGGCCAGGTACTCGTCTTGTGTGAAGGGGTAGAAACTGATCCACAGGCCGAAGCGTTCAGACAGCGAGATTTTTTCTTCGACGACCTCGCCGGGGTGCAACTCGCCGTCGTCGCTGCGGTGGTAGCTCTTGTTGTCGGCGTGGTATTCGGGCAGCAGGTGGCGCCGGTTGGAGGTCGCCACGATGAGCACGTTGTCGCCCGCGGCTGACACGGAGCCATCGAGCACCGACTTGAGCGCCTTGTAGCCGGGCTCGCCTTCATCGAACGAGAGGTCATCGCTGAACACGATGAAGCGCTCGGGCCGGCCATCAACCAAGTCCACCAGATCGGCCAGGTCCACCAGATCGGCTTTGTCGACTTCAATCAAGCGCAGGCCTTGGCCCGCGAACTCGTTCAGGCCTGCCCTCACCAACGAGGACTTGCCCGTGCCGCGCGCGCCGGTCAGCAGCACGTTGTTGGCGGTGCGGCCGGCCACGAACTGCGCCAGGTTGCGGGTGAAACGCTCTTTCTGCGTGTCCACTTCTTGCAGGTCGGACAGCTGGATGCGGCCGATGTGGCGGATGGGCTCCAGCGTGGCGCCACCACTGCCGCGCTTGCGGTAGCGCCAGGCCACCGAGGCCGCCCAGTCAGGCTCATGCAAAGGATGCGGAAGGACGTTTTCGAGCCGGGCCATCAGGTGTTCGGCGCGGCTGATCAGGGAGGTGAGGTCGGGCGTGCTCATGGTGCTCAGTGTAGAGGGTGGCAGGCCTGTGCCCCCTAACTTGAAGCCCGCAAGCGCTTGTTGCATGGCGCAAGGCCGAACAAAATTATTCCGTCCATGCTGTCCTCGGGCGAATCCCTCAACCTGAAGTTCCACCGGAGAAAACACCATGCCACCTTTCAAGCAATCTCCCGCGGCCCTGGGCCTGAGCATCGGCCTGCTCGCCCTGACTTTGATGTCCTCCAACGCCTCAGCCGCCGTCATCACCTTCGATGGCTTGACCGGCGCCACCGCCGATCCACTGAGTGCCTACACCGAGGACGGCTTCACCGTCACACCAACACTGGGCGAGTGGAAGGAAGCCCATGTGTTTGGCAACCCGCTGCCCAGCATCTATGTTTCAGAGCTGGGCCCGGACACGCCATTCGGCAACCTGCAGATCACCGCAGGCGGGGGCTTGTTCGTGTTCAATTCGCTCGACCTGCAGGCCTTCAATTCAGGCGTGGGCTATGAGATCCGGGGCTCGCGCGGTGGCACGGTGCTGTTCAGCCTGCCCAACAGCCAGGCCCCGAGCCCAGGGTTCCAGACCTTGACCGGCGGTGGCTCGCTGGTCATTGACACACTGACCTTCGACATCTCGGGCGGCCCCGGCTCCTTTAATGTCGACAACATCAACCTCACCGCGGTGCCAGAGCCCAGCGCTTACCTCATGCTGCTGGCCGGCCTGGGCTTGCTGCCCTTGCTTCGCCGCAAAGGCTCAGGCCAATAGCTGGCGCAAGGTGGCGTCGAGGTGCTCGGTGGGCAGGCGTTTGAAGCCTGTGCGCGTGAAGCGGTGCAAGCGGCCCAACACCACGCTGATGGCCAGCGAGGCGCCCGTTTGCCCGTCCACTGTCGGGGTGGCCGAACCCAGCGTCTCGGCGCGCACCTTGTAGCTTTGGCGCAGCAAGGATTCCAGCCGCTCAAAGGCCTGGTTCATGCGCACCACCAGGCGGTCGTGCTCAAACACCAGGGCATCGCCCACCATCACGCGGGCCATGCCGGGATTCTTTTCAGCGAATTGCAGCACCAGGCCCAGGATGCGCGTGATCTGCACGACAGGGTCGGCTTCGCGCTCCATGATCTGGTTGGCCAGCGTGAACAGGCTTTGCTCGATGAAGTCGATCAGGCCTTCGAACATCTGCGCTTTGCTGGCGAAGTGGCGGTACAAGGCCGCTTCGCTGACCTCCAGCCGCGCGGCCAACGCCGCCGTGGTGATGCGGTCGGCGCCGGGTTGTTCCAGCATGGTGGCCAAGGCCTGCAGGATCTGCACGCGGCGCTCGCCCGGTTTGGGGCGCTTGCGGGGCGCGGGCTCAACGGCGGCAGGGATGAGTTCGTCGTTCATCGCGTCATGGCGTGCAGCATCAAGGGCTGGGGATGAATGCGGCGTGAAGCGCACGCAGCCGACGGATTCTGGCACACACCCAAGCTGGCCGGCGATGCAAGTGTGCACCTGCTTCGGGGCCGTGCGGGTTGTGCCTGAGGTAGCTTTGCATCCACACCGTGCGCAAGTGCGCCGCGCGCGCGGTTTTCAAGTTCGCCAAGGTGTCTTCGACCAGCACGCAGCGGTGCGCCGGCAATCGGTGCCGGGCCAGCACCACGCGCAGCATGCGGGCATCGGGTTTGGGGCGCAGGTCACCGAACACACGCATGCCCTCGATCGAGATGATGCCTTCGAAGCAGCTGGCCAAGTCCAGCGCGGTGACCACGCGTTTGGCGTAATCGGCCGGTGCGTTGGTGAGGATGAACTTGCGGCCGGGCAATCGCCTGAGTGCCGCTCGGTCGCTGGCGGGCATGCGCAGGTCGCGCTCCAGGCCTGGCAACTGGTGGGTCTGGGCCAGGAAATGCGCGGCGCGGATGCCATGGTGCTTTTCCAGGCCCAGCAAGGTGGCCCCATGGCGCCGCCAGTAATGCACTCGCAAGTCATTGGCTTCGTCGCGCGGCAGGCCCAGGTGCTCCTGGATGTAGTCGGTCATCGAGTTGTTGAGCCGCCAGAACACCGCGCCAGAGGCGTCGTGCAAGGTGTTGTCCAGATCGAACAACCAGATGGGCGACTGTTTTGTGTGCGGTGGTTTCACAGTCCCAGTGTAGTGGGGCCGCCTGCCAAAAGCGGTGGCTCCCGCCTGTACATTGCAGGCATGAAACACATCGGCAAACCCGGCCACCTGGCCTTGATCGCCATGGCCTGCGCTACCCTGCCCACGCTCGCACCAGCGCAGACCGCGGTGCTGCGCTGCCAGGTGCGCTACGCCAGCGACACGGTTCACATCGAAGCTCGGCCCACGGCCGATCCTTACACCGTGGCCGCGCAAGGCATCGGTGAACGCTTTCAGTTCAAGGCCGTGGTGGTGGGCCAGGACCAGCGTGTCGACCACATCGCCCTGTACGCCTATGACATGGAGATGCCCGGCGCGCCGCTGCTCATCCATGAAGTGGTGCACTTGCCGCCGTTTTCCAGCAACCCAACCGTGCCAGGCCTGACCGGCTGGAACCATGTCTATTCAGCGCGACTGGGCCGTGAGATGGTCTATGGCTGCGCCCTGAACACCCAGGCCACACCATGATGACGATGACACGCCGCTGGCTGACCGCCCTCCTGCTGAGCGCCAGCGCCCTGTGCGCTGCGGCCGCTGATGCTGACCCGACCGTGTCCATCGTGTTCATGGGCGACGTGATGCTGGCCGACCACCCTGGCCAGCGGATCAAGCAAGGCCACGATCCCTTCAAGCCCTTTGCCAGCATCCTGGACAGCGCGGATGTGCGCGTGGCCAACCTGGAATGCGTGATTGCGCGCGGCGGCAAAGCCGAGGACAAGCCCTACACCTTCCGGGCGCACCCTCGTGTCTTGAAGCTGCTCAAGCGCCATGTGGACGCGGTGTCGGTGGCCAACAACCACTCAGGCGACTTTGGCCGCGCGGCCTTTGCCGAGATGCTGGGCCGGCTTGACGGCGCCAAGCTGCCCTACTTTGGTGGCGGCCACGACCTGAGCCAGGCCCACACCCCGCTGCTGATCGAACGCAAAGGCCTGCGCATCGCCTTGCTGGGCTACGACGAGTTCTTTCCCCGCAGTTTTGAAGCCGGCCACAAGCACCCCGGCGTGGCCTGGAGCGAGGACGAGCAGGTGGTGCTGGACATCCGGCGCGCCCGCAGCGTGCACCGCGCCGACATCGTGATCCCCTTCATGCACTGGGGCGAGGAACACCAGCCCCGCGCCAATGACCGCCAGCGCGAACTGGCCCGCAAGATGATCGACGCGGGCGCCGACGCCGTGGTGGGCACGCACCCGCACGTCGTGCAAGACGCCGAGCTGTACCGGGGCAAGCCCATCGTCTACAGCCTGGGTAATTTCATCTTTGATGGCTTTGACGATGCCGACAACAACACGGCCTGGGTGCTGCGGTTGAATGTGGACCGCACCGGCGTGCGACAAGCCCAGATCCACGTGGGGCGCATTGACCGGCACGGCACGCCTCACCCCACCGGTCAGCCCATGCCCATTGGGCTGAAGCCCTGATCAGTGTGAACGGATCATCGTGCCGAACGCTTGTTCGGTCAGGATTTCCAGCAACAGGGCGTGGGGCACGCGGCCATCGATGATGTGCACGGCGTGCACGCCGCTCTTGGCCGCGTCAAGGGCCGATGAGATCTTGGGCAGCATGCCACCCGAGATGGTGCCGTCGGCGAACAGCTCGTCGATCTCGCGGGCCGACAGGTCGGTCAGCAACTCGCCTTGCTTGTTCAGCACGCCGGGCGTGTTGGTCAGCAACACCAGCTTCTCGGCCTTGAGGACCTCGGCCAGCTTACCTGCCACCACGTCGGCGTTGATGTTGTAGCTTTCGTTCTCATCGCCAAAGCCGATGGGGCTGATGACGGGTATGAACTGGTCGTCTTGCAAGGCCTTGACCACGCTGGGGTCAATGCCGACGATGTCGCCCACATGGCCCACGTCGTGTTCCTTGCTGGGGTCTTCGCGGTCTTTCAAGCGCAGCTTGCGCGCGCGGATCAAACCGCCATCGCGGCCCGTCAGGCCCACGGCCTTGCCACCGGCGTGGTTGATCAGGCCCACGATGTCTTGCTGCACTTCACCGGCCAGCACCCACTCGACCACTTCCATGGTCTCTTCGTCGGTCACGCGCATGCCTTGCACGAACTGGCCCTTCTTGCCGATCTTGTTGAGCGCATCGTCGATCTGCGGGCCACCGCCGTGCACCACCACCGGGTTCAGGCCCACGAGCTTGAGCAGCACCACGTCTTCGGCGAAGTCGGCCTGCAGGGCCGGGTCGGTCATGGCATTGCCGCCGTACTTGATGACGATGGTCTTGCCATGGAACTTGCGGATGTAGGGCAGGGCCTGCGCGAGGATTTCGGCCTTGTCACGGGGCGAAATATTGGCAAAGCTGTCGGACGTTTCGGTGGGCAAGGCGGTCATGGCGGCGCGCAGTTCTTGTAACAAGCAAAGCGCTCATTTTAGGGACACTGTGCGGCCTGTTGATGAAAAACTTGTCAACCCCCGCACCGGCCCGCGCGTCTAGGTAGGGTGAGAACCGCGCGCTGGCGCGCCTCGCGTCATACTGGATGCCATTGCATCCTTCAAGGAGCCCTCTGTGAAGAAGTCATTGTTCGCCACCACCGCTGCCCTGATCGTGGGCCTGAGCCTGTCGGCCTCGGCCCTGGCCGTGGATGGCGAAGTCAAGAAGATCGACACCGACGCCGGCAAGATCACGCTCAAGCATGGCGAGATCAAAAGCCTGGACCTGCCTGCCATGCAAATGGCTTTTCGGGTGGCCAACCCTGCCTGGCTCAAATCGGTGCAGGTGGGCGACAAGGTGAACTTCACGGCCGACAAGGTGGGTGGCCAGTTCACCATCACCACGCTCGAAGTCAAGAAGTGACATAAAAAAGCCCCGGAGGTTTGTACCCCCCGGGGCTTGTCATCCATCAGTCCTCCCCGGACTTTTTTTTGATGACAGCGTTGGATCGTCGCGATTGGTATGAGACTTTTTTGCTCGCGATTGCGTCGATCTTAGTGTCGCAAGTCACGGATTAGTGCACTTGCAGAAACAAATTCGTTACAAAATGCATCCCATGAACATGGGATGGCACATGGTGAAATTCAAATCACCCAAAGCGTGAAAATGGCGATGGTGGCGTAGCGCGCAAACTTGCCTGCCGCCATCCAGGCCACGCAGGGCCAAAAAGGCAATCTGAGCCAACCGGCCACTGCGCACAGCGGGTCACCCACGATGGGCAACCACGACAGCAAGCACGCCTTGGGGCCAAAGCGTTGCAGCCAGCGCAAGGCCCGGCCATCGGTGCTGATGGGGTGGTGGGTGATTTTTTCGGTGCAGCGGCGGGCCAGCCAGCCCAGCCACCAGGTCACCACGCCGCCCAGGGTGTTGCCCGCGGTGGCCACCAGCAAGGCCGGCCAGAGCATCTCTGGGTGGAGCTTGACGAAGGCAAAGAGGGCCGGCTCCGATCCCAAAGGCAGCAGCGTGGCCGACACGAAAGCCACCACGAACACCGCCCCCAGCCCCACCTGGGGCAATGCCAACCACGCCAAAAGCGAAGAAACCCCCGCGACCATCCAAGCTTCCATGCCTGGATTGTCGGGGGGTTCCCCAACCGGCGCCGGATCAGCGGCGGCGGCGCACCCAGGTCATCACGGCCAGACCTGCGCCCAGCAGGGCGAAGGATTCAGGCTCGGGCACCGAGGTGATCGATTGCGGCGTGTAGGCCAGGCCCTTGGCGGCCAGCTCCGCATCAGTGAAGGCGAAGATATAGAAGCGGCTGCTGCCGGCCACACCTGGCACAAAGTCGTTGTCGTTGGCGATGTACAAGGTGTGCTTGGTCACGCCGTTTTCAACGATGTCCTGGCCAAAGGCCATGCCTTCGAGCTTGGCGGGGATGGCGGTGTCGGCCACGCCAAAGGCTTTGAGGGCGCCGGCAATGTCCAGGAACAAGGTCTTGGTGGGTGCCTTGGCCAGCAGGGCCGCCTCGCCCGACAAGCTGCTCACGTCCTGCGCGCCGCTGATGTCCACGGCCCACACTTGCTTGACCTTGGCGGATGAGCCGTCACCCTGGCCCTTGCCATCGCGCTCCAGGATGAGGAACTGGTGGTCGTTCAGCGCCAGGATCTCGCTGCTGTTGTAGGCCTTGCCGTTGATGATGTTGTCGTACGCGTACTCTTGGGTTTCGCCAGTGGCCACATCAATGCTGACGATGCGGTTGGCGCGGCCGCCATCACCGCCGTCTTGCGCCAGGGGGCTTTGCATGAAGCCCACCAGCGTCTTGCCATCGGGGCTGATGGCCAGGCCTTCCATGCCCTTGTTGGCCACGCGGCCCGTGCTGTTGCCGCTGATCTCGGCGGCGCCCAGGGCGCTCTGGTTCGGCGCAGCGAAGTGGTCGGGCAAGGTGAAGGTCTTGATGCGCTCGCCAGTGGCGCGGTTGAACTGGTAGACGTAAGGGCCGTATTCATCGGACACGAACACGCTCTTGCCATCGCGGGACAGGCGCAGTGCTTCGGGGTCGAGGCGGGCATTGCTGGGGGTCAGCGAGTTGCCGGTCGAGAAGCCGTCTGAGCGGCCGGTGAAGAAGTATTGGCCCGCCTTGTTCTGGGTGGGCGTGCCGCTGGGCAGGCCGGCCGTGGAGCCATAGGACAGCGGCGTGGGGCTGTACAACAAGGTCGTGGCCTTGAGGGTTGGGGTCAGGGTGTAGGGCAAGCCACCCGACGGCGCAGCCGTCAGGTCCAGGGTCACGGTGTGAAAACGTGGGATGAACGAGGTGGTGTTGTCCACGGCCGCGCCGCCCAGGTAGCTGGTGGCGTTGGGGCCACGGTCGGGCAGCACCAGGAAGGTGTTGCCGCCCGCCCAGGCCAGGCCTGATCCGATGCCGCCCAGCACATCGGCGCGCAAGCCGCTTTCCAGCACACCCGACAAGCCCGACAGGTCGGCGGTGCCGCCCAGGGAGCCCACGGCAATCAAGTCAACGCTGGCGTGGGATGGCACGGTGGCCACCAGGAAGGTCGCGACGGCGGCGGCATGGGCAAGGCGGGTCAAACGCATTTCGGGTACTCCTGAGGTGAGAAGCGCCGAAGGATGGTCTGCTTTGATGACAGGCGTTTGACAAACGAAAAAGGCGATGCACCCCGCTCAGGCGGTGCATCGCCCACGGCGTCACGCCGGCATCACGCCGGCGTGGGCCAGGTGTCAGCCTTGGCGGCGGCGCGAGGCCACGAAGCCCACGGCGCCCAGGCCGGCCAGCATCAGGGCCACCGAGCCTGGCTCGGGCACGGCCGCCACGTTCACGGTGCCACCCACGTAGGTCACGTTGACGGCGTTGGAGAACTCATCGCCAAAGGGGAAGGAGGGCGACTCGCTCACGGTGATCGCCGAGCTGCCCGAGCCAATGGCCGTGAACTTCAGGGTCGAGGTCAGGAAGTCACCTTTGATGGGGGCTGAGAAGGTGTTGAAGAACACATCGCTCACGGTGCCGCCCACCTGGGTGCCCTTGTCCACCAGGAACTCCCAGTTGGCCGGGAAGCTGATGTCGTCCAGCTTGAGCATGCTGGCGTCGAAGGCGATGTTGTAGCCGCCACCGAAGATCTTGTCGGGGAAGCCCGTGGCCATCAGGTCCACGGTGAAGCTGTCACCGATGTTGACGTTGGTCACTGGCGCGAGCACGGACACTGTCTGTGCTTGCGTGGCGAAGGCAGCCAAGGTCACGGCGGCGGCGATGAGGGTTTGATGCAGTTTCATGAGAATTCCTTGAGGTTCAGATAAGAAAGGGTTGAGAAAGAAAGATCACTTGGCGGTGGCCACGGGCAGGTGCAGGGCAGAAGGGCCAGGGGCCTTGCCAAACAGCTTGCTGAAGCGGCTGACGTCCAGCGAATTGACCAGGCCATCACCGTTCAGGTCGCCCGCCACACCGCGCTTGCCGAACTGGGCACGCAGGGTCGACAGGTCCAGGGCATTGACGAAGCCGTCGTTGGTCAGGTCGGCGTCGCAAACGTTGCCGTAGCCGTCACCGTCGGTGTCCTGCTGGGCCTTGTTGGACACGGCCACGCAGTTGTCACGGCTGTCCGGCACGCCATCGCCATCAGCGTCGGTTTCCTTCGCGGCCGCCTGGGTGGTGGCACCATCCGGCGAGGCCACGCGCACCAGCACGTTGTCGCCGGTGAAGCCGTCGCCCAGGTCGATCTCGCCCATACCGTCAGCGTTGATGAGGCTGCGGCCCAGCTCAAGGCCTGTCTTGGGGTCGAAGGCCACCACGGTGATCCACTCAGGCTGGGCCAGCTCGGGTGGGCAGGTCAGGCAACCAGGCTGCACGGGCACCTTGATCTTCACCAGCGTCTTTTCCAGTGCCACGACAGGGAAGCCGAAGTTCCAGGGCGCGCTGACACGCAGCTTGACCGTGGGATCGCCCAGCAGGTTGTAGATGTTGACCTCCTGGCGCAGGTTCACGATGGCCGGACGCGTGCCGCCGCTGTTCAGCGGGTGGCGGTTGCCTTGCGCGCCAGAACTCACATCGGAGATGTAGGTCTTGGCATAGTTCAGCAAATCGCCCAGGCGCTGGATGGAGCTGCCGGTGCCAAAAGTGGGGATCAGGCCCGGGAACACGCCATCGAACAAGCCCAGGGTGAAGTGGTTGTTGTCGGTGGTGCTGCTGGAACGTGAATCACCGATCACCGCCAGCGCGCCATCCGACTTGCGCAGGAAGGACTCGGCCCAGTAGGTGCTGCCCACGCTGGGGCCATAGCCGGAGCCGATCTTGTTGGCGGCCAGGTCCACGGTCTCGTTGTCGAAGATGCCGCTGGCGCAGTTGATGCTGAACACCACGGGGAACTGGTTGTTGACCACGGAGATCAAGCCCAGGTCACCCGTGCTGAAGGATGGATCGCCCCAGCCCGTCCACCAGCCGTGGTCACGGTGGTAGACCAGCGACGAGCCCTGGTTGATGGCGGCCGCGATGTCGTTGCGGTCGGCATCCCACGCAAAGCCGGGCTTCTTCAGGGCGGCCGGGATGGCAGCACCGCTGTTGTAGAACAAGGGGTTGGCAGCGGCATCCGCGTTGTACAGGCGGGCCACGTTGTAGCCTTTGCTCACGGCGTGGTTACGCACCATCTCCGAGGTCTCCACAAACCAGCGCTTGTCGCGGGTAGTGGTGGTGCCGTTGCTGTCGGTGATCTGGAAGAACGACGCGAAGGTCAGGCGGCTGTAGAAGTCCTGGCCGAAGATCGGGTTGGCAGGCGGCGAGTTCTCGAACGCCTTCACCTTGGAGACGATGGTGTTGGCCTGGGCCAGCGTATCGACCGGGAAGCGGCCGATGCCGAAAGGCGGGATCGTGGTGGCCGTGGCACCGGGCAGAAACTGGCCGTACCACATGTCACCCGCATTGCGCGCGGTGTCCCAGATGTTCGTCTGGTCGTAGTGGGTGGGCACGAATTCTGAATCGCCCATGAACAACACCCACTTCGGACGGATCAGGTGCGTGTTGTAGTAGTTGGCGATCCAGTTGCGAACCTGGCCTTCCGTGGCCATGGCGCCGCCGCCGGTGATGTCCGCGGTCGTGACCACGCGCGTGGAGATGCCCAGGGCTTGCTTGTGGGCCTTGAGCGCATCGGCCGCTGGCTTGAAGTTGGGGTGCGTGACGATCAGGAAGCGGGCCCCGAAGATGGCGGGGTTGATGATGATGGGCGGGGCGCAGCGCAGCTTGCTGGCCAGCTCCTTGTTGATGGTGAACTGCAGGGCCGGCAAAGGCAGTTGTTCGATGCGCTGGTCGATGCCGTCAAAGCCGGCGGCGCGTGTACCCACCACGCCCTTGAGCTTGAGGCGGTCGTAGATGAAGCAGTTGCCTGGGTGCTTGATGGTGACCAGGTAGCTGGGGTAGTAGGTGATCAGTTGCTCAGATGGGTTGTAGCCATAAGGCGAGAGGCGGTAGCCGTTCACGTTGGCATCGCCCTTGAACACGGGCAGCAGGCCCTGGTCTTGCCCTGGCGTCTTGACGCCCTTGGCCCAACGGTCGGCGTCGAACTCAAACTTGGTCTCATCCCTGACACCCGCGCGGTTGGTCTCAGGCGGTTGAACCGGGTACAGGCGCGCTTGCTGGCGCTTGATGGAACCTTCGGGCGTGATCTCGACGGTGGACGAGCCATCCTTGGCATCCACCGGCAAGGCCAGCGAGAAGCCGGTCAAGGGCACTTCGGGCAAGCCGACTTCACGGATGTCGCTGATGGCACTGCCGCCGTTGGCCAGCGAGAAGCGCTGGAACACGCCACTGGGTGTTTCAACGCTGTCCAGCTTGGGCACGGGCACGATCACGCGCAACACGGTTTGGTCAGGAGAGGAGGACACGGTTTCAACGTGCAGGGTCGGCGCGGTCTGGGCCCAGGCCATCGAGGTCATGGCCAGCATGGCTGCTGCGGCTTGCGCGGTGGTCGACAGCACGCGCCGCCGGTTGGGAATTGAGTGAATCAGCATGGTCGTCTCCAAAAAGGTCCGAAGGGGATAAACAGGCACCGGGCCTGGATGGCGTGGTGTGGAGCGGAGACTAGGGATGACGGACATGCGCCACAAGGGTGCCAAGGCCCCAAGCCCCTAGGGTTGGGGACGGTCAAGCTAGGGGGGAACCTAGAACTAGGGCCCAAGGCTTAGGGGGTTTGGGGACCCTTGTGACGCCTCAATGCAACAATCACGGCATGAGCAATACCTTGACCCTCACCCGACCCGACGACTGGCACCTGCATGTGCGCGATGGCGCTGCCATGGCCAGCGTGGTGCCCGCCACCGCGCGGCAATTCGCACGCGCCATCGTCATGCCCAACCTGCGCCCACCCGTGACCACGGCCGAGCAAGCCATGGGCTACCGTGACCGCATCCGCGCTGCCGTACCTGCTGGTGTGGAGTTCGAGCCTTTGATGGTGCTGTACCTGACCGACAACACGCCCGCTGAAGAAGTGGCGCGTGCCAAGGCCATGGGTGCTGTGGCCTTCAAGCTTTACCCGGCCGGTGCCACCACCAACAGCGACGCGGGCGTGACCGATCTGCGCAAGACCTACCCGGTGCTGGAAGCCATGCAGCGCGAAGGCCTGGTGTTCTGCGTGCACGGCGAGGTGACCGACAACGAGGTCGATGTGTTCGACCGCGAGAAGGCGTTCATCGATGAGAAGCTGATCCCGCTGCGCCGCGACTTTCCCGAGTTGAAGATCGTGTTCGAGCACATCACAACCAAGGAAGCCGCACAGTACGTGAGCGAGGCCGACCGCTTCGTGGCCGCCACCATCACGCCACAACACCTGCTGTACAACCGCAACGCGATCTTCATGGGCGGCATCCGGCCGCACTATTACTGCCTGCCCATCTTGAAGCGCGAAGAGCACCGCGTGGCCCTGGTGCAAGTGGCCACCAGCGGCTCGCCCAAGTTCTTCCTGGGCACCGACAGCGCACCGCACGCATCCAACCTGAAGGAACATGCCAGCGGCTGCGCTGGCTGCTATTCAGCGCCTTGCGCGCTGGAGCTGTATGCCGAGGCCTTTGAGAACGCGGGTGCGTTGGACAAGCTGGAAGCCTTTGCCAGCTTCCACGGGCCCGACTTCTACCAACTGCCCCGCAATGTCGACAAGGTGACCTTGAAGCGCGAGCCTTGGGTCGTGCCCGAGTCCCTGCCCTTTGGCGACCAGGCCAGCATCAAACCGCTGCGCGGCGGTGAGACCCTGGCCTGGCGGCTGCTGCCCTGACCTTGATTCGGTGGCAGCCCGCGGCTCAGGCCGGCAGGAAACCTTCCACCGACAGGTAGCGCTCGCCGGTGTCGTAGCAAAAGCCCAGCACCTTGGCGCCGGCAGGCAACTCCGGCAACTTTTGCGCAATGGCTGCCAGGGTGGCGCCTGAAGAGATGCCGACCAGCAAGCCTTCTTCACGCGCCGCGCGGCGGCCCATCTCGCGGGCGGCTTCGGCCTCGACCTGGATCACGCCATCCAGCACGCTGGTGTCCAGGTTGGCTGGGATGAAGCCCGCACCAATCCCCTGGATGGGGTGCGGCGCAGGGCTGCCACCCGAGATGACCGGCGAGGCCGTGGGCTCCACCGCGTAGACCTTGAGCTGGGGCCAGGCTTTCTTGAGCACGCGGGCGCAGCCGGTCAGATGGCCGCCCGTGCCCACGCCGGTGATCAGCGCATCCAGGCCATCGGGAAAGTCGGCCAGGATCTCCTGGGCCGTGGTGCGCACATGCACTTCGATGTTGGCCGGGTTCTCGAACTGCTGGGGAATCCAAGAGCCCTCGATGCCGGCCGCCAACTCTTGCGCACGCGCGATGGCGCCCTTCATGCCCTTCTCGCGCGGCGTCAGGTCAAAGGTGGCGCCATAGGCCGACATCAGGCGACGGCGCTCGATCGACATGCTGTCGGGCATGACCAGCACCAACTTGTAGCACTTGACAGCAGCCACCATGGCCAGGCCGATGCCCGTGTTGCCCGAGGTGGGCTCGATGATGGTGCCGCCGGGCTTGAGCGCCCCCGAGCGTTCGGCGTCTTCCACCATGGACAGCGCGATGCGGTCCTTGATGGAGCCCCCCGGATTGCTGCGCTCGGATTTGATCCAGACTTCATGCCCCGGGCCGAACAAACGCTGGGCGCGGATGTGAGGGGTATTTCCGATCGTGTCGAGAATGGTGGCGGCTTTCATGCGAGTCTCCAGGACAATGGTCAAGAACAAGTAACAAGTAACAAGTAACAAGGATGATGATGTTCGTCTGGCGAATGGTATTTCGAATCTTGCTGGCCAGTGTGGCCGGCTGGCTGCTGGCCACGCCTTGCCAGGCCGCTGAATTTCTGCCGGCCGACCAGGCCTTCACCCTGCAGGCCAGCACCACACCCAAGGGTCAGGCGCAGGTCGAGTTCAGCCTGGCGCCCAAGACCTACCTCTACCGGGACCGCTTCCACGTCGAATCCAGAACGCCTTCGGTCACGCTCACGCCCATCAGCTTGCCACCCGGCCAGCGCAAGTTCGACGAGACCTTCGGCAAGGAGGTTGAGGTGTACCACGGGCTGGTGGCCCTGCAATTTGGCGTGGTCCCCACCACGCCCGCAGGCACCTCGGTCTCGGTGGAGGTGGGCTACCAAGGCTGCGCCGATGCCGGCCTGTGCTACCCGCCCCAAACCAGGCATTTCAAATTGACGGTGGGCCAGGCTGGCCAGATCACGGCCATCGACACCGCTGAGGGCAACGCCACCAAGACCAGCGGCAGCAACAGCACGCCGGCCACGTCGGCGAACAATGGCAGCCGCATCGAAACCGCCTTGGCTTCGGGCAACCTGCCCACCATCGTCGGGGTGTTCCTGGTGGCCGGCCTGCTCTTGTCCTTCACGCCTTGCGTGTTGCCCATGATGCCGATCCTGTCGGCCGTGATCATTGGGCAGGGCAAGGTCGGGCGCCTGCGCGGCTTCGTGCTGGCGCTGAGTTATTCGCAAGGCATGGCGCTGGTCTACACGCTGCTGGGCGTGACGGCCGGCTTGCTGGGCGAAGGCCTGGCCGCCTCCTTGCAGAACCCTTGGGTGCTGGGCAGTTTCAGCGCGCTGATGGTGCTGCTGTCCTTGTCGATGTTCGGCGTCTATGAACTGCAGATGCCCGGTTTCATCCAAAGCCACCTCAGCAAGACTTCGGGCAAGTTGCAAGGGGGCAGCTTGTTGGGCGTGTTCCTCATGGGCGTGGTCTCGGCCCTGATCGTGGGGCCCTGCGTGAGCGCCCCTTTGGCCGGCGCCTTGGTGTACCTGAGCCAGACCAAGGATGTGGTGCTGGGCGGCCTGGCCTTGTACGCGTTGGCCTGCGGCATGAGCCTGCCATTGCTGTTGCTGGGCCTGTCGGCCGGCAGCCTGCTGCCACGCGCAGGCCGCTGGATGGAATCGGTCCGGACCTTGTTTGGCGTGATGCTGCTGGGCGTGGCGTGGTGGCTGGTCTACCCCGTGTTGCCGCCCCTGGCCGCCACCTTGTCGCTCGGTGCCTTGCTGGCCCTGGCGGCCGCCTTCACGGGGGGCTTTGACACCCTGACCACGCACGTCAGCCTGAAGCACCGCTCTGCACTGGCCTTGGGCCTGGTGCTGGCCCTGTTGTCGGCGGTGCAGATCATTGGCGGGCTGGCAGGCGCGCAAAGCCCCTGGGATCCGCTGCGTCCCTTCGTGGCCCGTGCTGGCAACGCCCAGGCGGGCGATGAGGCCACCCGTGCCTTGCCGTTCAGGCCCGTGTCCAGTGTGCAAGAGCTGGACGAGGCCGTGGCCGCCGCCGCCCAGGCCGGCCAGCCGGTGATGCTGGATTTCTACGCCGACTGGTGCGTGTCGTGCAAGGAGATGGAGCACTTCACCTTCTCGGACACGCGCGTCAAAGATCGGCTCAAGAACACCGTGCTGCTGCAGGCCGACGTCACCGCGAACAACGCCGACCACAAGGCCTTGCTCAAGCGCTTTGGCCTGTTCGGCCCACCCGGCATCCTGTTCTTCGATGCGCAAGGCCAGCTGCTGAGCCAGGCCCGCGTGATTGGCTTCCAGAATGCCGAGCAGTTCCTCAAGAGCCTGCAAAACGCCGGTCTTTGACCGCGTTGGCCACGCGCCAACGGGCCATGCGCTAAGGTGGGGGCCCCGCTGACAACAACGACATGAACCCCGACGCCCAAAGCCTTTGGCGCGCCCCTGCCTGGATGCTGGCCGTGCTGCTGGCCTGCCTGGGCATGCTGGGCCCCTTTGCGATTGACACCTACCTGCCCGCCTTCGCGGGCATCGCCACCTCGCTGGACGCCACGCCGCTGCAGATCCAGCAAACGCTGTCGGCCTACCTGTTCTCGTTCGCGCTGATGAGCCTGTTCCATGGCGCGCTCTCCGACAGCTTTGGGCGCCGCCCCGTGGTGCTGGCGGGCGTGGCGATGTTCACCGTGGCCTCGGCCGGCTGTGCGCTGTCCAGCACCATCGGGCAACTCATTTTCTTTCGTGCGCTGCAGGGCCTGTCGACGGGCGCCGGCATCGTGGTGTCGCGCGCGGTGATCCGCGACATGTACCCACCCGACCAGGCGCAACGCGTGATGGCGCAGGTCACGCTGTTCTTTGGCGCAGCACCGGCGATCGCGCCCATCGTGGGCGGGCTGCTGTTCACCCACGCCGGCTGGCACGCGGTGTTCTGGTTCCTGACCGGCGTGGGTGTGTTGCTGTGGCTGGCCAACTGGTGGCTGCTGCCCGAAACCCTGCACACCTCGCAGCGCCAGCCCTTCGCCGTCAAAAGCCTGATGCAGGGCTACCTGGAGCTGGGCCTGAACAAGCGCTTCCTGCTGCTGGCCCTGGCCAGTGGCGTGCCTTTCAACGGCATGTTTTTGTACGTGCTGTCGGCCCCCGCTTTCCTGGGCGATTTGCTGCACCTGCAACCCACGCAGTTCTTCTGGTTCTTCCTGTGCACCATCGGCGGCATCATGGGCGGCGCCTGGACCAGCGGCCGCCTGGCGGGCCGCATCGACCGCGCACGGCAGATCAAGTTGGGCTTCACGGTGATGCTGGTGGTGTCGGTGCTCAACCTGGTCGCCAACCTGCTGTTCCCGGCCCACGTGTCCTGGGCACTGATCCCCATCGGCCTGTACGCCTTTGGCTGGGCCATGATGACCCCGGTGGTCACCTTGATGGTGCTGGACCTGTTCCCCCACCGGCGTGGCATGGCCGCCTCGCTGCAGGCTTTCGTGGGTGCGGCCGCCAATGGCATCGTCGCCGGCCTGATCTCGCCGCTGGTGATGCACAACGCGCAGTACCTCGCTGCAGCCTCGCTGGCGCTGATGACGGTGGGATTGTTGGCCTGGGCTTGGTTGCAGAGGCGATAATGCGCGGGTGAAGTCGGCCAGACCGCCGCTGGTGCAAGCATCGAAAGGTGGCACTGGAGGAAGGTCCGGACTGCACAGGGCAGCGTAGGAGGTAACACCTCTCCACCGCGAGGTGAGGATCAGAGCAACAGAGACGAGTCGGTGTTTTCTTCGGAAGGCACCGGGTGAAACGGGCAATCTCTACGCGCAGCAACACCAAATAGGCACACGTTGACCTGGCCCGGGGAGTGTGCGGGTAGGTGGCACCGAGCCGTTCTGGCGACAGGCGGCCCAGAGGAATGGCGGTCACGGCTTGGCATCGCAAGGTGGCAGGCTGCACAGAATCCGGCCTATCGGCCGACTTCACACTTTTTTCGGTTTTTCGCGCCTTGAAAGCGGCGCGGACCTCAAGTTGGCGGGCCGGGCGGTCGAAATGCTTCCTGATATCTCAGGAAAACCGCCATGTCGCCCACGCCCTCCCATTCCGCCTCGCGCCTTTTGATCCTCCTCACCGCCGGATTCGGCCTGGCGCAGGGGGCCCAAGCCGCCACCCATGACGACGAACACGCCAGCGGTGCCCATGGCGCTGCCTCGTCGCAAGAAGAGCCCAAGGTCATCGCCAAGGATTCGCTCAAGCAAAAGATGGCGGCTGGCAAGGCGGCAGCCAAAACCGAGAAGTTGGAACCGAAGGCCGAGCCCACCTCGGTGTCGATGGCGGAATTGCGCGATCTGATTGACCAGAAGATCGCCGAGGTCCGGGCCAAGCAGGCTGCGGCACCCGCCGTCAAGGTGGTCAACAAGTCGCCCAAACCCCGCGCCGCGGCCGTGAACACCCACGTCAAACAGACGATGGCCGCCTATGGCGCCGCCGCGGTGCCAGGCCTGCCCGCTGGCCACGACCTGCACTGGGAATACGCGGGCACCGCCGGCCCGCAAAGCTGGGGCCAGCTCAAGCCTGAATTCAAGACCTGCAGCTCCGGCACCCGCCAAAGCCCCATCGACATCCGCGACGGCATCAAGGTGCAACTAGAGCCCATCCAGTTCGACTACCGCCCCACCCCGTTCCGCGTGATCGACAACGGCCACACAGTGCAAGTGAACCTGGACCCGGGCAACAACATCACCGTGTCGGGGCGCCGGTATGAGTTGGTGCAGTTCCACTTCCACCGCCCCAGCGAAGAACGCATCAATGGCCGCCAGTTCGACATGGTCGCGCACCTGGTGCACAAGGACGCGCAAGGCCGACTGGCCGTGGTAGCCGTGCTGTTGGACCAAGGCAAGGAGCACCCAATGGTGCAACTGGTGTGGAACAGCCTGCCCCTGGAAAAGAGCATGGAACAGGCCTCGCCCGTGATGCTGGACATGAACCTGATGCTGCCCGAGCAGCGCCAGTACTACACCTACATGGGATCGCTGACCACGCCCCCGTGCACGGAAGGCGTGCTGTGGCTGGTGCTCAAGCAGCCCGCCACCTTGTCGCCTTACCAGCTGTCGGTGTTCAGCCGCCTGTATGCCAACAACGCCCGGCCGGTTCAGTCGGCGTCGGGCCGCATGATCAAGGAAGGTCAGTAAACCCGACCGCCCTTGAGCTGCGCGTGGGTGCGGCGGGTCAAGCCCGTGGCGCGCGCCATCGCAGCCATCGAATGCCCGGCGTGGGCGTGGCAAATGGCCAGGCCCAGGGCATCGGCCGCGTCCTTGTTGGGCTCTGACGGCAACTGCAGCAAGCGCATCACCATGTGCTGAACCTGCTCCTTGCGCGCATGGCCGTGGCCCACCACGGCCTTTTTCATTTGCAGCGCCGTGTACTCGGAGACGGCCATCTCGCCCCCGCTGACCAAGGCGGCCAGGGCGGCACCACGGGCCTGGCCCAGCAGCAAGGTGGACTGCGGGTTGACGTTCACGAACACGATTTCGACCGAGGACTGCTGCGGTTCGTAGCGCGCCATGACCTCGCGCACGCCATCAAAGATCAGCTTCAGGCGGCCAGGCAAATCGCCCAGCGCGGCCTCCTTGGTGCGGATCGTGCCACTGGCCACATACGACAGCCGAGGCCCATCGACATCGATCACGCCAAAGCCGGTGGTCTGCAAGCCAGGGTCGATGCCCAAAATTCTCATGGATGATTTTCCAAACTAGGGATAGTGCATTCGACACCGCGCACCCATCATTCTGATGGCATTCACCCTGGTTTTAACTTTGGAGCTTTTCCATGAAGTCCCTCCTCGCGCTGTCTTTGCTGGCAAGTTTTCACATTGCACAAGCGCAAACCACGGTGTTCAGCACCGATTTTGACAGCGGCCTGGCCGCGCCCTTGTCGCCCGGAACCGCCACGCTGACCGGCGTTCAAGGCTTCGATGGCCTGGGCTCGCCCGGCAACACCTTCGGCGGCCAGTTCTTGCGCAGCGCCACGGGCAACGTGGTCACGCTCACGCTCACCAACCTGCCCACCCACAACACGATCAGCCTCGACTTCCTGTTCGCCGCCATCGATTCACTGGATGGCACCGGCACCTTCCCCTCGGGCGATTTCTTCAAGATCACCTTGGACGGTAATGACGTCTTCCGGTACTCGTTTGCCAATGCCTTGCCTTCGCAGACCCAAAGTTACGTGCCGCCCGCCAATGTTGAGCTGGCCAGGCACGTGGACCTGGGCTTTGGGGGCCCTGGCGGCTACTACACCGACAGCGCCTACGACCTGGGCGCCGACCCGTCGCTTGAGAACATCGCGCACACCGGCTCCGTGGCCACCTTCACGTTTCAGATCGAAGGCCAGGGCATCCAGTCCATCGACGATGAATCGTGGGCCATGGACAAGCTGAGCGTCAGCGTGTCGGCGGTGCCAGAACCGGGAATGGCTGGGCTGGCAGGCGCGGGCCTGTTGGCCTTGTGGGCGGCGCGCTCACGGACACGCCGTTCAACACGTCAGCCACGCTGAAGCCTCAGGCGCTTTCGCGCAGGGCACCCGCGATCACGGGCCACAGCACTTGGTGCGAGCTGCGGAACCAGTCGATGTGGCCAATGCTCTTCAGGCCATGCTGCGCAGGCCTGATCCGCAAGGCCTGCTTTTGCGCAGCAGGGAAAGTGCGCAGCAGATCGGCCACGGTGAGGGGCGTGGCGATGTCGTCGTCGGCCGCGTGCAGCACCGTCATCGGCGTGAGCACCTGCGCGTGGTAATCACGTTCAGGTTGTTGGCGGATGGCGTTGGTGGCGTAGCCGCCCGCCGCACACCACTGACCCCATTGGCGCGCCACACCTGCCGGCAGGTTCTCGCCCAAACCCAGCACCGATGACACGCCATAACCTTTGAGCAAGATGCTCAAGGGCATGGCCATGCGCAAGCCGAATCGCGCCTTGAGGCGAAAGCCCAGGCGCATGCCCCTGAACCAGCCTGTGGAGGCCGACACCCCCACCAAACGGGCCACCTTGCCGTGATTTGGCAGCAAGCCGATCATCTGGCCGCCCGCGCTGTGGCCCAGCATCAGCACTTGTTCGCAGGCTGTGCGTTGCAGCAGCCAATCGAGCGCGGCCACCTGGTCCAACTGGCCCCAGTCCTGCAACTTGGCCTTGCTGGCGCGCAAGGGGCCGTGCAGTGACAAGCCAATGCCGCGGTAGTCGAACACCAGCACGTCGTGACCCTGCTGCGCTAACCATGTCGCGAAGCGAAGGTAGAAGTGCTGCCGCACACCGGTGGCCGGGCACAAGAGCACCGGCAGGCCGGGCGTGCCGCCATTGGCTGTCAGAAAGTGGCCTTGCAAGCGCGCGCCATCGGCACACGTGATCTCGACGCGCACCGCCGCGCCCTCGGTCTTGCTGGGGTTGGCTTGTTCAGTCATGGTGTTGTCCGGGTGAAGAGGGCGAGTCAAGGTGCTGGACGTGCTTCAACCAGCGCGCCACGGTCTGCAGCTCGGCCTCGGTGAAGCCCTTGGTGAGCCGGGCATTGATGCGGGCCATGGCCTCGCGCAATGGCTGCTGCTGGGCCCGCCCGGCTGGGCGCAACCACACGCGTTGGGTGCGCCCGTCTTGCGGGCAAGCGTGGCGGGCCACCCAATCCAAAGCCTCCATGCGCTGGACCAGGCCCGAGACGGCCGAAGGCGCCAGGTCCAAGGTCTCGGCCAACTGGCCCATGGTGGCGCCGTCTTCGCGCGCCAGGCAGAACAGCAAGCCGCCCTGCGCAGGCGTGGGCGCGGTGATCCCATCACGCGCGGCCTCGGCCTGCTGCACGCCGATCCACTGTTGCAGGCGGCGCTGCGCACTGTTGAGCAGGAAGATGAGGCGGGGACGTTGGGCCATGGTGGGTGCATGCGTATTTATTTCGCATGCGAAGTATATCGCGCACCCCCAAAGAAAAAACCGGCACAAAGGCCGGTTTGCTCATCGCATCGGTCCGCAGACCGATTCACCCGCCATCAATGGCGGAAGTGGCGCGTGCCCGTGAACACCATCGCAATGCCACGCTCGTTGGCAGCGGCGATCACTTCGTCATCGCGCATGCTGCCACCGGGGTGGATCACGCAGGTCGCGCCCGCGTCCACCACCACGTCCAGCCCATCACGGAATGGGAAAAACGCATCCGACGCCACGGCCGAGCCTTGCAGCGTCAGGCCAGCGTGGCCCGCCTTGATCGAGGCGATGCGGGCCGAATCGAGGCGGCTCATCTGGCCAGCGCCCACGCCCATGGTCATGCCATCCTTGCAGAACACGATGGCGTTGCTCTTGACGAAGCGGGCCACGGTCCACGCGAAGCGCATGTCCTTCATCTGTTGCTCGGTGGGCTGCACTTCGCTGACCACCTTCACGTCACCGACGAGGTCGATGTTGTCGGCCGATTGCAGCAGCATGCCGCCGCCCACGCGCTTGAAGTCCAGCGCATTGCTCAGCTTGCTGATGGGCACTTCCAGCAGGCGCACGTTCTGCTTGCCGGCATAGGCCGCGCGGGCCGCGGGCGTGATGGCAGGCGCGATGGCCACTTCCACGAACTGCTTGTTGGCATTGATGGCCTCGACCACATCGGCATCGATCGGGCGGTTGAAGGCCATGATGCCGCCGAAGGCGCTGGTGGGGTCGGTCTTCAAGGCCTTTTGATAAGCCTCCAAAGGCGTCGCACCCACGGCCACGCCGCAGGGGTTCGCGTGCTTGACGATCACGCAGGCGCATTCTTCAAACGCCTTCACGCATTCCCAGGCCGCATCGGCATCGGCGATGTTGTTGAAGGACAGCTCCTTGCCCTGGATCTGCGTCCATTGCGAGAGCGTGCCTTCCACCGGCTGCGCTTCGCGGTAGAACGCGGCCGATTGGTGCGGGTTCTCGCCGTAGCGCATGCCCTGCACCTTGTTCAGCTGCAGGTTGAACACTTCGGGGTACTCGGCACGCACCGGCACGGCTTCGGTCTTCAACTCACTGCCGGCTTCCAGCGCGGTCAGGTAGTTGGTGATCATGCCGTCGTAGGCGGCGGTGTGGGCAAACACCTTCTTGGCCAGCATGAACTTGGTGCCGCGGGCCAGGCCCTCGCCCTTCAGTTCAGACAGCACTTGCGTGTAGTCGACCGGGTCGATGATCACGGCCACGTCCTGCCAGTTCTTGGCGGCGGCGCGCAGCATGGTGGGGCCGCCGATGTCGATGTTCTCGATGGCGTTTTCCAGCGTGCAGTCAAGCTTGGCCGTGGCTTGCGCAAACGGGTACAGGTTGACCACCAGGATATCGATGGTGTTGATGCCGTGTTCTTTCAAAGCGGCCATGTGCTCGGGCAAATCGCGGCGGGCCAGCAGACCACCGTGCACACGCGGATGCAGGGTCTTGACGCGGCCATCGAGCATCTCGGGGAAGCCCGTCACCTCGGACACTTCCGTCACCGGCAGGCCCTTGTCGGCCAGCAGCTTGGCGGTGCCGCCGGTGGACAACAGCTTGACGCCTTGGGCGTGCAGCGCTTGCGCGAATTCAACAATGCCGGTCTTGTCGGACACGGACAACAGCGCGGTGAGGTTTTGGCTCATGGGGGATGCTTCAGGTCAGAGATAAAAACGAAATCGGTCAATCACTTGATGAGCTTGTGCTCGATCAACTTGCGGCGCAGGGTGTTGCGGTTGATGCCCAGCCACTCGGCCGCGCGCGACTGGTTGCCCTCGGCGCGCGCCATCACCACTTCCAGCATGGGCCGCTCCACCGCGTTGACGACCATGTCGTACACGGCAAACGGCTCGGCACCGCGCAGGTCATGGAAGTAGCCTTCCAGGTTGTCTTTGATGCAGTCTTGGATGTTCTTTTTGCTACTCATGGTGCTTCAGTTCGCCATGCACAGCGCCGGTTGGTCAGCCGGCAGCGTGGCGTCGTCATCGTCTTCGCCGAGCGCGCTGGTCACGGTCGGCAAGCGACGGTGGCTCAGGCTCAGCTGGTCAAAAAAATCCGTCACGGCCTGCACTTGGGCCGAACAGACGTCCAGGGTGTTCATGTGATCTCGGAAGGCTTCACCGCCGGGCAGCGCACGCACGGCCCAGCCGATGTGCTTGCGCGCGGTGCGCACGCCGATGAATTCGCCATACAGGCCGTAGTGGTCGTCCAGGTGTTCCAGCAGCCATTGTTTGACCTGTTCGGTCAAGGGCTGGGCGCGGTGCTCACCGGTGGCCAGAAAGTGTGCAATGTCACCGAAGATCCAAGGGCGGCCTTGCGCGGCGCGGCCCACCATGATGGCGTCGGCGCCGGTGTAGCGCAGCACTTCCAGGGCTTTCTCGGGGCTGGTGATGTCGCCATTGGCCACCACGGGCACGCCCACCGCGGCCTTGACCGCGGCGATGGTGTCGTACTCGGCCAAGCCCTTGTAGCCTTGCTCGCGGGTGCGGCCATGCACGGTCAGCATGGCGATGCCGGCGCTTTCGGCGGCACGGGCAATGCGCTCGGCATTCTTGTTTTGCGCGGACCAACCGGTGCGCATCTTCAAGGTCACGGGCACGTTGTGGGGCGCACAGGCGGCCACCACGGCTTCCACGATCTGCAATGCCAGAGCCTCGTCCTGCATCAAGGCCGACCCCGCCCATTTGTTGCACACCTTCTTGGCGGGGCAACCCATGTTGATGTCGATGATCTGGGCGCCACGGTCGATGTTGTAAGCGGCGGCCTCGGCCATCATGCCGGGCTCGGTGCCGGCGATCTGCACGGCGATGGGCGCGGTCTCGCCCTCGTGGTTGGCGCGGCGCGAGGTCTTGAGCGTGTTCCACAACTCTTTGCGGCTGGTCACCATTTCGCTCACGGCATAACCCGCGCCCAGCCGCTTGCACAGCTGGCGGAACGGCCGGTCCGTGACCCCTGCCATGGGGGCCACGAACAGGCGATTCGGCAGGGAAATGGGACCAATGTGCATTGAAGTGGCGTGGAACCGCGGGGCCAGACAAGGCGACGCAGCCCCGGCGCTTGCGACGTTGCAGAGGCGGCCAGGGCTGCTTAAAAAGGAGGCAGAGTATAGCGTCGGGGCGTCGGTTTCAGCAAGCCTTTTGCAGGCGGTTTCACCCCCCTAGGTCGGCATGCTGCTCGCTTTGCTGCAAGCGCCACATTTGCGCGTATCGCCCGTTGGCCGCTGATAAATGCGCGTGTGTGCCGCGCTCGATGATGCGCCCCGCTTCCATCACGAGGATCTCGTGGGCATGCACGATGGTGGACAAGCGGTGCGCGATGATCAGCACCGTTTTGCCTTGCGCCACGGCCGCGAGTTCGGCCTGGATGGCGCGCTCATTCGCCGAATCGAGCGCCGAGGTGGCCTCATCAAACACCAGGATCGGTGGGTCTTTCAACAGGGTGCGGGCGATGGCCACGCGCTGTTTTTCGCCACCCGATAATTTCAAGCCACGTTCCCCCACGATGGTTTCGTAACCCTTGGGCACATTGGCGATGAAGTCGTGGATGCGCGCCGAACGCGCGGCGGCTTCCACCTCTTCGCGCGTGGCTTCAGGCCGGCCATAAGCGATGTTGTAGGCCACGGTGTCATTGAAGAGCACGGTGTCTTGCGGCACAATGCCGATGCTGCGGCGCAAGCTGTCTTGCGTCAGACCGCGCACATCATGGCCATTGACCGAGATGCGGCCCTGGCCCGGCTGGATGTCATAGAAGCGGTAGAGCAGACGCGCCAAGGTCGACTTGCCCGAGCCCGAAGGGCCGACCACCGCCACCGTCTGCCCCGCTGGGATCTCGAAGCTCAGGTCGTGCAGGATGGGCCGGTCGGCCTCGTAGGCAAAGTTGACGTGGTCGAACCGGACCGAAGGCGGCCCTTTGAGCAGCAGCGGCTTGGCATCCGGTGCGTCGGCCACTTCACGCTCGCGCTCCATCAGGTTGAACATCTTGTCCAGGTCCGTGAGCGACTGCTTGATCTCGCGGTAAATCACCCCCAGGAAGTTGAGCGGGATGTAGAGCTGGATCATGAAGGCGTTGACCATGACCAGGTCGCCCACCGTCATGCGCCCGGCCACCACCCCTTCGGTGGCGCGCCACAGCATCACGATCAGGCCGGTGGCGATGATGGTTTGCTGCCCCGCATTCAAGAACGACAAGCTGCGCTGGGCCTTCACGGCCACACTGCGCAGACGGTCCAGGCTTTCGTCGTAGCGGCGTGTCTCGAAGGCCTCGTTGTTGAAGTACTTCACGGTCTCGAAGTTCAGCAGCGAGTCGATGGCGCGCGTGTGCGCTTTCGAATCTAGCTCGTTCATCTCACGGCGAAAGCGTGTGCGCCAATGGGTCACCGTCACGGTGAAGGTCACGTAGACCACCAGCGCCACCAAAGTGATCCAGGCAAAGGCCACGTCGAACTTGGTGGCCAGCAAGGTGAGCACCAGCACCACCTCGATCAACGTGGGGATGATGCTGTACAGCGAGTAAGAGATCAGCGAGTGCACGGCGCGGGTGCCGCGCTCGATGTCGCGGGTCATGCCGCCGGTTTGGCGCTCCAGGTGGAAGCGCAAACTGAGCGCGTGCAGGTGCGCAAACACCTGCAAGGAGATGCGCCGCGCCGCGCCTTCGGTGGCCTTGGCAAACACGAGTTCACGCAACTCGGTGAACAACGAGGTCGACAAGCGCAACAGGCCATAAGCCAGCAACAAGCCCAGCGGCACCACCATCATGGCCTGCGCACTGCCCGCGCTGGGGGCCAGCCGGTCAATCAGAGTTTTGAGCAGCAGCGGCACGCCGACGTTGGCCAGCTTGGCGCCCACCATGAAGCCCAAGGCCAGCACCACGCGCACCCGGTAAGCCCACAAATAAGGCCACAGGCGCGACAGGGTGGCCCAATCGGAACGCTTGATTTCTGTGGCGGAAGGCGGATTTTCAGGGGCCGTGGCGGTCGGGGTGCGTCGCATTCTGGAACAATGGTTTCTACTTAGTGCTGTGACGTCGATTGTCGACCGGATTCCCCATGACTGCTGCCTCCTCCCGCAATACCCTCCTGACCCCGCCCGACCTCTCGCCCGACATGGAACTGGTCATGCGCGTGATGCCCATGCCCCGCGATGCCAACGGCAACGGCGACATCTTTGGCGGCTGGATCATGTCGCAGGTGGACTTGGCGGGTTGCCTGCTGCCGGCGCGCATTGCCAAAGGCCGCATCGCCACGGTGGCGGTCAACGAGTTCGTGTTCCGCTCGGCCGTGTCGGTGGGCGACCTGCTGTCCTTCTATGCCCGGGTCGACCGCATTGGCACGACTTCGGTCAGCGTGCACGTCGAGGTCTGGGCCGAGCGCCGGCCGTCCGATCCGCATTTGGTCAAGGTGACCGAGGCCAAGGTCACCTACGTCGCCACCGACAGCGAAGGCCGGCCGCGCCCCATCCCCAAGGACTGAAGGGCGCAAGCCCTGTTCAAGCGCGCCTGGCCAGTGAGGTCTAAACTGGTCCTTCACCTGAGGAGACCAGCATGAACACTGTCCTGAAAACCAAAACCTTGCCCGACCAGCGCCGCGTGGCCCGCACCATCGGCTGGCTGGTGGGCGCGGCTCTGCTCGTGGGCGGATTGAGCATTGGCCTGCGCGCGCACGCGGCCACCTCCAATGCCGTGCAATGCACCCCCGCCACCTGCGGTGAAGTCACGTCGGTCACGGCTCGGCAGGTCAAGGGCGAAGGCTCGGGCGTGGGCGCGGTGGGCGGCGCGGTGCTGGGCGGCCTGGTCGGCAACCAGCTGGGCAAAGGCAACGGCAACACCGTCTTGACGGTGGGCGGCGCCGTGGCCGGTGGCTTTGCCGGTCACGAGGTCGAGAAGAATGTGAAGAAGCGCACCGTCTACGCCACCAAGGTCCGCCTGGGCAATGGCACGGTTCGTGAATACACCTTGAACACGCAACACGCGGTGGGCGCCAAGGTGTCGGTCGTCAATGGCCGTGTGAGGGCGCGCAACTGATCCATCCTCTGAAAGCATGATCCGGTCATGAGCGACCAGAAGATCGACGTCTACCCCTACCCCGCGGGCGGCTGGGGCGCCTTGCGCAGCGTGGCGCACCAACTGAAAGAGCAAGGCATCCCGGCCAAGGGCGCGCGCACCTTGCTGCACGCCAACCAGCCGGATGGCTTTGATTGCCCCGGCTGCGCCTGGCCCGACCGCAACCACGGTTCCTCTTTCGAGTTCTGTGAGAACGGCGCCAAGGCCGTGGCGGCCGAGGCCACCGCGCGCCGCTGCACGCCCGAGGTGCTGGCCCAGTACACCGTGCGAGAACTGGCCGCGCAGTCCGATTATTTTCTGGAAGGCCTGGGCCGGCTCACGCACCCCATGGCCTACGACCCGGCCAGCGACCGCTACCTGCCCATCGAATGGGATGCCGCCTTCGAGCTGATCGCGCAGCACCTGAAGGCCCTGCCCGACCCGAACCAGGCGGTGTTCTACACCTCAGGCCGCACCAGCAACGAGGCGGCTTTCTTGTACCAGTGGTTCGTGCGCGAGTACGGCACCAACAACTTCCCCGATTGCTCAAACATGTGCCACGAGCCCAGCGGCGTGGGCCTGAAAGGCAGCATCGGCGTGGGCAAGGGCACGGTCACGCTGGACGACTTCACGCTGGCCGACACCATCCTCATCTTCGGCCAGAACCCGGGCACCAACCACCCGCGCATGCTGGCCGAGTTGCGGGCAGCCTCCAAGCGCGGTGCGCGCATCGTCAGCTTCAACCCTTTGCGCGAACGGGGCCTGGAGCGTTTCGCCGATCCGCAAAGCCCCATCGAGATGACCACGGGCGGGGCCACGCGCATTAGCTCGCATTACTTCCAGCCCCGCATCGGGGGCGACCTGGCGGTGGTCAAAGGCCTGCTCAAACAGTTGCTGACCTGGGATGACGAAGCGCGCCTGCACGGCACGCCGCCCGTGCTGGACCATGCCTTCATCGCCGAGCACACCACGGGCTTTGGCGCCTTGGCCACCGATCTGCGGGCCGAAGATTGGGCCTTGATCGAACGCGAATCCGGCTTGAGCCGATCGCAACTGCTGGAAGCCGCGAACGTGGTGCGCCACGCCAAAAGCCTCATCGTGTGCTGGGGCATGGGCATCACCCAGCACCCTCACGCGGTGGGCACCATCCAGATGCTGAGCAACCTCTTGCTGGTGGGCGGGCACATGGGCAAGCCGGGCGCGGGTGCCTGCCCGGTGCGTGGCCACAGCAATGTGCAGGGCGACCGCACCATGGGCATTTATGAGAAGCCCAGCGCGGCTTTTCTGGACCGCCTGGAGCAGGTCCTGGGCTTCAAGCCACCGCGCGCGCATGGCTTTGACACGGTCGAGACCATCGCGGCCATGGCCGATGGGCGCGCCAAGGTCTTCTTTGGCATGGGCGGCAACTTCGCGGCCGCCACGCCGGACACACCGCGCACCTGGGCCGCGCTGCGCAGTTGTGATCTGACCGTGCAGGTGTCCACCAAACTGAACCGCAGCCACGTGGTGCATGGCCGCGCCGCGCTGATCCTGCCCTGCCTGGGCCGCACTGAAACCGATGCGCAGGTGGGTGGGCCCCAAAGCGTGACGGTGGAAGACTCGATGAGCATGGTTCACTTGTCGCATGGCACCAATGCACCGGCCAGCGAGCACCTGTTGTCCGAGCCGGCCATCGTGGCCCGCCTGGCAGAAGCCACGCTGGGCAGCAAGCAACGCTGGCAATGGATGGTGGAAGACTACGACCGCATCCGCGAACGCATCGAAGCCACGCTGGATGAGTTTGCCGGCTTCAACCACCGCGTGCGCACGCCCGGTGGCTTCCGTTTGCGCAACACCGCCAGTGAACGTGTGTGGGCCACGGCATCGGGCAAGGCCGAGTTCCACGCCCACCCCATTTCGCAAGACACCGTGGTGCACCGGGCCCGCCGGCAAAGCCCGATGGCCACGGTGTTCACGCTGGCCACCATGCGCTCGCATGACCAGTACAACACCACGCTGTATGGCCTGGATGACCGCTACCGGGGCGTGTGGGGTCAGCGCCGTGTGGTCTTCATCCACGCCGATGACCTCAAGGCCTTGGGCTTCAAGGCCGGTGACTGGGTGGACCTGCACACCATCAGCGACGATGGCATTGACCGCAGCGCGCCGCAGTTCAAGCTGGTGGCTTATGACATCCCACGTGGCTGCCTGGCGGCCTACTACCCCGAGACCAACCCGCTGGTGCCATTGCACAGCGTGGCCGAAGGCGCAGGCACGCCCACCTCCAAGTACATCCCGGTGCGGCTCACGGCCAGCCAGGGCCCATTGGGCGAGCCCGCCGACCACTGCGGCCTGCCCGAAAGCCCGACCCAGCCCGGCCCGCGCGCATGAGCCAGGGCGAGTCTGCCTGGTGTGAACGGTCGGTGCGGCGGTCCAGCCCGGATGGGGCGAGCACTGCGAGCGAGGAAGCCGTGGCCGTGGAGGCCCCCGTGGCCTTGCTGTTCAACGGTGTGTCGCACGTGGTGATGATGGCCACGCCCTTGAACCTGGCCGAACTGGGCCTGGGCTTTGCGCTGAGCGAAGGCCTGCTGGACGACGTGGCGCAGTGCTATGGCATTGACGTGGTGCCCACCTCGCTGGGTTGGGAAGTGCGGCTTGAGGTGGCCACGCGCAGCTTTGCCAGGCTTCAAGAGCGCCGCCGGCAAATGTCAGGGCGCACAGGGTGTGGGGTGTGCGGCCTGGAAAGCCTGAAGCAATGGGCGCAGGCGCCTGCCCGACCAGCCAACTGGTCCACCCCCGACTGGCTCACGGCGTGGCGCGCCGACGATGCCCAGTCTGCCGTGCAAACCGCCCTGCTGGAGCTGCCCGGTCGGCAAGCCCTCAACGCCTTGACCGGGGCCCTGCACGCGGCCGCGTGGGTCTCACCCCAAGGACAGTTGCGGCAAGTGTTCGAAGACGTTGGCCGGCACAACGCGCTCGACAAACTGCTGGGCCACCTGGCGCAGTCTGGCACGGCCACCGACGAAGGCTGGGTGCTGATGACCAGCCGAGCCAGCCACGAGCTGGTGCACAAGTGCATCCGCGCGGGCGTGCCCTTGCTGGCCACCGTGTCGGCGCCCACCTCGCTGGCCATTGATGCAGCGCAAGCAGGCCAGTTGGGCCTGTGGGCTTGGTGCCGCGACGGGCGCTTCAGCGCCTTTGCCTGAGTTAAGCACCGCGCAAACATGCGACCATTGGCGCATGAACGCCGTCACGCCCACCCCACTCGCGGACCTGCCCGCCCAACTAAAAGCCCAAGGCTGGGCCCTGCTGAGCCCCGCCAACCTGCTGCCCGCCCTGCAGGTGCACGAAGCCGACCTGGCACCCCTGGGCGCCACCTGGAACCAGCTGCCTGCCGACACCCACTTGCGCGATGGCGGCCATTACCGCTTTCGCCGCCACAGCTGTTATGTGCTCGACAACATTGAAGGCACGCTGACCCAGGCCCCGCACCGCGCCCACTGGCAACCCGTGACTTACAACGCGCTGCACGGCGGCTTTGAACGCTGGTTCGAACCTGTCGATGCCGAGGTCAGCCAGCACCCCGCCTGGCGCCAGTTGTTGACCTTGCTGGGCCAGCAGTTCAATGCCGCCAAACCCATGCCGCAGTGGTTCATCGAAGCGCACCAGTTCCGCGTGGACACTGCTGGCGGCATCGGCCGTCCCACCCCTGAGGGCGCTCACCGCGATGGCGTGGATTTCGTGGCGGTCGTGATGGTCGGGCGCCACCAAGTCAAAGGGGGCGAGACGCGCGTCTTCGAAGCCGATGGCCCGCACGGCGTGCGTTTCACCTTGAACGAGCCGTGGAGCGTGCTGCTGCTGGACGACGCCCGCGTGATCCACGAATCCACCCCCATCCAGCCTTTGGGCGAACACGGCTGGCGCGACACCCTGGTGCTGACCTACCGCGCCGGTGGCTTCCAAGGGCCCAGCACGTACACTTGAGGCCCATGGTCTTCTCACGCCTTCACCGCCGCTGGACTGCCTGGATCGCTCTCTGCGCGATCCTGCTGGGCGCACTCGCGCCCACGGTGTCCCACGGCGTGCGGGCCTGGTCGCATGCGCCCATCACCTGGGTCGAGGTGTGCTCCAGCACCGGCAACAAGCTGATCGCCATGACCAAGTCTGACCGGGCCGATGCCAAGGGCAGCCTGCCCAGCGGCGAGCATGCCGGTGAGCACTGCCCTTTCTGCCTGGTGCAGGGGCACGATGCCGCCTTGCTGCCAGCACCGCCACCAGTGGTGGCCATGGCCACGCCGCTCGCCGACGGGCTGCCCTTCCTTTTCCTGCACGCCCCACGCAGCCTGTTCGCGTGGGCACCACCGCAAGCGCGCGCGCCGCCCACTTCAGTCTGATCCGCCCCTGAGCACCGCCTGGCTTTGGCTGGGTGGCCCGATCCGACCTGGAGTGTCTAGACATGTTTCCGTTCCACGTGCGCCTGCACGCTTTGGCGCTGGCTTGCGCCGCCACCTGCACCCCGTTCGCCCACGCCCAAGGCGTGGCCACCGACACCGAGCTGTCCCCCGTCGTCGTCACCGGATCGAAAGGCGCTGGCCGCAGCGGCCTGCCCGCCGGTCTGCCGGGCTCCACGGCCAGCAAAACCTTCGATCAGTTGCGCGACCAGAATCTGGTCAACCCGGAAGACGCGCTGCAGTACCTGCCCAACACCACGGTGCGCAAGCGCTACATCGGCGACCGCAACGCCCTGATCGCCGGGCGCAGCTTCGGCACCCTGCAACCCTCGCGCGCGCTGGTCTACCTGGACGGCTATTTGATCTCGAACTTCCTGGGTCGCTTTGACGCGCCGCGCTGGAACATGATCTCGCCCGAAGCCATGGAGCGCGTGGATGTGCTCTACGGCCCCTACTCAGCGCTGCTGCCAGGCAACTCCATCGGCACGACGATGTCCGTGAGCCAGCGCGTGCCCAAAGGCCTAGAGGCCTCGGGACGCGTGATCGCAGCCCGCCAAAGCTTTGACCTGTATGGGCAGAAGGACCACTACGGTGCCCAGCAGGTGTCGCTGCACCTGGGGCAAAGGCTGGACACCGGCTTGTGGTTCACGGCCGATGTGAACCACCAGGATTCGACCTCGCAGCCGATGCAGTACGGGTCGGTGTCGGCCAACGCCAGCGGTGTGTTTGCCCCACTCACCAATCCGCCGCCAACCGCCGTGATTCCCGTGACGGGCGTGGTCTACGACACCGACCCCAAAGGCTTGAAGCGCGCCATCTTCGGGGCCAACGCCGGGGCCATCGACCACACGGTGCAAGACACGGTGAACCTGCGTGCGGGCTACCGTTTCACACCCACGGTGGAGGGCAGCGTCATGGCCTCCTGGTGGGGCAACCGATCAGAGACGCGCAACGCCACGTTTTTACGCGATGGCAACGGCAACCCGGTTTGGAAAGGTGACATCAGCCACGACGGCAACATCTTCAGGATCGCCGCGTCCTCATTCGCGCCCTCCACCCGCGAAGAATCGCACCAGCAACTGGGCGCCACGGTGAAGACACGCAACGCCACCGGCTGGAACGGCTCGGTGGTGATCTCTGACTACCGCATCCTGAATGACGACGCGCGCCAAGCCAACCAGCCAGACGCCGTGGCTTTCAGCAGCAACGGCAGCGACGGCACGCTGACCCGCCGCGACGGCACGGGCTGGAACACCTTCGAAGTGCAAGGCACCTGGACGCCCAGCGCTGGCGACTGGACCGATGGCCGCCATGCCTTGGCCTTCGGCCTGCACCGCAATGCCTACCAACTGGACAACACGGTGCAAGCCATCACCGACTGGCGCAACAGCAGTGGCGGCGCCCTGACCCAATACTACCGAGGCAAGACCGAAGTAACGGCCCTGTATGCCCAGGACGCCTGGCGCCTGCAAGACGACCTGAGGCTGACCCTGGGCTGGCGCGAAGAGCAGTTCCGGGCCTTCGATGGCAGCCAGTTCGGTGGCGGCCAGTCCCGGCCCTACCCTGAGCGCACGCTGCATGGCCACTCACCCAAAGCCGCCCTCGCCTGGAGCGTGCGCGACGACCTGGTCCTCAAGCTCAGCGCCGGACGCGGTGTGCGCTTCCCCAACGTCGAAGAGCTATACAACGGCACGGTGACCTCAACCTCGGTCACCCTGTCCGACCCGAACCTGCAGCCTGAAACATCAGACGCGGTCGAGCTGAGCGCCGAGCAAACCTGGGACACCCAACGCCTGCGCGTTTCTCTGTTCCACGACGATGTGAAGAACGCCATCTTGCGGCAGACCACCACCGACGCCCTGGCATGCCAAACCACTGGCACCAGCGCCACCAACTACAGCTGCGTGCGGAACGTGGACCGCGTCAAAACCTCGGGCATCGAGTTCGCCTGGCAAGCGCTAGACCTGTTCATCCGCGGCTTGTCCCTGGACGCCAGCTTGGCGCTCACCCATTCAAAGATCAAAGCCAACCAGCAGGACCCAGCCTCGGTCGGCCAATGGTGGTTGCGCGTGCCCAAAGAGCGCGCCACCGTGCAAGCCAGCTACCAGCTCAACGCCGATTGGCGCTTCAGCGCCGGCTACCGCCACGAAGGGCGCGCCTACAACGACGTCTACAACGCCGACATCAACCCCAACGTCTACGGCGGCGTCTCCAGCGTCAACCAGCTGGACCTGCGCGGCAGCCACCAGCTGACGAAACAACTGGAACTGGCCCTGGGCCTCAACAATGCGCTGGATGCCCGCGCCTACCAATCGCACCCCTACCCCGGGCGCACGCTGATTGCCGAGCTGCGCTTCAAGCTTTGACCAGACACGACCATGAACCACACACTGCACCGCCTGTTCTGGCGCATTCACTTCTGGGCAGGCTTGATCAGCGCCCCCATCGTGGTCTTTGCCGCGCTGACCGGCCTGCTCTACGCGCTGTCACCGCAGATCGAAGCCCGCCTCTACGCGGACCTGGACCAAGTCACCCTGCCCACCAATGGCACCGCGCCCAAGCCCCTGGACCAGCAAGTGGCTGCCGCCCTGGCCGATCACCCGCACGAGGCCTTGCGCCACGTGGTGCCGGCCCACGCGGCCACCGACAGCACCCAGGTCTACCTTCAAGCGGCCCATGCCCACCACCAGGGCCAAGGTGAGCACGACCACGGCCTGCCCACCGGCAGCATCGTCTACGTCAACCCTTACACGGCGCAGGTGCTGGGCCAGTTGCCCGAGTTGCAACGTTTCAAGACCTGGTCCAAGAAACTGCATTCCAGCGCATTGCAAGGCAACGGCTGGCGTTGGCTGATCGAGCTGGGCGCCAGCTGGATGCTGGTGCTGTTTGCCACCGGCCTGGCCTTGTGGTGGCCCAAGCCGCAAGCCCAAGGCGGCCCGGGCTGGCGGGCCTTGTGGCCACGCCGGGGCGTGTCCAAGCGCCTCACCTGGCGTGACCTGCATGCCAGCGTTGCCATCGCCTTGGGGCTGGTGACGGTCACGGTGCTGGTCACCGGCCTGACCTGGGCGCAGCACAGCGGCGACAACTTCCGCGCCGCCCAACAAGCCCTGGGCCAAGGCACGCCCAAGGCACCCAAGGGCCTTCGGTCTCAGCCTGTGCCTGGCGGCACGCCCTTGAGCTGGCAAGAGGTTCACGAAAAAGTGCGCGCCCAGTCACCCGACATCGCTCTGCAATTGACCCCGCCCAAAGGGGCCGGCGGCCTGTGGCGCGCAGAGAACTTCGACCGATCACAGCCTGGCAAAAGGTTCACCAGCCTGGTGGACGCCTACTCAGGCCAGGCCTTGTTCCGCAGTGGCTGGGATCAATTGCCCGCCATGTCCAAGGCCACCGCCGTGGGCATCCCGTTTCACCGGGGCGAGTTCGGTTGGTGGAACCAGGTGCTGCTCATCCTGACCGCACTGGCCGCGGTGTTCTCAGTGGTGTCAGGCCTGATGATGTGGTGGCATCGTCGCCCGCGCGGTGGCTTGGCCGCACCCCAGGTCAGCCGGCAAACTTTGCGCCAACTGCCGCCCCAAACCTGGTGGTGGTTGCTGCCCCTGGCTGGCGCCTTGAGCCTGGCCTTGCCAGTGTTTGGATGGAGCTTGGCCCTGTTCACGGGGATCGAGGTGCTGCGCCTGTGGCTTGAAAAGAAAGCGCCCACCCCTTGATGTGCGCCTGGGCCGGTCGGTGCATCCACCATCCCGTCTCCTGCGTACTGGACACCAAGCACGCCTTCATCGGAACCCCTTGACATGACCGCACCGTTCGCAAGCACCTGCCTGGCCAGCGCCCTGGCCTTGAGCACCTCTTGGGCAGGCGCCCAAACCACCGAACTGGAACCCACCGTGGTCCGGGGCAACTACAACAACGCCGTCGGCACCTCCGACGCGGCCAGCCAGGGTGTCGTCACCTCCAAGCTGATCGAGAACCGCCCCACCTTGCGCGCGGCCGAGGTGCTGGAGTTCGTGCCAGGCGTCATCGTGACGCAGCACAGTGGCGACGGCAAAGCCAACCAATATTTCCTGCGCGGATTCAACCTGGACCATGGCACCGACTTCGCCACCTTCGTGGATGGCATGCCGGTGAACATGCCCACGCACGCCCACGGCCACGGCTACAGCGACCTCAATTGGCTGATCCCCGAGCTGGTCGATCGCCTCAGCTACCGCAAGGGCCCCTATGGCGCCGAAGAAGGTGACTTCGCTTCGGCCGGCGCGGCCCGCATCCGCCTGTTCGACACCCTGCCGCGAGGCGTGGCCTCACTCACTGTGGGCGAGAACCAGTACCGCCGTGCCTTGCTGGCCCATTCATCCGCCTTGACCACGGGCACCCTGCTGTATGCCCTGGAGGCCGCGCAGAACGATGGGCCATGGGACCACCCTGAAAAGTTCCACCGCCTGAACGGCGTGTTGCGTTACAGCCTGGCCGAAGGCAACACCAAATCGTCGCTGACCGCGATGGCCTATGCAGCCCACTGGAACGCCAGCGACCAAGTGCCTCAAGGCGCGGTGGACAGTGGATTGATCGGCCGCTTTGGCACCTTGGATCCGACCGACCAGGGCCGCACCAAGCGCTTCAGCCTGTCGTACAACTTGCTGCACGCCATGGACGATGGCGATTTCAAGCTCAGCGCCTACGCCATTCAATCGGAGCTGAAGTTGGTCAGCAACTTCACCTACTTCCTGGACGACCAGGTCAACGGCGACCAGTTTGAGCAAGCCGAGCGCCGCAAGGTCATGGGGCTGAACACCAGCCGAAGCTGGAACACCACCCTCGCTGGCCACGACAGCACCAACACCGTCGGCCTGCAGCTGCGCCAGGACCGCATCGACCCCCTGGGCCTGTATGCCGCCAAGGATGGGCAGCGCCTGTCCACCAACGATCGGCAAAGCACCGTGCGCCAAACCAGCGTGGGCCTGTTTGCCGAGAATGCCACCCGCTGGACGCCCTGGTTCAAGAGCGTGGCCGGTGTGCGCGCCGACCAGCTCCATGTTGACGTGAGCCAGACCACCAACATCAGTGCAGGCAAGAAGACCACCAGCATCGCCACCCCCAAGCTGTCACTCGTCTTCGGGCCTTGGGACAAGACCGAGTACTTCGTCAACCATGGCCAGGGCTTTCACAGCAACGACGCGCGCGGCGTGGTCAGCGCCGTGGATCCAGCGCCCGCCCTGGTCCGCTCCAAGGGATTCGAAGTGGGGGTGCGCAGCGAGCTGATCCCCGGCCTGCAAACGTCGCTGGCCTTGTGGCAGCTCAAGCTGGACTCTGAGCTGGTGTTTGTGGGCGATGCCGGCGTGACCGAAGCCATGGGCGCCAGCCGCCGCCATGGCATCGAATGGAACAACCACTACGTGGCCACCCCCTGGTTGCTGTTCGACCTGGACCTGGCCGCGTCGCAAGCGCGTTTCACGACGACGCAAGGTGATGCACCCAACGCGGGCCGCCACGTGCCGGGCTCGGTGAACATGGTGGCCTCGGCCGGTGCGAGCGTGAGCGACCTGGGCCCATGGTTCGGGCATGTTCAGCTGCGCTACTTCGGGCCGCGCGCCCTGATCGAGGACAACAGCCAGCGCTCCAGATCCACCCTGCTGGCCTACGCCCGCGTCGGCTACAAGATCACCAAGAACCTGAAGCTGGCCCTGGATGTGTTCAACCTGTTCGACCGCCAAGCCAGCGACATCGACTATTACTACGAGTCACGGGTGAGCCCCACGGCCGACGCCGTCAGCCAGGTTCACTTCCACCCCGTGGAGCCGCGCACCTTCCGCGTCACGCTGAACGCGAACTTCTGACCTCAGGCCGGCACCAGGCGCAGGTGCGTGATCTCGGACGGCGCACCAAAACGCTTGGGCGGCCCCCAGTAACCGGTGCCGCGGCTGGTGTAGACCCACAAGCCTTGCCAGCGGTGCAGGCCCGCGGTGAAGGGCTGCTGCAGCGGCACGAACAGGTTCCAGGGCCAGAACTGGCCGCCATGGGTGTGCCCGGACAACTGCAGGTCAAAGCCCGCCTTGGCCGCCGCTTCGGCCGAGCGCGGTTGGTGGGCCAGCAGGATCTTGACCACCGCCGATGCGGGCGCCCCGGCCAAGGCAGCGTGCGGATCGCTGCGGTGGGTGGGATCAAAGTGGTGGGCGCCATGGTCGGCCACGCCCGCCAGCACCAGCTCCGCCTGCGGCGCCAAGGGGCCATGGCGCAGCACCACGTGCTCGTTCATCAACACCGTGACCCCGAGGCGCTGCAACTCTGCCACCCAGGCATGGGCGCCCGAGTAGTACTCGTGGTTGCCGGTGACAAAGTAGGTGCCGTGTTTGGAAGCCAAGCGCGCCAGCGGCGCCACGTGCGGCGCCAGATCGCGCACCGAGCCATCGACCAGGTCACCGGTCACCGCCACCACGTCGGCCTGCAGGCCATTGACCGCGTGAACGATGGCCTGCAGATACGGCCCCTTGATCGTGGGACCCACGTGGATGTCGCTGATCTGCGCGATGGTGAAGCCATGCAGTGAAGCGGGCAGGCCAGCGATGGGCACGTCCACCCGCACCACCGCCGCGCGGCGCCGTGCATTGAACAAGCCCCACAGCGTGACCAGGCCCGCCACCACCGGCACCGCCACGGCAGACCGGCTTTGCAACACCGCCATGGGCACGCCAGCCGGCCACAGCATGTGCAGGCCAGCGGCCAACAGCAAGGCCACATCGCGCAGCACCGTCAGCACCAGCAGGGACGAGAACAGGCCCATGAACAGCAGGCCGGCCCAAGCCAACGCATCAGACCAAGCCGGGTGCCTGACCCTGCGCGCCATCATCCCCCACGGCAGGACCAGTGCCGAGACCAGCAGCACCCCACCCAACAGGGCCGGCCCCCACGCGGGGCCCGGCAAGGCGGGCAGCAAACGCCAAGCCACGTAGGCATGGACCAACAGGGACAACAAGGACAAGCGCATGGGCCCCAAGTGGGGGCGCCGCCCCGGATTGCAAGCCGGGTGGCGTCAAACCGTGTCAGGGCTTGGCGCAGGCATAGGCGGAGGAGCCGCGGGCAAGCTGAGCGTGAAGCGGGTCCCTTTGCCGATGTCGCTGTGCACCCGGATGCTGCCCTCCATGCGCTCGACCAGTTGCTTGACGATGTACAGGCCCAGGCCCGTGCCCTCGATGCTTTCCGCCTTCGGTGCCAGGCGCTTGAAGGGCTGGAACAGCTGGGCCAGGTCTTCGGGCGACATGCCGATGCCATCGTCCGACAACTCCAGCACCACACGGCCTTCTTCGACCCACCCTTCCACCACGACATGGCCACCGGGGCGGTTGTATTTGCACGCGTTGGTCAGCAGGTTGATGAACACCTGCGCCAGGCGCTGGGGATCGGCGCTGGCCCACAGGGCTTGCGCTGGCAAGCGGTCGATGAAAGTCACCTGGTGGCGCTCACGCACGCCTTCGATCATCGTCGCGGTAGAGCGCCACAGCGGTGCCAGCTCCACCGGCTGCAAGGCGATGGCGATCTCGCCGGCCTCCACCTTGGTCAGGTCCAGCACGTCTTCGACCATGCCCAGCAGTTGCTGGCCCGCCTCCAGCATCATGTTGACGCGCTGCGCCTGCGCCGGGTTCAGGGCATTGGCGCGGTCCAGCAAAAGCAGTTGCGCAAAGCCCAGGATGGCGTTCAAGGGCGTGCGCAGCTCATGGCTCAGGCGCGACAGAAAATCGCGCTGCGACTGGGCCACGCGCTCGGCTGCATCCCGCTGCATGGCCCGCTCGGCCCGCATCCGCTCTTCGGTGACATCTCGCATCACGCCCACCAGGCGCCGCTGGCTGGGCGTCGCTCCTTCGATCTGCTGGCCGGTCGACTCAAAATAGCGCACCACGCCATCAGGGCGGCGAAGCCGGTAGGTGGTCTTGAAAGGCACGCCCGAGCGCATGGCGGCGGCGATGTCCGCCTGCATGGCAGGCATGTCCTCGGGCAGGACCAGGTCGCGCAACACGGCGCGCGGCATGGCCATCGCGGTCGACCCCATGCCGTACAAAGCAGCAGCTTTGGCATCCAGGGTGATCTGGTCCGAATCAACGACCATCTCGAACATGCCGAGCTCGGCCGCGAAGGCCGCCAGCACCCACGGCTCATTGGCCGACACCAGGGCGTGCCGGTGCGCAGCCTGGCGCCGCAGCGCATGCCGCACCAGCAGAAGGCTGCCCAATGCCAGCACCACGGCGGCCGCCAACGTGCTGCCGATCAGGATCTTCTCGGTCAGGCGCGAGACTTCGGCCAGGCTGGCGCTGAAACGCTTTTCGGCCTGCACCAGTTCAGCGTTGAGCTCGCGCACCTCTTCAAGCGAGGCCAGCACCATCACGCCATCGGTGGGCGCATGCAGGTGGTGGCGCAGCCGCTGGCCCTCGACGCGCAGCTTGGCCAACAAGGCATCGCCCTGGGTCCAGGCGGCCAGCGCGTCCTGCAGTGCAGGCTGATCACCAAAGCGGCGGAACAGCGTGATCATGCCTTCGACGTCGTCCGGGTGGTTGCCCCCCGCGATCAGGCCCTGGCGCACCACGGCCAGGTCGGGGTTCTCGCGCAGCATTTCCTCACGCGCGGTCTGGTCGCCCCGGGGCAGCTGCAGCGCCTGCTCGAAAGCCGCAAAATCGGCCGGGTTGCGCTTGACCGCGAAATCACGCAGGTGCTGAACCGCGTCGCTGCGGGCCTTGGACCACAGGCTTTCGCCGCCCACATAGGCGCGCAAGGCGCCCAACACATTGACGCTGGTCACCGCCAGGGTGGCCAGCAGGCTGATCACCACCAGTGACAGCGCCACGAACGCAACGTAAGGCTGCCAGGATTCGCGCCGATGCGGCGTCAGAAACTGGTGATGGCGGTTGGCAAGCTCCTCAACATTCGACTCGGAGACCTTCATCTGGTCGGTCCTCATCCGTTCGTTCGTTTTTGTGGGGCTATCGTAGGTGACATTGCGCCAGAGAAGCGCGAATTTTTACCGCATCAAGGTCTCTTCACGCCCCCGGGCCGCAGTCCAGGCAGCGGGCCACCGGGCGGGGGCCCATGCGCAGGTGCCGATTCAGTTCGCGCAAGGCGGTGCGCACGCCTTCCTCCACCACCGGGTGGTAGAACGGGCTGTCCAGCATCTGCTGCACCGTCAACTGGTGCTGCACGGCCCAAGACAGCAGGTGCCCGATGTGCTCGGCGACCGGGCCCACCATCTCTGCACCCAGAAAACGGCCGGTGTGCCGCTCGCCATACACCCGCAGCAGGCCCCGGTTCTGCCCCATCACGCGGCTGCGGCCCTGGTCGTCAAAATTGACGGCGCCCACTTCAAACTCCTGGCCCGAGGCCGTCAAGGCTTTGAAACTGGCGCCAGCCAGCATCATTTGCGGATCGGTGAACACCACCCCGAGCGCGGCGCGGCGCGGGTGCACCCGCACGTCCGGAAAGCGCCCGGCATTGTCGCCCGCGATCTTGCCGTCGTCGGCGGCCTCGTGCAGCAGGGGGTGGGCATTGTTGGCGTCACCGGCGATGAACACGTGGCTGTCGCCGATCTGGCCGGTCTCCAAATCAAAAGCCGGCACCCCCTTGTCGTTGACGGCAATGCCCGCGGCGGTTAAGTCCAGGCCGGCCAGGTTGGGCTGCCGGCCTGCCGCCACCAGGACCTGCTCGAACACTTCCGTGTGCTCGGCCCCGTCAACGCGGTAAGTGAGCTGGGCCTGGTCGCCCTGTCGGCTGACGGTGAGCACCTCGGCGGGCGCCACCACCGCCATCTCGGCCGACAGGATGGTGAAGGCCTGGGCGCTGACCTCGGGATCGGTCAAAGGGCCCAGCTTGGCCCCCTTGCTGAACAGCTTGACGCGCACGCCCAGCCGCGACAGGGCCTGCGCCAGTTCCAGGCCGATCACGCCACCACCCACCACGGCCAAGGACTGGGGCAAGGTGGCCCAGTCGAACACTTCGTCGTTGGTGACCAGCCGGTCGCCCAGGGCTTCGCGCCAGCCCGGCGGAATCATCGGCGACGAGCCGGTGGCGATGACCACGCGCTTCGCGGTGACGCGGGTGTGCTCGTCCACCATCAATTCGTGGGGCGACGTGAAACGGGCACGGCCCAGCACACGCTGCTCGGCGGGCCAGTCGTTGACGGTGTCCAGCACGAAGCCCACGAAGCGGTCGCGCTCCGAGCGCACCCGCTGCATCACCGCGGCGCCATCCACCTTCACGGGGCCCGCGTGCACGCCGAAAGTGGGTGCCTGCGCGATGGCATGGGCGCTGTCGGCCGCCGCGATCAGCAGTTTGCTCGGCATGCAGCCCACGCGCGCGCAGGTGGTGCCAAAGGGGCCGGCCTGGATGACCACGACGCGGTCGGTGTGGTCACGGGCGGCGCGGTACGCCCCCATGCCCGCCGTGCCAAAGCCAATGATCGCGACGTCTGCGTGGAGGTTTTTCATGGGTGGAGGGCGCTAGGCCAAGGTCAGTAGTTGACGCCGTAACGGTAGCCTTTGTATTTCAGCACCGCCGACTTGAGCCTGATCTCTTGCAGCACCAGGTCCGGGGTGAGTTTGTCACCTTCGTGGAAGACCTGGCTGTTGATGATGAGCATGCGGTTGGCCGGGGTCTCCGAATACATCGCGCCCCCGATCACCAGCTTGGGCAGATCGCGCTGGATGTTGGCGGGCAGCTCGCTGAAGGCGTAGAGGCGGTTGTCGGCTTCAGGGGCGGCGGGCGCTGTCACCGGGGGGGCTGTGGTGACCCGCGCGGTGGGGGCAGGCCGCGGGGGCACGGACAGGATGGGCGCGGCGGCCTGGTTTTGCGCTTGGACCTGGGGCGGTGGCGAAGGCGGCGCCGCCACCTGCGGCCGAGGTGTCACCGGCGCGGGGGATGGCATTGGCACGGCCTGCACGGGCGGTGGTTCAGCTTGCGGTGCGGGTTGCGGCTCGGGCTGTGGCTCCGGCGACTGCGCCACCACAGCAGCAGGCTCGGTCACCGCCACCGGGGCCGGCGCTTTGCCACTCATCAGGTGCCAGGCCAGCAGACCCGCCAGGGCCAGCAGCAGGACGACGATGACGGCCACCAGCACCTGAGACTGGCCGCCACCAGGCCGCGGCTTGGGATCGTCAACCACCGGGGGCACCGGCGGTGAATGGATGCTCGGCACGGTGCCGCGTTCGCGCTCCGAATCGGCGCGCCTGAGGGCGTCAAGTATGTAAGACATCGCTTATCCCCCCGCCCGCAGGCGTGGCTCATCCACACCCGTGACGCGATTGAGCTGCATGAAAGTGGTGGGCCCTGCCACGCCGTCGGGCCTCAAGCCCTGGGCCTGCTGGAAAGCGGCCACCTTGGCCTTGAGGGCCGCGTCGTAGGTGCGTTTGTCGGCGGTCACGGGCTCGCCTTGCGCCATGGCCAGCCGCGTGGCCAGGTTGTCCACCAGCGGGCCCGCATTGCCATCCACGATGGATTGCAGATAGCCCGGAGGCGCGCGCCAGAAGGTCGCGAAATCACCGCGCCACACCTTCAGCAAAACACTGACCGGCACGGTCTTGGACACACCGGCCATGCTCAAGGTCGCGCTGTCGTTGTTCAGTGCGGTCAGCAAGGCATAGGTGGCGCGGCCGCTCTCGTCGTTCAGCGTGAGGATGCCGGGGCGGTCCAGCTGGCGGATCAGCCCCAGCCCGCGGCTGCTGCGAAAGCAATGCACCTGGGCCTGCTGGGCCTGGGCGCACGGGTCGCCCTCGGCCAGGGGCAGCTTCCACAATGCCGCCAACTCCAGCCAGGCTTTTCGCTCGTTGAACTGTTTGCTGCTGAACAGCGAGGCGATCTCTGAGCTGGCCTTCAGCACCGGCGCCGCCACCACGATGGGCGCAGAAGGCGCCACGGTGGGGGCCGCCTGGCTGGCAGCCGCCACCGTGGTGGCCGCCGCGCGAGACGCCGCCGCTGGCGCCGATGCAGCCTGGGCCACCACCGGCTCCGCGTCGGGATGGGCGCGGTGCTGCCACCAGGCCACGCCGCCCATGCCCGCCAAGCCCAGCGCCGTCGTGCTGGCCACCAGGCCCCATCCCCAGGCCGGCATGCGCCCTGCCGCGGCGTGGGTGGGCGCCAGCACCCGGGTGATGTCGAACACTTCGCTGGCGGCCTTGTCCACGATCTCGCGGTCAACGCGGCTTTTGCCCTCGGCATAGGCACCCAGCAAGGCGCGGTCGCACAGCAGGTTGATGCGCCGCGGGATGCCGCGCGACAACTGGTGCACGCGCTCCACGGCCTGGCTGTCGAACAGCTTGCCACGGGCCAAGCCGGCCACCGCCAAGCGGTGCCGGATGTACTGCGCCGTTTCGGCTTCCGACAAAGCATCCAGGTGGAAGCGCGCGATCACGCGTTGCGCCAGTTGCTCCAGCTCGGGCTGGGCCAGCATCGTGCGCAACTCGGGCTGGCCGATCAGGATGATCTGCAGCAACTTGCGCTCGCTGGTCTCCAGGTTGGTCAGCAGGCGCAATTGCTCCAGCACGTCGGGCGACAGGTTCTGTGCCTCGTCGATGATGAGCACGTTGTTCTGGCCAACCGCGTGGGTCTTGAGCAAAAATTCGTTGAGCGGGTCGAGGTAGTCCTTGACCGTTTCCACCCCCGGGCCCTGGTGCTGGTAAGGAATGCGGAACTCGTCGCACACCGACTTGAGCAGCTCCTGCACCGTCAACTTGGGGTTGAAGATGTAGGCCACGTTGCAACGCCGGGGAATCTGCTCCAGGAAGCAGCGGCACACGGTGGTCTTGCCCGCGCCGATTTCACCCGTCAGCAGCACGAAACCGCCCCCACCGCCCACGCCATACAGCAGGTGGGCCAGCGCCTCGCGGTGCCGGTCGCTCATGAACAGGTAGCGCGGGTCAGGGGCGATCGAGAAGGGCTCGTGCTTCAGTCCGAAGAATTTGGCGTACATGCCCTAGAGAATACCTGCTGCGGGCAGGCCCGGGCGCCCACCCGGAACGAGCCCTCAGGCGGCGCTGCGCAACAGCCCGTCGATGGTGTTCAGCAACAGGTCTTCCGAGTAGGGTTTGGTCAGGAAGGCATTGACGCCCGCGTCACTGGCCAACTGGCGGTGCTTGTCGGTGAAACGCGAGGTGATCATCACCACCGGAGTGGCCTTGGTGGCGCTGCGGTTGCGCAGGGCATTGGTCAGCTCCAAGCCATTCATGCGGGGCATTTCCAGGTCAACCAGCACGATGTCCGGCGCGCGCAGTTGCACGGCGCCCAGGGCATCGACCCCATCGCGCGCGGTGACCACTTCGTAACCTGAGTCCTGCATCAGTTGCTCCATGGTGCGGCGCACGCTGACCGAATCGTCCACCACCAGGCACAGCGGCAGCTTGTGGCGCGAGGGCACCACCGCGTCGTCCACGCCCGGCATCTGGCCGGCGGTGAAATCGCGCAGCAGATCGGGCAGGTCGACCACCGTGGCCACCGACCCATCGCCCAGCACCGTGGCGCCGTCGATGCCCAGGGCGTGCGGCATCATGGGGTTGAAGGGTTTGACGACCACCGTGCGCGCGTCGCTCAACTCGGGCACGATGATGGCCAGGCGTTGGCGGAACTCGTCGCGCACGATCATGGCCACTTCCATCACCCCGGCTTGCTTGAGCGCCTCGTGCGGCAGGCCCATCAATTTTTCCAGGCGGATGGCGTTCAGTTGTTCGCCTTGCAGGGCATAGGTCAGGCCGCCCTGGGCATCGGTGCTCACTTCTTCGCGGGCGGGCAGGATCTGTTCAACACCGCGCACCGAGATGCCCAGCAGGTGGTGCTCGGAGCGGCTGAGCATGACCTGGATGGTGCTCATGCGCACCGGGAAGTGCAGGTTGAAGCGCGAGCCTTGGCCAGATTGCGAATCCATGTCGAGCGTGCCGCGCAGGTCCACCACGGCGCGCTGCACCACGTCCATGCCAATGCCTCGGCCCGACAGCTGCGTGGTCTGCTCGCGGGTCGAGAAGCCGGGCAGCACGATCAGGCGCATCACCTGGGCATCAGACAGCGCCGCGTCTGGCGCGATCAAGCCGCGCGACAGGGCACGGTGCCGGATGGCGCCCAGGTCCAGGCCACAACCATCGTCTTCGCAGCGCACGGCCACGTTGTTGCCTTCGGTGCTGAAGCTCAAGGTGATGGTGCCGGTGGCGGGCTTGCCCAGCGTCTCGCGCACTTCGGGCGATTCGATGCCGTGGTCGACGGCGTTGCGCAGCAGGTGCATCAGCGGATCGATGATGCGGTCGAGCAACTGGGTGTCGACCATGGTGGCCTCGCCCTGGATGCGCAGGTCCACCGAGCGGTTGAGCACGCGGGCGGCCTGGCGCACCGTGCGTTGCAGGCGTGGCGAGATCGAGGCCACTTCGACCATGCGGGTGCGCTGGATGCTGCGCTGGATCTCCAGCTGCAGGCGTTCCTTCTCGGCCATCAGGTCGCGCAGGCCGGTCAGCTCACGCTCGAACGAGCGCGAGAACTCGCGGCTGTCGGCGCCCGACTCCACGATGCGGCGCGACAGCATGTGCAGTTCGTTGTACTGGTCCATCTCCAGCGCGTCCAGCTCGCCAGTGTTGCCGCCCAGCATGGCCAGGCCGCGCACGTCTACCAGCTGCTCCAGCTCGGCCGAGAGCTGGCCGAACTGGCGTGAACCTGTGCGCAGCGCGTTGATGTTGTCGCTCAGGCGCGTGACGCGGTCCTGGATCTGCGAGGTGACGATGCTGTTCTCGCCGGCCAGCTTGAGCAGGGAATCGATGAGGGACGCGGGCACGCGCAGGTAGGTTTCGGCTTGCGTGTCGTCATCTGCAGAGGGTGTGCTGCCGGCAGCGGGCGCATCGAGCACGGTGGGCATCGGTGCCGTAATGGCCAGTGGCGTTGCAACACTGCTCAGAGAATCAGCGCTGTCGCCAAGGTCCTCCTGCTCCGAGGGCAAGCCATCGCGGTCGATGCGGTTGGCCCAGTCCAAAACCTTCTGGTGGACTGCCAGACTTTCAGGCGGGGTGCCGGCATTGGCCACCAGCGCTTCGCTCATGGCCTCCAGGCAGTCGGACGCCTCCAGCAGCATGTCCACCAGTTCGCGCGTGGGCAGGCGCTCTTCGCGGCCAAAGGCCACCAGGATGTCTTCCAGCGCGTGGGTGAGGTGGGCGACGCCCTTGATGCCCACGGTGTTGGCCGCGCCCTTGAGGGTGTGGGCCACACGGCGGGCCTGGTCCATGTCGTCCAGCGTGCCGCCTTGCGACAGGCGCTGCACCAGGGCCGAGAACTCTTGCGCATGCGGTGGCAGCTCGACCAGCAGGCTGTCCAGCACCTTGCGGTCGATGTCGGCCGGCACGCTCAGGTCCATGTGCTCGGGCAAGGCCTTGGCGGGGCGGTCTTGCGAAGGCCGCGCGCGCACCAGGCTCACCGAGGTCATCGCGCTGATCCACTCGGGCAAGCTGTCCGTGTCGGCCGGGTAAGGCCAGTCGGCGCCGGCCACGCACTCGGCCAAGGCTTGCGCGGCCACCGGCTCGCTGGGGTCTTGCAGGTGCGCCATGGCCAGGGTTGGCCAGGCTTGCAGCACCGCGCGGTGCTGGTCACTCAGCCCATCAGGTTCGGCTTGCAAGGCGGCGGTGTTGATCAGGATCACTTCCAGCACTTGCTGGAAGCCGGCCAGGCCCAACAGGTTGGCCGCGTTGACCAGGTTGTGCAATTGCTCCAGGTGGTTCTCGAACAGGCCATCGCGCTCGGCCGGCGCCAGGTCCGGGGCCACCATGGTGGCCACATCGGCTTGCAGGGCAACCAGGGCATCGCTGAGCATGGCCAGCTCTTCCGCGGTCACGGCCGGGGCGGTTGCGGCTTGGGCTTCACCAATGCCGATGTCGAAGATCGTGTCGGAGTCGACCTCGGCGCCCAGGTCATCGTCGTCTTCCAGCTCCGCCTCTTCCGCCATGAGCATGTCGGGTTCGGCGTCTTGCTCAGCCTCGGGCTGAGCTTCTGGCTCAGGCTCGGCCGCCAGTTCCGCCTCGGTGTGCGCGGGCTCTTCATCGGCTTGCGCCAGCTTGCCCGCATCCTCGGCCAGGCGCCGCTCAATCAAAGCCACATTGGCCGCCGAGATCGCAGGGAACCAAGGCTGGCTGCGCAAGGCATGCAGCACGGCCCATGGGGCAGCGGCCTCGTCCACCGCCGGGCTCATCAACTCGCCCAGCACCAGTGCCGGCCACGCGGCCAATGCGTCGCACTCCTCGGGCGCCACCGGGCGGTCCAGGGTGATCAGTTTGGTCAAGCCGCTTTCCACCAGCATGCCCACATAGCTCAGGCCCAGCAACTGGTGCTGCTTGGCCGCCAGTTGCAAGGCCGTCACCCGTTGCAGGTAAGCCCGCAGGCAAGGCTCGGAGCCTTGGTCCTGCAACTGGGCCGCCTGGTCGAACAGCTCGAACAAGAGCGGCTCCAGGGCTTCACGCAAGTGGGTGGCGGTCATCAAGGGGGTGCTCCGGCGAAGGGACTGGGGGCTGCGTGGATCAGGACTGCTCGGCGGCCGCCAGGCGGCGCGGCAGCTTGAACACCGCCACCTCGCGCACCAGGGCCTGGGCGTAACCCACCAGCTTGTTGGTCACCTCGTTTTGCTGCGTGAGCTGTTTGGTCGTGTCTCGGCTGGTCTGCTGGATGGTCAGCGCGCGCGCTTGCAGCGTCTGGCCCGAGCGCGCCTGCTCGATCGACGCGGCCGCGATGCCACGCACGCTGAAGGCCAGCGCATCGGTGGCCTGCTGCGTGCCCTTCATCTCCGAGCCGGCCTGGTCGGCCAGGCGGGACACGTCCACCACGCGGGTGATGGCGTTGTTCATGGCCAGCACCGTTTCAGACGTTTCCGATTGGATGGACAGCACCAGCGTCGAGATCTCACGCGTGGCTTCACGCGCATTCTCGGACATGCGCTTCACTTCATCCGCCACAATGGCGAAACCGCGCCCTGCATCACCGGCGGCCGTGGCCTGCATCGAGGCGTTCAAGGCCAGGATGCCGGTGCGCTCGGCGATCGAGTTGATCAGGCCCACCACCTGTGTGATCTCTTGCGAACGCTCACCCAGGCGCTTGATACGCTTTTCCGTTTCGCGGATCAGGTCGCGCGATTCGTTGATGCCCACCACGGTCTTGTCCACCGTGGCCAGGGCCTGGCGCGTGGTGCGCACGGCGGCTTCGGCCGATTCGTTGGCCTTGGTGGCCATCTGGGCCATGTCGGTCAGGGTCAAGGCGGCTTGCGACAACTCGCGGGCGGCCGATTCGACCTCGCTCTGGCCTTGCGCGGCCGAGGCCATCGCGGTGTCCGTGCTTTGCTTGACGGCCATGGTGGCGCGCGACACGTATTGCGACACATCGCTCACATTGCCCAGCACCTTGGCGGTTTCGCTGGTCAGCATGTTCATGGCATCTCCAATGGCGCCGGTCACGTCCTCGGTCACGGGCACCTGGATCGACAGGTCCTTGGTGGTGGCCACCTGGCCCATGGCCTGCATGATCTCCACCACGGAGTTGCTGATCTGCTCGCTCTCCTTGGCCTGTTGGCTCAGGCCTTCCAGGCGCTCGTCCAGCAGGCGGTCAAGGGCGGAGCCCAGGCGGCCCAGCTCGTCCTTGCTCTTCAGGTCGGCACGTGCGGTGTAGTCGCCGGCAGTCAGCCTGGCCAGCGCGCCCAGCAGCTTGTTGATTGGCAGCATCAGCGAGCGCACCACGAAGAAGGCGGCGAACAAGCCCACCAGCGCGGCGGCACCGGCGATGCCCGCCATCCACTGCTTGGCCACGGCGATTTCCTGGAACTGCATTTCGCGTTTGACGGCGTCGTTCTTCACCGTGGTTTCCAGCAACTTGCCGAAGGCCTTGATGGTGGCCGCGCCCGTGGGCGTGGTGTACTTCTTGCGCCAGGCGGCGGCTTCTTCAAACTGGTTGTTCACGACCAGCTTGAACCACTCGGTGCGGTGCACCTTGTAAGCGGGGAAGCTGCCCACCAGGGCCTTGTGCTGGGCACGTTCTTCGCCAGACAAGCCCTGGCTTTCGCCATAACTCTTGAGGTTGTCCTCCACCACCTTCCACAGCCCGGTCTGCTCGTCGATGATCTTCTGGCGCGCGGCCTGGTCTTCCAACGCCAGGTACTGCGGCAAGCTGTAACGCAAGCTCCACAGCGCCGAATTGGCGCGGCCCAACAGCGCTTCCTTGCCCTGCGTCATCCGGATGGTTTCTTCCAGCTGATTGAGCTGCACGATGGCATAACCACCCACCGCGAACAGGGCGGACAGCAGCAGCGCGAAGCCGAGCAACAGCTTCTGACGGATGTTGAGTTTCATGAAAGTACCTCTTCTTGGATGGATGCGGGTTGGGCGCCGCGCGCCAGGGATTCAAAAGCGGCCCGGTGGTTGAACTCCCACCAGATCTGGTCGGGCTGGTCGGCTTGCGCCCAGGCCCGCACCAGGTAGGCGCCGAGCTTGCTGGCAGGACGCTGGAGGCCTTCGGGGGCGGGCACCAGGCTGAGCAGTTCGGGGGCGGCGTCGAGCAACAGGCCCACGCGTTGCTCTTCACGGTCGAACACCAGCACGCGGTGCTGAAAGGGCCGGATGTCCGGGCTGCCACGGCGAAACTCACGGCGGTCCAGCAAGGGCACGATGGTGCCGCGCAGGTTGGTCACACCCGCCAGCGCCGAGGCCGATTTGGGCACTGGGAAGATCTTCGCTTCGGCGATCATCTCGGTCAGCACGCGCGCCGCGGGCACCAGTTGCAAACCCGCGACCCGAAAGCCGTAGCGCAACTCGCCAGCGGCAGGGGCCACACCACGCGCCAGGGCAGCGATGTCCATGGTGCTGCTGCGCTCAGGCCGCGAACTTCAGCGCGTCGACGATCTGGTCGGCGCTGAAGGGTTTGCCAATCAACATCTTGCCGCCCTGGGCCTTGGCCCAGACCTGGTCGGCGCGCGTGTTCTTGGTCGACACGAAGACCACGGGGATGCCTTTGGTGGCCGGGTCATCGGCCAGCGCGCGGCTGGTGCCGTAGCCGTCCAGCTGCGGCATCACGATGTCCAGGAAGATGATGCTGGGACGGTCGTTTTTGGCGCGCTCCAGGGCCTGCATGCCATTGCTGGCGGTGTTCACCAACCAGCCCGCGTCCTGCAGGATGGTTTTCAAATTTGACAGGTCAGTCGACGAGTCATCAACGACAAGGGCTTTGTTGGCGGTCATGCCAGATCTCCGGGTGAATGATGGGGATGGACTCAGGCGTGCGCCCGGGCCTTGGCCTGCGTCGGATCGGTGATCCAGCCGCTCAGGTCGTCCACGGCCATGGACTTGCGCAGGGCCTTGGTGGTGGCCGCGTAGAACTGCTTCAGGCCCACCGGCTTGGTGAGGAAGATGTCGCAGCCGGCCAGGGCACCACGTGCCCGGTCGAAAGGCGAGGACTGGCTGGTCAGGATGATCACGGGCGCCTTGTTGCTGCGGTCGCGCTTGATCTCGCGGGTCAGCGTGTAGCCGTCCATGTCCGGCATCATCACGTCCACATAGATCAGGTCGTATTGGCGGTTGGCCAGTTGGGCCAGCGCGGCCTTGGCACCATCGGCGATGTCGCAGGCCATGCCAATGTTGGACATGACATTGGCCAGTTGCGTGCGCACGGTCTGGCTGTCGTCGACCACCAGAGCCCGCAGGCGGTTGCGCGTGGGCGGCAGCGTCGTCACCGTGCTGGTGGGCGAGGCGGCTGGTGCGGCGGGCGGCTGGTTGGCCAGGCTGTGCAGCAAACGCTCCAGGGTGGGCAGCAGCTGCATCATCAGTTGGTTGGACAAGAGCTCGCACTGGGCACCGGCCTGGCCCAGCTCGGACACCAGGTGCACCACCGGCAGACCCGGTTTGCTCGCCAACGCCATCGCCAGGCGCTTGCGCATCTCGGGGTCGCTGTCATCCACCAGCGCCACATCCACCACGGCCGAAGGCGTGCGGTCGGCCACGCTGAACGTGTACTTGGCGCTTTTGAGGTGGGTGAGCACGATGCCAATCACCCGCATGTCGCGCTGCTGTGACGTGAACACCGCCACTTTCAGTTCCTGCTTTTTCATAAACCCCTTCGGCGCTCGATGACTGCTCGGCAATTGGCCAAATCTGGCCCTGATGGCCGTGGATCCGAGTTTGCGTGATTCAAACCAGGCGTGGTCATCGACGGAAGGCATGAAATCACACAGCTCACTGGTGTTGCACAAATCAACATTCACTTACATGAGTAATAAACCTGCGCACCTTTTTGGACCTGGCTAGACTTTTTTCAACCAAGGAGTTGTTGTGAAAGCAGTATTGAATAACCTGTGCAAAATCACCGCTTTGACGTGGGCATTGGGGTTTTACGGGCTGAATGCCCAAGCCGCCGAGATACCCACGCCATTGCACATTGAAAAATCCGTTGAAAAACTCACAAAACAGCTGAAACAACTGTGCCCCCTGGCCGATCCCGCCAGCCAGAGCGCCTTTGACCAATGCCGGCAGGCCTTGTTCACCGATTCGCTGCTCAAGCAAGCGATGGTCAAACCCGTGGTTTCTTGGGGGCGCCAGAAAGACGCCGAATTGCGGCTCAAAGATACTCACCTCACGCAATTCTCGCCCGATATCCTGACAGGCCTTTATATCCCCCTCTTCATGTTTGACGGCAAGTACAAAATCACTTACGTGGCGCGTGAAAAGTTATTCCTGGCCACCCTGGGCGTGGGTTTCAGAAACCGTTTGCAACCCGGCCAGTTTCCATATCCATTCTGGCACGATGCCAATAAGTGGGAGATGTATGAAAATGCCCGATCGCTGTATTTGTGGCTGGACCCAATCACCGGCTTGATCCGTTTCGCCCAGTTCTCAAACCGGGGTAATCCGGCCGAAGGGCACGTGGTGACCAAAACCACGCCGCCAGCCTTTGACGGCCAGTGGTTGTGGACCGATGCCCAAGGCAAAACGCAGCCCGCCGTCACCTTGTTCGATGGCCTGTACCGCGAGGACAACCCCTACAAACCGCAACTCGACAAGTCCTACCGCGAGTTCGCACTCTCGCTGCGCGATTCGCAGTGCCTGAACTGCCACGTGCCCAACAACCCGGACAAGATGAAGCGCCTGGTGCTGCTGCAGTCGCCCGCCCACGCCTCGGGCGAGATCCACCGGGTTCTGAAATCGGTGCGCGAACGCAAGATGCCGCTCGATGAGCAAGGCATCGAAAAAGCGCTCGATCCGGCAATGGAAAAAACGTTGCTGGAAAAAGGCGGGGCCTTCGAGAAGTTCGTCGATGCCGCCGTCGAATGGGAGCGCAGCCAGGCGCCCCGCCACCCCCAGTAATCAGAGGCGTCCACCATGCGTTCATCCCTGCCCACCTTGTTGATGACTGTGCTGCTGGCCCTGCCCTGGTCGGCCCAAGCCCAGTTCGCGCGCCTGAACGATGCGGTGAAATACCGGCAAGCCGGCTTCCATGTGCTGAGCACGCATGTGCAGCGTGCCGGTGCCATGGCCAAGGGCGACGTGGCTTTCGACAAGGCCGCCGCCGAGGCCAACGCTGCCCTCATCGAGTTGCTGTCCCGGCAACTGGCCGGCGCTTTCCCGCCTGGGTCGGACATGGCCCCGTCTAAAGCCAAGCCAGAAGTCTGGCAGGACGCTGCCCAGTTCAGGACCCACAGCGACCAGTGGCAAGGCGCGGCGGCCAAGCTCTCCAGCGCCGCCCGATCGGGCGATGCCAACGCGTTCAAGACCGCCTTCAATGCCCTGGCCCAGACCTGCAAGTCCTGCCACGACGGCTACCGCAACCGCTGAGGAGACCGCCATGAAAACGATCAGGGTGTGGGACCTGCCCACGCGTGTCTTCCACTGGGCCCTGGTGGTCATCATCGCCGGCGCCTTCATCACCCAGTACATGGGCGGCGCGGCGATGGACTGGCACTTCCGCTTTGGCTACGCGGCCTTGGCACTGGTGCTGTTCCGCGTGCTGTGGGGCCTGATGGGGCCGCGGTATGCGCGCTTTGCCAGCTTCCTGCGCTCGCCGGCCACCATCGTGGCCTACCTGCGTGGCCGCGCAGGCACGCACAGCAGCTCTGGCCACAATCCCTTGGGCGGGCTGTCGGTGCTGGCCATGCTGGCGGTGATCCTGCTGCAGGCCGGCTCGGGCCTGTTCACCAACGACGACATCGCCAGCGAAGGCCCGCTGGCCCACTTCATCGACAAGGACTTGTCAGACCAGGTCAGCTGGTTGCACGCCCAGGTCACCAGCAAGCTCATCTATGGCTTGGTCGGGTTGCACCTGGTGGCCATCGTCTTCCACCGCGTGCTCAAGAAGCGCGACCTGGTCACGCCCATGATCACCGGCGACCAGTCCGTTGAAGGCGATGCCCTGCCCGCCAATGATGGCGCGCCCGTGCGCACCGCCGCCTTGGTGCTCATGAGCGTGTGCGCCATGGGCGTCTATGGGGTGGTGCACTGGTGACCACCCCTCGTCAACTCACAGCTTCGAGAAATCAGGCCGGCGCTTTTCCATCACGGCACTGATCGCTTCCTTGGCGGCCGGCCCACGCAACAGCTCGCCAAAGTGGCGGAACTCTTGTTGCATCACGGCCGGCAAGCTGGGGTGCGCCTGCTTCATCAAGGCCTTGGTGACGCGCAATGATTCAGCCGGCTTGGCCGCCAGCTTCGAGGCCTGGGCCTGGGCATAGACCGCCACTTCGTGCGGCGGCAGGATGCGGTTGACCAGGCCCATGTCCACGGCCTCTTCGGCATAGAAGGCCTCGCCGAGCATCAGCTTTTCCGCGGCGCGCAGGTAACCCACCTGCGCGGGCAGCAGCAGGCTGGCGCCAGCTTCGGGGCACAGGCCCAGGTTCACGAACGGCAGGCTGAAGGCCGCGTTGTCGCCCGCGTAGACCAGGTCGCAATGCAGCAGCAAGGTCGTGCCAATGCCCACGGCCGGGCCGCTGACGGCCGCCACCACGGGCTTGGGGAAAGTGCGCAGGGCTTCCAGGAAACGGAACACAGGCACGGGCTTGTCCGCATCGGTCGATGGCGGGTTGTTCTTGAAATCGGCCAGGTCATTGCCGGCGGTGAAGATCTGCTCGTGGCCCTGGATCACCACCACGCGCACGGCTGCATCGGCGGCCGCCTCGACCAGCGCATCGGCCAGCGCCGTGTACATCGCCGTGGTGATGGCGTTCTTCTTGTCGAGGCGGTTGAAGGTCAGCGTCAGCACGCCGCCTTCGACGTGCGCCAGGATGGCTTGGGCTTCGGACATGGTGGTCTCCTAGGGTGAGAGGGGCAAGGGTCAGTCGGCGATCCACGTCAGGGCCAAAGGCCACAGCGCGGTCGCCGCCTGGGGTTTGAAGAAACCGAAATGGCCCAGGCGCTTGAGGCCATGGGCATGCGGCTGCAAGGATTCAAAGCGCGTGGGCGCATTGGGGTACAAGCGGTAGAGACGGCGAACGCCCTCGGGGCTGATCAGCTCGTCGTCCTCCATCAGGGCGGCGGTGATGGGCGTGCGCACCTGCGCATAACGGGCACGCAACTCATTGCCCTCGGCCGCGATGTAATCTGGGTGCAGGCACCAGCGGCGCCATTGCCACATCGCCTGTTTGGGGATGGTGCCCAGCACACCCAGGCGCTCGCCCGGGAAGTGCCCGAACAGGGTCAAGGCCAGGGGCGCCAGGAACCACCACAGCAGGTGCACCGAATAGCGCAGCTGCGGCGCGTTGTAGCGCCAGTAGCCGCTGCCACTGGCCACGGTCACCATGCGGTCGAAATGCTCGTGGCCCTCCAGCCAACCAAAGATCTGTCCACCCAAGCTGTGGCCCAGGTAGGTGCGCGGCACGCCCGGCCAGCGGCGCAGCAGCTCGGCCAGGGCAGCAGGGTGATCCTGCTTGACCCAGTCGGTGATGCTGGCCACGTAGCCCCGCCAAGACGCGGGCGCGGACTCGCCCATGCCCCGGCAATCAAAGGTCAGGACCGCGATGCCCTGCTGGGCCAGCCAGGTGGCAAACGGCCGGTAAAAAGATTGCGGCACCCCCATCGCCGACGACAGGAGCACGGCGCGCCGCACCGGGCCTTCGGGCTGGTAAGCCCGTGCCACCAGGGTGCGGCCATCCTGGGTGACCAGGCGCAGCGCTTCTTCGGCCATCAGTGGGCTCCCGCCCACGCGTCGGCCAGGCCCAGCCACTCACGGCTCAAGGCCCAGACCTTGGCCCCCGTGCGGGCATGGAAGAAATTGAAATGGCCGATGGCCCGCACACCATGGTCCTGCGGCTTGAGCAGCACATGCGTGACCGGCGCGTTGCGGTAATGCGCATGCTGCGCCCGCACGCCTTCGTGGCTGGCGAACACATCGTCGTCGATCATGACCGCGGTGATGGGCTGCGTCACGTGCGCATAAGCCTGGCGCGCATGCTCGCCATCGCTCAACACAAAGTCGGGGTGCTGGCTCCAGCGCCTCCACTGCGCCACCACGCCGCGCGGCACATCGCCCACGGCCTTCATGCGGCGGCCCGCGAAGTAGCCATGGCGCGCCACGCTCAGCGGCACCATCACGTGCCAGAACACGCTGATGACATACCGCAATGGCCGCGCCAGGTGCGCGCCGTAACCACTGCCACTGGCCAAGGTGGTCACGTGGTCGATGCGCGGGTGCTGCGGCATCAGGCCATACAGGATGCCGCCCATGCTGTGGCCGAACCAGCTGATGGGCAGATCGGGATGGCGCTGGGCCACGGTGTTCATCACGGCGGGGGCATCGTGCAGGGCCCAGTCGCTCAACTTGGCGCGGTAGCCCCGCAGGCTGGCCGGCGCCGACCGGTACATGCCACGCCAATCAAAGGTGTAGACCACACAACCCTGCTGCACCAGCCAGAGCGCATAGCGTTGGTAAAAGGATTGAGGCACCCCCAGCGCCGTCGCGATGATCACGGCACGGCGCGCCGGCACGCCCTGCGGCCGGTAATGCTGTGCGGCCAAGGTCTGGCCGTCATCGGTGGTGATGCTCAAGGATTCCACGAACTCAGTCTCCAAGAAAAAGCCCGCACGGTGGCGGGCTTTTTCAACAGCGTCAAACGACGGTGAACCAGGCAAGGATCACAGGCGTTCGATGATGCCGGCAGCACCTTGGCCAGTGCCGATGCACATCGTCACCATGCCGTACTTGCCGCCCGTGCGTTGCAGGCCGTGAACCACGGTCGCAGCGCGGATGGCACCGGTGGCGCCCAGCGGGTGGCCCAAGGCGATCGCGCCGCCCATGGGGTTGACCTTGGCGCGGTCGAGCACGTGGCCCTTGGCGTCCAGGTCCTTCAGCACGGCCAGCGATTGCGCGGCGAAGGCTTCGTTCAGCTCGATCCAGTCCAGATCGGAAGCCTTCAAACCAGCGTACTTCAAGGCCAGAGGGATGGCTTCGATCGGGCCGATGCCCATGATCTCAGGCGGCACGCCCTTGACGGCGAAGCTCACGAAACGGGCCAAAGGCTTCAAGCCGTACTTCTCGCAGGCTTCCTTCGAAGCCAGGATCAGGCAGCCAGCGCCGTCAGACGTTTGCGAGCTGTTGCCGGCCGTGACGCTGCCCTTGGCAGCGAACACGGGGCGCAGCTTGGCCAGGCCTTCAGGCGACGTGTCAGGACGAGCGCCCTCGTCTTGCGTGATCGTCTTCTTGGTGATCGTCACTTCGCCTGTTTCCAGGTTGGGTGTGCGCACTTCGATTTCGATCGGCGTGGTCTCGGCCTTGAAGAAGCCAGCTTGTTGGGCGGCCACGGCACGGCGGTGGGATTCGACGGCGAAGGCGTCCTGCTCTTCGCGGGTCACCTTCCACTGCTCGGCCACCTTCTCGGCGGTCATGCCCATGCCGTAGGCGATGCCCACGTTCTCGTCGTTGTTGACGATCTCGGGGTTGAAGGACGGCTTGTTGCCGCCCATCGGCACCATCGACATCGATTCGACACCACCGGCGATCATGACCTCGGCCTCACCCACGCGGATGCGGTCGGCGGCCATGGACACGGCGGTGATGCCGGCGGCGCAGAAGCGGTTGACGGTGGCACCGGCCACGGTCTTGGGCAAGCCCGACAGCAGCACGGCGATCTTGGCCACGTTCATGCCTTGCTCGGCCTCGGGCATCGCGCAGCCAATGATGGCGTCTTCGATGGCAGCGGGGTCGAGCGTGGGCACTTGCGACAGCGCGCTCTTGATCACGGCCACCAGCAGGTCGTCCGGACGGGTGTTCTTGAACACGCCACGACCAGACTTGCCGATCGGGGTGCGGGTGGCGGCGACGATGTAGGCGTCACGAAGTTGAGTCATTTGGATGCTCCGATCGATCAGTTGCGGACGGGCTTGCCGGTGGACAGCATGCCCATGATGCGCTCTTGCGTCTTGGGGTTGTCCAGCAGCGAGCAGAAGTGCTTGCGCTCCAGGGCGTGCAGGTATTCCTCGGTCACCAGGGTGCCGTAATCGACGTCGCCGCCGGTCAGGACATCGGCGATGGCCGAGCTGATCAGGTAGTCGTGGGCGCTGATGAAGCCACCGTCACGCATGTTGATCAGCGAGGATTGCAGCGTGGCCTTGACGTTGCGGCCGGCGACCGGGAAGGTGCGCTTGGCCGGGGCACGGTAGCCCGATTCGTACATGGCCTTGACCTGGGCGATCGCCACGTAGAGCAGCTCGTCCTTGTTGGGGACGATCACGTCGCCGTCGATCAGGTAGCCGTACTTCTTGGCTTCGATCGCAGAGGTCGCCACCTTGGCCATCGCGGCTGCCTGGAAGGCTTCCTTGATGAAACCGATCAGGTCGCCACCAATCTGGCCGGACACGCCCTTCGACGGCTCCAGGAGTTCAGCAGCGCGGCGGGCCAGGTAAGCCAGGCCACCGCCGCCGGGGATCAAACCCACGCCGACTTCAACCAGACCCACATAGCTTTCCATGGCGGCAACGCGCTTGGAAGCGTGCACGGCCAGCTCGCAACCACCACCCAGGGCCAGGCCGTGAACGGCGGCCACGGACGGCACGTTGCTGTAGCGCAGGCTCAGCATGAAGTCCTGCAGTTGCTTCTCGAAGGGGGCAATGGCTTTGCCGCCACCCGACATGAAGGCGGGCATCATCGATTGCAGGTCGGCGCCAGCCGAGAACGGGCCATCTTGCGACCAGATCACCAGGCCCTTGTAGCCTTCTTCGGCCAGTTGCAGGCCCTTGGCCAGACCGCCGGTGACTTCGGCCGAGATGGTGTGCATCTTCGACTTGATCGAGGCGATGACCACTTCGTCATCCAGCGTCCAGAGGCGGATCGCGGCGTCTTCATGCAGCGTCTTGCCGGCGGTGTCGGCCGACTTGGTGCCCGAACCCAGCACGTCTTCGCGGAAGAACTGGCGGTCGTACACGGGCAGCTTGCGTTGCGGCACGTAGGTCTTCTTGGCAGGGCTCCACGAACCTTCGGGCGTGTGCACGCCGTCGCGGCCGTCGAACACCCAGGCGGGCAGCGGCGTCTTGTTGATGGCCTTGCCAGCGTCGATGTCGGCCTTGACCCACTCGGCCACTTGCTTCCAGCCAGCTTCTTGCCAGATCTCGAAGGGGCCTTGCTTCATGCCATAGCCCCAGCGCAGGGCCAGGTCCACGTCGCGGCAGGTGTCGGCGATGCTCTCACCGGTCACGGCGGCGTAGTGGAAGCCGTTGCGCAGCATCGCCCACAGGAACTGGGCTTGCGGGTTGCTCGACTCGCGCAGGGCCTTCAGGCGCTCGGCGGCGGGCTTGCGCAGGATGTCGGTGACTTCCTTGTCGGCCTTGTTGCCAGCGGGCACGTACTCGCCGGTCTTCACGTCGAATTGCGTGATGACCTTGCCTTCTTTCTTGAAGAAACCGGCCTTGGTCTTCTGGCCAAAGTTGCCCTTGTCCAGCAGCGCTTGCACATCGGCAGGCGTGGCGAAAGCGGCGGCGAAGGGATCGCTGGCGCAGCCGTTTTGCAGCGTCTTGATCACGTGCGCCATCGTGTCGATGCCGACCACGTCGCAGGTGCGGTAGGTGCCCGAAGAGGCACGGCCCATGCGCTTGCCGGTCAGGTCGTCGACGATGTCGTAGCCCAGGCCGAAGTTCTTCACTTCGATCATGGTGAACAACAGGCCGGCCACGCCCACGCGGTTGGCGATGAAGTTGGGGCTGTCTTCGCAGCGCACGACGCCCTTGCCCACCGCCGTGGTCACGAAGGCTTCGAGCTGGTCAACGATGACGGCATCGGTGTACTTGGTGGGGATCAGTTCCACCAGGTACATGTAGCGCGGGGGGTTGAAGAAGTGGATGCCCAGGAAGCGCGAACGCAGCTGTTCGGGCAGCACGTCAGCCATGGCCGTGATCGACAGGCCCGACGTGTTGGTGGCCAGGATCGCGTGGTCATTGACGAAAGGCGCGATCTTCTTGTACAGATCTTCCTTCCAGTCCAGGCGCTCAGCGATGGCTTCGATGATCAGGTCGCAACCGCGCAGCTCTTCAAGGTGCTCTTCGTAGTTGGCTTGCTGGATCAGGACGGCGTCGTCGGTCACGCCCAGGGGCGAGGGCTTCAGCTTCTTCAGGCCTTCGACGGCCTTGGTGACGACCCCGTTCTTGGGGCCTTCCTTGGCGGGCAGGTCGAACAGCACGACCGGCACCTTGCAGTTGACCAGATGGGCGGCGATCTGCGCGCCCATCACGCCGGCGCCGAGCACGGCGACCTTGCGGACATTGAATCGACTCATTGTTCTCTCCTAGCGGAACACTCTGTGGATGTGGAGATGGTGAAAGAGGAAGCGGCTTCAAAAGCGCCGCTTCCCCGCAAAGCCCGTTGATTAGAACAGGGCTTCGTCCATTTCCGTCAGGGGCTTCAGACCGGCCTTGGCCGTGATCATCAGGGTTTCGACTTCAGGCATCAGCTTGGCGAAATAGAAGCGGGCCGTGGCCAGCTTGGCGATGTAGAACTTGTCGCCCGAGCTTTGCTTTTCCAACGCGATCTTGGCCATGCGGGCAAAGAAGTACGAGTAGACCAAGTGGCCAACCACGCGCAGGTAATCCACGGCAGCAGCGCCGACTTCATCAGGGTTCTGCATGCCCTTCATGCCGATTTCCATGGTGAAGGCTTGCACCTTCTTGCCCAACTCGCCCAAAGGCACGGTGAACTCTTGCATGGCTTCGTTGTCGGCGTTTTCCTTGACGAAGGAAGACACCAGCTTGCCGAACTTGGTCAGCTTGGCACCCGCATCGCCCAGCACCTTGCGGCCCAGCAAGTCCAGCGATTGCACGGTGTTCGTGCCTTCGTAGATCATGTTGATGCGGGCGTCGCGCACGAACTGCTCCATGCCCCACTCGTGGATGAAGCCGTGGCCGCCATACACCTGTTGGCAATGCACGGTTGCTTCAAAAGCGTTGTCGGTGATGAAGGCTTTGACGATCGGGGTCAGCAGGGCCACGATGTCGTCCGATTCCTTGCGGACGGCTTCATCGGGGTGGTTGTGCGACTTGTCCAGCTCGATGGCGGTGTAGTACACCAGGGCGCGGGCGCCTTCAGCGTAAGCACGCGCGGTCAGCAACATCTTGCGCACGTCGGGGTGCACGATGATCGGGTCGGCAGGCAGGTCGGGGCGCTTGGGGCCCGACAGGGCACGCATCTGCACGCGGTCCTTGGCGTACACCACGGCGTTTTCATAAGCCACTTGGGTCAGGCCCAGCGACTGGTTGCCCACGCCCAGGCGGGCGCCGTTCATCATCACGAACATGGCGGGCAGGCCGCGGTGGGGCTTGCCCACCAGGGTGCCGACGGCGTTTTCCAGAACGATCTGGGCCGTGGCGTTGCCATGGATGCCCATCTTGTGTTCCAGACCGGCGCAGAAGATGCCGTTGCGCGAACCGATCGAGCCATCGGCGTTCACATTGAACTTGGGCACCACGAACAGCGAGATGCCCTTCGAGCCTTCAGGCGCATCAGGCAGGCGGGCCAGCACCAGGTGGACGATGTTGTCGGCCATGTCGTGTTCACCGGCCGAGATGAAGATCTTGGAGCCCGTGATCTTGTAGGTGCCGTCAGCTTGGGGCTCGGCCTTGGTGCGCAGCAGGCCCAGGTCGGTGCCGCAATGGGGTTCGGTCAGGCACATTGTGCCGGTCCACTCGCCGCTGGTCAGCTTGGGCAGGTAGGTCTTCTTTTGCTCGTCGGTGCCGTGGGCTTCCAGGGCAGCGTGCGCGCCGTGGCTCAGGCCGGGGTACATGGTCCAGGCCTGGTTGGCCGAGTTCATCATTTCGTACACAGCCTGGTTCACCAGCTGTGGCATGCCTTGGCCGCCCCACTCTGGATCAGCGCTCAGGCCAGACCAGCCGTTTTCGGTGTAGGTCTTGTAGGCTTCCTTGAAGCCGTCGGCGGTCTTGACTTCGTGCGTGGCCTTGTCCAGCACGCAGCCTTGCACGTCGCCCACCAGGTTCAGCGGAGCCAGCACCTTGGAGGCGAACTTGCCGCCTTCTTCCAGCACGGCATTGACCGTGTCGGCGTCCAGATCGGCGTAAGCGGGGATGGTCTTCAATTCATCAACCGCGCCCAGCAGCTCATGAATCACGAACTGCATGTCGCGCAGTGGGGGGTTGTAAGTAGGCATCGTGGAGCTCCTCGGTCACAAAAACACGGTTAATGAGAAAGACCTGATCACACTTTTAAGTGGGTGATTTCAGGGTGGGCGGGTCAAACGGCTGCCAGGGGTGCCGAAGCAAACCCGGCTTTGGCAGCGTCAGACGCCACCATTCCAGACGGTGTCGATGGCGCGCCCAGTGCATAAAACTGGACGACGCGCTCGAACGCCGCGCGGGCCCGATCCTCTGCCCCCTTCGAGCGCAAAAAACGCGCATCGTGGTGGAGCGACAGGATCAGACCATGGATTTCGAACAACATTTGCATCGGGTCGGTGTCTTCGCGCAGGTGGCCCATGTCCATGGCCATGCGGATCGCCTTGTCGAGCGCGCCGTGCCAGGTCAGCACCATGCCGGCCAGGGCGTCGCGCACCGGGCCGGGGCGATCGTCGAATTCAACCGCACCGCTGATGTAGATGCAACCCGAATCGATTTCAGTGGCGACCATGGCCACCCAGCGCTCGAACATGGCGCGCAGTCGTGGCAGGCCGCGCTCTTCGCGGATGGCGGGCAGGAAGACTTCGGCGGAAAAGCGCTCGTGGTATTCGCGGATGACGGAAATCTGCAGTTCTTCGCGCGAGCCGAAGTGAGCGAACACGCCCGACTTGCTCATCCCGGTGACTTCGGCGAGCGCGCCGATCGACAGGCCCTCAATGCCCATCTGGGAGGCCAGGTTGAGCGCCGCCTCCAGAATGGTGGCCCGCGTTTGCTGGCCCTTGGCCACACCTTGGCTGCCGCGCCCACGCTCGCGCGCCGCGTCGGCGGTCTGCTTGGCGTCGAGGTGCAGGGATTCAGACAAGGAGGCTCCCGGGAATAAAACGAACGATCGTGCTATTTTGCAGAAAACAAAGCGGTATGTGTGCGTTCCATTCAACTTTTTTTGAGGATTTTTAGACAATCGCGTTGTGCAGATTGGGTCAACCCTTGGTTTCAACCCGCTTGGGGCCCGGTTCTGTCGCCAAAGTGTCGCGATCTTTGCGCTATCCTGTAGGCGGCAATCCCCCTTTGGAGACTTTGTGGAGAGGCTGTATGGACGTGCTGCAACTTGACGTGTCAGGCCGTCCGCAGGCTTGGCTGTCGGCCAAGGAAGCGGCGGTTTTGTATGCCAGTGACGGTGTCGCCTGGACGCTGGGCGAGCCTTGCATGGTGTTGCGCGGCGGCGTGCAACGGCGCACCGGCCTGCAATCCAGGCTGGAGTTGCACCCCATCATCGCGGTGCATGGCAGTGTTCCCAGCCGCGCCTGGCGCCACGAGCCCGCCCTGTCCAACCCCAAATTGTTCGCGCGTGACCGGCAGGTCTGCGCTTATTGCGGCCACCGCTTCCAGCTCGACGACCTCACCCGCGAGCACATCGTGCCCACCTCACGCGGGGGCATCGATTCCTGGAAGAACTGCATCACCGCCTGCCGCAACTGCAATGGCCGCAAGGGCAACCGCACGCTCAATGAGCTGGGCTGGCAACTCTATTACCTGCCCTACGTGCCCAGCCTGCACGAAGACATGATCTTGCGCGGGCGCCGCATCCTGGCCGACCAGATGGAATTTTTGCTGGCCAGCGTGCCGGCGCACAGCCGGCTGCGGGCCCTGACTTAAACCAGGGGCCGCTGCGGCGGCCGCCCGTCGCCGGACAAATCAGCGAGCCGCGCCAGGGCCTTCACATCGCGCATGTGCAGCCGCCCGTCGGCAATGCGGTGCAGGCCGCGGCGCTCCAGCTTGCGCAAGGTTTTGTTGGTGTGCACCAGCGACAGGCCCAGCCCGTCGGCAATGTGCTGTTGCGTCAAGGGAAAACGCACACCCTCGGCGCCCCCATCGGCTTGAAGGGCCGCCGCCCGCTTGAACAGCAGGATCAACAGCATCGCGATGCGCTCCTCGGCGCTGCGCCGGCCCACCGACAGCAAGGTGTCGTCGACCAATGATTCTTCATGCGCCGTCAACCAGGTGATGTTGAAACCCATGGAAGGTGAGCGGCGGTGCAGCTCCCACAATGCGTCGCGCTGAAAGACACAGAACACGGCATCGGTCAGGGTGTCGACACCATGGGCTGCCGCGTCGGCCATCTTCTGCTGCACCCCGATGAAATCACCCGGCAGCAAGAAGGTGAGTATCTGGCGCCGGCCATCGCTCAATGTCTTGTAGCGAAAGGCCCAACCTTGCAGCAAGGTGAACAGGGGGGCGTCGGTCTGCCCTTCGTGAATCAGCGTTTCGTCCGCCTTCAAAACCAGCTCGCGCTTTTTGAGGGACTGCACCAGCGCGTGCTCCTCGGACGTCTGCTCAAGGAACAGCGGCAAAGGTTTCAGCGGACAAGTCGCGCACGGTACTTCAAGCATGTGATTTCATCCAGTTGCGGTGTGTCAAATGACACATGGACCAAGCTGCACTCTGCCTACATTGTCGCGAATGTTTCAATGGATTTATTCCCGGAGCGGGCCCCGATGATCCCTATTTCGCCCGAGACCTTGTTGAACGCCCACGGTGACCGTGTCGAGGCGGACGATTGGGACATCCTGTTTCGCGCTGTGCAGGCCAGGTTGAAGAAAACCATCGACAGCCTGACCGACCGGCTGCCGCTTCAAGACAACCTGCTCGAATGCCTGGAGGCGTTCGAGCAATTGCGCGCCACGGCCCTGCGTGAATGGTACCGGCCGGCCCAAGCGGTCAGCCCGCCCAGCCCTGAGCGCCTCGCCCGCCACGCCACCTTGCATGACGGGCTGACCTCGCTGCCCAACCGCGGCTTCTTCCGCAATCTGCTGGACCAGGCCTTGCTCCACGTCCACGCCGAACAAAGCACGCTGGCCGTGCTGCACCTGGATCTGGATGGCTTCAAGGCGATCAATGATGCCCACGGATTGGGCACGGGCGACGAAGTGCTCCGCTTGGTGGGCGCGCGCCTGAGCCGGACGGTGCGCGCGGGCGACATGGTGAGCCGCCTGGGCGACGACGACTTCGCCTGCCTGCCCTCCAGCCCGATGGACGCCGCCCAGTTGGGCCGACTGGCCCGCAAGCTGCTGGACGTGGTGTCAGTGCCTTTCAGAGTTGGCACGCAGGAGATCAGCGTGCGGCCCAGCATCGGCATCGCCATCAGCCCAGCCCATGGCATCACCACCCAGGTGATGCTGGAGCGGGCGGAAGACGCGATGTACCGGGCCAAGGAGAGCAAATCGGGGTTTGCTTTTTTTGATTGAAGCTGGGCCGATCAAGCCCCAAACAACGCCTCTCTGGCCGATTGGGTGATGGCCACCACGCAGGGATGCGTGATCCGCCGCTCGACCGAGATGGCGTAGAACTCCTCCACCAACTCGGACGTGCGGCCCAGCACCTGCACCCCGTGCTGCGTGCAGGTTTCGTCCTCCAGCACGGTGGGGGCCATGAACACGCCCCGCCCTTCGCCGCCAAACGCCTTCATCAATGCCGCGTCGTCGAACTCGCCGATGGCGCGGGGGTGCAGCTGGTGCTCGGCCAGCCACACGTCCAGGCGCTGCCGCATGGCGGAGGCCGCGCCCTGAAGCAACATCGGGGCGCCATCCAGACACTGCGGAAAACCGCGCCCACCCGACTCCAGCTTGGCCTTCAGCACCGGGGTGGCAAAAAAACTCATGGCCGTGGTGCCCAGGGCATGGCTGAAAGCCTTGACGCTGACCTGCTGGCCCATGGGTTCGTCGGCAATCACCAGGTCCAGGCGGTGCACTGCGATCTGCCCCAGCAGGTTGTGAAAATCGCCCTCGTGGCAGATCAGGCGCACCGGCTCGGCCAAACCCAAGGCCGGCTCCAGCAATCGGTAAGCGATGGCTTTGGGCACCGAATCGGCAATGCCCACGCGAAAATCGAGCACCGTCTGGCCGCTGCGGGCGCGTCCCACCGCCGCCTCCAGCTCGGCACCCAAGGCAAAGATCTGTTCCGCGTAGCCCAGGGCCACGCGCCCCTCGGTGGTCAGCTCCAGCCGGCGCCCCACCTTGTGGAACAAGGCACACCCCAGCTGCGATTCCAGCAACTTGATCTGGCCGGACAAGGTTTGCGGCGTGGTGTGCAACTGCTCACCCGCTTTCATGACACCGCCGGACTTGGCCGTCGCCCAGAAGTAATAAAGGTGCTTGAAGTTCATAACCTGCGGCTTTTTCGAAGCAACGCTTCAGAAAATTCGACTTTACGCGAAGTATCGGCCCGGGTAAATTCAAGGCTCGCTCAACTTTGACCAAATCGTGGAATTCCTTCTCGACCCCAACATCTGGATCGCTTTTGCGATGCTCACCGCCCTGGAAATCGTCCTGGGTGTGGACAACATCATCTTCATTTCGATCCTGGTCGGGCGCTTGCCCCCGGAACAACGTGACCAGGCGCGCCGCCTTGGACTGGGTTTCGCGATGGTCTCGCGCCTGGCCCTGCTGTTCTCGCTGAGCTGGGTGATGGGCCTGACGGCCGAAGTCATCAACGTGGCGGGCAACAGCATCAGCGGACGCGACATCGTCCTGCTGCTGGGTGGCCTGTTCCTGTTGTACAAGGCATCGCACGAGATTTTTGTCGAGGTGGAAGCCCGCGAACAAGATGGCCCACCCGAGACGGATGCTGTCGCCCTGAAAGCGGCCGGTAAAAAGATGATGTGGTCCATCATCGGCCAGATCGCGGTCATCGACATCGTGTTCTCGCTGGACTCGGTCATCACCGCCGTCGGCATGGTCGACGAGATCGGTGTGATGGTGGCGGCTGTGATCTGCGCTGTCGGCGTGATGATGGTCGCGGCCAAGCCCATCGGCGATTTCGTTGACCGCCACCCGTCGGTCAAGGTGCTGGCCCTGGCTTTCCTGGTGATGGTGGGCATGGCCCTCACCGCCGAAGCTTTCGATGTCCATGTGCCCAAGGGTTACCTGTATGCCGCGATGGCCTTCTCGCTCGGGGTTGAAGCCCTGAACATCCGTGCCCGCAACAAGCGCCAGCTGGCCAGATTGGCCAAGCCGGCTGCCTGATCCCTGCCAACCTTTTATTTTTCCACCGGAGGATTCACCATGAATCAATCTTTGCAAACCAACCAAGACGGCTTCAGTGCATTTGGCACCACCGTCGCCCAGCGCAACCGCGTGTTGCGCAACACCTATGCCCTGCTGGCCTTGTCGATGATCCCGACGGTGCTGGGCGCCTGGCTGGGCGTGGCCTCGGGCATCGCCAGCATGATGACGCCGGGCGTGGGCGCCATCGTGTTCCTGGCCGGCGCTTTCGGCTTCATGTTCGCGATCGAGAAGACCAAGAACTCCTCAGCCGGCGTGCCCGTGCTGCTTGCCTTCACCTTCTTCATGGGCCTGATGCTGGCCCGTCTGATCGGCACCGTGCTGGGCCTGGCCAATGGCGCCAGCCTGGTGATGACGGCTTTTGCCGGCACCGGCGCGATCTTCCTGGGCATGGCCTCGCTGTCCACCGTCATCAAGCGTGACCTGACGTCGATGGGCAAGTTCCTGTTCATCGGCATGATCATGCTGCTGGTGGCGGGCATCGCCAACATCTTCATCCAGTCGAGCGCCCTGATGATCACGCTGTCGGTGATCTCGATCGGCATCTTCTCGGCCTTCATCCTGCATGACCTCAAGCGCGTGCAAGACGGGTATGAAACCAACTACATCACCGCCACGCTGGGCGTGTACCTGAGCATCTACAACGTGTTCCAGTCGCTGCTGGCACTGTTGGGCATCTTTGGTGGCCGCGACGAATAAGCTGACCGTCGTCAGGCGTTGAAGCACAAGCCGGGGCCTGCCCCGGCTTTTTTCATGGCCGCTTGGCCAGGCCTGAAAAGCAGCTCTCGATCAACCACGCGATGATTTGTTCATGCGCATGGCCGCCCGCCTTGAGCACGCCCAGCACCGGGTCGCAGGCGCGGGCAAACAGCGTGTACAGGATCACCTCGGGCGGCAGGCTCTGGCTGAGCTGGCCATCGGTCTGCCCTTGCACGATCCATTCGCCCAGCTTTTCGCTCACGGCCATCAGCAGGTTCATGTAGTCGGCATCGGCCATCAGCTCGGCGCGCAAGGTGGAGTTCTGCGCGGGCAAGGAGGGCATCTCGCCGGCCAGTTGTACTTCCATGGTCCAGCGCGCCACGGCCTTCAGGCGCTCGACCGGGTCGGTGAGGCCCGGCTGCTGCTCAAGCTCGGTCAGGTAATCCATCGACCGGCGCAGGATGCGGTTCATCGCAGCCGCGGCCAGGGCTTCCTTGGAGGCGAAGTGCTTGTACAGGCTGGCCTTGGCGATGCCCACATCGGCGGCCACCTCGTCCATGGTCATCAGGTCGAAGCCTTTGTCGGCCAGAAAGCGGTTGACCGAAGCCACGATGGCTTCTTCGCGCGCCTTGAGCACCTGCTGCTTGAACGAAACTTTGGGGTTGGCCATGCCGCTGATTGTAGGCAGGCTCAGACTTTGCGTGGCCCGGGCACACCCCGGTCAATCACATAACGGGCTTGGGTGTGCAGGCGTGAGTCGGCGCGCACGGGGTGGGGCGTGGCCAGGAAGTCGCACGACACCTGCTGCGGCGTCACGTCCAGCAGCACAAAACCGCGCTCGTCGCTGCGCAGGTGCAGCAGATCGGGGTTGACGGCTTTCATCCACTGCGAGATGAACTCGCTCAGGCCCGGGCTGGTGATCGACGAGGTGACGATTTCACTGGCGACGATGGGCGATTGCAGGTCGGACGGCTGCAAGCGCAGGTTGGCGGCCACGTGGCGGTGCACATCGCCGCTCAGGCAGACCACATCGGGCACGCGGGGTTGGGCGATGGCGGCCATGAGGCGTTCGCGCGCGGCGGGGAAGGCATCCCAGCCATCGCCATACAGGAGCTTGCCAAAGCGCCCGGTCAGGCCCGAGGGGCTGACTTGGGTGCTTTGCACGATGAACTTCCAGGCGCGCGTGCTGGTGGCCAAGCCATCGGCCAACCAGAGCTCCTGGTCCTGGCCCAGCATGCTGCGTTCGGGCTTCAATGCCGCCGGGCAACGCCACAGCATGCGGCCGTTGCGCGGCCCGCGCCAGGTGCTGCACACGTGCTCGCTGCGGAACTGGCGCGTGTCCAAGGTCCACAACTCGGCCAGTTGGCCCCACTCGTAGCGGTCATGCATGCGCATGCTGGCGTCCACCGGTGCGCGCTTGGGCGAGATCGGCAGGTGCTCGAAATACGCCTGGTAAGCGGCCGTGCGCAGTTGGACGAACTGCGCTTGCTTCAGGTCATCGTCGGGTTCAGTCAGGCCGGCGTAGTCGTTGAGCACATCATGGTCGTCCCACACCATCAGCCAGGGGTGGGCAGCGTGGCAGGCGCGCAGGTCGGCCTCTTGCCGGTAGGCGGCGTGGTGCTGGCGGTAGTGCCCCAGCGTGAACTTGGTCTTGTCGCGCGGAAACTGGTGCGTGTGCTGGCGCACGCGCAGGTAGCCGGGCAACTGGTTCTCGTAGAAGTAATCGCCCACGAACAGCACCAGGTCCACATCGCTGGCGGCAATGTCGCGGTGCACGCCGAAATACCCCGCCTCGAAGTGTTGGCACGAGGCCAGCGCCATGCGCAAGCGCGGGGTGGCCTCCTTGGGGTCAGGCGCGGTGCGTGTGCGGCCAATCGTGCTGACCTGGCCTGCCACCTGGAAACGGTAGAAGTATTCGCGGCCAGGCAGCAAACCCGACACCTCAACGTGGACGCTGTGCGCGCGGGCGGCCTCGGCCAGTTCAGCGCCCTGGCGAACGACCTGGTCGAAGCGCGAGTCGCTGGCCACCTGCCATTGCACCGCCACGCTTTGCGGGGGCATGCCGCCGTCGGCCCGTTCGGGCTTGGGGGCCAAGCGGGTCCACAGCACCACCGAGGTCGGCCGGGGCTCGCCGCTGGCCACACCCAAGGTGAAGACTTCGTCGCTTTCGCGCCAGTTGTCCAGCGTGGGGGCCTGCGCCCTCGCCAACGGCGAGAACATCTGCTGCCACGCCAGTGCAGCGGCGGTTCGACTGAGGTGGCGTAGGAGTTCTCGGCGTTGCATGAAGCTCGTGATTATGCGGTGGCTTGAAGGCACAATGGACTGCCGACCGCTTCAGGAGACCTGCCCATGCCCACCCGCCCTACCAGTCCCGATCCCAGCAACGCATCCGGTGGTGATGCCTCGTCGGCGTTTGGCGGGCTGGGCGCCGGCATGGCCTTCTTCCAGGACTGGATGAAAGCCGCTGGCAGCGCGCTGCCCAACCTGCAAGCCGCCCAAGGCATGGGTGGCAAAAGCGCCACACCCTGGAGCCTGCCCACGCTGGATCCCGAAGAGTTGGACAAGCGCATCCAGGATTTGAAGACCGTGCAGTTCTGGCTCGAACAGAACTCGCGCCTGATCGGCATGACCATACAGGGCCTGGAAGTGCAACGCATGACCTTGTCCACGCTGCGTGGCATGAACGTGTCGATGGACGCGGTGCGCGAATCCCTCAAGGCGCGTGCTGCCGCCACCCCCACCGAAGCGCCTGCCACGCCACCTGAAGCCGCCGCACCGCCCGCGGCCGACACCACCAACGAGTCCGCAGAGCAGCCCGCCGTGAACCCGCTGCGTTGGTGGGACACCCTGACCCAGCAGTTCAGCAACCTCGCCAGCCAGGCCGTGCAGGTGGCCCAGGCCAGCGCCCAGGGCATGGAGGCCGCGGAGAGCGCACCCACAACTGCCGCCAAGGAGCCTGCCGAGCCGCCTCCGGCCAGCAAGCCCACGCGCACCACCAAGGTGGCGGTCAAGACCACCTCACGGCCGACTCGCAAGACCTCGGCCGCCAATGTTCGCTCCCGCTCCACCGACGGTGGCTCGTCCGACTGATCGGCCCTCATGCCTGCTGCTTCCACCCTGACCATGGCGCCGCGCTTCTTGCACGCGCACGCCACGCACCCGCAGGCTGACCTGGCACTGTCGCTGGTGTGGGCCCAGCTGGAGTCGCAGGGCGCCACCACCATGGGCGCCACCTTGGGCTGGTGCTACCTGACCGAATCGTTGGCGCCCCACGCCGAAGTGATCCTGCACGGCTTGCGTGAGCGCTTGCCCGGCGTGGCGTGGGTGGGTGGCGTGGGCGTGGGCGTGCTGGCCAGCGGCGTCGAATACATCGACGAGCCGGCCTTGGCGGTGATGGTGTCCACCTTGCCCAGCGAAGACTTCCGGGTGTACTCGGGCCAGCAACCCTTGCCCGCCCTGCCCCGTGTGGGCCTGACGGCCTTGTCGATCTCCTCGCACGTGGGCTTCGTGCCGCACGTGGCGCAGGTGCACGCCGATGCCCACACTCCAGACCTGCAAGAGCTGATCACGGAGCTGGCGGCCCGAACCCGCACGGGTTACCTGTTCGGCGGCCTGAGCACCGGGCGCACGCGCAGTGTTCACCTGGCGCTGGACCCGCTGGCCGAGCACGGCGAGCAAGCCCAGGGCGTGTGGTCGGGCGGCGTCTCGGGCGTGGCGTTTTCAGAGCGTGTGCACTTGGTGTCGCGCGTGACGCAGGGCTGCCAGCCCATTGGCCAGGCCCGCCAGATCACCGCCGCCGAGCGCAACGTGGTCTACGAACTCGATGGCGAGCCCGCCTTGAACTGCCTGCTGAGCGACCTGAACCTGACCGCTTCGGTGACCGCCAACGGCCTGCCGCGCGAGGCCCTGCCCAAGGTGCGGGCCACGCTGGCGGGCTTGACCGATGCCGCCAGCGACCTGCTGGAACACCGGCACACCTTTGGGGCCGACACCCGCGTGCGCCACTTGGTGGGCCTGGACCCGCAGCGCCAGGGCGTGGCCGTGAGCGACCTGGTCGAGGTCGGCATGCAGCTGGCGTTTTGCCAGCGCAATGTCACCGCCGCCCGGCGCGATCTGGTGCGCGCCTGCGCCGAAATCCGTGAAGAGTTCGACCCGCAAGACGGCCCCAGCCGCACGCCCGCCGGCGCCATCTACATCAGTTGCGCTGGCCGGGGCGGACCGCATTTTGGCGGCCCGAACGCCGAGATGCAGATCATCCAGCACGCGCTGGGCGACATCCCCCTGGTGGGCATGTTCGCGGGTGGCGAGATTGCCCGCCACCACCTGTATGGCTACACGGGCGTCCTGACGGTCTGGGCCTGATCAGGCACCCCCTTTTGGGTTCCCCACCCAAGGGGATAGGCACCACAAGACCACCCGAGCACACTGCCGCCTGTCGGCCGCGTTGGGCCATTCACCGCAAAGGATGTCGCCATGATTGCTCGCGTTTACACCAAGACCCAACCCATCCCCTTCAACACCAAGTCCCTGTCGGACGACGCCGAGCCCGAGCAGCGCGCGGCCGTGCCCCTGTCAACGGTGTCGTGGGCCCGCCCTGCCCTGGGCACGCACAAGATCACCACCACCGTGCGGCGCACGGCCTTGAGCAGCGGCCACGCCGCCGAGCCCGCCGCGCGCGCCACCCCCGTCAGCCACGCCACGGCCGGCCACAGCGCACCGGCGCCCACCGCGCGCCGCACCACGCAACTCAGCGCCAAGTACCTGGGCGGCGGCAACCTCAGCGTGCGTTCGTCGGTCACCGGCCGCCACTACCGCTTTGAAGGCCACGGCGCCACCTTGCCCATCGACAGCCGCGACCAACTCATGTTGGGCCGCATCCCCGAGCTCCTGATCGCCTGAGTGCCTTACAGTGGGGCGATGGACACCACCCAACGCACCCAACGCCAGCGCGACGTGGTCGCTGCCCTGCACCGCGTGCTGCCCGCGCGCAGCGTGCTCTGGCACGACGAAGCCGTCGCCCCTTTTGAATGCGATGGCCTGAGCGCCTACCGACAACGCCCCCTGGCCGTGGCCCTGCCCGAGACTCACGAGGAAGTGGGTGCGGTGTTGAAAGCCTGCCATGCCCTGAAAGTGCCCGTGGTGGCGCGCGGCGCGGGCACCGGCCTGTCGGGTGGCGCCTTGCCCGATGACCTGGGCGTGACGCTGTCGCTGGCCCGCCTGACCAGCATCGTTCACGTTGACCCCCTGGCCCGCACGGCCATCGTCCAATGTGGCGTGCGCAACCTGGCGATAAGTGAAGCAGCCGCACCGCACGGCCTGTATTACGCACCCGACCCGAGCAGCCAGATCGCCTGCACCATCGGTGGCAACGTGGCCGAGAACGCGGGCGGCGTGCACTGCCTGAAATACGGCCTGACGGTGCACAACGTATTGCGCGTGCGCGGCTTCACGGTGGAAGGCGAGTTGCTGGAACTGGGCAGCGAAGCGCTGGACTGCGCCGGCCTGGACCTGCTGGCCGCTTTCATCGGCAGCGAAGGCCTGCTGGGCGTGGCCACCGAGGTGACCGTGCGCCTGCTGCCCAAACCGCAGGTGGCCTGCTGCCTCCTGGCCAGCTTTGACGAAGTCGGTAAGGCCGGTGACGCCGTGGCCGCCATCATCGGGGCCGGCTTGATCCCCGCAGGGCTGGAGATGATGGACGGCCCCATGACGGTGGCCGTGGAAGACTTCGTACGCGCAGGCTACGACTTGAGCGCCGCGGCCATCTTGCTGGTTGAAAGCGATGGCACCCAGGAAGAAGTTGACGAAGAGATCGCGCGCCTGACCGCTGTGCTGCAATACGCGGGCGCCACGCGCATTGATTGCAGCCAGAACGAAGCGCAGCGCCTGCGCTTCTGGAGCGGCCGCAAGAACGCCTTCCCAGCCACCGGCCGCATCAGCCCCGACTACCTGTGCATGGACGCCTCGATCCCGCGCCGCTGCCTGGCCGAGATGCTGCACGCGATCAGCGCGATGGCCGTCACGCACGGCCTGCGCTGCGTCAACGTCTTCCACGCGGGCGATGGCAACCTGCACCCCTTGATCCTGTTCGATGCCAATGACCCGGACCAGTTGAAACGCGCCGAAGCCTTTGGCAACGACATCCTGTGCACGGCCGTGAAGCTGGGCGGCACCATCACGGGCGAACACGGCGTGGGCGTTGAAAAGCTGGGCGCCATGTGCGTGCAGTTCAGCGATGCAGAGCGCGCGCAGATGCTGGCCTTCAAGGCGGCCTTTGATCCGCAGGGCTTGCTGAACCCCGGCAAGGCGATCCCCATGCTGGCGCGGTGCGGCGAGCTGCGCGGCGTGGTCAAGTCCAGCGCCCTGACCACCGCCCTGCGCGACCTGCCCCGCTTGTAAAACTCAGCCGCGGCGGGCCTGGTAGAGCATGTCCAGCGTGATGTGCCGCACCTCCAGCTTGCTTTGCTCGATGTGCGCGCGCAGCAGCCTTTGCGCTTCATCGGTGCGCCGTTGCGTGATCGCGCGGATGATGCGCGCATGCTCCTGGTAAGTGGCTTCCACGCGCGCGGGCTTGGTGAAATCCAGCCGGCGGATGATGCGGATGCGCTCGGTGATGTCGTCATGCACGCGGGCCATCTCGGCATTGCCAGTGGCGCGCACCAGCGATGCGTGAAAAGCCTCGTCCAGCATGTCGACCATGCTGGTGACCGGGTGGCGTTCATCCACCTTGACCAACCAGGCGTCGGCCAACGTCTTGAGGATGGGGCGGTCTTCGGCCTCGCACAGCTTGGCCACGGCATGGGTTTCCAGCAGCACCCGGAAATCGTAGAGCTGGTCGAACACCTCGAAGTTGAGCGGCTCGACCTGCCAACCGCTTTTGGGGAACACCTGCAGGAAGCCTTCGCTCTGCAAGCGCTGCAAAGCCTGGCGCAAAGGTGTGCGGCTGACTTGCACGCGGCCGGCCATGTCGCTTTCCGAGAACCGGTCGCCGGGCAGCAGCACGAAGTCGAAGATGAGTTGCTTGATCTGCGCGTAGGCCCGCTCGGCCAACGTGGCTGGCGACGAGGTGTTGAAGGGCGGCGCGATCATGCTCACGGTGTCATCCAGGGCTGAAGGGGATCATGCTGACATGGGCCGAGACGATTTTCCAACCATCCGAAAAGCGCACCCAGGTCTGGGTCTGGAAGCCGCGCAAAGTGGTGTCGCTGCGGGTGAACTCGGTCATGGCCACGGCCATGTCAGCGCCGAAAGCGGTGATGCGCACGTCGTGCAACTGCCGCGTGTAGTCGGGCGCGGAGACCGTCTTGCGGTAGGCCACCAGGGCCTCGTGGCCCACCTGCTTGTCGGCGATGCCGTAGCGTGTGGTGCAAGGGCTGGCCCAGAAGTAGGCGTTGAGGCCGTCCACATCGTTGGCCATGAGCGCATCTTCATACCGCAGGAAGACGGTGGTCACCTCTTGCAGCACCTCGGGGTGGTTGAGCTGGCTGGTGGACAGTGTCATTTCACAGCCCTGCCCATGTAAGCGCGCCAGCCGCCGTATTGGCTGATGTCGTCGGCGCCGAGCAAGCCGCAGGGCTCGCAGATGAACCCTTTGACCCAGCTGCCGTCTTCCAGCTCGACCGAGCCCAGGCCCAATGGGGGCGGGATCATGGCCAGGAAAGAGCCGATGCTGGATTGCGGCATGGCGTACACCTCGACCGCGATGGCGTGGCCTTCAGCGGGTGGCGCATCGACCGAGACGCGGACCAGGCCCGGCTTGGGCGGCACGGTGCCTGGCAAAGCGAACAGGCGGTAGCGCGGGGACGTGCGTGTGCTGGACACCAGGCGCGCGTGGCGCTCGGTGAGTTGCTTGTGCAGCGGCATGCCGCTCAAGTGCGCACCCACCACGGACACCATCAGGCTGGGCGCGGCCAGGGCTTGCACGCCGCAAGGCCAGGTCAGCTCGGCATCGGTGGGGGTGTTCAGCGCGTGGCCCAAAGGCGTGGTGGTGCCGCGGGCCAAAGCTTGTTGCCACAAGGCGCCCAGATCGAGCAAGGCTGCATCGCTGCCACCGGGCGCAACCAGGGTGATGCCGAACGGCAGGCCCGTGGCCGTGAAGCCACTGGGCAAGCCCAAGGCCGCCAGGCCCAGCAGGTTGACGAAGTTGGTGTAGGTGCCCAGCTGGCTGTTGCGGGCCACCGGGTCGGCCTGCACGCTGGCCAGCGTGGGCATGGTGGGCGCTGTGGGCACCACCAACACATCGATGTGCTGCCACGTGGGCAAGGTGGCTTGGGCCAGCTCACGCAAGCGGTACTGGCCCTTGAAGGCCGACACCGCATCGTGCTGGCGGGCCCCTTCGATGATGCCGCGCACCACGGGGTTGATGTCCTCGGCGTGCGATTCGATGAAACCGCTGATGGCCGCATAGCGCTCGGCCACCCAGGGGCCTTCGTACAACAGGCGGGCCACGGCCATGAAGGGGCTGAGGTCCACCGGCACCAGCTCCACCGGCCAGGGCTGGCCATCCACATCGCGCAAGCCTGCCCATTGCGCCTGGGCCCGGTCGAAGGCCCCCGCGTACTCGGCATCGCCAAAGAACTCGGGCGCCATGGGCACCCCTACGCGCAGTTTGGCGGGCAAGCGCGGTGCCTGCAAGCTCACCTGGTTGAAAACGGGCTCGCCCGGCTGCGGGCCTTCCACCACGGCCAGCACGCGCGCGGCATCGGACGCGGTGAGCGCGAAGATGGAGACGCAATCGAGCGACTTGCACGCCGGCACGACGCCACCCGTTGGCACCAGCCCCGGCGTGGGTTTGACGCCGACCAGGTTGTTGAAACCTGCCGGCACACGGCCCGAGCCGGCGGTATCCGTGCCCAAGGCAAAGGCCACCTCACCCCGCGCCACCACCACGGCCGAGCCCGAGCTGGAGCCACCACTGACATGCTGATCGCTGAAAGTCGAGGTGGGGATGCCGTAAGGCGAGCGCGCGCCGACCAGGCCGGTGGCGAACTGGTCGAGGTTGGTCTTGCCGACCACGATGGCGCCTGCCGCCATCAAGCGCTGCACCACGGTGGCTGATTGCTGCGGTGTGTAGGCAAAGGCCGGGCAGGCGGCGGTGGTGGGCAGGCCGGCCACGTCGATGTTGTCCTTGACGCCAAAAGGAATGCCGAACAAGGGCAAGGTCGCGGGGCTTTGGCCTTCGAGCGCATCCAGCTGCGCCTGGACGAAGGCAGCGGGCGCGCGGTGAATCCAGGCCGGGTCCTCCGGGATCGTGGGGCCGACGGTGAGGAAGCTGGCGAAGACCTGCGCGGGCGTCAGCGCGCCCTCGCGGTAGGCGGTCAACAAGCCCGAGATGGTGTGGGGAATGGACATGGTCAACAGGATTGATCAGGTGGGCAAGACTGCCAACAGGGATGCGCTGGGTGCCGTCCAACCCACGATGGCGCCTTGCGCGCGGATCATGGCCAGAGCGGCTTCCTTGAACGCCGGGAAATAACTTTCGGTGCCGTCTTCGACCAGCAGGCAGTCGTACCCGCGGTCATTGGCCTCGCGCAGGGTGGTCTGCACGCAGACCTCGGTGGTCACGCCCATGACGATGAGGTGGGTGATGCCGCGCGCTTCAAGCACCTCGCCCAGGCCGGTGCCGTAAAAGGCGCCTTTGCCCGGCTTGTCGATCACGACCTCGCCATCGGTGGGCGCCAGCTCGGGGATGATGGCGTGGCCGGGCTCGCCCTGGATCAGGATGCGGCCCATCGGGCCTTCGTCGCCAATGCGCAGCTTGGGCTCGCCGCGCAGGCGTTTGGCGGGCGGGCAATCGGACAGATCTGGTGCGTGGCCTTCGCGGGTGTGGATGACGCAGCCGCCGCTGGCGCGCCACGCGGCCAGCACTCGCTGGACGGTGGGCACGATCGCGGCCAACAGCGACACGTCATTGCCCAGCGTTTCACCAAAGCCGCCCGGCTCGATGAAATCACGTTGCATGTCGATGATGACCAGCGCCGTGTGCGCCAGGCTGAAGCGGTACTCGAAAGGCTGCGCGGGCACTGTCAACAAAACGGGTTCGGCGCTCATGCGGCTTGCTCCAAAGGGGTGGGGGCTTCGTGGTGGCCGCCGCCCATGAAGGCGCCCAGCACACGGCGGTCGGCATCCAGGGCCTGGCATTCGTGGACGATGCGGCCCTCGCTCATCACCACGATGCGGTCGGCCAGTTTCAGCAACTCATCGAGGTCTTCACTGACCAGCAACACGGCACCGCCTTTGTTGCGCACGCCCATGATGCGCGAATGGATCTCGGCCACGGCCGCGAAGTCCAGGCCGAACACGGGGTTGGACACCAGCAGCACATCGACCTGGCCATCCAGCTCACGGGCCAGCACGGCGCGCTGCACATTGCCGCCCGACAGCGATTTGATCGGCGCGTTCTCGCCTTGCGTTTTGACGCGGTATTCGGCGATCAACTGACGAGCCTGGTCGCGCAACACGCCACCGCGGATCCAGCCACTGCGCGCCGCCGGCGCCTGGTCAAAGCGGCGCAGGCCAATGTTCAAGGCCACGCTCAGGTCACCCACACAGGCATTGCGCAAGGGCTCTTCAGGCAGGCTGCGCACGTTCAGGCGCTGATTCTGCTCACGCCTGGCCGCATAGGCTTCGTTGGCGATCTGCACCGTGCCCGATTCGCGATCGCGCTGCCCTACGAGCGATTCCATCAGCTCGCGCTGGCCATTGCCCGACACCCCGGCGATGCCCAGGATCTCACCAGCCCGTACCTGCAGGCTCAGGTCATGCACTGCGCGCTCACCCCGGTCGCCCCGCACATTCAGCTTGTTGACCCGAAGGCGCCAAGGCGCCGCGGGGTTGACCAGCACACGGTGCAAAGGCGCGGTGGACACCACCTCTTCCAGCACGGCCTCGGGCACCAGCTCGATCACATCATCGGCAGCCTTGCTGGGGGCCTTGCGCGCATGGCTTTCACCGACCATGTCGGCGCCCAGCAAGGCGGGGTTGGTGTCCGCCACGCGGTGGCTGCCGACCAGGCGGCCCCGGTGCAGCACGCTCACGTCGTCGGCAATCTCCATCACCTCGCGGAACTTGTGCGTGATCATGATGATGGAAACCTCGCCCGCGTGCGCACGGTCACGCAGCAGGCCCAGCACCTCGTCGGCCTCTTGCGGCGTGAGCACGGAGGTGGGCTCGTCCAGGATCAGCAGGCGCGGCTTGAGGTAAAGCTGCTTGAGGATCTCGAGCTTTTGCTTCTCGCCGGCCGACAGGTCCATGGGCCGCGCGTCGAGGTCGAGCTTGAAGGGCGTGGTGTCCAGGAAGGCCTTGAGCTCCTGGCGCACCTTGTGCCACGGGATGATGGTGGGCAGCGTGCCCCGCGCCAGCAGCAGGTTCTCGGCGACCGTCATGCCGGGCACCACGGTGAAGTGCTGGTAGACCATGCCGATGCCCAGGTCGCGGGCCACCACCGGCGAGGTGATGGCGTGCTCGCGGCCATCGATCAACACGGCGCCTTCTTCGGGCTGGTGGTAACCGACCACGGCCTTGACCAAGGTGCTCTTGCCCGCGCCGTTCTCGCCCAGCAGCGCATGCACGGTGCCGGGGCGCACGTCGATGGACACGCCGTCCATGGCGGTGAAGCTGCCGAAGCGCTTGGTCAGCTTGTAGGTGGACAGGGCCAGGGCGCCGGTCTTGGGTGGGACAGGATCGAGGGGTGCGGTCATGGCTGGCGATCCTGGAGGTGGTGGGGGTGGTGCGCGGCCGGACAGGGCAAGCGGGGCGCAGGACTGCGCTCGTGTCCCCCGAAATGGGCGTAGCCCATTTCTCCTCCTTTACCTCGCTGCGCCCTGCGCCCCGCTTGCCCCGTCCGCCGAGCGGTGCGGTTGGGGTGGAGTTGATTGCGGCCAAGGCCGCAATCAACTCCACTTGGCGGCCCGCCACCATCATCGCCGCCAGCGAAGTGGGGTGGGTGGCCAGCGTAGCGAGGTAAAGGGGAAGGTCGGGCGCAGCCCGGCCGGGGGACACGAGCGAAGCTGGCCACCCACCCCACGTAGCCACCCACAGGCGATCCGGCATGCCACCATTGCCTTCTCATAGGGTCTCCAGTGCTTTGATGACGGATAGGGAGTCCGACACCGTGCCAAACACACCGCCCTGCATCAACACCATGTTGAACGCCGCTGCATGGTTCGCAGGATCAGTCGCACCCGTGCAGTCCGTCATGATCACGCACTCGAAGCCACGGTCATTGGCCTCGCGCATGGTGGTGTGCACGCACACGTCGGTGGTGATGCCGGTGAGGATGATGTTCTTGATGCCCTGGGTGTGCAGCAGCATCTCCAGGTCGGTGGCGCAGAAGCAGCCCTTGCCTGGCTTGTCGATGATGGGCTCGCCTTCGATCGGGTACAGCTCGGGGATGATGTCCCAGCCCGGCTCGCCGCGCACCAGAATGCGGCCACACGGCCCCACGTCGCCAATGCCCACGCCATTCGTGCCAATCTGCCTTGAGCGCCAGCGCTTGTTGGCCGGCAGGTCGGTCAGGTCGGGCCGGTGGCCTTCACGTGTGTGGATCACCAGGATGCCGGCCTTGCGCGAAGCGTCCAGCAGCTTCTTGATCGGCTCGATCGGCGCGCGCGTCATCGACAGGTCGTAGCCCATCTTGTCCACATAACCACCCACGCCGCAGAAGTCGGTCTGCATGTCGATGATGATGAGCGCGGTGTTCGAAGCCTGCAGGTCGCCATCAAAGGGCCACGCATAGGGTTTGGATTCGATGGTCAAGCTCATGCGGCCTCCTTGAACAAAGACGCTTGTGTGCTGGTGTCCAGCAGATTGGGCTCGTTGCCCTGGAACTCGCGCGTGGGCGCAGCGATGCCGCACGAGGTGCCGTCGGTGACCACGACCTCGCTGTCCCACGGCAACGCGTATTGGCCCGACACCATGTCCTGCATGAAGGTGTAGGGGCAGTCCTGCGCCCCGCCCTTCACGGCCGCATAGCCACGGCGGTAGAGCTGGTAGATGTTGTTCTCGACGCCCCAGTTCAGGCGGGCCTCGCGGATCAGGTCGGGGCGGATCTCGGCGCAGACGATCTCGTCGGGGCGGCCACCGCCTTGCGCGGCCACGGTGCCATCGAAGTTGCACACCATGGCCTCACCCATGGAATCAAAGGTGCCATCGCTGCCGCACAGGCACACGCTGGCCGTCATCATCAGGTTCTGGAAGGCGTTGGCCTGGTTGGTGATGCTCCAGGCGTGGCGCACCGGCGCGGTGTAGCCCGCCGTGCGGATCATCAGCTCGGCACCCTTGTAGGCGCACTCGCGCGCCATCTCGGGGAACATGCCGTCGTGGCAGATGATCAGCGAAAGCTTGAGGCCTTTGGGGCCCTCGATGACGGGGATGCCCATGTTGCCGGGCTCCCAGGGCTCCACCGGCACCCAGGGGTGGAACTTGCGGTAATACAGCTTGAGCGCGCCCTGGTCGTCAAAGATCAAGCCCGTGTTGTAGGGCATGCCGTGCGGGTTGTGCTCCATGATCGAGAAGCAACCCCAGATCTTGTGCGCGATGCACGCGGCGCGCAGGGCCGCCACCTCGGGGCCATCCAGCGTCACCATCAATTCCGGCGCCGTGCTCATCGACAGGCCGTGCAGCGAGTATTCCGGGAACACCACCAGGTCCATGCCCGGGTAGCTGCGCCGCGCCTTGCCCACCATGTCGACCACGCGCTGCGTTTGCGCGGCCAGCTGCGCCGGGGTCTCGACCACCGGCAACTGCAATTGCACCAGGCCCACGACCACACCATTGGGCGATTTGTTGAGTCCACTGAGTCCGCTCATGCCGTGCTCCTTGTTCAGCTGTCAACGTGACACGTTCAATTCCATCGGGGCGCCTTGCAGAGACCGCTTGGGCGAGCAGGTCCAGATCAGGATCAGCAAGGTCAGCGCATAGGGCATGGCGTTGAAGAGGTGGTAGCCCGCACTGATCCCCACCGATTGCAAGGCTGGGCCCAAGGCCCCTGCGCCACCGAACAGCAAAGCCGCCCACAAGCACTTGATCGGTTGCCAGCCCGCGTAGATCACCAGCGCCACCGCGATCAGGCCTTGCCCGCTGGACAAGCCTTCGTTCCAGCTGCCCGGGTAATACAGCGACAGTGAAGCGCCGCCCATGCCCGCGATGAAGCCACCGGCCATCGTGGCCAGCACGCGCACCGTGTTGACCGAGTAACCCAGCGCCCTTGAGGCATCGCTGCTGTCACCCGCCATGCGCACGATCAAGCCCCAGCGCGTGTTGGCCATGGCCCAGGCCATCAAGGCCGCCAGTGCCACACCAAGGGGGAACAAGGCATTGATGCGCAAGGCCGCCTGCACCTGCTGCGAATCGCTCCACCCGCCCAGATCAATCGAGGGGATCTGCGCGGCCTGCGGTTGGATCAAGCCCTTGCCCAGGTAGAAGGCCAGGCCCGCGCCCAGCAGCATCAAGGCGATGCCGGTGGCGATGTCGTTGACGCCTTTGAGCGAGCACAGCAAGCCGTGCAACAAGGCCAGCAAGGCGCCCGCACAACCCGCGGCCAGCACGCCCAACCACGGCGAGCCCGTGAGGTAACTGCCGCCAAAGCCCGCCATGGCCGACAGCACCAGCACGCCTTCCAGGCCCAGGTTGATGCGGCCGGATTTTTCAGTCAGGCACTCGCCCAGGCTCACGAACAGGAAAGGCGTGCCCACGCGGATCGCGCCGCCCAGCACGGCAATGATCACATCGACCCAGATCGAGGATTCACTCATGCGGGCACCTGCGACAGGTTGTTGGCCGGGATGCCAGGGCGGCGGGCCAGCAGCTCACCCAGGCGGCCCCGCAAGGCCTCGCTGGCCAAGATCATGACGAAGGCAAAGCCTTGCAGCACCAGCACCGAGGCATCGGGCAAATCAAGGCGGCGTTGCAGCAAGCTGCCCGCCGATCCAAAGCCACCAAACAGGATGGCCACGGGGATCACGGCCCAGGGGTTGTGGCGTGCCACGAAGGACACCAGGATGCCCGTGTAGCCCAGTCCGGCAATCAAAGAGGCATTGGCATTGGTGTGCACCGCCGCCACCTCGATGGCGCCCGCCAGGCCTGCACAAGCGCCCCCCAGGGCACAGGCCGTGATGACGAGGCGGTGGCTGGGCAAGCCCACCAGGCGCGCGGCCCGCGCATTGCCGCCCACCACCCGCGTGGCAAAGCCGTGCGTTGATCCATACAGCCAGAAGCCCGCGATCACGCAGCAGGCCACGCCCCACACCAGGCCCCAGTGCACGTCGTAGCCGGGAATCATGCCTAGCAAGATGGCCGGGTCCAGCGGCAAGGTCGAAGGCTTGTTCAAGCTGCTCGGATCACGCATGGGCCCTTCCACAAAGTGCTTGAACAGCGCCACGGCCAGGTAACCCATCAACAGCGAACTGATGGTTTCATTGACACCGCGGTATTGCCGCAAAGCGCCCACGATGCCGATCCACGCGGCGCCCGCCACCGCGCCCGCCAGCAACACCATCACGGTGCCCACGGCCGAAGCTGGCGGCGCAATCAGGTAAGGCAAGCCGGCACAGGCCAGCCCACCCAGCACCAAGGCGCCCTCACCACCAATCACCATCAAGCCCGCGCGCTGCGGGATCGCCACGCACAAGGCGGTCAACATCAAAGGCGCCGAGCGCTGCAAGGTGTTCTGCCAAGAGAAGGCATCGCCAAACGCGCCCTTGAACAGCAGCACCCAGGTCTCGGTGGGCGAGGTGCCGCCCAGCCACACAAAGCCACCGAACAGCAGCACCGCACCCGCCAGCGCCAGGATGGGCAAGGCAATGCTTTCCAAAGCCGACGCCGTTGATGAGGAACCGCTCATGTGAACTCCCGCTCAGACCTTGCCGATGACGCCTTCGACCAGGTAGTTCATGCCTTCCAGCACCGGGTCGATCTGCTTGATGGTCGTGCCCTTGGCCACAACGACCTTGCCGGTGTTGTCCTTGATCTCGCCCTTGAAGATCTCGAACTCGTCCTTCAGCATCAGGGCCTTGATGGCATCGGCGTTCTTGCGCGCGGCCTCGGACACGGCGGGGCCGTAAGGCGAGGTCTTGACGAAGCCTTCCTTCAAACCACCGCGCAGGAAGTTGGGGTGCGGCTTGCCGGTGCGCGCGGCATCGACGATCTGCTTGTAGGGCGTGACCCAGTTCCACTCGGCGCCCGTGAGGTAGGCGTTGGGCACCAGCTTGGCTTGCGAGGCGTGATACCCGCACACGAACTTGCCGCGTTTGGCTGCTGTCTCAACGATGACCTTGGGGCCATCGACGTGCATGGTAAACACGTCCACGCCCTGGTCGGCCAAGCTGTTAGTGGCTTCGGCCTCTTTCACCGGCATCGACCAATCACCCGTGAAGATGACCGAGCAGGTGATGTCGGGGTGCACCGAGCGAGCACCCAGCGTGAAGGCGTTGATGTTGCGCAGCACTTGCGGAATCGGCTTGGCCGCCACGAAGCCAATCTTCTTGGACTTGGTGGCGTGGCCGGCGATCACGCCGTTCAGGTATTGGGCTTCATCGATGTAGCCGAAGAAGCTGCCCACGTTCTTGGGGTGCTTGGCCGCGTCCCACATGCCGCCGCAATGGGCGAAGCGCACATCGGGGTTCTTCTTGGCAACGTCCAGGATATGCGGGTTGAAGTAACCGAAGGAGGTGGGGAACAGCAGCGTGGCGCCGTCTTGCGAGATCATGCCCTGCATGGTCTTTTGCACGGCCTGGGTCTCGGGCACGTTCTCTTCGCCCACGATCTTGATGCCGGGCATCTTCTTGATCTCGGAGGCCGCTTCATAGTGCGACTGGTTGTAGCCAAAGTCGTCCTTGGGGCCCACGTAGATCATGCCGATGGTGATGGGCTTCTGCGCCAGCACCAGGTCAGACCAACCTGCCATGGCCACGCCGGCCCCGGTGGCGCCCACCGTTTTGAGCCAGGAACGACGATTCCAATGATCCAGCGACATGCGTTTTCTCCTTGCACCGGCTTGATGCACCGTTGATGTACCAACTGGTATACCAGCAACATGTGTGCCACCCCAAGGGGGTGCGGCGCGCCGATCAGGGCTGGGGAAAATGCAGCGTCTGCGTGGGGAAAGCGATCTCGGCACCGTGCTGCGCCACGATCTTCCCGATCTGCAACAGCACGTCTTGCTTGACTTCCTGGTAGGCCACCCAGACCACGGTTTTGGTGAAGGCATAGACCATCACATCCAGCGAAGACGGCCCGAACTGGGTGAAATTGACGATCAAGGTCTGCGTGGCATCGATGTCGGGGTGCGCCACCAGCATGGCGCGGATGTCGGCCACGATGGGCGCCACCAGGTCGATGTCGTCATAGCGCAGGCCGATGGTCTCCTTGATGCGCCGGTGGCTCATGCGCGAGGGGTTCTCCACCACGATGTTGGTGAACACCGAGTTGGGCACGTAGATCGGGTTCTTGTTGAAAGCGCGCACGCGCGTGTGGCGCCAGCTGATGTACTCCACCGTGCCTTCGATGCTTTTGTCGGGCGAGCGGATCCAGTCGCCCACGCTGAAGGGGCGGTCCAGGTAGATGGTGAGGCCGCCGAAGAAGTTGGCCAGGATGTCTTTGGCCGCAAAGCCCACCGCGATGCCGCCCACACCACCCAGGGCCAACAGCCCGGTGATGTGGAAGCCCAGCGTTTGCGCCACCATGAGCACGGCCACCACCAAGGTGAGCAGGCGCGCCAGCTTGCCCAGGGCATCGATGGTGGTGCCATCCACCTCTTCGCCACGCGCCAGGCGGGCGGCCACGACATGGCGGCTGGCCTTGCCAATGAAGCGCAACAGGAACCACACCACGCAGGCAATCAACGCCACATCGCGCAAGGCCTGCACCTCGACCATGAAAGGCTCTTCCACATGCCGCTGCAGCACGCGCGCCATGAAGCTCAAGCCCACCACCCACATGGCCACCAGGATGGGCCGGCGGGCGGTGGAGACCACGGCTTCATCCCACGTGGTGGCCGTGCTCGCCGTCCACCGCGCGGCCTGGCGCAGCAGCACTTGCGCCACCTGGTTCAGCACCAGGGTCAGAATGGCGATGGCGATCAAGGAAGCCACCCAGGCATCGATGCCCACGTGGCGGCTCAACCAATCACTGATGGTGTTCATGCCGCCACTTTAACAACGGCCCGGTGCCACGGAGGAAACCATGGAATTCAAACCCACGCTGATCAGGACGGCCCTTTGTTTGATCACCATGGCGGCGGCCAGCACTGCCTTCGCGGGGGGCACCTTCACCTACCGGGGCCTGTGCGATGCATCGGCCGCCGTGGCGCTGGGTGCCGAGCACTTTGTGGTGGCCGACGATGAGCGCAACACCCTGATGGTCTACCGGCGTGGGCAGGCCGATGCGGTGGATTCGCTGGATGTCTCAAGCTTCTTGGGCACCAAGCCGGGCAAGGAGTCGGACATCGAAGGCGCGGCGTCCATCGGCCAGCGCACTTACTGGGTGTCATCGCATGGGCGCAACAGCGAGGGCAAGCGGCAGGCGCGGCGCCTGCGCTTCTTTGCCACCGAGGTGGTTGTTGGCCGCCGCGCCGCGCAATCGGCAAAGCAGCCGCCGTTCAAGCTGGCCACGGTGGGCAAGGCGTATTCGGGCTTGTTGGATGACTTGCTGGCGGCGCCGTCATTGGCGGGTTTCAAGCTGGCTGATGCGGCCGCCAAAGCGCCCGAGGCGGAGGATGGGCTGAACATCGAAGGCCTGGCCGCCACGCCGGATGGGCGCTTGCTCATCGGGTTCAGGAACCCCGTGCCCCAGCAGCGCGCTTTGCTGGTGCCGCTGGAGAACCCGGGCGAGGTGATTGAACACGGCGCGCGTGCTCGCTTGGGTCAGGCGATTCAGCTGGACTTGGGCGGGCGGGGGATTCGCAGCATGGATTGGGTCGGGTCGGCTTACGTGATCGTGGCGGGGCCCACGGCGGACACGGGGACGTTTGCGCTGTATCGGTGGTCAGGCGAGGCTGGCCAATCGCCGGTGCTGGTGAAGGGTGTTGACTTGAAGGGCTTGCACCCGGAGGCGGTGTTTGCGGTGCCGGGCGCGCAGGGGGTTCAGGTGTTGAGTGACGATGGGCAGCGCAAGCATCGGGGGCTTGCGTGCAAGGTGTTGCCGCGTGGCTGGCAAGGGTTTCGGAGTTGGGGGCCGGGGTGAGAGGGCGGAGCGCAAGGCTTTTTGGCTTGCGCGCGGGGTTCAAGAGCTCGGTGCGCAAGGCTGTTGAACTCCGGCTGCGCCCCTTTGAGGGGCGTGGTGCAAGGCTTGGAGCTCGGCACGCAAGGCTGAAGTGCTTGGGACGTGCCCATGAAAGCTTTGCGCGCAAGGCTTTTTGGCTTGCGCACGGGGTTCAAGAGCTCGGTGTGCAAGGCTGTTGAACTCGGTGGGCGCCCCTTTCAGGGGCGTGTGTGACGTTTGGAGCCCGGCGGGCCGGTAGAAAGCGCTGGTGGCCGGGCATCGGGGACCGGCTCTGGTGGGGCCGGACGTGATGAACGAAGGTGGTGAACTAGGTCCTTCGACCAACGTCGGTCACTCGTGGCGCTAGGCCGAATGACCGCTTCGCGTCGATTGCTGCCGACCGCGGACTAAGTTTCACCGTCAGCTATCGGGTCCGAATAGAACACCTGCTACCTCGCAGGCAACTGGCGCTCAGCGCCAATAATGGTTAGGGTCTTGGACCCACGGGTCATAGCTACATACAGATCCTTGGCGTCCAGGGTGTCCGCGTCAAGGATGACTGCATGGTCGTATTCCAGCCCCTTCACCAGCAGCGTTGTGCCGATGAGCTTGCGGTGGCTGATCGGCCGTCCCGTATGTCTCATGTCGCGCTGATACTTTTTCGCAGCCTCCGTCAGATTCGCCTCCACCCCATCGATGTGAATCTTCAGCACGTTGAGAAATCGATACAGAAGATCCCGACGATAAGGTGACGTCGCAGGATTGGCCTTCAACGCCAAGAAGAAGGCCTTAAGGTGAGCACTTGTTGGACTGTTCAGGTAGGCATTCGCAGCATGCAGGACCAAGGGGAAATGGGTCGCCTTAGTTTGCTTTGTTACTTCGCCCTTTTTAGTGCCAGCAGTCAGAGCCTTTGCAACACCAGTGAAACACTTCTTAGCGAACTCCACCGCCAGCAGGAACCCCGCCTTGGTTGTCTTGGCCGCACCGAGCTTCTTGACGAATGAATGAAGGGCCTTGCCTTCAACTTCTTCAATGGAGGAGAAACGTCCACCCAAGCGCAGTGCCAAATCGTGAGTCTTGTTCTTTGACTTTTGATCACCGCCATGCAGAGCAATCACGCTTTCGTTGTGCCCCAGCAAACCCATGAGAGAGTTGTACTGCTTGTGCGCGAGGAACTCCGGTGTTGTGTACGCTCGTTTCACGCACTTAGGCAAACCGTTCGAAAGATCGATCTTCTGACCCTGCTCCAGGGTCTCCCTTGCCTTCTTGAGCCAGGCTCCAAGGTTCGGGTCGCCGGCCATTTTCCAGCGCCACGGAGTTTCTAGCTGACCGAGGCAGATGAAGGTCGGATAAACACTTACAGCCCAATCAACGGGCTTGCCATCGTCACCACCAAAGTCAAAGATGGCCTGCATAGGATCGCCCAAAATTCGGCAGGGCAAAAACTCAGCGAAGGCGCAGACAAGGGTGTGCTGCAGATCGGAGCAGTCCTGGTACTCGTCCACATAGACGCCGGCATAGGTAGCAGCTACAACGCGGCGAACAAACTGCTTCCCTAGCAACTCCGAACAGCACTCGTAGAGCTTGTTCCACTGTTTTTCGGTGGGGTGCTCCGACTTCCACCCCGAAGTCTTCGGGTAGGCCAGACAGAGCCGAAGTGACCAGCTCGCAATCGTGTCAATCTGGTACTTGGAGGACGGCACACCAAGAGCAGTCATCTTGGTCTTAATGGAATTCACGCCCGCGAAGGTGTGGGTCAAGATCAGTTGCCGCTTGGTGGCCGCTTTCACTGCCATGGCGATAAGGTGCGTCTTGCCATAGCCGGCCGGCGCAATCACGTAACCCTTGGTAGTGAAGTCGTTGAGCTTGAGCGCAAGTTCCTCAGACATGCTCTGCCCAAGCCCAAAGCAGGGCAAGTTTCGTGGCTATGTCCTTCTTCAAAAAACCAGCATCATCGAAGGAAGCACTGATAGCCTGCACCCATAAGTCCCCCCGGCTGATATCCTTGAACCAGCCGCTGTCCATCGCCGCGTTTCCGATAGCCAGCCTCAGGTCAGGACTGTCTCCCCACTTGCCAACGTCTTCATCAAGTGGCTTCTGATATTTGGATCGCACGTTTTCGTAGACAGTCAGCCCAGGAGTGATTTGAGCAAGCTTCACACTTGCGATCACGCTGATCCACGGCAAATCCTGAAACGCTCTTCGCTCCAACGAGAGCTTGTCTGTCCATACGTGGACCGAAATACCCTTGCCTTTCAACTCCGTTTCATGCGCAGGAGAAAACTGCTTCTCTGCATCCCCATCAGCGACAACGCAGACGTCATAGCCGAGAAGCTTGAAGGCCTCCGCCAATGCTTTGATCTTGCTCGCTCCACCTGCATTCAGCAAGGACACGCCGTGATAAGCGAACGGATCTTTGCCCTTGCCAACCTGGTGGTCGTCATAGCCCCTCAAAAACCCTACTTCGGTGGCGCCTTCACAGACGACGACTTTCTTCGACAAAAACGCCTCTGCACTGGAGCGAATTCTCCCCTGTGCCTCATGGGCCACCAGCCCTTCACAGTAAGCGGGAATGACCCGCACGGCTCCTGCCTTGCTGTGGACGATGTACAGATCATTGACAGTAAGTTCTCGTAGGACAGTGGGCGAGTGCGTGGTAAGGAAGTATTGGCCTCGCTTGTCCTCTCGGACATGCTTGATCAAACGGGTGATCCGGTGCGGCTCCAAGCCGAACTCCATCTCGTCAAACAAGGTGATGTGGCCTTCTTCCAGACCCATCTTCTGAATGCCACACAGCAGCATTCGCCTCGACCCTAGGCCCAACTGACGAAGGGGAATGTCACCGTCGTGGAGGGCCAATCCACCCACTTTCAGGTTGATAGAAGCCAGATCGAGGTGAGCCTTGTAGGCGTCCGACACGGGCACCCCCAATCGCTTCGCAATGTCCTGCGACTTCTCAGCCGCAGCATCGAAATTCTTCAGGGAGACAGGCCGATCAGCGTCCAATGAAGCTCTGGCCGTTCTGGAGGCATTTGCCAGCAGCTCATTGAGGCTTTGCGCCTCGGTGAGCTTCGCCAACGCCGTACCTGTGGCCCACGAAAGCTGCTTCTCGCTGTAGGCGCCAATGAGGCCCACGCTGACCCTGTTTCTGTCGCCCTGTTTGAACGGAACGCCGTCAGGGTGGCGATCACAGAACACAACCCACTTGGGCTCAAGATCTTTGTCAACCGTAAGCCGCACGGTCAAGACACTCTCATGGTGATCTTCAGGCTCGTCGGTGAGCTTGAGGGACGCCGCATCCCAGCCCCGGAGGTGACGGCCGTACTTGTCCAGCGAGCAGAAATCTTCGGTCAGTTCACCAATGGTGACTTCAATGACTATTGACTCTGCGACTTTGCACTGGTGAAAGTCAGAGTCGCTGAGGGTCAGATTCCACTGGGGATGGAAGGCATATCTGATGGCCTCCAAGATTGTGGACTTGGAAGAATCACCTTTGCCAATCAAGCAGAAGATGTCTGCTTTTGGAAGATTCCAGTCAAGCTCTTTCACCCCACGAAAGTTATTGATCTTTATTTTTCTGATCTTCACCGAGCTGAATCCTCCAGACTGCACCTATGAAAACGGGCGATTTTTGACTCAGTGTTCTAGCGCACTATCCCAAGTGCAGCGATTAACGTCTCCTCGCCTTCGACTCCTCATGATAGATACATCTGGTCAAGAAGCCGCCAAAAAAAGCGTCAAGCGAGGCTGAACGTCAGCCGGTCAATTAAGTTTGTGAGGTCGTCGCCCACATTCGATAGAAGCAGTCGCTCGCCGACGGACGCATGATCGTCAGCAACCAGCCTGGAGCGGACATTGAGGGGAACACGTGAACAACCGCCACTCGCCCACTTCCTGCCGTTCGATGCACCGAAACGAACGGCAGGACGGTGCCCATGGCTAAAGTTAACCCGCAGCCAACAGAAGCCTCGAAGGCAAGCGGAGCCCTTCATAATCAAGACCTGCTCCCCCGCTTGTTCGAGATAACCACCTTCCACCATGGATAAATTCTTGCTGCAGCAGCAGGTGCTGGAACGGCTCGCTGAAGACCTGCTGCAAGCCGAGCAGGCAGCGCGGGCGGCACATGAAACGGCGACTCACGAAGAGAACATCGCCGAAAACAAATACGACACATTGGGGCTCGAAGCCGCCTACCTGGCCACCGGCCAAGCGCGTCGCGCGGATGCCATCCGCCAGGCGATGGCCCATTGGGGCCAGTTCCGCCCGCGCCCCTACGACGCCAGCAAAGGCATCCAGCTCGGCGCACTGGTCTGCCTGGTCGATTCAGACGACAAGCAGCAACAGCTCTTTCTCGGCCCAGATGGGGGCAGCATGAAGTTGGGCAGCGGCGTTGAGCTCGCTCAGGTCATCAGCAGCGAAGCCCCTTTGAGCAGGGCCTTGCTGGGCAAATGCGAGGGTGATGAAGTGTCGATACAGGTCGGTCCAATCCAACAGCAGTTTGAGGTGCTGCGGGTTCACTGAGCCATCGGCACGCGCGATGTCACTGCGCCAACACGCGAGTAACCCTCCGTCGTGTCCAGCCGGCCATCTCCATCCGTGTCAATGTCCGCACTGATGGCAGCGCCCAGCCGCACATGCTCAAGCCGAGCCACTTTCTGCGTGATCGGGTCCACGTACTCCACCGTGTGCGCCACGCCATCGCGGTACAGCGTTCGCACATCGGTCACGCCATCACCATCCAGATCCACCTCGCCCAACTCGGGGTTGTTTTTCTTGTAGTGGATGTGCGTGTCCATGACACCGTCAAAGTCCTCGTCTGAATCAGCGCGGACCAGCTGGCCATGGCCGTCGAAGGTGATGATTTCATCGATCCGCTGGTCAAAATTGCGGTCCGTCTCAGTCGACAGGTGCCGGCCCGAAGCCGAGAATCGCCAGTGTTCATCGAGCATGCCGTCGCCGTTGTTGTCTTGGCCTTCGGATGAGGCGGGCACACGCATCAAGCCAAACGACAGGGCCACGCCCAAGGCCAAGCCGCCTAACGCGGGCAGCGCCCAACCCGAGCGGCCAGCGCTGCCGTTCGCTGTGGTGCCCACTGGCGTATCGGGCACCGGGCTGGCGGCTTCCCAGCGATCGATCGCCTCGCGGGCACGCACGTGGTCTTCTTCATCCACCTCCAGCCGCACCAGGCCGGCGGCAGGCAACTCGCCCATGGCGCCTTGCAGGTGCGCGCCACGGATGTGGGCCGTGATGCCCTCTTGCCGCAGCACATCCAGCAGCATCTGGGCTTCGAGCAGGTTGGCGGCGTTGTACACGGTCTTCATGGTCGGCTTGATCCTTTGTCCTTGTAAGTCAGCAACACCGTGCCCTTGGCCTCGTCGTAGGTCCAGATGTGGTTCACGCCGCGCCCTCCGAAATGCACCAGGGCGATCAGATGGCCGCGTGGCGCCAGGGTCAGCCGAGGTGGCGATCCATTGTTACCGTCATAGGTGGAGCCAAAGCCGACCAGCTGCTGACGCAGGCGCTTGCTGGCCAATGCCTTGCCCTGGTTTGAGATGAAGAGCAAGTCGCCGTCAGAGGTCCAGGCCACGTAGCGCTTGCCCACGGGGTCATACGCCAGGGAAGTGATGTCGACGTTGCTCAATGAGCGATGGTCTAGCCACCGCTGGCGCTTGGCATCGTAGCGGTACAGATAGCCCTCGCCGCCCAAGCTCACCACCGTGACAATGTCCTGGTCCACGTCGTAGGCCAGATCGGTGGCCCATGAAAAACTGGGGAAACTGGTCGGCAGCGGCACGGTCACGCCTTGACGGGTACGCCGGTCCATCACCTGCAGGCCATCGCCGACCAGAACGTAGGCCTGCTGACCGGAAGGCGACAAGGCCACCTTGCCCTCGGTCAGCAAGGTTTGTCCAGGTGGAACCGGTGCCGCGGGGCCGGCATTGCTCCAGGCGACCTGACGCCAGTCGGCAGTCAGCAAATGGAAGCCGAATGGGACCGCAGGGGCCTGTGCTTGCACCCCGGCCATCGACAACTCGGCCCGCGGCGCATCCAGGCTGCTGATCTCTACGGTGGATGGCAGGCTGTAGCTGCCTTTGTGAGCGTCCACCTTGTCCACGCCAAACCATGCGTTCAACCGCGCCAGTACTTGCCGGAACTGGATGTTGTCGGCTTGATAGGCATAAGGCAGCTTGACCAGATAGGCCCGCGTGTCCTGACTGGCGATGACCCCGCTGCGATCCTGGTACGACGCCACCAGGATGGCCTTGATCACCGTGCCCGGCGAGGGCTCGACACGCCAGAGGATCTTTTCGTAGCTGCTCAGCACCAACAGCACCTGCTTGCCCGGACGGTCAACCTTGACCTGTGTCGCGCCTGCCGAGGGCTCGTAACCCGATACCAGGATAACCTCGGCGCCCGTGGCCAGATCGGCCGGCGGCGCCTGCGTGAGCAGCGGCACTTGCGGGTCATTGATCGGTTTGACGGGCGCGCCGAACCGCACCGATCCTGAAGGCAAGGCGAGCTGCGCCGATGCGTTACCTTCTTGGATACGCTGAGCGGTGGCTGGCATCGCTGAATGCGGCTTCGCGACAGTGGCTTGCGTAGTGAGGGCCTGTCCCGTGGCGCCATCTTTGCAAGGCTGCGAGCGGTACTCGATTCGCCCATCAGCGGCCACGCATCGGTTGACCTGTGCCTGGGCGGGTAACCCCACCAATAACAGCGACCACAACCAGATGCAGGATCTTTCCACAACCATGCCAACTCTCCCTCGTGATGATGTTGACACGATTGTGCCTTCAGCTGCGCCGGCCAAGCGTTCAAGCAAGAGAGGTAAATTTCAGCGCCCGGAAGCCTTCAACTCTGCCACCACCAATGCCCGCGCCACCTTGTCTTGCAGGGTGCAGGGATTGGCAAGCGCCAGCCAGTCCAGGTAGGGCCGCGCGGATGGCGGGATGTTCGATGCACCAGGCCGCAAGGCGGCCCAGGCGAGTTGCCACTTGGGCGCGGTGTCGGCGCGCTTCTTCACGGCCTTCAGCACCTTGCCCAGCTTCACTTCCTCATCCGTCAAATCAGTGCCGAATGGAAAGTCCGGGAACAACTGCTGTTGCTTGAAGCCCGCCAGTTGCCGCTCCAAGCGCTCGGGCAGGTTGTGGCGAAAGGCCTCGGGGATCTGGTAGCCAGGCTCCAGCTTGCCGGCGCGCTTGGCCGCGTCCATCAGCCCAGTTTGAAAGCGCGAATCCGCGATGTTGAGCAAGGCCTTGATCACCTCGGCATCGGTGCGCGAGCGCAGGTCGGCGATGCCATATTCGGTGATAACGATGTCGCGCAGGTGGCGCGGGATGGTGGTGTGGCCGTAGTTGAAAACGATGTTGCTGCTGAGCCCATCCTTGCCGCCCTTGTCACGCACCGCGCGCACCATCAGGATCGACCGGCCGGTGGGCAGCTCGTGCGCCATGGCCACGAAGTTGTACTGGCCGCCCACCCCCGACACCACGCGCAAATCCTCCAGCCCATCCGAGCACACCGCGCCCGACAAGGTGGCCAGGATGCCCGTGTTCATGAAGCGCGCATGCACGCGCTGCTGCCGGTACAGGCGCGGGTTGTGGTCCAGCTGGTTGATCTTGTTCACGCCCGTCATGCAGATCTCGCGGGCCTGGTCTTCGGGCATGCGGCGCAGGCCTTCGTAAAAATCCAGAGGGCCCAGAAAGAAGCCGCCATGCAGCACGATGCCGTTGCGCAGGCGCGAGCCCAGGCACTGATCGGCCATCACTTGCCGCGCATGCGGGTCGGCCACATTGGCGATGACGCGTGTGCCATCGGGCGCCACGATGCGGCCTTCGTCGTAACCCGTCTCATCATTGAACAGGCCGTGGTGTTGCAGCACCTTGAAGTCCGCGCCCCGGATCACGCGCACGCCCAGCGAGGCCAGGTCATCCAGCACCTGCGGCGTCAGGTGATCTGGATCGCAGCGCCCTTCATTCACCAATTGCTGCAAGGCCCAGAAGTCATGCACGCGCCGCTTGAGGATGCCCGACCGCATCAGGTGCAGGTAGCCATCGACGAACATCTCGGTGGCGCCATACAGGCCTTGCTCAAAGGGCGCGGTGCCGCCGATGTCCTTGATCAGCGTGCCTGAGTTTTCAAGGATGCCGCAGTCGGCCAGCACCCGCAGGTAGTCGGCGTTGTGCGCGTGGCGCAACTGCGCGGCATACACGATGGCATCGCCCAAGGCGCCGATGCCCAGTTGCAGCGTGCCGCCATCTTTGATGAGGGTGCTGGCATGCAGGCCGATCAGGTAGTCGGGCGTGGTCACGCCCAGCTTGGGGTTTGAGAACAGCGGCGTGTTGTAACGCGCGTGGTCCACAACGATGTGAAAGGCCTCAGGCCCCACCTCGGCATCGTTGACCATGAAGGGCAGGTTCTGGTTGACCACGCCCACCACCACGTGAGGTCGGCCGCTGGCGCGCAGCATATCGACCAGCTCGGGCGGGGTGTCGGGGTTGCACGAGAGCGAGTAGCGCGTGCCTTCGGGCGTGTCGCGCTTGCAGATCATTTGCGCAACGACGTTGCAGCCGTGGTTGAACACATCGCGCGCCACGTGCGTGTAGTTGCTGCTGATGTAGTGCTGCTGCGCGTGCGCGTTGTCCATGAAAGCGCCGGGCCGGAAGAAGAACTCGCAGACCTGCACATTGGCGGGCAGGCGGTTGGCCCGCAGGTCGGCGATTACGTCCAGCTCGGGCACGCCGCCAAACACGCGCGCCACAAAAGGCTTGAGGAAGGCGCTTTCGATGGCGCTGCTGCCGGTGGGCTTTTCAAGTGACAGCGCGGTGAGGATCTTCAGTTGCAGGCTGCTGTCTTGCACGGCCCGCGCATAAAGCGCGTTGACCAGCTCGACCGGTTTGCCCAGGCCCAGCGGCAAGCCCACGACCAGGCTCTTGCCGGTGCGGGCAATGATGTCGTCCACCGCCCGCGCCACGTCGTCCATCACCACCGCAGACCCCGTCATGCACGTCTCCTGCCCGGGAGGGCCGGGCTTGCCGGACGAGCATACCGCGCGCTCACTCGCGCTCGGGCACCGGCACGTTGAAGCCGTTGAGCGTGGTCGACACCAGGGCGTACAAGCCGACCAGGTAGATCAGTTCATTCGCGCCATGCTGTCCGAAAGTCTTCACCGCGAGGCTGTAGACCGGCTCGGGCAGGACGCCGCCCCGGCTCAGCGCATAGGCCACGTCGAAGGCCACGCTTTCTTCCTTGTTGAGGTCGTTGGGCTTGAGATCGGCCACCAGCGTGGACAACCGCTCGGGCGACATGCCCTCGCCTTCGGCCACCGCGATGTGCGCGTACAACTCGTAGGCCGCGTCGAACCGCGCACCCACCACCAGGATGGCGATCTGGCGCACCGGATCGGGCAACACGGCCTTGGCGGTCATCGCCAGGGTCAGGTCCCAGATGGCTTTGCCGATGGTGGGCTCGTGCAACCACGGGTTCCACGGCCCCATCAGAGCGCCATCTTCGCGTTCGACCTTGAACGCGTTGAAGTTGCTGGCGATGCCCTTGCGCATGTCGTCGTACAAGGGCTTTTGCTCGGGCGTGAGGTCTTGGGGCGGAATCAGGGGTAGGCGCACAGCAGATCCTTGGCTTTGGGTGTGAGGCCTTTGAGCATAGGGATGCCCGGCCACCGCCATCGCGCCAGGGTTATCGGGTGGCCAGTCCCTTGAAGCGGGGGGACCACATGGCGCCCCGCTCAGCTAGACTGCGCGGGCAGTTTCAAGGGAGACGTGACAGATGAGCATCGCACGCAAGTTCACATGGGCGCTGGCCGCCTGCCTCAGCATGGGTTCGGCCATTGCCGCCACAGCCACGGAATCCTTCGTATCCGGTACGGGCACGCTGGATTTCATGAGCAACGAGTTCCGCGCCCTGAGGCTGTTGGGCATCAGCACCACCTATCAGCTCCCGGACGGGAACCCACTGCCGGTCAATGCGGCCCAGTACAGCCTCCTAACCAGGTCGGCCACGCTGACCTTTGATGGCGGGACCATTTCCGCCATCGATGGCAAAGCATCGTTCAGCGCAGGGAATTCCCAGCTGGCGCTGCTGGCTGGGCGAGCTCAAGAAGACGAGTACGGCACGCCCGACTACGAATTGCCCCTGCTCATCAACCTGGTCGCGCTCCGGAACATCAGTTTCGATTTGAGCGATGCCTCCATCAGTGCCGACATCACCAGCTACACCGGTACAACCGATGCTCTCCACCTGGCGAGCAGCTTCGGCCGGCTTACGGTGTTCAAAGCCTTCACACCAATCACTGATGGCACACAGGGCCTGGTCATCGACGGACAGGTCAGCGGCAGCACCGCCAGTGGCCTGCGCTTGACCGACGAAGGAGCAGACATCGTGCTCACGGAGCTGTATGCGTGGTCTGGCCAGCCACTGGACAAGGAAGCGCCTTCTAGCTTGTACGTCTTGGGGAAGACGATGAGTTGGGGCGTCGCCAGCGCCACAGGAACGTTCAGCAGCTCTGTTGTGCCAGAAGCCTCCACCCTGTCGCTGATGCTGGTGGGCTTGTTGTCTATCACGGCCATCAGCCGCCGGTCATCCTGCTGAGAAATCCCTCGTCAATCCAGCGGCGCAAGTAGCCACCGGCCAGGGCCGCGGCGTTCTCACCCTCGGGCAGCATCTCGGCCAGCAGGGCACAGGTCTCGGCGAAAGACTGGCCTTGCATCATGGCTTGCAAGGCCGCCACCTCGGTCGGCGGGGCGCTTCTGAAATGCGGCCGCTCTTCAAAGCGCCACACCAGCACCGCCATCGGTGAGGGCAAGGCATCCACCGGCGGCACCTCGAGCTCCTGGTCCAGCGCATGCCACAGGCTCAAGGTGTTGCAGCGTAGGCTGATCAGGGCCAAGGTGGGGTGCGGCTTGAACACCACCGTGGCCCAGTCTTCAGGCGCCATCGCCGCCACATCGGCCATGGCCAACACAGGCGCATCCGGGCCGTCAAAGGCGGCGCGCATGGTCCAGTCCAGGCGGGCGATCTCGGCCACCTCGGGGTGGTCACCCAGGTCGCTGTCCGCACTCAAGCGCTGTGCCAGCCAATCGGGGTAGGTGGCACCATACCAGCGCAAGTTGGCGGAGGCAGAAGGGTTCGCTTCGATGTACTCGGCCGACAAGGCATCGAACCATTCATCGCCCAAGTACAGCAAGGTGTGTCCAAAGCTGTCGCTCAAGGTCTCTTGCAAACGCGCTCGGTAGGCATGGTGGTAGATGCCCAGGCCTCGGGCACCGCTGCCCGGGATCACGCTGACCACATCGGCCAAAGCGGCTGCATCGCTCGCCAGCACATGGCCTTGCAAGCGCGACTGCAAGGCTTCCAGCGAAGATGCGGTTGATTCCACCGGCATCGTCATCACGCAGCCTGCCTTTCGAGCACAGAGGCGGCCACGCGACGCGCCTGGTCCAGCTCGGCGATCAGCTCGTGCAAAGGCGGGATGTGGTCATCACGCTCGATCATCGTGGCGACGTGGCCGAATCGCTCGCAGGCATGTGCATACAAGGCCCACACCGAGTCGGCCACCGGGTGGTCGTGCGTGTCGATGATGTGGTCGCCATGGTCGGTGTGGCCCGCCAGGTGGATCTGCTGCACGCGGCCGACGGGGATGTGGTTGATGAAATCTTGGGCATCAAAGCCATGGTTCACGCTGCTGACGTGGATGTTGTTCACATCGAGCAGCAGCAGGCAATCGGCCTCGTCGCACAGGCGGGCGATGAAGTCCCACTCAGTCATGTGCGAGCTTTGGAATTGGACATAGCTGGACACGTTCTCCAGCACCAGGCGCCGGCCTAACGCGTCTTGCACGTGGCGCACATTGCGCACCACCAGGGCCAGTGCTTCGTCGGTGTAGGGCAAGGGCATGAGGTCGTGCAACTGGCGGCCATGCACGCCGGTCCAGCAAAGGTGGTCGGACACCCAGAGGGGATCGACACGTTGTACCAAGGCGGCCAGCTTCTTCAGGTAGCTTGCATCAGGGCCGGCCACCGAGCCGATGGACAGCGAGACGCCGTGCATGGCCATGGGGTAGCGCTCACGCAGAGAGTCGAGCATGCGCAGCGGCTTGCCGCCGGGCACCATGTAGTTCTCGGAAATGATCTCCAGCCAATCCACCGCTTGGGGCTGGGCCAGGAAGTCGGGGTAATGCACGGTGCGCAGCCCCAGCCCGAAACCGGGCGAGGGCCGCGTCAGCACGGCAGGCCGCGTGCTCATGCGCCTGCTTACTTGGCGGCGCCCAAGTCGCCAATGGTGCCGCCCTTGCTCAGGCAGGCCTTGGCGTCCATGGCTTTGAAGCCGTGGCCCTTGCAGGCGTTCTGGCCCTTGCAAGCGCTTTCAGTGGTCTTGCAATCACTGTTGCCCTTGCACGAGTGCACGCCGTAGCAATGCACTTTGTCGCTGGCGGCCACGGCCGAGCCCATGCTGCCGGCGGGTGCTTCGGCGGCAAAGGCGGCGCCCGACATGGCGATCATGGCGGCGGCCAGGGCCAGGGAAGAAGAGTTCGTGCGTTGGGTCATGGTGGTTCTCCGATGGGGTCAAAAAATGGATTTGTGAACAAGGCCCGAATGCCGGTTTGCATTCGGGACAAGGGTGTAGTCGGGCACACCCGCCACTTCTTACAGCCCCAACGCCAAAATCAAGCTTGGCGCCTGCGCACCACCACGCCAGCCACACCTACACCGGCCAGGAGCAGCAAGACCGATTCGGGTTCGGGCACGGCGGGCGTGGCATAGATCGCCCCGTTGTAGCGGCCGGCCCCGCTCCCAAAAGGACTGCCCAACTGCAATCGGTAGTGCCCTGTTTCCAAACCTTTGAATTGGAAGTTGTACCCCGTCCCCGACCCCACGAGCTCGGTGAACGGTGGGAGGGGTTTGGCGCCCTCACCAACCGCGGCCGGGAATAACACCGGCAAGGGCCCCAACCATTCAAGGGTGACGTACCGGAAAGTGGCCACCCCGTTCTCGAACTTCAATGCGCCAGTCAGGTCACTTCGCTGGGCCAGGAAGAAATCCCGGGCCTGAATCGTTTCCTGTGAGTCAACGGCAAATTGGGCCGGAAATTCGGTCAGGAGACCAAGGTGGCTCACTGACGGCTCAACCGCCTGAGCCAAGCCGCTGAGCGCCAGGGCTGCGGTGGCCAACAAAGTTTTGCTCGTGTTCATCTGAAATTCCTCCGTGATTTGAAAAAAGCGCCTTGAACGACAGCGCCCTTGAAATGTGATTTTTTTCCATTTGCAAATCAAACCCGAAATGCAAGCAAATGAACCCCGGCTTCAAGCTCCACCGAGGCAAGCCCGCCAAGCACGCTTTCGTTTTGTTGCAAAAATATGGGAAAAATTCACTTTTATAATCAAGTCACACCACAGCTGGACCTTGGGCCCCGATGTCCGACGAAGCACTCGACCACACCGACCTGCTGAACGCCTTCAGCGCCCTGCTCGCCCCGATGGCCCGTCTGGCGGTTTCGCAGGGCTTGCCGTTTCCCGCCGTGGAGGCCCTTTTGAAGCGTTCGTTCGTGGATGCCGCCCGCCAGGCTTTGGTAGAGGCCGGCCTGCCCGAGCACAGGCTGGTCAGCCGCATCAGCACCAGCACCGGCATCTACCGCCGCGAGGTCTCCAGGCTGACGCAGGCCAACCCCACGGAAGAAGCGGCCCGCCCGGCGTCCCGATCGCTCGCCTCCGAGGTTCTGGCGCAATGGCTCACTGACCCCCAGTACAGGGCTGCCAGCGGTGGATTCAGCCCGTTGAGGCGCCAGGGGCCGGCGCCCAGCTTCGAATCGCTGGCCCGGTCGGTGACCCAGGATGTGCATCCCCGCAGCGTGCTCGAAGAGCTGTGCCGCCTCGGCATGGCCGAAGTCGATGGCGAAGAAGACAGCGTCCGTTTGCTGCGAGCCTCATTCGTGCCGCGCGGGGACCAGGCCCAGATGCTGTCCTTCCTCGCGGACAACCTGGGCGACCACCTCAGCGGCGCGGTGCACAACGTGATGGGGAACCAGGCGCCCCGCCAACATTTCGACCAGGCCGTCTTTGCCGACGAGCTGTCCCAGGAATCCCTGGAAGTGGTCCGAACCTTCGTCTCGGGCCAGTGGCAGCGCTTGCTGAACGAGGCCGTGCCGCTGCTCGAACAACGCCTAGCCGATGACCAGGCCGCCGCGCGCCGACGGGACCGCCGTGTGCGCATCGGCTTGTACAGCTACGACGACCTCATGCGAGAGCATCATGATGACTAAAACCTTCTGGCTCGGCACGTGCCTGGCGCTTGCCTTGTTGACGGGCTGTGGCGGCGGTGAAACCCAGGCCAACGGCGGCGTGGGCACGGGTGGCACCGGCTCGTACTCGGCAGGCACGATCACCAGCTTCGGCTCGATCGTGGTCAATGGCATCCACTACGACCCAGCCCAAGCGGCCATCCGCCATGTCGATGAACCTACCCAAGCACTGACGCCAGGCGCGCTCAAGCTCGGCATGGTGATCGAAGTCAATGGCTCGGCAGTGCAGACCCGGCAGGGGCTGCAGGTGGCTGAAGCGCAGACGATCAAGATCACCAGCCAACTGGTGGGACTCGTGGGACAGATCAGCGGCAGCCAGATCCGGATGCTGGGGCAGACGGTGCAGGTGTCGTCCAGCACACACTATGACGACGCCTTGCCGCTGGGCTTGAACAGCCTCGGGCCAGGCCAGCAGGTGGAGGTGTACGGCTTTTTTGATGCAGCCACCGACACCTACCGCGCCAGCCGGATCGATTTGAAGAACACGCCCTTGACCTATCACGTGGTGGAAGGTGTGGTGTCGGACCTGGACACCGCCAACCGCACCTGCCGCATCGGGGCGCAGTTCTACCAATTGCCCACCATCCCCGCAGGCGTGGTCGAGGGCAAGGTCGCCCGGGTGCAGATCCTCCCGGGCTACAACGGCGCAAGCGGCATGAATCCCAACAATGCCGTGCCTGCCAGCGCGATCCAGGCCACCCCCCCCGAGGTGCAGGACGGCCGCAAGACCGCCTACATCGATGGCCTGGTGACGCGCGTGGCCGACGGGACGGGCAGGCTGTTCAGCGTGGGCAACGTGGATGTGGACGCCAGGGGCATCGTGTGTCTCCTCTGCGCGAGCCTTCAGCCGGGCGACCACGTCCGGGTCAACGGTTCACTGAACGAGGCCACGGTGACCGCCGCGCAAGTGCTGGCTGGCACACCCTAACCGAGGCGGTTCTGCCCATCGGCTAGGCGGCAAGGCAGCGCGGCGCCTCACACGCCCAGGGATTTTTTCAGCCATTGCCTGGGCGACATGCCCATCCTCTGGCCAAACACGCGGGACAGCGCGGACGCATTGGCATAACCCAGCTCCGAGGCCAGCAGCTTGATGGCCTTGCCTTGGCGCAAGCCGGCCTGGGTCAGGCTCATGCGCCAGTTGGCCAGGTAATCGCCCGGGGTGGCGCCCACCACGTTTTTGAAGCGGGCCGCGAAGGCGGTGCGCGACATGCCGGCCTCTTTCGCCAGGGTGTCCAGACTCCACGGTTGGCCGGGATGATCGTGCAAGGCGGCCAGCGCACGGGCCAGGCGCGGATCGGCCAGCCCGGTCAGCATGCCCACGGGCACGCCACCGTCCTCCGGGTGGTCCAGCAACCAGCGCAGCATTTGCAGCAAGACCACCTCGAACAGGCGATCGGCCAGCAGCCTTTGGCCACACTGCACGCGATCGGTCTCGGCGAACAGCAAGGCCAGCGCGGGGGCCAGGCCCTCCACCCGGTTCAAGGGCAACACCACCAGTGGCGGCAAGGCTTGCACCAAGGGGTGGGTGTGGCCGCCTTCGAAATCGAGCGTGGCGCAGGCGAAGTCAGCGCCGTCATCCGGTGCGTTGTGGAACTGGTGCGCCAGCGGCCGGGGGTAGAACAGCAGGCTGGGCTCAGACACCTGGATGCGCTTGGGCAGGCCGGTGCTGGCGCGGTGCGTGACCACCATCTCGCCTTGCCGCAGCACATGCAGAAAGCCACGCCCGGGTTTGGCGGCGTAGGTGGTCACGCCACACAAGGGCCCGGTGTGGAACAGGTGTGCCCGAACGCTGAAACGCTCGAGCAAGGAAGACAGCCGGTCAATGGGCTGCGTTGCCATCTTGCAGGGCCACCTTGGGGAAATCGACGGGCACGTTCAGGGCCACGTTGACGTAGTTGGTGAAGAGGTTCAAGGCCACGTGCGCCAGGATCTCGACCACTTGCTCATCACCAAAGCCCACTTCGTGCAAGCTGGCCACATCACCATCGGTGACCTGGCCCCGCTGGCTCACCACCTTCAGCGCGAAGCGCAAGGCCGCGGCGGTGCGCGGGTCGGCGGACTGGCCGATCTGCGCGGCGGCCATCTCTGAAGCCGAAGCGCCGGCCTTCTGGCCCAGCGCCGTGTGGGCCGCCAGGCAGTATTCACATTGGTTGCGGTTGGCGATGGCCACGGCGATCTGCTCGCCCAAGGTGGCGCCGAGGGTGCCTTTGCTCAAGGCACCGAAGGCCGACCACATGCTTTGCAAGGCCACGGGCGAGTTGGCCGCGGCTTTGAACATGTTGGGCGTGGCGCCAAAGGCCTGCTGGATCTGGCCAAGGACGACTTGGCTGGCGGCGGGGGCTTGGGTGGATTGGAGGAGAGTGACGCGGGACATGGTGCTTCCTGGTGGGTGACTGGAGCCCTCAGTGTCCCGGCGCATCATGAACCCGTGGGTTCATTCCGTACAGCATTCATACCCATTCGTCCCGAATACCATCAACCCAGCTTGGTGTGGATGGGCACGCCGCCCTTCAGCGTCAAGGTGACGGGCGTGCGCTCGGCAATGTCGAGCAGCCTGGCTGCCTGTTCGTCGTCCAGGCCCGCGATGCTGAGCGTGCGGTCGATCTTGCCCGCGCCATCCTCGCCGCGCGAGAAATGCAGCCCCACTTCCACGCTCTCCAGTGGCCAGGCCTTGCGGTCGGCGTACATGCGCAAGGTGATGGCAGTGCAGGCACCCAGGCTCGCCAATAAAAGGTCGTAGGGCGCGGGGCCTGCGTTGGCGCCGCCCAATGCCTGCGGCTCGTCGGACACCAAGGCATGGCCTCCAACCTCAATCCGCGTGCTGTATTGATCGCGCCCGATGCGGGCCACGCCGTGTGCCATGGTGCTGCCTCCTATAAGTGAGAGGCCATCTTACTTATTTGTAAGCCGCCACCCGGGCCGCATCCAGCTCTTTCTCCATCTGTCCCTGGTCAATCAGCTGGTCCTTGAAGCGCTTCATGATCACGGCTTCACGCGCCTTGTAATCGGCGGTCTGGGCATCTTCGGCCTTGAGCTTGGCGTCCATGGCTGCGTCGGGCTCCAAAGCGCGCAGCAGGGCCTGGCGGGCGGCGTCTTCCATGGGCTTGCGCTGGGCCTCGTCGGGGATCATGTCGGCATAGATGGCCGACTGCAGCATCAAGGCCTCAGGCCCGGTGACCTCCTGGTTGGCAAAGCGCACGGGCAAGGCGTCCAGGATGCGTTGGCCCACTTGGGCGCGCTCCAGCGCATTGGGCTGGTCTTTCAACGCGGTCCACTTGTCCATGTCGCGCTTGAAGCGCAGGTAACCCACCAGGCGCTTGAGTTCCTGGTCACGTTGCGGGTGGTTGCGCAACGAGTCCACCAACTGCTGCCACTGCTGCGGATCGATGTCGGCAGGCCGCTCGATCTCGTGGCTGCCCGATGAGGAAGGCGCGGCGGCCGGCGGCTCGTTGTCCAGCATCTTGGCGTAGGCCTCCACGTGCGCGGGGGTGGGCGGCGGCTGGGGCGAATAGGTCTGGCTGGCGTAATAGGCGCCTGCGAGCATGGCTGCCACCACCGCGCCACCGACCACCCAAACGGTTGTTGAACGCTGCTTTTTGATCACCAACATGACTGCCACTTCCTCGATCAGGATCTACTTCAAAGACTTGATCGTTGCATGCAAGCCGTTCAAGCCGTCCAGGGTAACTCCGCGTAACCCCCCTTTCAGGGGGCAGAAATGGGCCACAAGATCGGCAATTTGGCCCCTTGGCTTGCAGAACATCACCCCGAACGCCTCACTCTGCGGTATAAATGCGACCTTAATTCGAACGATCGTTTGAAAAGCACGGTCGTTCGAAAATCCAGATTGTTTCCATGGCCCGGCCGCTGTTCACGCGGCTTTCAAAGAGGTGACACCCTATGCCGCAGTACAAGGCGCCCTTGCGCGACATGCGCTTCCTGTTGAACGACGTGTTCGACTACACCAGCCACTACGCCAGCCTGTCGAACGGCGGCGAGGCCACGCCAGACATGGTCGAAGCCATTCTGGAAGGTGCGGCCACCTTCTGTGAAGAGGTGCTGGCCCCCCTGAACCTGTCGGGCGATCTGGAAGGTTGTCACTTCGAAAACGGCAACGTCACCACACCCAAGGGCTTCAAGGAAGCCTACAAAGAGTACGTGGCTGGCGGCTGGCAAGGCCTGTCGCACGAACCCAAGCATGGCGGCCAGGGCCTGCCCATGTCGCTGAACCTGATCAAGTCAGAAATGATGGGCACGGCCAACTGGTCGTTCACCATGTACCCCGGCCTGAGCCTGGGTTGCATGAACACCATCATGCAGTACGGCACCGAGCCGCAAAAAGACCTGTACATGCCCCCGCTGGTCTCCGGCGAATGGACCGGCACCATGTGCCTGACCGAACCCCAGTGCGGCACCGACCTGGGCCAGGTCAAGACCAAGGCCGAGCCCGTGGGCGACGGTAGCTACAAGCTCACCGGCACCAAGATCTTCATCTCGGCCGGCGAACACGACCTGGCCGACAACATCATCCACATCGTGCTGGCCCGCCTGCCCGACGCCCCGCGTGGCACCCGTGGCATCTCGCTGTTCCTCGTGCCCAAGTTCCTGGTGAACGCCGATGGCTCGGTCGGTGAGCGCAACCCCGTGGTCTGCGGCTCGATTGAGCACAAGATGGGCATCCGCGCCTCCGCCACTGCTGTACTGAACTTCGACGGCGCCGTGGGCTACATGATCGGCGAGCCCAACAAGGGCCTGGAAGCCATGTTCACCTTCATGAACACCGCCCGCATCGGCACCGCCGTGCAAGGCGTGGCGCATGCCGAGTTGTCGTACCAGGGCGCCCTGCCCTACGCCAAGGAGCGCCGCTCCATGCGCGCCCTGTCGGGCAAGAAAGACGCCGAGCACACTGCCGACGCGTTGATCTGGCACGCCGACGTGCGCCGCATGCTGCTGATCCAGAAGTGCGTGGCCGAAGGTGGCCGCGCCATGATTTACCACGCTGCCAAGCTGGCCGACAACATGGTCAACGGCGTGCTGGAAGGCAACAAGGCCAAGTACGAAGAGTTTGACGACAAGCTGGGCTTCTACACCCCGATCCTGAAGGGTTTCCTGACCGAGCTGGGCCTGGAAGCCGCCAACCTGGGCATGCAAGTGTTCGGTGGCCACGGCTACATCAAGGAACACGGCATGGAGCAGATCGCCCGCGACGCGCGCATCTCCACGCTGTACGAAGGCACGACTGGCATCCAGGCGCTGGACTTGCTGGGCCGCAAGGTGCTGCTGACCACCAAGGGCAAGTGCGTGCGCGAGTTCACTGGCGACATGCTGAACCTGGCCAAGCCCAACCTGCTGTCGGGCGGTGCCCTGGGCAAGATGGCCCGCCAATTGGCCTGCCGCGCCATCCAGTGGAACGTGCTGACGACGCGCATCATGCTGCGCGCCGCCAAGGACCGTGACCTGGTCAGCTCGGCCAGCTTCGACTTCCTGATGTACTCGGGTTACCTGATGATGGCTCACTTCTGGTTGCTGCAGGCCCAAAAGGCCAGCGAGCTGCTGGCCAGTGGCAAGGGCAAAGAGCCCGCCGATTTCTACAAGGCCAAGATCCAGACCGCCGAGTTCTATTTCGAGCGCCTGCTGCCTCGTGCCGACGGCCACAAGAAGAGCGCGCTGGCGCCCACCAGCGCCATCATGGCGATGGACGCGGAGCACTTCACGTTCCAGTGAAGCCTGCCCTCTCACACCAGCTCAAGGCCCTCTCTGGAGGGCCTTTTTTTGCTGCGCCCATCAATGCCACTTCGCAGCCCCTGATCACGGGGGCTAAAGCACGATTTTGGCTAAACAGTGATCCATTTGGCTCAGGGCCGGTGATGATAGCGATATGAACAGCATTCATCGACATGCGTTGCCAGCACGGCTCAATACGATCCAGTCCTATCGAGCGCTGGTGGCCCTCGTCATTCTGCTGTCGCACGCCTTCATCGTCGCCCTGCAAAACGGCTTTGTTGAACTGCGTTTCATCAGTCTGAGAACGGGGGGTGTCGATTTCTTTTTCACCCTCAGCGGCTTTTTGATCCACCACGTTTACGCCCCGAAAGGAAGGGGCGCGATGCATGCACGCGCATTTTTTCGCAAAAGGGTGGTAAGGATCTACCCACTCCTTTGGACCTTCACCCTGCTGAGTTTGCCGTTCTACTTTTTCGGTAGAAGCCATTTTGGTGGTGGCCACGAATGTGACATTGACGTCATCGTCAAATCACTGCTCTTGTTACCTCAGCGTACTGAGCCCGTGTTGGGCGCCACCTGGTCCCTCAGCCACATCGTGCTTTTTTACCTGGTTTTTTGCTTCTACCTGTGGCGCCCAAAACTGGCTCGTGGCTTGGTGGGCGTCTGGCTGGCGGCTTGGCTCGTGTGGTCGCTCATGTGCCTGCATGACGCTCAGTTTGAAAAAGGCCAGTCCTATGTACTGGCATTTCTGTTCAGTCCGTTCAATGTCGAGTTTTTGTTGGGTGCAAGTCTGTCCGTGTTTGTGAAAAGGACCGCATCGCTTTTTCCGGGGGCCTTCTTGGCTTCGGGCATCATGGGTTTCGCATTGGCATGGTCTCTTTTCAATGGCTCAACTCCAGCGCTGCTGGTCTCCCTGGTTTACTGCGGCTCCTCGTTGCTGCTGATCCTTGGCGGCGTTGAAATGGACAGGCGATTCCCCATGAAGCCGCCAGCGTGGATAGAGACGGTCTCGAATGCCTCTTACGCCATCATCATCGTCAATCTGCCCATCGTGGTGGCGTGGACCAAACTGGTCGTGCACGCGCACTGGTTGAACCCCAAGTCGGGCTTCGATGGCGTCCTGCTGCTTTTTTCGAGCGCTTTGCTGGCCACCCTGGGCGGCATCGCTGCCCACCGGTGGATCGAGCCTCGGGTGTCCAAGTGGTTGGACGAGGGCATCGATGCGCTCTTTTCTCGCAAGGTTTTCTTGGGCGCGACGGAGTAAGCAGCCTCCGCACTCGACTGAGGGATGGCAGGAATCCGGATCTATTGCAAAATGACAGCAGTTGTTTTCAGATAGACCCCGGATTTTTTCACAGGACAAATTCATGTCGATTGCCAAACCTTGGTTGAGCCAGTACGGCTCTGGCGTGCCCGCCACCATCAACCCGGACGAGTACGCCTCGTTGGTTGACTTGCTTGAAGCGGCCTTCAAAACGCACGCCAAGCGCGACATGGCCGCGTTCAGGGATTCACGCTGGACCTTTGCCGAGATCGACGCCCAATCCAAGGCCTTGGCCACTTGGCTGCAATCGCTGAACCTGGCCAAGGGCGCCCGCGTGGCCATCATGATGCCCAACGTGCCGCAGTACACCGTGGCCATTGCGGGTGTGTTGCGCGCGGGCTTCGTGGTCGTCAACGTCAACCCGATGTACACGCCCCGCGAGCTGGAACACCAACTAAAGGACTCTGGCGCCGAGGTCATCATCGTGCTCGAGAACTTCGCCATCACCCTGCAGGATGTGGTCGAACGCACGCCGGTGAAGCACATCGTGCTGAGCGCCATGGGCGATGTCTTTGGCGCCATCAAGGGGCCGCTGGTCACGTTCAATGCACGCCACCTTGAGAAAAACGTGGTGGCCTTCAGCCTGCCCGACCACGAGCGCTGCAAGCAGACCACCCTCAAGGCCGCGCTGTCCAAGGGCCGCGCGGGCAAGTATGTGCGCCCCGCCATCAAGGGCTCGGACCCAGCCTTCCTGCAGTACACGGGCGGCACCACCGGCGTGTCCAAGGGGGCCACGCTGTCGCACCGCAATGTCACGGCCAACATCCTGCAGTGCGAAGCCTGGCTCAAGCCCGAGCTCGACAAGATCGACGGCCAGTTGATCAACGTGGTGGCCCTGCCGCTGTACCACATCTTCGCGCTCACGGTGTGCTTCTTCCTGAGCGCGCGCATGGGCACCATGAACGTGCTGATCGACAATGCGCGCGACCTGCCCGGCCTGATCAAGACACTGAAGAAGTACAAGTTCACGCAGTTCCCGGCCGTGAACACCTTGTACAACGCCTTGGTGGAAGAGCCCGATTTCGCCACGGTTGATTTCTCGCGCCTGCGCATGTGCATCGGTGGCGGCATGGCCGTGCAACGCTCCACCGCCGAAGAGTGGCAGCGCATCACCGGCGTGCCCATCGTTGAAGGCTACGGCCTGTCCGAGACGGCCCCGGTGCTGACCATCAACAAGCTGGACAACCAGGCCTACAACGCCGCCATCGGCTACCCCCTGCCCTCGACCGAGATCGTGCTGTTGAACGACGATGGCCAGGTGCAGCCCACTGGCGAGCCCGGTGAGATCTGCGTGCGCGGCCCGCAGGTGATGTCCGGCTATTGGAACCGCCCTGACGAAACCGCCAAGGTCATGACCGCCGATGGCTTCTTTCGCACCGGCGACATCGGCGTGTTCGACGAAACCGGCCAGATCAAGATCGTGGACCGCAAGAAGGACATGATCCTGGTGTCGGGCTTTAACGTGTACCCCAACGAGATCGAGCAGGTGGTGAACCTGCACCCCGGCGTGACCGAGTGCGCGGTGGTGGGTGTGCCCGACGAGCGCGCTGGCGAGGCCGTGATGCTGTTCGTGGTGCGCAAGGACTACAGCCTGACCGAGAAGGGCGTGGCCGAGTACTGCAAGGAACAGCTCACCGGCTACAAGCGGCCCAAGTACGTGGAGTTCCGCGAAGACCTGCCCATGACCAACGTTGGCAAGATCCTGCGCAAGGACCTGCGCGACGAAGCGATCCGCGACATGGCCCTGCGCCAGAAGGCGCAGAAGGCCGCCTGAGGCCAGCCTCCCAATGAAAAGGCCGCCGGGTTACCCAGGCGGCCTTTTTAATCGTTGGAGCCTGAAGCCTGTCAGGCCGACCACTGCTTCTTCATGAACGCCGCCTGGCGCTGCAAGGCCAGGGTGGCGCTGGGCATGATGCCCGCGTGGATCTGGAACACGTGCCAGCGGCCCTCGTAGATCTCCAGCTCGACCTCGCGGTCAAAGCGCTTGGCGGCATGGGCCAGCCAGACCGAATCGTCGTGCAGCACTTCGATCTCACCCACCTGCACCAGCGTGGGCGGCAAGGTGGCCAGGTTCTGGCGCTTGGGGAAGGCCAGCGGGTGATCATGCTGCGGGCGGTACCAGGTGAAGCCTTGATGGCCCCACTCGATGTTGATCATCGGGTCGAGCTTGCGGTACTTCTTGACGCTCTGGCTGTCGAGCTTAGGGTCAAACGCCGGTGACATCATCACCAGGCACTTGGGGCCTGGCACGCCTTCTATTTCCAGGGCCTTGGTCACCAGCAAGGTCAGCGTGCCGCCAGCCGAATCTCCGGCCACCGCGATGTTCTCGGGCTTGAAGCCGTCTTTCAGCAACTGCTTGTAGCCAGCCACCGAGTCATCGATCTGCGCCGGGAAAGGCGCCTCGGGCACGCGGCGGTAATGAACAGCCAGCACCTGCGCGTTGGCGAACTTGGCCAGGCGGGTGGTGATGCTGCGGTGGCTACGCGGGCTGCCCGCCACGAAGGCGCCCCCGTGCAGGTACAGGATCGCGTGCTGGGGCTTGGCGCCGCCCTTGGGCGTGATGCGCTCGGCCGACATGTTGCCCACCATGGTCTTCTCGACCGTGACACCGCTCGCGCCCGGCATCACCACCGACAGCACGTGCAGCACACCACGCTGCAACTGCGGCGGCAGCGGCGGTTTCATGATGGACTTGAAAAAGGCCCGCAGGCTGAAGCGCATCAACCCGGCCGTCACGGTTTCAAGCGCACCCGGCAGTGGCGGGTAATGGCGGATGACGGCTTCGCCCGGGGTGGGCAGAACTTCGGAGGTCGTCATGCTCATCCCATCATCTTCTTGAAGAAGAAGGTGACCAGTGGTTGGTACCACGAGCCCGTCAGGCGCACCAGCTTGTCCAGGAAGACGGCATCAGGGCCGACCAACACGCGGCGCTGGTTCTTCTCGACCGCGCGGATCATCTTGCGCGCGGCGCTGTTGGCCGTGGTGGTGTTGAGCAGCTTGTCGAAGCGGCGGCGCGCCTGCTCCAGGTCGGCGCCAGGCTTGGCCATCGAGGGATCGAGCTTGGCCGCCATCGCGATGTTGGTGCGGATGCCGCCCGGGTGAACACAGGTGGCGCTCACGCCGCAGTTCTCCACGTCCAGCTCTTGCCGCAGCGATTCGGTGAAGCCGCGCACCGCAAACTTGCTGGCGTTGTACGTGCCCTGCGTGGGCTGCGACATCAAACCAAACAGGCTGGAGGTGTTGACGATGTGGCCTTCGCCCGCCTTTTTAAGGTGCGGCAGGAAGGCCTGCGTGCCCCACACCACGCCCCAGAAGTTGATGCCCATGATCCATTCGAAGTCAGCGGGCTTGACTTTGTCGAGCGTGGCGCCCAGGGCCACACCGGCGTTGTTGAACACCAGGTTGACCTGGCCGAACTCGGTGGCCACCTGGTCGGCCCAGGCGTTGACAGCTTCGCGCTGCGACACGTCGAGCTTGGTGGTGGACACCTTCACGCCGTGCTTTTTGGCCAGCGCCGCGGTCTCGGCCAAGCCCGCCTCGTTCACATCGGACAGGGCCACGTGGCAGCCGCGCTGGGCAAGCTCGACGGCCAGTTCGCGGCCCATGCCGGAGGCTGCGCCCGTGATGGCCGCGACTTTGTTCTTGAAGTTCTTCATGGGGGTTCTTATTTGGCTTTGACAACGTAATCAGCCAGCTTGAAGGAGCTGGTGGCCTGGCGATAGCGGAAGGTGAAACCTGGCCACAACGTGGTGTTCTTGCCGCTGGCATTGACATACCAGCTCTTGCAGCCCGAGGCCCACACGGTGCCCTTCAGGCGCGATTGCATGTTCTCGACGAACTTTTGTTGCGCGTCTGCGCGCACGTTCACCACGGACATGCCTTGCTTGCGCATCTTCAGGATCGCATCGAGGGCGTACTGCACCTGCGACTCGATCATGTAGACCATGGAGCTGTGGCCCAGGCCGGTGTTGGGCCCCATCAGGAAGAACAGGTTGGGAAAGCCCGACACCGACATGCCCAGGAAGGCCTCTGGTCCGCCCTGCCTGGCCCAGCCGTCGGACAGGTCGCGCCCGCCCAGGCCGGTGTAGGCGCCACGCGGCACCAACTCTTGCACCCGAAAGCCCGTGCCCCAGATGATCACGTCAGCCGGGTGCTCGGCGCCATCGGCCGTCACGACGCCCTTGGGCGTGATGCGCTGGATGTGGTCGGAGACGATGTTGACGTTGTCGCGCGCCAAGGCCGGGTAGTAATCGTTGGACACCAGCACCCGCTTGCAACCGGCGCTGAAGTTGGGCGTGAGCGCCTTGCGCTTGGCCGGGTCCTTGATGTGCTTGTTGATGTGGCGGCGGCCCAGAACCTCCAGCACCTTCAGGATCTTGGGGGAGATCACGAAGGCCACCACGCGGCCCTCCAGGATCCAGTACGTGGTCCAGCGGTGCAGCTTTTGCGTGAAAGGGATCAGGCGCGTGATGCGCTTGGCCAGCTCCGAGCGCTTCCAGTCGGGCTTGGGCATGACCCACGGCGCCGTGCGCTGGAAGTAATCCAGGCGGGCCACCTTGGGCGCGATCTGCGGCACAAACTGGATGGCGCTGGCGCCCGAGCCGATCACGGCCACGCGCTTGCCGCGCAAGTCCACGTCATGGCGCCAGTTGGCCGAGTGGAACATTTCGCCCGCGAAGGTTTCGCTGCCTTCGGTTTTGGGGACAAAAGGATTGCTCAGCGCACCGGCCCCGGAGACCAACACCTGGCCGTTGAACTGGCGCCCGTCTTCCGTGGACACCACCCATGTAGAGGATGCTTCGTCAAAACCCGACGCAACCACGTTGGCGTTGTAGCGAATGTGCGGCAAGATGCCGTACTTCTCGGCGCAACGGCGCAGGTAGGCCCAGATCTCGGGCTGGGGAGCGAACTGCCGTGACCAATCGGGATTGGGTTCGAATGAATACGAATACAGGTGCGACTGCACATCGCAGGCGCAGCCCGGGTAGTGGTTATCACGCCATGTACCGCCCACATCGTCGGCCCGCTCCAGGATGACAAAATCATCCACGCCGGACTGCTTCAATCGGATCGCCATGCACAGGCCTGAAAACCCCGTGCCGACGATCACCACGCCCGCTCGCTCACTCATCAAACTGTCTCCGAGTCCACTGCCGCACTGCACCATTTTGACAATGGTCAACTTCAAAAATAATATTTGACAATGGCTGTTTCCAGAACAAGGGTTAACCCCGAAGCACCCTCCAACTCGGGGACGACCGGCCGGCGTTATGCGGGGGTCGATCCCGTCGAGCGCCAGCGCCAACGCAAGGCGCGCCTGATCGAGGCCGCTTTGGCGGTGTTTGGCGAAAAGGGGTTCCACCAGTCCACGGTGCGCGACGTGTGCAAGGAGGCCAAGCTCACCTCCCGCTACTTTTACGAGTCCTTCGACAGCATGGAGGCCTTGTTCAGATCGGTGTATGGCGCGATCAGCCGGCAACTGATGCAGGCCACCATCGTGGCGCTGGCGCAGTGCCCACCCGACCCGGAGAAGTTGTCCGAAGCCGCCATCCGCGCCTTTCTGGAGTTCATCCAAGAAGACCCGCGGCGCGCGCGCGTGGGCTTGATCGATGCCCTGAACGTGGGCGAAGGCATGAACTCGCTGGCCAACAAGGCCAGCCAGGACTATGCCCAGTTGGTGGGCACCTTTGTGCTCCAGTTCTTCCCCAACCTGCCCGAACTGGGCTTGAACCCCACCATCGTGGCCGACGGGCTGGTGGGCTCCAGCAACCGCATCGCCACGCAGTGGGTGGCAGAAAAATGCAAGACGCCGCTGGATGAAGTGCTGCACAACAGCGTGGCCATCTTCAAGGCTTGTATTGAGCTCGCGCGGCGCGGCCACATTGCACCGCCTTGAATCCTGCTCTGCCGTGAAATAAGTCCGGCTCGGGGGCATCCAACCCCCGGCGCACCGCGTAAGGTGCAGGAACGGAATTTCAAAAAATCAATATGAACATCGCAACGGCCTTGCTGGCCGTGTCGCTCATGGGATGGCATGGGGTGACACACGCAGACACCGACGAGGTCGCCCGTGGGCAGGCCCTGTACCAGTCGCATTGCATGAAGTGCCACGCGATCAGCACCAACGAGGTGGGCCCCCGCCACCAAAATCTGATCGGTCGGCGTGCAGGTTCGGTGCCCGACTTTGTCTACTCAAGCGCCCTGAAAAATTCCCAGGTGGTGTGGACCGAAGACATGCTGGACCGGTGGTTGAGCAACCCCGAAGCACTCATCCCCGGTCAGGAGATGGACGTGCGCGTGCGCTCGGCCGAGCAGCGCCGCCTGTTGATCGCCTACCTGAAAACTCAGACGGCCCCGGCACCGCCCGCGCCCGCTGGCGAACACTGACGAGCGCCAGGCCACACTACGACTGGGCCACCACGGCCTGGCGCTGTCGTTCATGCTGGCGCCGCTTGATCTCCAGGAAGGTGCTGCCGTCCATCTCGTGCAATTGGCGGGGGTACTGCTCCATCAATGACAGGAAGCGCCTCAGGCGGCGGTCAAATCGCTGGTCGGCTGGCGCGTCGAGCGACTGCAAGCAGGCATCGATGGCCAGGTAATACCGCATGGCATTGCGCTCAACCGCGCCACGCACGCCATCGATGTAGATGGGCTGGCCCCGCGCGTCCGTGCCCGTTTGGCTGAAGCCCACCTTCGATCGGCCGGCCGTGGCCAGGTAAGCCTTGGTGGCCAACTGGCCCGCCAGGCTGGACGCGTAGGAATACGACAGGTGGATGAAACTGCGGCCGCCGCCCAGTGACACCGCCTCGACCACGAAGCGGTAGTTGCTGGTGCCCAAGGGCCCTTCGGCCGCCCGCAATTGCACCTGGAAGTACTCTGGCGTGGCCGAGACCTGCGAGTAACTGAGGTTCAGGGGAAAGGCGTCCTCGACCGGCTGCTCAAGCTTCTTGCCAATGGCCACCTTCAACACCGACTGGCCTGAAGCTGGCGGCTGGCATTGCTTGGTGTTGGGGTGCAGGATCATCACATCGCACCAACGGGCCGGGTCCCGCAAAGCTTGCTGCACTTTGGCGAAGGGGTGCTCGACCAGGGCGTACACGTCGCCCCGCACCTGGCCCGACGATTCGCGTGAATCAATGACCAACGGGCGCCGAAAGGCGTTGTTTTGCAAAGAAGGGCTCAGTTGCTCGAACTTGTCGCGCAAATCTGGCGCCGATGAGCCTGTTGCCCCCTGGGCGTGGGCCAAGTTCAGCCCCAGCAGGGCGGCCAGGGCCAACAGCATGTTGGCGGCGCGGTGTTGAAAAGCGGTGATCTTTTTCATGGGGGACTCCTTGCCCCTCAAGGGGCAATTGGCTTGCCCGATCATGAATACCGATCAAATTGGCTCGACGAAAAGCACTTTTTGGACGCCGAGCCGGTGGTCATCCCCGTGGAGGTTTGCCTGCTACTTCGTTGGCTGCGCGTCTGTTATCAAGGCCGTGAGCGAAAAATTCCGCACAGACCCTCACACGCCAGCGTGCGCGGCCTGCTGATCAGCGTGGTAAGAGCTGCGCACCATGGCGCCCACGGCCGCGTGGCTGAAGCCCATCTTACGGGCTTCTTCCTCGAACATCTTGAAGGTATCCGGATGTACGTAGCGGCGCACCGGCAAGTGGTGCCCGCTGGGCGCCAGGTACTGGCCGATGGTGAGCATGTCGATGTCGTGCTCGCGCATGTCACGCATCACCTGCAGGATCTCTTCGTCGGTCTCGCCCAGGCCGACCATGATGCCGCTCTTGGTGGGCACGTCAGGGTGCAGGGCCTTGAACTTCTTGAGCAGGTTCAGGCTGAACTGGTAGTCGGACCCCGGGCGCGCTTCCTTGTAAAGGCGCGGCGCGGTTTCCAGGTTGTGGTTCATCACATCGGGGGGGGCCGCCTTGAGGATCTCCAGGGCGCGGTCGTCACGGCCACGGAAGTCAGGCACGAGGATCTCGATCTGGGTGGCGGGGCTGAGTTCGCGCACCTGGCGGATGCATTCCACAAAGTGGGCCGCGCCGCCGTCGCGCAGGTCATCGCGGTCCACGCTGGTGATGACCACGTACTTCAGCTTGAGCGCGGCGATGGTCTTGGCCAGGTTGGCGGGTTCGTCCACGTCGAGCGGATCGGGGCGACCGTGTCCCACATCACAAAACGGGCAGCGGCGCGTGCACTTGTCGCCCATGATCATGAAAGTGGCCGTGCCCTTGCCGAAGCATTCGCCGATGTTGGGGCAGGAGGCCTCTTCACACACCGTGTGCAGCTTGTGCTCGCGCAGGATCTGCTTGATCTCGTAGAAGCGGGTGCTGGGCGAGCCGGCGCGCACGCGGATCCAGTCGGGCTTTTTAAGCACCTCGCCGATGGGCACCACCTTGATCGGGATGCGGGCCATCTTGGCCTCGGCTTTTTGCTTGATGGTGGGATCGTAGGGCGTGGATTCGGTGGCCATGCCGCGACTTTAGCCGATCAGGGCGAAAGCCAGGTGCCGAGCTTGCCGGCGAGCAAGGCTGCCGCCTCGTCCCAGGGCACGTTCACCCCCAGCGAGGCCAGGTCCACCGTCTTCAAGCCCGTGTAGCCGCAAGGGTTGATGCGGCCGTAGGGTGACAGGTCCATCGCCACGTTCAGCGCCACGCCATGGTAGGTGCAGTGGCGGCTGACCTTGATGCCCAGCGCCGCCACCTTGCCCAGCCCCTTGAAGGGATCGCGCGGATCCGCGGGCTCGCTCAAAGCCGCGTGGCCGGCGGGATCATTCAGGCGCACATAGATGCCGGGCGCCCCCGCCACGCGGTGCCCGGTCACGCCCAGCACTTCCAGCGTTTTGATGAGTGCCTGCTCCAGGCGGAACACGTATTCCTTGACGTAGATGCCCTGGCGCTTCAAATCCACCAGCGGGTAGGCCACCACCTGGCCGGGGCCGTGGTACGTGACCTGGCCACCCCGGTTGGTCTGCACCACGGGGATGTGGTCGGGCCCTGGCGGGTTGAACAACACGTGGTCGGCCTTGCCAGCCAGGCCTTGGGTGAACACGGGCAGGTGCTCGCAAACCCAGAGTTCATCGGGTGTGTCGGGCGTGCGGGCTTCAGTGAAGGCCTGCATGGCCTGGGCCGTGGGGGCGTAATCCACCCGGCCCAGCAGCTTGGTCAACATCAGCCCAACCCCACCCGCTGGAACAAGGCGCCAGGCAGGCGCGCCACCTGGCCCATCATTTCCAGCTCCAGCAGGCGCGCGCCCAGGTCGGCGGGGCCCATGCCGGTGCGGGCGGACAGGGCCTCCTGGCCCACCGGGTCATAGCCCATGGCACCCAGGACCAGGTCTTCGCCCTCAGACACCTCATCGGCCAGGTCGTCGCCTGGGCCGGCGGGCGCCACCGAGGCAGCTCGCCAATTCATCTCTTCCATCACGTCTTGCGCGGTTTCCACCAGCTTGGCGCCTTGCTTGATCAGGACATGGCAGCCCTTGGCTTGCGGCGAATGGATGGAGCCCGGGATGGCCAGCACCTCGCGGCCCATCTCCATGGCCAGGCGCGCGGTGATCAGCGAGCCCGATTGCACCGCAGCCTCAACCACCAGGGTGCCGCGCGACAAACCCGCCACGATGCGGTTGCGCTTGGGGAAGTTGGCGGCCAGCGGCGGCGTGCCCAGGGTGAATTCGCTGATCAGCAGGCCATCTTGGGCGATGCGGTGCGCCAGGTCGCGGTGGCTTTTGGGGTAGACGCGGTCCAGGCCCGTGCCGACGACGGCGATGGTGCTGCCCAGGCGGCCACCCGCCAGCGCGCCTTCGTGCGCCGCGCCGTCAATGCCCAAGGCCAGGCCCGACACCACGGTGATGCCCGCCTGGCTCAAGGCCTGGGCAAAGGCAAAAGCGTTTTCCTTGCCTTGGCCGGTGGGGTTGCGGCTGCCCACGATGGCCACGCCGGGCTTTTGCAGCAGCGCCACCTGGCCTTGGGCGAACAGCAAAAAAGGCGGATCGGCGGTTTCCAGCAATGCGGCGGGGTAACGCTCGTCACCCAGGGTGATCAGGGCGCGGGCTTGGCCGGGGGCCGAGCCGTCCAACCAGGCCAGGGTGGCGTCCAGTTGATCGGCCAAGTCGGCCGGGAGCTTCAGCAACTCGGTGGCTTCGCGGGCCGGCACCACCTGGCACAGGGCCTCGCGGGTGGCGGCAAACACGGCCTGGGGCGAGCCCAGCGCCGCCAGCAGCCGCCGGGCGGAGGTCGGGCCCACGCGTGGCGTCAGCAATAGCCGCAGCCACGCGCCGATTTCGTCGCGTTCCATCTTCAGCTCACGGGGTCGTCAATCAGGGCTGGGTGAACTTATCCCCGGGCTTGACCGGGTCCTTCACGCTCAGGATCAGGGCGTAGGACATGCGGTCAAAGGTGCGGAACACGAACAGCAGGCCATGGCGCTCGTCGGGCAGCTTGATGGTGGGCTTGTCGGGCAAGGTCATGTCGCGGATGGTATTGCCCTCGCGCCACAGGGCCAGCACGTGGCCACGCTCCATGCCATCGCGGGTGCCCTTGTTCAGAGACACGATCTGGCTTTGGCCGGCCGTCAGGCTTTCGCCATAGATGGACACGATCTGGCCGTTGATGTCCTGGGTGGGCGAGTGCGGGGCCAAGTTGTCGAACTCGCGCGGGGGCACGGGGGCGAGGCGGTCGCCGATCATGCCTTCCTGGCGCAGGATGCTGGTGGTGAAGGTGGAGGGGATGACCATGGGTTGGCCATCGGCGCCAGTGCCTTCCACGCCTTCGCGGACCAGGTTCATCGTGCCCACGTAAGCGGCCTCGTAGCCCAGTACCTCTTTGGTGGTGGGATCACGCAGGGGCTTGGGTTCGCGGAAGATGCGGAACTCGCGCCGTCCGCCCAGGTCACCGCGCACATAGGCGGTTTCACCACGTGACAACATCACGCGGCCCTCTTGGGTGGCCACCACGCGCGGTGCGCTCAGCAGCTCCTGGCTGGTGTCAAAGATGACGGCTTCGTTGAAGAAGGGCTCGATCAGGTGCAGGGGCACGGCCGTGATCGCGTCTTCCAGCGAGCCTTCACGCACGCGGGGCGACAAGCGGGCATCACCACTGACCCCCACCGGCTGGCCCAGGCGCAGGCGCGCACGGCCATTCGACTTGTCCAGGTACAGCACCTGACCAGGGAAGATCAGGTGGGGGTTGCGGATCTGCTGCATGTTCATGCCCCACAGCTCGGGCCAGCGCCAGGGGCTCTTGAGGAAGAGCTTGGAGATGTCCCACAGGGTGTCGCCGCGCTTGACGGTGTAGGAATCAGGCGCGTTGGGCGACAGCTCCGACAGCGCAACCCCGGCTTGCGAAACCTGCTTGGCCGTGGCCTTTTGCTGGTTGGTGATGGGGAAGTTGGGGCCCTCGGCAGCGTGTGCGGTGGTGGCCAAAATACCCAGGGATACCGCAACCGACAAGGCCGTGGCATGAGCAAGGGGCAGCAATCGCTGGGTCATGAAAACTCTCTCCAATCCACCCGCCGATGAGATCCCTGACAATAAGGATTCCCAATAACCGGCAAAATCTGGTCAATGATCGTTTGATTCTGCCCGGAAATCACAAGCGGTCGCAACGAAAATTGTCCTCACTTGCCCGTTGAATTTAGCCGGGCGCCTTGGGGTTCGTTGCGCCGCTTCCACATCCGAGCGGGAACACCCTGCCCTTGTCCGACCCGGCCCTGAACGGCCGTTTGCCCCGCTGAGAAGTACCATGGCCCTGCTGCCCATCCTTTGTTACCCCGACGCCCGCCTGCACAAGGTGGCGCGCCCGATCGACGTGGTCGACGACCGTGTTCGCCAATTGGTCGACGACATGCTAGAAACCATGTACGACGCCAAAGGGGTGGGCCTGGCCGCCACGCAGGTGGACGTGCATGAGCGCCTGGTCGTCATCGACACCAGCGAGGAGCGCGATGACCCACGCGTGCTGATCAACCCCGAGATCATCGGCGCCAGCGACGAAATGATCATCTGGGAAGAAGGCTGCCTGTCGGTGCCCACCATTTACGACAAGGTGGAACGCCACGCCCGTGTGCGCGTGCGCGCCTTGAACCGCGATGGCCAGCCCTACGAATTCGACGCCGACGAGTTGATGGCCGTGTGCATTCAACACGAGTTGGACCACTTGATGGGCAAGGTGTTCGTGGAGTATTTGTCACCGCTCAAGCGCAACCGCATCAAGACCAAGCTGCAAAAGCGCGCCAAAGACGACGACGCTTCCGATTGATTGACTGACTGACTGACTGATCGCCCGCCCATGAAAATCGTTTTTGCGGGCACGCCCGAATTCGCCCGCGAAGCGCTGGCCGCCCTGCACGCCGCGGGGTTCGAGATCCCGCTGGTGCTGACCCAGCCTGACCGCCCCGCCGGCCGGGGCATGAAGTTGCAGGCCTCGCCGGTCAAGCAATTCGCGCTGGACCATGGCATCGCGGTCGCCCAACCGCCCAGCTTGAAGCTGGATGGCAAGCACGCCGAGGCGGCCCAGGCCGCGCAAGCCACCTTGCAAGCGGTGCGGGCCGACCTGATGGTGGTGGCCGCCTATGGCCTGATCCTGCCCAAATGGACGCTTACCCTGCCGCGGCTGGGCTGCCTCAACATCCACGGCTCGCTGCTGCCTCGCTGGCGGGGTGCCGCGCCCATTCACCGCGCCATCGAAGCCGGCGACGCCGAGACCGGCATCACCATCATGCAGATGGACGAAGGCCTGGACACTGGCGACATGCTGCTGATGGAGCGTGAGGCGATTCGGCCTGATGACACCACCGCCGCCCTGCACGACCGCCTGGCCCGCCTGGGCGGCCGGATGATCGTGGAAGCGCTGGAGCTGGCCGCCTGTGGCGGGCTTCGCCCCGTGCCTCAACCGGCCGAAGGCGTGACCTACGCCCACAAGATCGACAAGGCCGAAGCCGCCATCGATTGGTCGCAACCGGCCACGCAGATTGCGAGGCGGGTGCGCGCCTTTGACCCGTTTCCGGGCACCACGTTGCAGTGCGCGGGTGAAACCGTCAAACTGTGGGCGGCCTCGGTGCTGCCGGCCAGCGGCGAGCCCGGCCAGGTGCTTCATGCCAACGGTGACAGCCTGGTGGTGGCCTGTGGCGAGCAATCACTGGCCTTGCACACCCTGCAGCGCCCGGGGGGCAAACGCATCGCCGCCCGCGACTTCCTGCAAAGCCAGGGTGGTGATCTACCCGCGCGCCTGGGCTGACAAAAAAATCCCTGCCCTGGCTTGAACCTTGTCCAAGCGCCCGCATCTGACACGGACGAAGGAGCACCCTGACCATGTTCAACATCCTGAAAACCGCTGTTCTGATGGCCGCCATCACGGCCTTGTTCATGGCCATCGGCGCCATGATCGGCGGGCGCACCGGCATGATGGTGGCGCTGCTGGTGGCCGTGGGCATGAACTTCTTCAGCTACTGGTTCAGCGACACCATGGTGCTGAAGATGTACAACGCGCGCGAGGTCGATGCGAGCACCGCGCCGCGTTTTTACGGCATGGTGCAGGAGCTAGCGCAGCGCGCCCAGTTGCCCATGCCCCGCGTTTACCTCATCGACGAATCGGCGCCCAACGCCTTCGCCACCGGGCGCAATCCTGACCACGCGGCCGTGGCTGCCACCACCGGCATCCTCAATGTGCTGACCGAGCGGGAGTTGCGTGGCGTCATGGCGCACGAGCTGGCCCACGTCAAGCACCGCGACATCCTGATCAGCACCATCAGCGCCACCATGGCCGGTGCCATCTCGATGCTGGCCAACTTCGCCATGTTCTTTGGCGGGCGCGACTCGGAAGGGCGCCCCAGCAATCCCATCGCCGGCATCGCCGTGGCCCTGCTGGCCCCTTTGGCCGCCAGCCTGATCCAGATGGCCATCAGCCGCGCGCGCGAATTCGAAGCCGACCGCGGTGGCGCCGAGATCAGCGGTGATCCACATGCCTTGGCCAGCGCCTTGCAAAAAATCCACCGCTACGCCCAGGGCATGCCCCTGGAAGCGGCCGAGCGCCATCCCGAAACCGCCCAGATGATGATCATGAACCCGCTGTCGGGCGGCGGATTGCGCGGTTTGTTTTCCACGCACCCCTCCACCGAGGAGCGCGTTGAACGTTTGATGGCGATGGCACGCGGCGCCGCTTAAGCGTGCGCGCCGTGCACCAAGGTGTGGCGAACGACCGGATTTGAATTCAAGGCGCGTTGATTCCTACCGATAGTCCTTAGACCGAGCCTTCGTCTTCCCGAAGGCTGCGCAGTCACAAGGACAAGGGCATGGATCAAACGCTGGATCAAGTCACACGCTGGTCGGACCGATGGAAATTGCTGTCCCGGGTGACCCTGGTCGTCGGGATCTGCTTGAGCCTGCTGGCCTGGCAGAACGCGGCCAAGCAGGTGCAGCGCGACGCGGACGACCAGTTCAACCGCGCTGCCATGGAAAGCACCCACCGCCTCAATGAGGCGCTGATTTACTACGTCAACCTGATCGGCAGTTTTCAAGCGCTGTTCACGGCCACGGACGCGGTCTCGCGCGATGATTTCCACAGCCATTTTCTGAGCCTGAACGTGGACAGTGGCTACCCTGGGCTGGTGGCCGTGCAATTCTCAAGGCGGGTGCCCCATGAGCAGAAGGCCGCCTTCGAGGCCTCGGTGCGCGCCGACACCAGCCTAGACGCCAAAGGCAACCCCGGCTATGCCATCCACCCGCCCGGCCCGCGCCCGGAATACATGGCCGTGACCTATGTGGAGCCCGCGGTCCACAATGAAAAAATCCTGGGCTATGACCAGATCCACGAAGCCAGCCGGCGTGAGACCACCGAGCTGGCCCGCGATGCCGGCAAGCCGATGGCCTCGGCGCCGCTGACGCTGGTGTCCGGCGACCGCGAGGCCCTGGGCTTCGTCATCCGCGCGCCCATCTACCAAGCCCACAGCCCCTTGGCCACGGTGGAGCAACGCCGCCAGGCCTTCATCGGGCAAATCGGGGCCGCCTTCCAGGCCGAGTCGATCCTGGGCACCATCATCAATCCGGACGACTTGGCGTCGCGGCAGTGGGTGGTGCGCGATGTGGGCCCGGCCGAGCGCACGGTGGCACCAGCCCAGGCGCAGCTGCTGCTCGACACCGCGCAACTGTCAGCCACCGCCTTCCGCCCCCAACGGAACGTGGCCGATGAGGACCACCGCTTGCAGACCGTGGAAGTGGCCGGCCGCCGCTGGGAGCTGACCATGGTCCGCCCGCCCGTGAAGGCGCCATGGCAGCACTACCCGCTCACGCTGTTGTTCAGCGGCCTGCTGGTGACCAGCGGCCTGTGGCTGGCGCTGCGCGGCTTTGCCACGCAATACGGACAGGCCGCGCGCATGGCGCTCAGACTCAGCAGCCAAGCGCTGTCCAGTGAAAAACACCTGCGCTCGGTCATTGACAACACGGTCGATGGCATCGTCACCGTGAACCAGGCCGGCATCGTGCTCACGGTCAATCCGGCCATCAGCCGAATTTTCGGCCACGAGGCCAGTGAGATGGTGGGCCAAGCCTTGAGCCGACTCATCCCCGGCATCCGCAGCCACGGGCTGGACCAGCCCATGGAAGACTTTCTGCTGACGCAGCAGATGAGCTTTGACGGCATCGGGCACCGGGTCGACGGCAAGCACCAGGATGGCCGCACGCTGCCGCTGGACCTGGCCATCAGCCACATGGAGGTCGATGGCCACAAGCAGTATGTCGGCATCCTGCGTGACCTTACTTCCGAACAGCAGGCCGAGCAATCCATCCAGGAGGCGCAACGGCAGCTCAACGAGGTGGACGAGATGCGCCGCGTGATCGTGCACAACGCGCCTTACGCGATCTTCGTGCTCAACCGCCACGGCATCATCCAGACCGTGAACCCTGCGGGCGAGGCATTGCTGGGCTACAAGTCGAACGAGCTGATCGGCAAGAGCACCGCCGAGCGCTTCTTTGAACCCGACGAAGTGGGCGAACGTGCCCGCATGCTGGCCCTGCGCCTGAACCGCCCGGTCGAGCACATGCAGGTGCTGTCGCACCTGGCGCAAGAATCGCCCGGGTTGCCCAGCGAGTGGACCCTGGTGCGTGCGGATGGCCGCCACCTAATGGCCGAGATCACCGTCACCATCTTGCGCAACGAAATGGACGAGATGACGGGCTACCTGGCCATGGCCTCGGACGTGACCTCGCGCCGGGAAGCCGAAAGCCAGCTGCAGCACCTGGCCCTGCACGATTCACTCACCGGCCTGCCCAACCGCAACATGCTGCAAGAGCAGCTCAAGGCCTCGGTGACGCTGGCCGAGCGCGATGGCAACAGCCTGGCGCTGATGTTCATCGACCTGGACCGTTTCAAGAAGATCAATGACACGCTGGGCCACCACATTGGCGACAGCGTGCTGATCGAGGTGGCGCGCCGCCTGCGCTCCGAGATGCGCACGTCCGACATCGTGGCCCGTTTGGGCGGCGACGAGTTCGTGGTGATGCTGCCGCGCATCGCCTTGCCCGAAGATGGCAACGTGGTCGCGCAAAAATTGTTGGACATCTTTGCCGAGCCCTTGCGCGTGGGCCCGCACGAGCTGCGCGTCACGCCCAGCATTGGCCTGGTGATCTACCCCGCGCACGGCAACGATGCCATCACCTTGATGCGCCACGCCGACCTGGCCATGTACCAGGCCAAGAGCCACGGCCGCAACCGTGTGCAGGTGTACACCGAGCACATGGAATCGCCCACGCTGGACACCCTGCGCCTGGAAAACGACCTCTACAAGGCGCAGGAGCGCGACGAGCTGCGCCTGCACTTCCAGCCCCAGTTCGATTGCATGACGGGCCGCATCACCGGCGCCGAGGCGCTGATCCGCTGGGAGCATGGCGGCAAGCTGGTGCCCCCCGCGGATTTCATCCCCTTGGCCGAAGAGACCGGCCTGATCGTGCCCATGGGCGAATGGGTGCTGCGCCGCGCTTGCCAGAAAGCGCAGGCCTGGCGTGAACGCAGCGGCTGGCCCATGCGCATCGCCGTCAACCTGTCGGCCATCCAGCTGGACCAGCCCGACATTGTCGAGGTGGTGGACCGCGTGCTGAAGGAAACCGGCTTGCCGCCCACCGCGCTCGAACTGGAGATCACGGAGAGCGTGGTGGTGCGCGAATCACTGCGCGCCGCGGCCGTGCTGACGCAATTGCGCTCGCTGGGCGTGGGCATCGCGATCGATGATTTTGGCGTGGGCTATTCGAGCTTCTCGTACCTGCGTGAATTGCCGGTGGACCGGCTCAAGATGGACCGCTCTTTCTTGAGCAATGTGCCGACCTCACCTGGCGACAGCCGCCTGGCCGCCGCCCTGATCGCCATGGCGCACCGCCTGGAAGTGGGCATCGTGGCCGAAGGCGTGGAGACCGAGGCCCAGAACGCCTTCTTGAAGGCGCACGGCTGTGATGAATGCCAGGGTTACTTCCTGGCGCGGCCGATGGCCGAACCGGCTTTTGAAGCGCTGCTGATGGAGCACAGCCGGGACAGCAGTGCGAAGGATGCACTGGCGCGCATTGCGGCCACGGCGAAAAATCAAACGCTTTAGACGGCCTGTGTTTGGTTTGCGTGTTTTGTGAGGCAGCGCGGGGCGCGGGCTGGGGTGGTCTCCTTCAGGGCTTCGGCTTGGTGGTCCCGCTGTTAGCGGGACTGCCTTGCGATGCTCGGGCCGAGGTGG
>PNKV01000012.1 GCA_013822685.1 Leptothrix sp. (in: b-proteobacteria)
CTTCATGGGCGTGGCCTTTTGCTATTTCTTTGTTTTTGGGCAAGTGTTTGCCTTCATCCAGAGCTTCGCGCCCAAGAGCATCACCGCCGCGCCTGACATCGAGTCTTACCTGAGCTTCGTGCTCAACATGTTCCTGGCCTTTGGAGCAGCTTTCGAGGTGCCCGTGGTGCTGGTCATCCTGGCGCACATGGGCATCGTGACCGTCGACAAGCTCAAGGAATTTCGCCGCTACTTCATCGTGATCGCCTTCGTGATCGCGGCGGTGGTCACACCACCGGATGTGGTGTCCCAGCTGGCCTTGGCCATCCCGATGTGCATCCTGTACGAAATCGGCATTTGGGCCGCGCAGATGTCGGGCAAGCCCAAAGCGGCATCGGCCGCTGACGCGGCCTCCACCACCGATCACTCTTCCTGAGGGATTCCCTGGCGGGCGATCTCGTTGCGCGGTGCCTTGGGGCGCTGTGCGGCCACCACGTCCAGTGCCAGCACTTTGCCGGCGCGCTGCACCATGATCTTCGCAGGCTGACCGGGCTTGAGGCTGGCCACCGCGTTGAGCAGCTGCGATGTGTTGGCCACCGGGGTTTGCGCGATCTGAACGACCACATCACCCGGGTGCACGCCGCCTTGCGCGGCAGGACCGTTTTGCAGCACGCCGGTGATCAGCACGCCATCCTTGACCGGCAGGTTGAAGGTCTCGGCGATTTCTGCGGTCAGGTCGCGAGGCTCGACACCGATCCAGCCCCGGGTGACCTGCCCATCGCGGATCAGGCTTTCAAGGACGTGCTGCGCGGTGGACACGGGGATGGCGAAACCAATGCCCAGGCTGCCGCCCGAGCGCGAATAGATGGCGCTGTTGACGCCCATCAGGGTGCCGTTGGCATCTACCAGTGCACCACCCGAATTGCCGGGGTTGATGGCGGCATCGGTCTGGATGAAATTCTCGAAGGTGTTGATGCCCAACTGGTTGCGGCCCAAAGCGCTGACGATGCCCGCCGTGACGGTTTGCCCCACGCCAAACGGGTTGCCAATGGCCAGCACGGCATCACCCACCTGCAGGTTGTCGGAATTGCCAAAGGTGATGGCGGGCAGGCGGTCCAGCTCGATCTTGAGCACGGCCAGATCGGTCTCAGGGTCACTGCCGATGACCTTGGCCCGCGCCTTGCGCCCATCCGTGAGCATGACCTCGATGTCGTCCATGCGCTCGACCACGTGGTTGTTGGTCAACACGTAGCCGTTGGACGAGACGATCACGCCTGAACCGATGCCCGATTGAGGCTGGCTGCCTTGCTCGCCAAAGAAATACCTGAACCAGGGATCGTTCTGCCGCGAGCCGCGCCGCGAAGCGGCTTTGCTGGAGGTGATCACGCTGACCACGGCCGGGGCTGCCCGCTTGGCCGCATCGCTGAAACTGAGCATGGGCGTGCCCGACAAGCCGCCCGCAGTCCGGGGGGCCGCCACGGGCGCCGTGATGACCGTGGCCGGCTGGTTCGTGCGCCAAGGCATAGACTGCACCCACTGCGGCTTGAGCGTGGTCACCACGAACAACACCGCCACGAGCACGGTGACGGCTTGCGAGAAAATCATCCAAAGTTTGCGCATTGAACCCACAGACTCCAAAAAGGCCTGCCGTGATTGACCGAGACACTTTGCACCACCACCTCAACACCGTGCTGGAGGCGGGCCGCTTCAAGGATTATGGGCCGAATGGTTTGCAAGTTGAGGGCCGAGGTCAAGTCGGCAAGGTTGTCACCGGGGTCACGGCCAGCAAGGCACTCATTGAAGCGGCCGTTGAGGCCCAGGCCGATGCCATCCTGGTTCACCATGGCCTGTTCTGGCGCGGCCACGATGGGCGTGTCACCGGTTGGATGAAGCAGCGCCTTGCCTTGTTGCTCGAGCACAACATCAGTTTGCTGGCCTACCACCTGCCTTTGGACGCCCATCCCACGCTGGGCAACAACGCCCAGTGGGGTAAGCGCCTGGGGTTGGTGGCCGACGGGTGCTTTGGAGATCAGAACCTGGGCTTCGTGGGCCCGGCACCCCAAGGTTTGACATTGGACAGCCTGACCGCGCAAGTGACCTCAGCGCTGGCAAAGGCCCCCACGGTGGTGGCTGGCGACGGCAGACCACTGAAGCGCGTGGCCTGGTGCAGCGGCGGCGCGCAAAGCTTTTTCGAGGACGCCATCGCGGCAGGGGCCGACGTCTTTCTGACCGGCGAGATATCGGAGCCGCAGGCGCACTACGCCCGCGAAACGGGCGTGGCCTTCATGGCCTGCGGGCACCACGCCAGCGAGCGCTATGGAGTGCAGGCCCTGGGCGCCGCCGTGGCGCACGAGTTTGGCCTGACCCACCAGTTCATCGACATCGACAACCCGGCCTGACCGGCCGGCGCCGTCATCAACGCACCAGCGCGGCTTCCAGTTCGGCAAAACTGCGCGAATGCAGGTCGCTGCCGATGGCCGTGCCCAAAGCCTGCTCAAGCCGCGTGGCGGAGAACAGGCCACGCAAGGTGGTCTTTCCATCCTTGAGCTGGGTAACCAGCAGGTAGCGCAGGCCGTGCTCGTGCATGGTGGCCACGATGTCGCCCAGGCGGGCGGTGCGCACCTGGGACAGGTCCAGCACCTCCCAGTGGTTGATGGGGATCATCATGTCGGCGACGGTCAGATCCTTGTGCGCCACATGGTGGTTGGACGCGCGCAGCACCGGCCGTTCGCCTTGAAGCAGGTCGGCGGTGACCACCCCCGCCAACAGGCCATCGGCACCCGCCACAAACACCATCCGCACACCCGCGCGCATCATCACGTGCAAGGTGCTTTCAAGGCCGTCACGGTGGATGGCGACCACACAGGCGCTGTGGGTCAGGTCGGTCAGCAGGGCAAGCGCGGGATCTTCCGGGTGCGCCTGCCGGTGCGTTTGAGGCAGGCCGGGGGCCGTGTTCAAGGAAGACAGTTCAAGGGGCTTGAATCTGGGGGCTAAGGCCATGTTCGTTCCTGGAAGTGACGATGGAATCAGCGTACGCCTTTCCCCCCTTGGGGCTGGGCGCCGATTTCATGGCCATTCGTGGAATGTTGCCTCCCTCTGGCACAGATCAGGCCGGGAGGTTCATAATCATTGCCCGTCAATTATTCAGAGGCGAACGGGAATGCCACGCTGATTCATGAGCGCCTTGGCCTGGCCCACCGTGTATTCACCGTAGTGAAAGATGCTGGCGGCCAGCACCGCATCGGCGCCGCCCTGCTGCACGCCATCGGCCAAGTGATCCAGGTTGCCCACGCCGCCCGAGGCGATGACCGGCACACCGACCGCGTCGCTCACCGCGCGGGTCAATTCCAAGTCGAAGCCTGACTTGGTGCCGTCGCGGTCCATGCTGGTCAAAAGGATCTCGCCAGCGCCGAACTCGGCCATTTGCGTGGCCCAGGCCACCGCGTCCAGGCCCAGATTTTTGCGGCCACCGTGGCTGTACACATCCCAGCCCGGCCCACGCGCGGCCAAGTCATCGCCCGCGCGCCGTTTGGCGTCGATGGCCACCACGATGCACTGCGAACCGTAGCGGTCCGAGGCCGCACGGATGATCGGCGGGTTGGCCAAGGCGGCTGAATTGAAACTGACCTTGTCGGCACCGGCGTTGAGCAGGCGGCGAACGTCTTCGACCGTGCGCACGCCCCCACCCACCGTCAGCGGGATGAAGACTTGCGAAGCCACCGCTTCGATGATGTGCAGGATCAGGTCGCGGCCATCGCTGGTGGCGGTGATGTCCAGAAAGGTGAGTTCGTCGGCGCCCTGCTCGTTGTAGCGCGCGGCGATTTCCACCGGGTCACCGGCATCGCGCAGCTCAACGAAGTTGACGCCCTTGACGACCCGGCCGCCCGTGACGTCCAGGCAGGGAATGATGCGTTTGGCCAGCACTGGTTGCCTTGTCTCAGCGAGCGCCGTTGAGTTCGTCGGCGCGGGTCTGGCCGGCGGCGAAATCGAGGTCGCCGCTGTAGATCGCGCGGCCGCAGATCACGCCTTGCACGCCTTCGCTTTCAACCGCGCACAGGCGATCGATGTCCGCCAGGTTGGACAGGCCACCTGAGGCGATCACAGGGATGGTCAGGGCCTGGGCCAGCTTGACGGTGGCCTCGATGTTGATGCCCGAGAGCATGCCGTCGCGGCCAATGTCTGTGTAGATGACGCCTTCGACGCCGTAATCCTGGAATTTCTGGGCCAGGTCGATGACTTCGTGGCCGGACAGCTTGCTCCAGCCGTCGGTAGCCACTTTGCCGTCCTTGGCGTCCAGGCCGACGATGATGTGGCCGCCAAACGCCGTGCACGCATCGCGCAGGAAGCCGGGGTTCTTGACCGCGGCCGTGCCGATGATGACGTAGCTGATGCCGTCATCGAGGTAACGCTCGATGGTGTCGAGGTCACGGATGCCGCCGCCCAGCTGCACCGGGATCTCGTCGCCGACTTCTTTGATGATCGCCTTGATGGCGGCCTCGTTGACGGGCTTGCCGGCAAAGGCACCATTCAAGTCCACCAGGTGCAAGCGCCGGGCGCCCGCATCAAGCCAGCGCCGGGCCATCGCGGCCGGGTCCTCGCCAAAGGTGGTGGAATCGTTCATGTCGCCTTGTTTGAGGCGCACACATTTGCCGTCTTTCAGGTCAATCGCGGGGATCAGCAACATGGCTGTGACAGGTGGTGGTGAAAAAGGATTCAGGGATTCCAGCGCAGAAAATTGCGGTACAGGGCCAGGCCGTGCTGCGCGCTTTTTTCTGGATGGAACTGGGTCGCAAAAATGTTATCCCGGGCCACGGCGCTGGTAAAGCGGGCGCCATAGTCGGTTTCACCCGCAGTATGTTGCGGATTGTCCACTCGGGCGTAGTAGCTGTGGACGAAATAGTAATAGCTGCCGTCGGGGATGCCTTCCCAGACCGGGTGCGGCTGACCACCCCGGACATCAGCGCGCGTGCTCTGGAAAACGCGGTTCCAGCCCATCTGGGGCACCTTGTAGCGGCTGCCGTCGGGTTGGCGTTGGTTGTCCAACCTGAAACGGATCACCTGGCCGGGGATGAAACCCAGGCCGGAGGTGTCTTGCTCTTCGCTGTGGTCCAGCAGCATCTGCATGCCCACACACACGCCCATCAAGGGCTTGTTGTTGGCAGCGTGGCGCACGGCGCCCAGCAGATCGCCGCCATGGGCATCGCGCAGCTCCTGCATGCAGTCGCGCATGGCGCCCTGCCCTGGCAGGACCACGCGTTCGGCGGCGTGCACCACTTCGGGGTCGTTGGTGACGACCACGTTCAGGTTCAGGCCTTGGGCGGCATGCTGCACCGCCTGGGACACCGAACGCAGATTGCCCATGCCGTAATCGATGACGGCCACAGTCGAGGTTGAACTCATGGCGTCAGATCAGAGCGAGCCCTTGGTGGACGGGATGACACCCGCCATGCGGGGATCGCGCTCCAGCGCCATGCGCAGCGCCCGCGCGAAGGCCTTGAAGACCGTTTCGCACTGGTGGTGGGCGTTGACGCCTTTGAGGTTGTCAATGTGCAGGGTGACGCCAGCGTGGTTGACGAAGCCCTGGAAGAACTCGTAGGTGAGCTGGGTGTCGAAACCGCCGATGCTGCCGGCCGTGAACGGGATGTGCATCTCCAGGCCTGGGCGGCCGGAGAAGTCGATCACGACGCGCGACAGGGCTTCATCGAGCGGCACATAGGCGTGGCCATAGCGGCGGATGCCCTTCTTGTCGCCCACGGCCTTGGCAAAGGCCTGGCCAATGGTGATGCCGACGTCTTCCACGGTGTGGTGGCCGTCGATGTGCAGGTCGCCCACGGCGTGCACGTCCAGGTCGATCAGGCCGTGGCGGGCGATCTGGTCGAGCATGTGGTCGAAGAAACCGATGCCGGTATGCAGCTTGGCCGCCCCCGTGCCATCCAGGTTGATGCGCGCGGTGATCTGCGTTTCGGCCGTGTGCCGGGTGACTTCGGCCACGCGGTCGTCAAACGAGGTATCGGCGGATTGCGGCGCCGTCTTCTCAGGAGCGTTCATGTTGGGATGGACTTCAAAGTGGCCTGGTCAAGGTGGACTGCAAGGCGGCAATCATGGCGTCATTTTCAGAGGGCAGGCCCACGGTTAAGCGGACACAGTGTGCCAGCAAACCATGCATGCCCGAGACATTCTTGATCAGGATGCCACGTTCCTTCAGCCCCGTGAAGACGGTGGCGGCGTCGGGCACGCGCACCAGGATCATGTTGGCCTGGCTTGGGTAGGACTTCACGCCGGGCATCTTGGCCAAGGCGGCCTGCAGGCGTTCGCGCTCAGACTTGATGATGTCGGCCTGGCGGGTGAATTCGGCTTCGTGCTCGAGCGCGAAGAGCGCGGCTTCGGCATTCAGGACGCTGACGTTGTAAGGCGGGCGGGCCTTGTCGACCTCCGCCACCACGGCGTCGGGGCCGATCAGGTAGCCCAGGCGCACGCCGGCCAGGCCGAATTTGCTGAGAGTGCGCATTAGCAGCACGTGGGGGTGCTGGGACAGTTTGCCAAGGTAGCTGTGGCTGGCGAAAGGCTGGTAGGCCTCGTCCATGACGACGAAGCCGCAGCCTTCTTGTGCCACGGCGTCAACGACGGCCTGGATGGCGTCCGCGTCCCACAGGTTGGCCGTGGGGTTGTTGGGGTAGGCGATGTAGGTCAGGGCCGGGCGGTGCTCGCGGATGGCGGCGACCATGGCGGCGGTGTCGAGTTCGAAATCGGCCGTGAGCGGCACGCCGACAAATTTCAGGCCCTGCAGCTTGGCCGACATCTCGTACATGACGAAGCCGGGCAGCGGGGCCAGCACGGTCGCGCCCGGCTGGGCGCAGGCCATGGACAGCAGCGAGATGAGCTCGTCCGAGCCATTGCCCAGCACGATGCCGTAGCCCTCAGGCACCTGCGCATGGCGGCGCAGTGCGGCATGCAGGTCGTTGATGCGCGTGCCGGGGTAGCGGTTCAGCGCGACGGCGCCCAGGCGTTGGCCCAGCTCGGCTTGCAGCTCGGGCGGCAGCGTGAAGGGGTTCTCCATCGCGTCGAGCTTGATGAAGCCGGCGGCGTCTTGCACATGGTAGGCGTGCATGGCCCGCACATCGGGGCGGATGACGTCTGAAAGGCTCATGGTTTGGCGTGGGACTTGAGTCGGAATTCGGCGGCCTGGGCGTGGGCTTGCAGGCCTTCACCATGGGCCAGCACAGAGGCGATCTGGCCCAGGGTCTGGGCGCCGGCTTCGCTCACTTCGATCAGGCTGCTGCGCTTCTGGAAATCGTAGACGCCCAGGGGCGACGAGAAGCGCGCGGTGCCCGAGGTGGGCAGCACGTGGTTGGGGCCGGCACAGTAGTCGCCCAGCGATTCGCTGGTGTAGGCGCCCAGGAAGATGGCACCGGCGTGCTTGAGCAGTGGCTCCCAGCGGTGCGGGTCGTTGGACGAGACTTCCAGGTGCTCGGGTGCGATGCGGTTGCTGATCTCGCACGCCTCTTCCATGCTGCGCGTGAGGATCAGGGCGCCCCGCCCTTCCAGCGAAGCGCGGATGATGTCGGCCCGCGGCATGGTGGGCAGCAGGCGCTCGATCTCGGCCTGCACCTTGGCGATGTAGCCGGCATCGGGACACAGCAGGATGCTTTGCGCCAACTCGTCGTGCTCGGCCTGGCTGAACAGGTCCATGGCGACCCAGTCGGGCGGCGTGGAGCCATCGGCCAGCACCAGGATCTCGCTGGGGCCGGCGATCATGTCGATGCCGACTTGGCCAAACACATGCTTCTTGGCGCTGGCCACATAGGCGTTGCCGGGGCCGGTGATCTTGTCGACTTTGGGCACCGTCGCCGTGCCGTAGGCCAAAGCAGCCACGGCCTGCGCGCCGCCGATGGTGAAGGCGCGGGTGACACCGGCCACATGGGCCGCGGCCAGCACCAGCGGGTTCTTCTCGCCACGGGGCGTGGGCACGACCATGATGATCTCGCCGACGCCGGCCACGTGGGCGGGGATGGCGTTCATCAACACGGACGAGGGATAGGCCGCCTTGCCGCCAGGCACGTAGATGCCCACGCGGTCGATGGGCGTGACTTTCTGGCCCAGCAAGGTACCGTCTTCATCACGGTATTGCCAGCTCAGGCCGCAAGCCTGTTTTTGACGCTCGTGGTAGTCACGCACCCGGCGGGCGGCGGCTTGCAATGCTTCGGCCTGCTCGGAGGGCAACCCGTCAAACGCGGCTTTCAATTCGGCCGCGCCCAGCTCCAAGGCGCTGAGACTGTCAGCTTGAAGGTGGTCGAAACGACCGGTGTATTCCAGCACCGCCTCATCGCCCCGCAAACGCACATCGGCCAGGATGGCGCCAACGCGGTTTTCGATCTCCACGTCCGTGTCAGCCGACCAATGCAACACCTTGTGAAAGGCGGCATCGAAGTCAGGCTGAGCGGTGTCGAGGTGGCGGATGTTGACGGTCATGGTGTCTTGCAATGACTCAGGCAGGGATGGCCGATTCAAAGGCCTGGATGACTTGGCGGATGGCTTCACGCTTGAGCTTGAGCGAAGCCTGGTTGACCACCAGGCGCGAAGAGATCTGCATGATCTCTTCCACCTCGACCAGGTGGTTGGCCTTGAGCGTGTTGCCGGTGGAGACCAGGTCCACGATGGCATCGGCCACGCCGATCAGCGGGGCCAGTTCCATCGAGCCGTAAAGCTTGATCAGGTCGACGTGCACGCCTTTGTTGGCGAAGTGCTCGCTGGCGATGGTGGTGTACTTGGTGGCCACGCGGATGCGCGAGCCTTGCTTGACCGCCGTGGCGTAGTCAAAGTCGGCGCGCACGGCCACGCTCATGCGGCACTTGGCGATGTTCAGGTCGAGCGGCTGGTAGAGGTTGTCGCCACCATGCTCAATCAAGGTGTCTTTGCCAGCCACGCCGATGTCGGCACCGCCATGCTGCACATAGGTGGGCACGTCGGTGGCGCGCACCAGCACCACGCGCACGTCGGGGCGGTTGGTGGACAGGATCAGCTTGCGGGATTTTTCAGGGTCTTCGGTGACCTTGATGCCGGCCGCAGCCAGCAAGGGCAAGGTCTCTTCGAAGATGCGGCCTTTGGACAAGGCCAGGGTGATCATGCCGGAGGTGCTCATGCTGGGGCCTTGACGCGTTCGATGTCAGCGCCAATGGCACGCAGCTTGGCTTCCATGCGGTCGTAGCCACGGTCGAGGTGGTAGATGCGGTCGATCAGGGTCTCGCCATCGGCCACCAGGCCGGCAATGACCAGGCCAGCGGAGGCGCGCAAGTCGGTCGCCATGACGATGGCCCCTGACAGTTGCGGCACGCCCGTCACCACCGCCGTGTGCCCGTCAATGTTGATGCGGGCGCCCAGGCGCACCAGCTCGTTGACGTGCATGAACCGGTTTTCAAAAATCGTCTCGTGGATCACGGACGTGCCCTCGGCCACGCAGTTGAGCGCCATGAACTGGGCCTGCATGTCGGTGGGGAACGCTGGGTATTCGCGGGTGCGGAACCCCACCGCCTTGGAGCGGCCATCGGCCTGCACGCGGATCCAGTCCTCGCCCGATTCAATCGACACGCCCGCTTCGCGCAGCTTCTCGATGACGGATTCAAGGTGGTCGGCGTTGGCGCAGCGCAGGGTGACGTCGCCCCCCGTGGCGGCCACGGCGCACAGGAAGGTGCCTGTCTCGATCCGGTCAGGGATGATCTGGTGTGGCTTGGCGCTGCTCAAGCCATTCAGCTTGTCGACACCCTGAATGCGCAGGCGGTGCGTGCCACGGCCTTCAATCTTGGCGCCCATGGCCAGCAGCATGTCGACCAGGTCGGTGATCTCGGGTTCTTGGGCGGCGTTCTCCAAGATCGTTTCACCCTCTGCCAGGCTGGCGGCCATCAGCAGGTTCTCGGTGCCGGTGACGGTGACCATGTCGGTGGTGATGCGCGCACCTTTCAGCCGAGTAGGCTGGCCGTCGGCGCCCAGGGGCGTGCGCGCTTCGATGTAGCCGTGCTCAACCGTGATCTGCGCGCCCATGGCCTGCAAACCCTTGATGTGCTGATCGACCGGGCGCGAGCCAATCGCGCAGCCACCAGGCAAGGAGACGCGCGCGCGGCCGAAGCGGGCCAGCAGCGGGCCCAGCACCAGGATGGAGGCGCGCATGGTCTTCACCAACTCATAAGGCGCCTCGGGGTTGTTCACTCGGCCGGCGTCGAGCGTGACGTGGTCGTCCTGCTCGGCATGGCGCTCGCACACCACGCCCATGTTGCTCAGCAGCTTGAACGTGGTCAGCACGTCTTTCAGCTGCGGAACATTGGCCAATGTCACGGGCTCGGCGCTGAGCAGCGCGGCGCACAGTTCGGGCAGCGCGGCATTCTTGGCGCCGGCAATGGTCACTTCGCCTTGCAGACGGCGACCGCCACGGATCAGGAGTTTGTCCATGAAAAGCACAAAGGGCGCGAGGCCGCCGGAGACAGGAATCCGGGGCTCGCGCCTGGGTTGAAATCGGTAAAACTGAAAATTCGCGAACAGATCAGGCTTTTTCGGCCCATTCCGCCGGGGTCAATGTCTTCATCGACAGGGCGTGGATCTGAGCCCGCATTCTATCGCCCAGGGCTTGGTAGACGCGCTGGTGCCTTGCAATGCGGGTCTTGCCCTCGAACTCGCTGGACACGATGGTGGCGAAAAAGTGCTGGCCGTCGCCCTCCACTTCCAGGTGGGCGCAGGGCAAGCCCTCGGCAATGTAGTGCTGGACTTCAGCGGCGGTGGGGTCGGCCATGGTGCGTGCTCTCGGCAAAATCAATCAAAAAAAGGGCAATCAATGCCGGATTTTGTACCCGGTCTTGAGAAGGTGCAGGGCGACCAGCGAAACCCCCAGCGTGGCGCTGCCCACCACGCCCAGGCTGAGCCAGGGGCTCACATCGCTGACGCCAAAGAATCCGCGCCGGAAACCATCGATGAGGTAGAAAAACGGGTTGAGGTGCGACAGGCCCAGCCAGAAAGGCGGCAGCGAATGCACCGAATAAAACACGCCCGACAAAAACGTCATGGGCATGATGATGAAGTTCTGGAACACCGCCATGTGGTCGAATTTTTCAGCCCACAGCCCGGCGATCAGGCCCAGGGCGCCCAGCAAGGTGCCGCCCAGCACCGCGAAAATCACCGCCCACCAGGGTTCGGCCAGGCCTGGCGGCGCAAACCAGCCCGTGACCAGGAACACCCCCAACCCCACCGCAAGGCCCCGCACCAGCGAGGCACCGACATACGCGAAGAACCACGCGCGGTGCGACAACGGCGTCAGCAGCAAAAACACCAGGTTGCCGGTGATCTTGCTCTGCACCAGCGACGACGAGCTGTTGGCAAAGGCGTTTTGCAGCAAGCTCATCATCACCAGCCCGGGGATCAGAAAGCGGGTGTAGCCCACGCCATTGAACACCTCGACCCGGCCCTGCAGCACGTGGCCAAAGATCAGCAGGTAGAGCACCGCCGTGAGCACGGGCGCGGCCACGGTCTGGAAAGCCACTTTCCAGAAACGCAGCACTTCCTTGATGAACAGTGGTTTGGCGCCCGCCAGGCCCAGCGCGTTGACCAGGCCGCTCATGCGTGCACCCCTTGCATGATGCTGAGGAACACGTCTTCCAGATCAGCGCGGCCGATTTCCAGGTCTTCAATGCGGCACTGGCTTTGCCGCAAGGTGGCGAGAATTTGTTCGACCTCGGCCGCGTCATGAGCCGGCAATTGCACGATGCGGCCCGTGATGCGCGCCTGTGCGGCCAGTGCGGGCGGCAATGGGTCGTCAGTCTTGAAGCGCAGCATGGTGTGCGCGGTGCCGGCCAGCAGGGCCGATGTGCGGTCCAGGGCCACCAGCTTGCCTTGCTTGAGCATGCCAATGCGGTGGCACAGCGCCTCGGCCTCTTCCAGGTAGTGGGTGGTCAGCAGCACGGTGTGCCCTTCCTTGTTCAGGCGGGCGATGAACTGCCACAAGGTCTGGCGCAGCTCCACATCGACCCCGGCCGTGGGCTCGTCCAGCACGATCACCGGCGGCTTGTGCACCAGGGCCTGCGCCACCAGCACGCGGCGCTTCATGCCGCCCGACAGCTGGCGCATGTTGGCATCGGCCTTGTCGGCCAGGCCCAGGTGTTGCAGCAGTTCGTCGACCCAGGCGCCGTTCTTGTTCAAGCCAAAGTAAGCACTTTGGATCATCAGCGCTTCGCGCACCGTGAAGAAGGGATCGAAGACCAGCTCCTGCGGCACCACGCCCAAGCGGCGGCGGGCAAAAGCGTAGTCCTTCACCACATCGTGGCCCTGCACCATCACCCGCCCCGTGGTGGCATGGCTCAGGCCGGCCAGGATGCTGATGAGGGTGGTCTTGCCGGCGCCATTGGGGCCCAGCAGGCCAAAGAACTCGCCCTCTTTGATGTCAAAGCTGACGCCCTGCAAGGCCGCGACGGATCGCCCGGCCGACACATAGGATTTGGTGACTTGTTGGAATGAAACGGCACTCATGAGGTGCCGCATTGTAGGGAGCGCGTCAAAAGCCTGCCGCTCCTGAGCAAACAGCCACCGCATTCAAGGGGCTGATGCCCAAAATGGTCGGCAGTAAGATTGGCGGCCTAACAGGAGACAAACCATGACCGACCTGACCGCTCAATTTGAAGCCGCCGTGGCCAATTCCAAGCTGCTGCCCGCCAAGCCTGACAACGACACGCTGCTGAAGATCTACTCGCTCTTCAAGCAAGCCACCGTGGGCGACGTGCAAGGTGACCGCCCCGGCATGATGGATTTCGTGGCCCGCGCCAAGTACGACGCCTGGGCTTCCCTCAAGGGCAAGACGTCCGACCAGGCCAAGCAAACCTACATCGACCTGATCGCCTCGCTGAAGAAGTAAGGAGCGTTATTCGGTGAAGAGCTTGAACACACCCTTGGCCGTCAGCAGGTGGCCGGGGTTGCTGGTTTCATCAAGCAAACCACTGATGCGCTGGCGGATCCTGGCGCTGCGTTGCGCGCGCCAGACCACCACGTCGGCCAACCAAGGCTGACGATTGACCCAATTGGCGCGCTGGTACATCTTGAAGCGGGGCTTCAGGGCACCGAGCTGCCCCTCATAGCTGGCGCGCACCTGGGCCTCGGCCCAGCCTCCCTTTTGCCCATCGATCAGCGCCCGCGCGGCCAGCATGCCGGTGTGCAAGGCTTTGCCGATGCCCTCGCCTGTGAACGAGTAAGTGCTGCCCGCGGCCTCGCCGCACACCAGCAAGCCGGGCCTTGAAAAGCGCGCGCCGTCCAGATTGAAGCGCAAGGGCGCCCCCTTGATCTCGCCCATGGGCACGCCACCTTGCACCAGCTCACGCGCAGGGCCATGCACGCGGATGAAGCGCTCGTAGATCTGGCGCAGATTGGGCTGGCCGCCACCGCGCGTAGACCGAATCTCGGAGATGCCCACACCGATGTTGAACACCCCATCGCCGCACGGGAAGATCCATCCGTAGCCTGGGCGCAGCGCCCGGTGCCAGACGATCTCAAGGCGGTCAATGCGACCCACCATGGCGTCATTTTTGATGTAGCCACGCAGCGCCACGCCACTGGGCGTGTGGCGCTCGGCCATGCGGGCGGCGAGCAAGGCCTGGGGCACCGCACCGGTGGCCAGCAGCACCCACCGCGCGGTGATGTCACACTGTTGATCACCCTGCTGCAGCCGTGCGCCGGTCACCACGCCGTCAAGCTCAAGCGGCGCCACAAATTGCACGGGCGCATGCATGCGGGCACCCGCCGCCACCGCTGCACGGCACACGATGTCATCCAGCACTTTGCGAGGCAACACCGCCAGTTCGCCCGCCACATCGACACGCCCACCCCGGGGCGCAATGCAGGCAACATGACTGACCCGCTGGGCATGCCGCATCACCTCGCTCAGCACGCCCAATTCGCGCAACGCCTGATGCGCATCGGGGATTAGGCCATCGCCGCACACCTTGTCGCGCGGAAACGCGTGGCGGTCTACCAGCACCACCGACATGCCTGCGCGCGCCAGCGTGAGCGCAGCAGCACTGCCAGCGGGACCAGCCCCCACGACCAGGACATCGCAGGCCTGGGGCAGCGCTTCAAAACCCAGGTTCATGGAGCGTCACGCGGTGGACGAGCCGCCTTGTGCCTTGGCCAAAATATTGGCCAGATTCCGATCAATCTCAGCTTCAATCAAGGGTTTGAACGCCGACATCATCATGCCCAGCTTGGTGTCCAGCTCGAAGGCATCGGCACGCACTTTCATTTGGCCCGTGACGCCCATGCGCTCGAAGCTGATGATGTCCTCGTCATCGCCCTGCACCATTTGGCAGTTCAGGCCCAGTTGCTTGGCGGCATCGCCCATCCAGTCTTGCGCCAGGGCGCGTGCCTTGTCCATGCCCAAGGCATGGGAACGTTGAATCTTGATGTCGGCCATGAACGGGCCCTCCGTGGGTGATTTGGCCCTCAGTTTAACGTTTGCCCTGCTGATGCTGGCCTTGTCAGGGGCCCGCGGGTAAGATCAGCTTTCCTTCTCATCAAGCTACTTCGCCATGTCCGCCGACATCTCCGACCTGTCGTCATTGGTGCTGCCCTCTTTGCTGGATCAGGCCGAATCGATCCAGGTTCTGCGCCGCGACATCCACGCGCACCCTGAGTTGTGCTTTGAAGAGGTTCGCACCTCGGACCTGATTGCCAAGGCACTGGCCGAGTGGGGCATTGAAGTGCACCGGGGGCTGGGCAAGACAGGCCTGGTCGGCGTGATCCAGGGCCGCCCCGGGCCCAACTCGGTGGGCCTGCGCGCCGACATCGATGCCCTGCCAATCACTGAGCGCAATGAGTTTGCCCACGCCAGCCGACACGCGGGCCGCATGCACGCTTGTGGCCACGACGGGCACACCGCCATGCTGCTGGCAGCGGCGCAGTACTTGGCCCGACACCGCGACTTCGAAGGCACGGTGTACCTGGTGTTTCAACCCGCCGAAGAAGGCGGTGGTGGCGCCGCAGCCATGATGCGCGACGGCCTGTTCACGCGCTTTCCGATGCAAGCCATCTTTGGCGTGCACAACTGGCCGGGCATGGGCGCGGGCCAGTTCGCCATCAAGCCCGGCCCTTGCTTCGCATCGAGCAATGAGTTCCACATCACCGTGCGCGGCAAGGGATCGCACGCGGCCATGCCGCACCTGGGCATCGACCCGGTGCCCGTGGCCTGTCAGATGGTCCAGGGCTTTCAGACCATCCTGACACGCAATGTGCGCCCCATCGACACGGGCGTCATCTCGGTCACCATCATTCAGGCTGGCGAAGCCACCAATGTCGTGCCCGACTTTGTCACGGTGCAAGGCACTGTGCGCACCTTCACGACCGAGGTACTGGACCTGATCGAATCGCGCATGCAAGACGTGGCCCGACACACCTGCGCGGCCTTCGGGGCTGAATGCGATTTCAAGTTCAACCGCAATTACCCGCCCACCATCAACCACCCGAAGGAGACCGACTTTGTCCGCGAGGTGATGGTGGACCTGGTCGGTGCAGACAACGTGCTGGAGTTCGAGCCCACCATGGGCGCCGAGGATTTCAGCTACTACCTGCAGGCCATTCCAGGCGCCTACTTCTTGATTGGCAATGGCGATGGCGCGCACCGCGAAGGCGGACATGGCCTGGGACCGTGCATGCTTCACAACCCAAGCTATGACTTCAATGACAAACTGATCCCACTGGGTGCCAACCTGTGGGTGAACCTGGCGCAGCGGTGGCTGGCCAAACGTTGAAGAGACAACACAAAAACAACTGCGCTGCCTGCTGGACTTGAAATAGCGATCAACGTGCGAGAGGATGCCCTCCAAAAGGAGAAATAGGGATGCAACTCTCAATCGCCGCCAAGCTCGGCCTTGGCTTCGTGCCGGCCCTGGTGGCACTGCTTGCCGTGGGTTCGATCTTCCGCGAACGCATCACCGAGATTGATGACAGCGCCCGCTGGGTGACCCACACCTTGAGTGTGCAACAGCAGTTGGAAAACGCGCGGGCACGGTTGGCTGAAGCCGAGAGCAGCGCGCGGGCCTACATGCTCAGCCCCAAAGAGGTCTATCAGCAGTCGACCCGCCAGGCCGCCGTGGAGGCCCGCAGCGCCATCACCTCGGTGCGTCGCCTGACCGTTGACAATCCCGCGCAGCAAGCCTTGGCCGATGAACTGGAAGTCGCGCTGGACAAACGCCTAGACACGCTCCTGCACCAGGCCCTGGGAGACATCCCCGTATCCCGCATCGAAGGGGTGATCGCCAATGGCCGCCTTCAAAGCCAGGCCGTGCGGGACATCATCGGATCAATGGAGAAGGCGGAGCATGCCCTGCTCGCCGGGCGCCAAGCCACGCAATCGCAAACATTGAAAGACAGCGCACGCACTGTGACGCTGGCCACACTGGGCGCCGCCGCCCTCGTGATCGGCTTCGGGATCGTCACCGTGCGCAGCATCACCCGGCCGCTGTTGAACCTGGAGAGCGGGGCCCGACGTGTCGGGGACGGTGACTATGCCCACCGCATCGCCAGCGAATCGCACGACGAAATTGGCCGGGTGGCGGCCATGTTCAACCAGATGGTCGAGCGCATCGAGCACCGCGAACGCATCGCCACCGATGAGAACTGGATCAAGTCCAGCCTGGCCAGCTTCACGCCAATCTTCCAGGGCGGAGAGGACCTGGGCAGCGTGTGCCAGGCCACCTTGTCCCAGTTGGCCACCCTGCTGTCGGTGCCCTGCATGGTGCTGTACATGAGCAAGAAAGGCGCAGGCGAAGCCGGCTTGGTCCGTTGCGCCCACTTTGCCGCGCAGGACGCGCCCGAACACTTGGCGCCTGGTGAAGGCCTGGCCGGCCAATGCCTGCTTGAAGCTCGCCCGCTGCTGCTGTCCGACCTGCCTGGCCACTACCTCAAGGTGGCATCTGCACTGGGTTCGACGCCACCCCGGCATGTGTACGTCGGGCCCATTGCTTTCGAGGCCCAGGTCCAGGCGGTCATCGAGATCGCCCTCATGCAACCCCTGACCGACATCCAGCGCGAGTTCCTTGATCGGCTGGGCGAAGGCCTGGGCCTGATGTTGAACGCCTTGGAAGCCAAGCAGCACACCGAGGCCGCCCTGAAAGCCCAGACCGCCCTGAGCCTGACCCTGCAAAAGCAGCAGGACGCCCTGAAGCTGAGCAATGAAGAACTGGCCTTGCAAAGCGAGCAACTGCGGGCCTCTGAACGCCTGGCCCGCGAACAACAAGAAGAGCTGATGATGGCCAACGAGGAGCAGCACCAGGCCAATGCCGAGCTGCGCCAATTGACTTTGTCGCTGGACCAGAAGGCGCAGCAGTTGACCGAGACCTCGGCGTTCAAGTCTGAGTTCCTGGCCAACATGTCGCACGAGTTGCGCACACCGCTGAACAGCCTGCTCATCCTGTCCAAGCTGCTGGCCGAGGATGTGGAACACCCGCTGTCCACCAAGCAATTGCAATACGCCAAAACCATCCACGGCGCGGGCAACGACCTCTTGGCGCTGATCAACGAAATCCTGGACCTGGCCAAGATTGAATCGGGCAACACCCACATCGACATCACCGAGGTGCCTTACGCCAACCTCGTGCAGATGGCCAGTGACACCTTCATGCACGTGGCCCAGACCAAGAAGCTGGAGTTCGTGATCGAGGTGGACCCGCAGCTGAACCAAAGCCTGCACACCGACCAGGGCCGGGTCTGGCAGATCTTGAAGAACCTTTTGTCGAACGCCTTCAAGTTCACGGCCCAAGGCCGGGTGGTGCTTCGCTTTGGCATGGCCGCTGCCAACGGGCTGCCCGCCCGCCTGAGCATGAGCGTGCAGGATTCGGGCATCGGCATCCCCCCTGAAAAACAGGCGCGCATCTTCGAAGCCTTCAAGCAGGGTGACTCGGGCATTGCGCGGCAATACGGCGGCACCGGCCTGGGCTTGTCGATCAGCCAGAAGCTGGCCCACCTGTTGGGTGGCTCGCTGGAGGTGGTCAGTGAAGCCGGCCAAGGCAGCACCTTCACGCTGTACTTGCCCATGGATGCCGCCCTGACCTCGCCTGGCGGCACGCCCATGGCGGCCTTGGCGCCACCAGAAGCGATCATCACCAAACCGACCGTGGCACCGGCATTGCCTGCAGGCCAGAGCACGCTCATGGTGGTCACCGACAACGAAGCCTTGGTCCAAAGCCTGGGCGACATGCTCAAGGATTACCCGATCGAGCTGGTGCGCATCCCCGAGTTCTCACAAGTCATGGCCGCTTGCGAGGCGCATCCGCCCTTGCTGGTGGTGATGGATGGCACGGCTCACCAGGGCGAAATGTGGATGGCCATGGGCCACCTCAAACAGGATCCCAAGACCCGCCACGTCTCCATCCACGTGATGTGCGACGAAGACCAACGCGAACGCTCGCTGCGGCTGGGCGCCACCTCCTACACCCTGCTGCCCACCGAATCCATCGACACCCTGACGGCAACCCTGCGCTCGCGCCTGGCCCGTTTGACGCAATGGCAGCGCAACGTGCTGGTGGTCGAGGACGACCCGGTTCAACTGGCGGCCGTTCTGGATTTGATCGGCAATGGCGACATCCACGCCAAGGGCGTGTCCACGGCGGCCGAGGCGCTGGAAGCCATCGAGGCCATGCCTGTTGATTGCCTGGTCATCGACCTGGGTCTGCCCGACATGGACGGTGGCGCGCTGATCGACGCCTTGAGCCAGCGCCTGGGCCGCGCCAGCCCCCCTGTGATTGTCTACACCGGCCGCGCCATGTCGCGCACCGAAGAAATCGGGCTGATGAAAAAAGCCCAGGCCTTGATCGTCAAGGGCGTGGGCTCGCCCGAGCGCCTGATTGACGAGCTGTCGCTGCTGATGAGCCGCCAACCCTCGCGCCTGTCTCCCAGCGCGCGGCAGTTGATCGACCGAAGCCGCAGTGAAGACCCGGTGCTGGCCGGGCAAAACATCCTGGTGGTGGACGATGACGTGCGCAACATCTTCGCCATCTCGGCCGCATTGGAAACCTACGGTGCCCACGTGATCCATGCCGAAAGCGGGCTGGCCGGCATCGACATGCTGCACCAGCACCCTGACACCCACGTCGTGTTGATGGACGTGATGATGCCGACCATCGATGGCTTGGAGACCATCCGGCGGATTCGCCAGTTGCCGCAGTTCGCGATGCTGCCCATCATCGCGGTCACGGCCAAGGCCATGCCCGGCGACCGCGCGGCCTGCGTGGAAGCAGGCGCCTCGGATTACCTGGCCAAGCCAGTGGACATGGACCGCTTGCGCGCCATGCTGCGGGTGTGGTTGACAGAATGACCAAGATGCCTGCCCACCTGCGCGCTGAGCTCGGCCAGTTGGTCGAGGCTGTGTCGGCGCTCAGTGGCATGGATTTTCGGCGTTATCAGCGCTCGGCCCTGCTGCGCCGCGTGCTGCACACCGTGGACCAGGAGGGGGTGGGCTCCATCGCTGGCTTGGTATCCAAGGTGCGCACCGACCGCGATTGCCTGCAACGCCTGCGCGCGGCCATGATGCTGCACGTGACCACGCTGTTCAGGGACGAGGGCTATTACCGCGAAGTGCGCAAGCACATCGGGTTTCTGGCCACCTACCCCAGCTCACAACTTTGGGTGGCGGCCTGCTCAACCGGGGCCGAGGTGATCTCTTACCGCATCTTGCTGCACGAAGCGGGGCTGGCCCAACGCTGCCGGGTCTATGCCACTGACCTGAGCGAGGCTGCCATTGCCCAGGCCCAGACCGGGCAATTTGAAGACCACCAATTGGCGGAGTACGAACGCAATTACGTGCTGGCCGGTGGCCAAGGCCGCTTGAGCGACTACTGCACACGCGTCGATGGGCGTTGGCGGTTCAACACTGCCCTGCTGGACAACGTGGTCTTTGGTGTTCACAACCTGCTGACCGACGCATCCTTCAATGACTTTCAGTTCATCTCTTGCCGCAATGTGACCATGTACTTCGACCCCCAGGGCCAGAGCCGCGTTCACACCTTGCTGCACCAAAGCCTGAGGCCATTCGGTTACCTGGGCCTGGGATTGAGCGAGTCGCTGATGCTCTCGCCGCACTGCGAGGACTACCGGCAGATTCATCCCGGCGAACCTCTTTACCGCAAGATCCGATAAAGGGAACTCATGCAAGCCAAACCCGACATCAGCATCCTGATGGTGGACGACGAGCCCGCCAATCTGCTGGCGCTCGAAGGCATCCTGGCGCCTTTGGGCCAGCGCTTGATCCGCGCGCAGTCCGGCACGGAGGCCCTGCGCCACCTGCTGGACACCGACTTCGCCGTGATCTTGCTGGACGTCCGCATGCCTGGCATGAGCGGCATTGAAGCGGCCGCGCTCATCCGCAGCCGCCCCCGTTCGCGCTCCACGCCCATCATCTTCCTGACGGGCGAGGAGAAAAGCGCCGATGCCATGTTCGAGGGCTACTCGGCCGGCGCGGTCGATTACCTCATGAAGCCCGTGGTGCCCGGCATCCTGCGCTCGAAGGTCGAGGTCTTCACCGAGTTGGCGCAGGCACGTCTGCGTCTGCAGCAGCAGGTGCAGGAGCGCGAGCAGGCGGCTGAAGAGTTGTCGCGCTTGAACGCCATGCTGGCCCAGCGCAATGGGGACCTGGCCGCCGCCAACCTCGAGCTGGACTCGTTCTGCGCCACGGTGGCCCATGACCTGCGCTCACCGCTCTCGCAGATCATCGGTTTCACACAACTGCTGGAAATGTCGGTGGCCAGCAAGCTGGGCAAGGACGAACTGCAAAGGCTGAACCTGGTGCGCACCATCGGCCTGCAGATGAATGACATGGTGACTGACTTCCTCAACTTCGCCCGCCTGGGCAGCACGCCCATCCAGGCCGAACCCGTCAACATGGCCGACATGGCCAGCACCATCGTTGCTGAGTTGTCAGCGCCCGGCCGGGGCGCGCCGGCCGAGTGGACCGTGGGCGCCCTGCCCTTAGCCCATGGCGACAGCCGCATGCTGCGACAGGTGTGGATCAACCTGCTGTCGAACGCCTTGAAGTATTCCAAAAACAGCCACCCCATCCGCATCCATGTGCAGGGCGAGTTACAAGGTGATGAGCTGGTCTACAGCGTGACCGACAACGGCGTGGGCTTTGACACCAGCCAGGCGCCACGCCTGTTCGCGGCGTTTTCACGCCTGCATGGACAAGACGAATTCGAGGGCATCGGCATTGGCCTGTCGTCGGTCAAGCGAATCATTCAAAAGCATGGCGGCCGGGTTTGGGCTCAAGCCGAAGTGGGCCATGGGGCCACGTTCTGCTTCTCGCTGCCCGCCTCGCCCCAGGCCATTCGCTAGGCATCGTCCAGGTCTTGCAGCACGCTGTCCACGGCCCGCTGCATCAGGCTCAACTCCACGAACGTGGTGGCCAGGCCCTCGATGCGCAAGCGCTCCAGAGCGCGGCGTGTCATCGAGTGCATGCCCCCGGCCAATGAGCTGGTGAACATGAAGAACTCGCCGTTGTCGCTGCGCCAGAGCAAGTGGGCCGTCACCCACTGGCCTTGCAGGAAGAGCTTGCAGCGCACGCCTTTGGTCAGCGTCTGCAACCAGCGCTGCGCAGCGCCCTTGACGCGGCTGTCCTCATCGGCGCCACCCAAGGCCATGGGCACCGTGGGCAGCGCCCCCACGCTGGTGTCCTGGGCCCAGCTGTCCGATGCGTGCTCGCGGTCTTCATCCAGCACCTCGTCGCGCATCTGCTGAACCAGGTCCTGAGGCGTGACGGCTTGGGCCTCGCCTGCGGGCACCGTGCGCAAACGCCGGGTATGCGTGCGCATCAGGTCATCGAGCACGTGGTCACGCTCGGCCTGCGGCAAGCCAATCATCTCCATGCCCAGCTTCAGGCGCTCGATCAGTGAGGGCAAACGCTGGCGAACCTCGTCGCGGTCCAGCTCGCTGGACGGGCGCTCCAGGCTCCAGAGCAACTCGTCGACCGTGCCTACCAAGGCCTGCGTGTGGGCGTTGTCGGTGCCCTGCGACACCATGGTGCGCGCCAGCACATCCACCCACGGGCCGGTCAGGAAACGCCGCAATGTCTCGCTCAGCTCGGAACTCTGCAGCTGGTGCATCACCTGTTGGCGCAACAGCGGCATCAAGGTCTGGCGTTGCTCGGCTTCGGCCAAGGCCTTCACGGCGGCCTGTGAGTGCTGCAGCTGCGCCTCGTCCTCGCGGTCGATGTAAGCCTGCACGTCGGACAAGGCGTCTTCGTACAAGGCCGCGTTGGGTGCGTCGTCCACAGCCAGCCGCTCGACCAGGGGCTCGACAAACTCCATGAACGCGGAACCGCGCGAATCGCTGAACTGAGGGTGGTCGGACGCATGCGCGGCGATCTGGTTGATCAAGGTCCAGGCCGGGTGCTCGTGCGAGCTCATCAGCGTCGGGTCGGTCAAGGCCACACGCACCACCGAGGCCTGCAAACGCCCGATCATGTCCTTGACGGTTGATTCCAGCTTTGGATCGGCCAGGATCTGCTCGAACAGGCGAGACAGCAATTCCACCGTCTGGTGCTGCGCCGGCTCGCCGGTGGGCGGGTGCTTGTGCAGCCGATCGCGCAGGTTCAGCAACGCATCGGGCTGCGTCAGATCGACCTCGGGCATGGCGCCTGTCCGCACGATGGGTGCGCTGCGGAATTCAAGCGGCTGCACGCCCCAGCTCTTGAGCCTCCGGCAAGCGTCGCCATACACATCGCGCAGCACATCGGCCATGGCGAAACCGGCTGTGCGCAAGAACAGGCCCCGGCTGGCCTTGGACACGTTAATGCCATGCGCCGCACGACTCAAGGCGCGCGCATAGACCATGGGGCGGCAAGGATTGGCTTCCAGCCGCAGCACGGTTTCGCCCAGCAAGGTGGCGGTCAGCGCCTGCAACTCGCGCAACTCCCACTCGGCCTTCAAGTCGATGAGCTGGATGGTGCGCGAAATCTCGATGTCTTTTTCGGCTTGGTCCTCGTCCATCAAGGTCAGGTCTTCGAGGCGCAAGGGCCCTGCGGGCACGCGCACCTGCGTGACTTGCGCCTGCGCTGCGGCTTCGATCTCGGATTTGATGTCGCCGCCAAATGCGGTGGTCAAGGCCAACTGGTGAACCTGCAATGCTTCCAGCACCTCAAACAGCTGCTGGCGGTCTGAGGCCAGGGCCATGGTCGCGCCGTTGTCCCGCAAGCGCTGAACCGTGGCATCAATCACCTGCTGCGCGACCAGTGGGCCGCCTGCCAGCATGGCATCGAGGTGCTTCTTCACGAGGGGGCCATCGTGCATAGAAAATTATCCCGGAACACCAGTGATTGGTTCACACAGTGTAGGTCGGGGGGTTCATGGCACGCTGATGGAAAAGCCCCAGGAGATGGCGGGAAAAGGAACGCCCCGCTACTGCAGGCGCCTGACCGGCTCGGTCGTCCGCAGGCCGGTCAGTGCCAGCCAGCCTCAATGGGCCGTCTTGCTGGTGGTGACTGCCGCTTGGTTGCCAGCGGCCGTGGGGCTCAGGTCTTCAATCTTGGCGGTGGCGGCCGACGTCGACTGGCGCGAAACCGGGGTGACGAACTCGCGGGCAAAGTCCAGCTCGCCGGCCTTGAGTGCGCGCAGGTATTCGGCCTTGACTTGGTCACGTGTGACGCCGGGGGCGTTGGTGTCGGCCAAGGCGGGCAAAGCCAAGGCAGCGGTCAGAACGGCCAAGAGGGTAGTGCGTGTGTTCATGGTGTTTCCTTCTTCAACAGACATCAGGAAAATCCCTGATGTGTTCACTGTAGAAGTGAGCAATGCACGGAAAAAGCACCGCAGCGCGAATGCACTATTCCAAAAACAAGAACAAAGCGCGCCCCTAGCGTAGAGTTTCAGTGCCAGCATGGACGCTGAAAGGACAACGACGATGGACCGGCTTCAAAGCATGCAGATCTTCTGCCGCGTGATCGACCTCAATGGGTTCGCTGCCGCGGCACGTGCTCTGAACCTCTCACCCTCCGTGGTCACGCGCCTGATCAACGAGCTGGAAGCGCACCTGGGATCGCGGCTGATCAACCGCACCACCCGCAAGCTGGTGCTGACCGATGCCGGTGAGCGCTACCTGGAACAGGTGCGCCGCATCCTGGCCGACGTGGCCCAGGTGGAGGCCGAGGTGGGCTCGGACGCGGCCGATCCGCGCGGTGTGCTCAAAGTGCTGGCGCCGCCCGCTTTTGCCGCGCACCAACTGGCGCCCACCCTGCCCCGCTTTCGCGCGCTGTACCCGCGCATCGACATTGATTTGTCTGCCCCAGGGTTGGTGGAAACCTTGGACGAGAACTTTGACGTGAGCATCATCGCGGCCCAAGGCAAACCGCTGGATGGCAGCTTCGTGGCCCGCCATTTGGCCACCTCGGCCGTGGTGCTGTGCGCCACACCCGCCTACCTTCAGCGCCATGGCAGGCCCACGCATCCGCAAGATTTGCTTCGGCATGACATGCTCACCCCCAAACGGCCCTGCGAGCTCACGTTTTACCCAGAGCTTGATGGCCAAGCCGAAAGCGACCGCCCCCAGCCCCTGACTTTGGCGGTGCCCTCGCCCGCGTTGAGCACCGGGCACCTGGACACCATCCGCCACGCAACGCTGGCAGGCATGGGCATTGGCGGGTTTCCTTCTTATGTCATCGCGCACGCGCTGGCACAGGGCACCCTGGAGCGGGTGCTGCCGCGATGGCGTTTGTTCGAGATGGGCATCTACGCGGCCATCCCTTCCCGACGGCATCTGCCGGCCAAGACCCGTGCATTCTTTGATTTTTTGGTCAACACATTTGAAGGCCACCAAGGGGTGGACCCGTGGCTGCCAGGCGGCTCATCCGCGCCCAAGGCACTGCCGCAAAAAGCGGCCTGACCTGGTCAAGGCGTGCCTGCCGTGGGGGGCACCGCGCCCTGCACTTCATGGAGGCGACCCGAATGCGTGGTCACGTAGATGCTGCTGGCGCGGTAAGCGCCTCCGGCCTTGCCCACGGCCACCGCGCTGGGCAGTGACAGGCCGGACGCCAGCAGACACATTTGGCGGCTGGCAGGATCCAACCGCCACACCTCGCCGGCCCAGTAAGAGACCACATAAAGGCGACCCAGGCCATCGATGTCCAGGCCATCAAGCAAGCTCCACTTGCGGGCCGGTGGTGCATTCGCCACCACCGAGGTCTGCCCCGTAGCGCGGTCCACCGCCAGGATGCTAGCCGGCACCATCTGGTTCACATACAAGGTCTTCTGATCCTTGCTGATGGCCAGCCCGTTGCTGTTCTGCCTGAGCCAGGTACGCTGAACCGTGCCATCGGGCAGCACGCGGTCCAGGCTCGCTGCCAGGTCATCCGAGGCGTAGAAAGTGCCATCGGCCGCACGCACCAAGCCGTTGGCCATGGACAAGCCGCTCACGTGTGGCGTGACGTGACCATTGTCCAGATTGACCTTGACGATGCCAGCCTTGGCAAGCGATGGCGCGAAACCCGTCAGGCCATTGCCCACGCCCACATAGGCTTCGCGTGGGCCCGTCACGGCGATGCCGCCAGGGCTGTCCACACCCACGGCGACGGTGGCTGGCACGGCCTGGGGCGAGTCAAGACGAACCAGTTCGCCTTTGAACAGCCGGGTGTACAGAAGACGCCCCCGCTGGTCGAAAGCGATCGACTCCAGCGCGCCTTGCCCGGCCAGCATCACTGACGCTGCGCCCACCCCGGCACACCAAGGCAGGCCTGAATCCGCGGCGCGGGCCTGGCCAAGCAACAATCCACCCGATGCCGCCAGACAGCACGCCCAGGGCAGAGGCAACCCTAAAACCTTGCTTCTGAAGCTTTGCATCACGCGCCCAGACCCTGCAGACGCCTGGATCAAATAATTGATGCCGAGTTGCTTTTTGAGCGCGCAACTCTTCGGGCCCTGACCATCAGCCCCACAGCCAGACCTAAGCAAGACAGAGCCAACGTCCCTGGCTCGGGGACCTGAGTGATCTGGGCGATCTGGATCGAACCTCTTTCTCCCACGAAGCCGCCAGGCGGCAAGCCATCGGGGAACGCGAGTGAAGAGTTGAATGCAATGCGCGATGTCATGACATAGCGCCCCGTCTGCAAGGTGAGGTTCAACTGCTCCTTGGTTTCCCTGGAGCCGTTGCTCAGGACGGGCAGAGAGAACGACTCAAAACTGCCATCACCCAGCAAGCGCCCGAAGGAATAGGAGCTGGAAAACGGCGCCAGAACCGAGGCATCTTGCGAGATACCATGGCCCAAAGTCAGCAGCACGTCGGTCTGTTCCGCGACGTCAAAGGTGAGGGAGACCTCGCCCTTGTTGAGCAAATCGACCGGGCTGGCCGACGCGTAGACCATGCTGGCAACGGTCAAGCGGCTGGGTTCACTGTACGACCACACCTCGACATCATGGTAAAAATTCTCGGTGCATCTTGGCGGCGAGCAAGCTGGGTCATGTGAGCTTTGGCTAGAAGCCCAATAGCCTGGTTCGCCCGGGGATTGCACCAGGTCTATCACGTTGCCAGGCCGGGCTTCAAGTTGTCCCGTTCGCGACACCACGGTGAATTGCGCGAATGCGGCGTGCGACGCCAAAACTGCCGTCAATGCGATGGCCGCGCTGGCCAGGTTCATGAACTTCATGCTTCCTCCTGATTTGATGTTTCTGGCCTGGGACAGGTCAGATCCGCTTGATCTTAAAGGCAAGCGTAGGAACGATCAATCGTAAAGCCCAGGCGAGGTCGAGCCCGAAGCTGACAAACAAAAACCCCCCGCCTTGCCTGAGCAAAACGGGGGGTTTGAAGCTGGTGGGCCCCGACAGATTCGAACTGTCGACCAACGGATTAAGAGTCCGCTGCTCTACCAACTGAGCTAGGAGCCCGAAACTTATTCGATCCTTGCATTGCTGCAAGTTGCAAAGATTGAGTACTTTGCGAAGATTTCCATTATACAACGGAAACCGATCATCTCTTCTAAACGTCTTAATTTGGTGGGTCGAGCGAGACTCGAACTCGCGACCAACGGATTAAAAGTCCGCTGCTCTACCGACTGAGCTATCGACCCCCGAAAAGCCTAAGATTATAACGTGGTTTTTAGCGTTTGATCAAAGTGTTGATCAACTGTGCTGCCGAAACCATGCCAAAGGTCGCGGTCACCACCACGCTGGAGCCATAGCCATGGCAGTTCAGCGAGCCATCGCCGATGTCGCACTCTACGTCTTGCGGCGGCAACACCGCCTCGCGTGAGAACACGCACATCAGGTCCATGCGGCCCTTGCGCGCGCCCTCATGGCGCTGTCGCAAACGTTGGCGCACGCTGGCCAGCAAGGGGTCGTGGGTCACTTCCGACAAGTCACCCACTTCAACCAGTTGCGGCTGGGATTTGCCCCCGGCCGCGCCCACGGCCACCACCGGCACCTGGTGCGCCCTGCCCCAGGCCGCGATGGCCGCTTTGGCCTTGACCTGGTCGCAGCAATCGATCACGCCATCCAAGGGCTGGGCCGAGAGCAACGCACTCACATTGCTTTCATCGATGAATTCTTCAACGGAATGGACCACGCAAGCCGGGTGGATCTGCGCGATGCGGTCCTGCAGCGCCAACACCTTGGCCTGGCCAACGGTGCTCTCCAGCGCGTGCACTTGGCGGTTGATGTTGGATTCGGCCACATGGTCCAGATCAATCAAGGTCAGCTCGGCCACGCCGCTGCGCGCCAGGGCTTCGGCCGCCCAGGATCCGACGCCACCCACACCGATCACCGCGATGCGGGCCGCGCGAAGACGCTCGTAAGCCGCGGCGCCATGCAAGCGGCGCAGGCCGCCAAACCGGCGCTCCAGGTCGGCATCGTTCGCGCTCGATAAAGCCACGCTCAGTTCTTTCGCGCCTGCGCTTTGGCCGCAGCGGTGGACGCACTGGCCAGACGCTCGCGCGCCGCCTGGGCCGCTTCAGAATCGGGGTAGTTCTTGATCAGGTCGTCCAATGCCTTGCGGGCGGCTTTGGTTTCTTTGAGCTCGGTGTGGCAATTGGCGATGGACAGCATGGCCTCGGGCGCGCGGGCATGCGTCGGCGCCTGGCTCAACAAGGCGCGGAAGCTGACCAACGCTTCCTTGTAATTGCGCAAGCCATATTGCGCGTTGCCCTGCCAGTACAAGGCTGACTCGCGGTAGCCCGTCGCTGGGTAGCGCTTGATCAAGCCCGCCAGTCCAGCCGCGCCACCCGCGAAGTCGGCTTGCCGCAACTTGGCCAAGGCGTCTTCAAACAGGGCTTTTTCTTCGGGCTCGACCTGGAAGGTTTTGCCATCGAGGTTCACCGTTTGCGGCTCGAGCTTGCGCACACGCTCATCCACGCCTTGTTGCAGATCCTTCTGATGGCGCTGCAGCTCGGACAGGTCGCGGGCCAGCAGTTCGTTCTGGCCGCTTTGCTTGGCCAGATCGCCGCGCAGCTGTTCGATCTGGGCATTCAGATCCACCAGGCTGCGCTTGACCTGGTCAAGCTGGGCGTTCAGGGCGCTGAGCTTGGCATTGCTCGATTCGCTGTCCTTGGCGCGTTGCTGGCGCAACTCCAGGATGGCACGGCGTGCCTCGTCATCGTCCAGCAAACCAGCATGGGCGCTCAGCGCCCCGCAAGCCGCGGCCAGGGCCAGCGCCCAGGGGCGCACACGGTACAACATCAACGAGGCCCCCATGATCAACGGTCTTTGAACTCGGCGCGGCGGTTCTTGGCCCAGGCTTCTTCGGTGCTGCCGGTGGCGGCTGGGCGTTCTTCGCCAAAGCTCACGGCCTCGACCTGGTCGGCGGACACGCCCAGCAGCGTCAAGGATTTGACGACGGCTTCAGCACGCTTCTGGCCCAGGGCCAGGTTGTATTCGCGGCCACCGCGCTCGTCGGTGTGCCCTTCGATGAACAGCTTCTTGCCGCGGATGGTCGTCAGCACCTTGCCGTAGCCGTCCAGTACAGGACGGAACTCGTCCTTGACGACGAAGCTGTCGAAATCAAAGTAAATGACGCGGGGCAGGCCGCTCAGGGCGGCATTGGCGCCAGCGTCGGGATCGGCCGCCACCACCGGGGCCACGGTCGACGCGGCGTTGGATGACGACGACGTGCCGGTGCTGCCCGACACATTGCGCGACTCGATCGGAGGCGCCTTGTCGTCCAGCTTGACGGAGCTGCAGCCGGCCATCCACAGCGTGGACGCGCCCACCAGGCCGACCACGGCCAGGCGGATGGCGCGTGCGGACATCGAAGCGGAAGTTGTTTGGATCGGGTTCATGAAGGCTCCTTACAAAGGTCGATCAAAGATTCAAGAAAAAAGAAACGTCATCGCTTGGCGCCCACGATGTCGGGGCCCCAAACGGGCTCGCGGACATCGGCTTGCGGCGTGGCCAGGCTGGCCTTGATGCGGCCATCCAGCGAGGTGGTCATGAGCACATCGCGCCCTTGGCTGCGCGTGGCATAGATGATCTGTTTGCTGTTGGGGGCAAAGCTGGGGCTTTCGTCGTCGCGGGTGTCGGTAAGAACGCGCACGGTGCCGGTGGCCAGCTCCATCAGGTGCACCTTGTAGCCGCCGCTCACCTGGCCGATGAAAGTCATCCAGCGGCCATCGGGGCTCAGCGCCGGGCTGATGTTGTATGGCCCATTGAAGGTGACGCGCTGGGCGCTGCCACCCGACAACGGCGTCTTGTAGATCTGCGGGCTGCCGCCCCGGTCACTCACGAAATAAAGGGTACTGCCATCGGCCGACCAGGCCGCTTCGGTGTCGATGCCGCCGCTTTGCGTCAGGCGCCGCACGTTCTCGCCGTCAATGCCCATCACGAACAACTGCGAGCCGCCATCACGGCTGAGCGTGACTGCCATCTGCCGCCCATCGGGCGACCAGGCGGGTGCGCTGTTGGTGCCTTTGAAGCTGGCCAGCACGCGGCGGCGCCCGGTGGTCAGCTCCTGCGACATGACCTTGGCTTTGCCGCCTTCGAACGACACATAGGCCAGCTTGCCGCCATCGGGCGACCAGGCGGGCGAAATGATGGGCTCGTTGCTGGTCAGGGCGTCGCGCTCGCCCTTGCCGTCAGAGTCGGCCACCCACAGCACATAACGGCGGCCGGTCTTGGCCACGTAGGCGATGCGCGTGGCGAAAGCACCCTTGTCACCGGTCAGCTTTTCATAAATGTCGTCGGCGATGCGGTGGGCGGCCAGGCGCAAATCCGCGGCGGGCACGACCAGGCTTTGCACGCCCAGGTCCTTGTTGCGGGCGGCGTCCCACAGCCGATAGCGGATGTCGAAGCGGCCATCGGCCAGGGGCAGGATGGAACCGGCCAGCAAGGCATCGGCGCCTTTGCCGCGCCAGTCGGTCAGCACCGGGCGCGAGGTCTCGTCCAGCTTGTCCGCCGAGGCGTCGAGCGTCTTGAACAGACCGCAACGCTGCAAGTCGGCGGTCACGATGCTGGCGATGGGCTGGGGCACGCCCTCTTCGCCCTTGAAGCGCCCGATGGCCACCGGAATCTGCGTGGCGCCCACACCCGCGATCTCGACCCGGAACTGGGCCCACACCGGGTTGCTGGTCCACAGGCCTGCGGCTGCCATGGCGCCGCACAGCGCCAAAGTCTTCAGGTGCCCACGGCGGGCGGTGTCCAGCCCGGGCTCGGCAGAATTCGTCGGGTGTTCAAGCATCGTGTCTAGAAGGGATTCGTCCATGTGAAGTGCCGATTGTGCCGCGAGTGCCAAACACCACTGCCGCGCAAGGTGTTGGCCCGTGCAAAGTCATGTAAAGCGCCTCATGGCAGCGCTCACAGCAAGACGATGTCGTACTGCTCGGGCGACACCCAGGGTTCGGTTTGCAGGGAGATCGGTTTGCCGATGAAATCGATCAGGCCGGCCAGGTGCTGGCTTTCTTCATCGAGCAGCATCTCGACCACGGTGGCGCTCGCCACGACTCGGAACTCGCGCGGGTTGAACTGGCGCGCCTCGCGCAAAATCTCGCGCAGGATGTTGTAGCAGACGGTGCGCGGCGTCTTGACCTGGCCACGGCCTTCGCAGGTGGGGCAAGGCTGGCACAGCATGTGCGCCAGCGATTCGCGCGTGCGCTTGCGCGTCATCTCCACCAGCCCCAGCGGCGAAAACCCGCTGATGGTGAGCTTGGTGCGGTCACGGCTCATCTGCTTGCGGAACTCGGCCAGCACGTTGTCGCGGTGATCCTCGCGCAGCATGTCGATGAAATCAACAATGATGATGCCGCCCAGGTTGCGCAGGCGCAATTGCCGCGCAATGGCCTGCGAGGCCTCCAGGTTGGTCTTGAAAATGGTGTCGTCGAAATTGCGCGCACCCACATAACCACCGGTGTTGACGTCGATGGTGGTCAGCGCCTCGGTCTGGTCGATGATCAGGTAGCCACCCGATTTCAAATCAACCCGGCGCGCCAGGGCTTTTTCGATCTCCTGGTCGATGTTGTAGAGGTCAAAAATGGGCCGCTCGCCCTTGTAGTGCTGCAGCTTATCGACCGAGGTGGGCGTGAACTCGGCGCCAAAGGCACGCAGGGCATCGAACTGGATCAGCGAGTCAATGCGGATGTTGGCCGTCTCGTCGGTGACCAGGTCGCGCAGCACGCGCTGGGCCAGGTTCAAGTCCTGGTGCAGCAAGGAGCCTGGCGCCGCCTTGAGGCCTTGCTCGCGGATCGTCGCCCAGGTTTTGCGCAGGTAGGCGATGTCGGCACCCAGCTCCTCGTCGGTGGCATCTTCGGCGTTGGTGCGCAAGATGAAGCCGCCCGAGCGCGTGCGCCCTTCCTTGCTGTCGGCCTCGCCCAGCAATTGCAGCATGCGGGCGCGCAGTTGGTCGCGCAGCTCAGGCGAGCCGATCTTTTGCGAGATGCCGATGTGGTCGTCTTGCGGCAAGAACACCAGCAAGCGCCCTGCAATGCTGATCTGCGATGACAGGCGCGCGCCCTTGGTGCCAATCGGGTCCTTGAGGACCTGCACCATCAGCGTCTGGCCTTCGTGCAGGCGCTTTTCAATGGGCGTGGCGTTGTCGGGCGAGCGGACGCTGCCCCGTTGGCTGGGATCCTCGCGGTGCAAATCGGCCACGTGCAAGAAGGCGGCGCGCTCCAGGCCGATGTCGATGAAGGCTGATTGCATGCCGGGCAACACGCGCGCCACCCGGCCCGCGTAGACATTGCCCACCAGGCCGCGCTCCAGCGTGCGCTCGACGTGCAGCTCCTGGACAGCACCGTTTTCAACCACGGCGACGCGGGTCTCCTGCGGGGTCCAGTTGATCAGAATATCGTGTGAGTAGGCCATCTGATTTCCTGAAGATTCATGGGTAGAGTCAGCTCAGACGCCTCGGTTCAATCTCAGCTCAATGTTAGTCAGGCCATGCACGCCCGGACGGGCCGATTTGGCAGCATTGACCAAGCCTTGCGCCACCTGGCTGGCCTGCACAGGGCGGTAGCGCTCAGGCATCAGCCAACCAAATTTGAGGCCGATGCGTTCGGCGATGCGCACTTCGCTGCGCTCACCCGCCAGCAAGGAAGGCCGCGCGAAGGTGACCGACTCAAAACCGATGGCCGCGATGGCTTCCTCCAGCTCGCCCTTGACGCGGCTGTAGAACACCTTGGACTTGGCATCGGCCCCCGTGGCACTGACCAACAAGAAACGTTTGGCACCTTGGGCCTTGGCCAGTTGCGCCACCTGCAGCGGGTAATCAAAATCGACCTGGCGGAAAGCGGCACGCGAGCCAGCCTTGGCGATGGTGGTGCCCAGGGCGCAGAACACCCAATCGGCTTGCAGCCAATCGACGTGCGACTCCAGCCGATCGAAGTCCGCCACGCACACCTGCACCTTGGGCGAATCGACCACCATGGGCCGGCGCACCAGCACGCGCACGGTGCCCACGGCGGGGTCTTGCGTCAACAAGCGAAGGCAGTGCTGGCCGACCAATCCGGTCGCGCCAACGAGCAGCGCCACGGGCCGGGTCGCGGAATGGGTTTCAGTGGTCATGCTTTGGGTCAAAACCGCCAGCCCAGGGGGCTGAGCAACTCGGCGGTTTCATACAAGGGCAGGCCCATGATGCCACTGTAGCTGCCCTCGATCTTTTGCATCCAGGCGGCTGCCTGGCTTTGGATGGCATAGGCACCGGCCTTGCCCATGGGCTCGCCGCTGGCCACGTAGCGGTCGATCTCATCGGCGCCAAGGGTGCGCCAGGTGACGTGCGAGGTGCTGAGCAGCAGGCTGCCGTCCACCACCACGGCGGTCAGAACCCGATGCGTGCGACCGGACAGGCGAGTGAGCATGCGGGCGGCGTCGGCATGGACAACCGGCTTGGCCAGGATGTCCGGGCCGATCGCCACGGTGGTGTCGGCGCACAGCACAGGCGCGGTGGGCAAGTTTTGCGAGGCCTGCCGACGTGCCAGGCGAAGGCGCGCCGCCTCCCATTTGGCCAAGGTCACGCGCTGCACATAGTCTTCGGGCGCCTCGCCAGCGCGCTCGGCCTCCAGCGCTTCGGCATCCTCGTGCGGATCGGGCAGCAAGAGTTGATGCCGAACGCCGATCTGGTCCAGCAACTGACGCCGCCGAGGGCTTTGGGAGGCCAGGTAAATGAACGGGGCCTCGGGCTCTGGCACGGTGCTCATGCGCGGTGATAAGGATGGTTGTTGCGCAATGACCAGACCCGGTAAAGCTGTTCCAGCAGCAGCACCCGGGCCAGCGCATGTGGCAAGGTCAGGTCCGACAAGCGCAAGGTCTCGTCGGCGGTTTTCTTGAGCGCGGGGTCGATGCCATCGGCCCCACCGATCACAAAGGCCACGTCGCGGCCATCGTTGAGCCAAGCCTCAGCGCGCTGGGCCAGCTCGACGCTGGTCAGGCGGCTGCCACGTTCATCCAGGATGACACGGCGCACATCGCGGCCCAAAGCCGCCTCGATGCGGGTGGCCTCGGCCTGCATGATGGCCGGCACCGATTTGCCACCTTCGCGGGGCTCGGCCTTGAGGGCCTTGACCTCGACTTTCCAATCGGGCGGAAAGCGCTTGAGGTAGTCCTCGCAGGCCGTTTCCGCCCAGGCGGGCTGGCGCTGGCCAATGGCCACCACCGTCAGCTTCATGAAGCCTTGCGGGCCACTTTCTTGGCGGCCACCATCTTGCGGACCGGCGCCTTCTTGGCGGCGACCTTTTTAGCCGCCACTTTCTTGCCAGCCACCTTCTTCACGGCGGGCTTGTTGATCACCATGGTCTTGGGCACCACGGGGATCGCTGCGGCCACTTTCTTGGCGGCTGCCTTTTTGGCGGCGATCTTCTTGGCGGCTACTGGTACGCGGTTGGAAGTGGAACGCTCGGCCGGTGTCTTGGCCACTGCTTTTTTGGCGACAACCTTCTTGGCCGCGACTTTGCGCACGGGTGCGTCCAGCTTGCCCGCGACCGACTTCTTGCCAGACGCTTTCTTGGGCGCGGCATCTTCGTCGTCCATGGGCTCGGAGGCCTTGACCAGGCGGGTCACCACATCGTTGAGCTTGATCTTGATGGGCTTTTCGCCCCAGATCTCTTCCAGCAGGTAGTACTGGCGGATGGCGGGTTGCATCAGGTGCACCACGGCCGCAGCGCAGTCCACGATGATCCATTCGCCGTTGTCTTCGCCTTCGGTGCGCATGACCTCGAAGCCGGCAGCCCGCACGGACTTGCGCACGCTGGCGGCCAGCGCCTTGGTTTGCCGGTTGGACGTGCCCGATGCGACGACCACCCGTTCGAACAAGGGCGAGAGGTGCTCGGTGTTGAAGACAACGATGTCTTGGCCCTTGACGTCTTCGAGGCCATCGACGATGGCGCGTTGCAGTTTACGAATGTCCATTCAGCGGGGGGTGCCAGCGGCGTAGAGTTGATGTTGTTCAATATAGCGCGCCACGGCGTTTGACACCATGGCGGGCACGAGGGTTTGGGCGGCATCCCCATGGGCCAGCCGGGCCCGGATGTCGGTCGAGGAAACGGCCATTTCAGGCATCGGCAGCACCACCATCCGGTGAGGGTGTGACGCCAATTCAGGACCGGGCCGGGGCACTTGCCCTGCGCGGCTGGCCACGGCCAGGGTCACGCGCCGAACCAGTTCCTGCCAACCATGCCAGGTGTGCAGGTTGGCGTATTGGTCCTGCCCGATGATCAAAAACCAGCGTTCCACCTGCGTAGAGTCGGCCTCGAATTCGGCACTTTGCAGGGCACGCACGGTGTCGAGAGTGTACGACGGACCACTGCGGACGGTTTCCAGGGGGTCAACGACAAAGCGCGGCTCGTGCGCGGTTGCGGCCCGGACCATGGCCACGCGGTGGTCGGCGGGGGCCAGTTGGCGGGACTTTTGCCAAGGCTGGCCCACGGGGATCCAGCGGATTTCGTCCAGCTGCAAATGGCTCAAAGCGGTTTGCGCGAGCGCCAGGTGCGCTTGGTGCACCGGGTCGAAACTGCCGCCGAACAAGCCGATCCTTCGGCCTGCTGGCGGGGTTGTCGCCAAGGCTTCAGACCCAGTCACGTGGGGGCAGGAAGTCGGAGTACAGGCGGGCCTCGGGCGTGCCGGGCTCGGGGTGCCAGTCGTAGCGCCACTTCACGATGGGCGGCATTGACATCAGGATGCTTTCAGTGCGGCCGCCCGACTGCAGGCCGAACAGGGTGCCGCGGTCCCAGACCAGGTTGAACTCAACATAGCGGCCGCGGCGGAAGGCCTGGAAGTCGCGCTCGGTTTCGCCATGGGGCGTGTCGCGGCGGCGTTTCAGGATCGGCAGGTAGGACTCGACAAAGGCATCGCCGACCGACTGGGTCATGGCGAAGCCCTGTTCGAAGCCCAGCTCCGAGAAATCGTCGTAGAAGATGCCGCCGACGCCGCGGGCTTCGTTGCGGTGCTTGAGGAAAAAGTATTCGTCGCACCACTTTTTGAAGCGCGGGTGCTTGTCGTCGCCAAAAGGTTGCAGCGAGTTTTTGCAAACCTGGTGGAAGTGGCGCGCGTCTTCTTCAAAGCCGTAATACGGCGTGAGGTCCATGCCGCCGCCGAACCAGGCCACCACCTCGCCATCCGGCTTGTGCGCGGCCAGCATGCGCACGTTCATGTGCACCGTGGGCGCATAAGGATTGCGCGGGTGAAAGACCAGCGAGACGCCCATGGCCTCAAAAGGGCACCCCGCCAGCTCGGGCCGGTGCTGCGTGGCAGAAGGCGGCAACTGCGGACCCTTGACGTGCGAGAAATTGCAGCCACCGCGCTCTAGGACCAGGCCTTCCTCGATCACGCGCGAGCAGCCATCACCCTGCAGGCGCTCGCCCGGTTCACGCACCCAGGCATCGCGCTTGAACGGTGTGCCGTCCTCGGCTTCGAAGGCCGCCACGATGCGGTCTTGCAGGCCCAGCAAATACTGGCGTACGGCGGCGGTGTCCATCATCTTGATGATCAGCGAGGCTTGTTGATGGCGCGCCAGCCGATGTCCCGGCGGAACTGCATGCCATCGAACTGGATGCCCAGCATGTATTCATACGCGCGCTGCTGCGCCAACTTGGCCGAGTCACCCAGCGCCGTCACGCACAGAACGCGGCCACCATTGGTCACCACCTTGCCATCGACCACTTGCGTGCCGGCGTGGAACACCATGGCATCGTCCGCATCCGCCGGCAGGCCAGTGATGACGTCACCCTTCTTCGGGTTGAGTGGGTAGCCACCCGCGGCCACAACCACCCCCAGCGCGAAGCGGCGGTCCCATTGCAGCTCAACCTGGTCCAGCGTGCCATCGGTGGCGCTGAAGAACACGTCCACCAGGTCGCTCTTCAAACGCATCATGATGGGCTGCGTTTCAGGGTCGCCCATGCGGCAATTGAACTCGAGAGTCTTGGGGTTGCCCTGCGCGTCGATCATCAAGCCGGCGTACAGAAAACCGGTGAAGGGGATGCCATCCTTGCCCATGCCCGCCAGCGTCGGCAGGATGATTTCCTGCATGGCCTTGGCGTGCACATTGGGCGTGACCACGGGGGCGGGCGAGTAAGCGCCCATGCCGCCGGTGTTGGGGCCTTCGTCAGCATCAAGCAGGCGCTTGTGGTCCTGGCTGGTGGCCAGCACGGCCACGTTCTTGCCGTCGGCCAGCACGATGAAGCTGGCTTCTTCGCCTTGCAGGAATTCTTCGATCACGACACGGGCGCCGCCGGCGTTGTGCGTCACGCCCAGCTTGTTGTCCAGCAGCATGAAGTCGATGGCTTCATGGGCCTCTTGCAGCGTCATGGCCACGACCACGCCCTTGCCAGCCGCCAGGCCATCGGCCTTGACGACGATGGGGGCGCCGTGCTTGTCCACATAGGCATGCGCGGCCGTGGCGTCAGTGAAGGTTTCATAAAAGGCCGTGGGAATGCCATGGCGCTTCATGAAATCCTTGGCGAAGGCCTTGGAGCTCTCCAGCTGCGCGGCCGCCTTGGTGGGGCCGAAGATGCGCAGGCCGCGCGCGCGAAACTCATCCACCACGCCCGCCGCCAAGGGGGCTTCGGGGCCCACCACGGTCAGGTTGATTTTTTCGGTTTCAGCGAAGTCGGCCAGGGCCTTGACGTCGGTGATGTCGATGTTGACGAGGTGCGGACTGCGGGCGGTGCCGCCATTGCCCGGTGCCACGTAGATCTTTTGGGCCTTGGGCGATTGGGCCAGTTTCCAGGCCAGGGCATGTTCGCGTCCACCCGAGCCGATCACAAGAATATTCATACAGTCCGTCGATTCTTCAGTCAGTTCAATTCAGCGTTGTGGAACACATCCTGGGCATCGTCCAGGTCTTCCAACATGTCCAGCAATTTCTGCTGGCGGGCAGCATCATCGCCGCTCAGTTCAACCGTGTTTTCAGCGCGCATGGTCACTTCGGCCACCTCGGGGGTCAATCCCACGTTCGTCAAGGCTGCCTTGATGGCCTCAAACGCCAACGGCGGCGTCAGCACTTCGATGGAACCATCGTCGTGCGTGATGACGTCGTCGGCGCCCGCTTCCAGCGCAGCTTCCATGACCTTGTCCTCGCTTGTGCCCGGCGCAAAGATCAGCTGGCCGCAGTGCTTGAACTGGAACGCGACCGAGCCTTCCGTGCCCAGGTTGCCACCGTACTTGCTAAAAATGTGCCGGACTTCGGCCACGGTGCGCACGCGGTTGTCGGTCATGCAGTCAATGATGATGGCCGCGCCGCCAATGCCGTAGCCCTCGTAGCGCACTTCTTCGTAGTGCACGCCTTCCAGATTGCCGGTGGCCTTGTCGATGTTGCGCTTGATGGTATCGGCGGGCATGTTGGCCGCCTTGGCTTTTTCAATCGCCAGGCGCAGGCGCGGGTTGACGTCCAGGTCGCCGCCACCCAGGCGGGCCGCGACGATGATTTCGCGGATGACCCGGGTCCAGACCTTGCCTCGTTTCTCATCCTGGCGCCCTTTGCGGTGCTGGATGTTGGCCCATTTGGAATGTCCGGCCATGGTGTGTGTGCTCCAAACTGTTTTTCGCCGCAAAACGGCGCGTCGCGCACCACATTGGTAGAGGGCGCGAACATGATTTGCAGAGATACTGGGATCTCGTGATTTCCCGAATTTTACCTTTGCCCTCAGGAGCCCGTTCATGGCCGACCCAATTCTGATTGCCCGCCACGGCGACACCGAATGCCACTTGCTGCCAGAATTGGCCAATCGGCATGGCCTGATCACGGGCGCCACGGGCACGGGCAAGACGATCACCTTGCAAAACCTGGCCGAAAACTTCTCGAAACTGGGCGTGCCGGTCTTCATGGCCGACATCAAGGGCGACCTGACCGGCATTTCGCAGGCCGGCACGGTCAGCCCCAAATTGGCGGCCATCCTGAAAGAACGCGGCATCGAGGCGCCAGCCCCGGTGGCCTGCCCCACCGCCTTGTGGGATGTGTTTGGTGCGCAGGGCCACCCGGTGCGCGCCACCGTGTCGGACATGGGCCCGCTGCTGCTGTCGCGCATGCTGAACCTGAACGACACGCAGCAAGGCGTGCTGCAACTCGTGTTCAAGATCGCCGATGACAACGGCCTGCTGTTGCTCGATCTGAAAGACCTGCGCGCCATGCTGCAGCACGTGGGTGACAACGCCAGCCAGTTCACCACCGAATACGGCAACATTAGCCCGGCCAGCGTGGGCGCCATTCAGCGCGGCCTGATGCAGGTGGAAGAACAAGGCGGCGATCAATTCTTTGGCGAGCCCATGCTCGACATCCACGACTTCATGCAGACGGTCGATGGCCGTGGCGTGGTCAACATCCTGGCCGCCGACAAGCTGATGAACGCGCCGCGTCTGTACGCCACCTTCCTGCTGTGGATGCTGTCGGAGTTGTTTGAATCCCTGCCAGAGGTGGGCGACCTGGACAAACCCAAGCTGGTGTTCTTTTTTGACGAGGCCCACCTGCTGTTCACCGACGCGCCCAAAGCCTTGATCGAGCGCATCGAATTGGTCGTTCGCTTGGTGCGGTCAAAAGGAGTGGGCGTTTATTTCGTCACTCAAAATCCGCTGGACGTGCCCGAAACGGTTTTGGGCCAGTTGGGCAACCGCGTGCAACATGCCCTGCGCGCCTTCACGCCCCGCGATCAGAAAGCCGTCAAGTCGGCGGCGGAAACCATGCGCGCCAACCCAGGCCTGGACATTGGCACCGCCATCACCGAACTGGCGGTGGGCGAGGCCTTAATCAGCTGCCTGGACGACAAGGGCCGCCCCGGCATCACGCAACGCGTGTTTGTGCTGCCGCCTGGCAGCCAGATTGGCCCGATCACACCCGATCAGCGCAAGACCTTGCTGACCACATCGTTGGTCGCAGGCGTGTACGAGAAAGTGGTGGACCGCGACTCGGCTTACGAAAAGCTCAAAGGCCGCGCCGCCAGCACGCCCACCCGTGAACAGGCGGAAGCGCATGCGCCAAGCTCAATGCGCGAAGAAGCGGAGGCCGCCGTGCGTGGCAATCGCAGCACCCCCAGCAGTCAGCCTGCGCCAGATGCCGGAGGATCCTGGCTGGGTGACTTGGCCGGTGGGCTGCTCAAGGGCAGTGGTCGCAAGGATTCCATACTGGAAACCGTGGCCAAGTCGGCCGCGCGCACCATCGGGTCATCGGTCGGCCGCGAGATCATCCGCGGCGTGCTGGGATCGCTGCTGGGGGGCAGCAGCAGCCGACGCCGCTGACCGCCAAACCCAGCCTGCCAAGGCCGATCAACGGTCTCGGTGGCCCCAGCCGCCACGGCGGTCGTCGTGGTCATTGCCGCGGTCGTAACCACGCTCATAACCCTGGCGGTAGCCATTGGCGTAAGCCTCAGCGCGACCATGGCGGTGCCAACGGCCATGGTGCCAGCCCCGGTCGGAGCGGAAACGGGGAGGCGCCTGGTAGACCACCGGCTGCACGCCGTAATACGGCTGAGGCACCACCACGACCCGGCGCGGCTGCACATACACCGGTTGCGGTGGATAGTAGTAGCCGCCGCCATTCGAGACCACGGCATTCACATGGCCTGGTCCGGCGATGAGGGGCGCGTGCACCCCGACGGACCAAGAAACGCCACCTGCGTTGGCCACCCCGGCCACAGCCACCAAGGCGGTGGCCATCAGGATCTTGGGTCGAGAAAAAATTTGGCGAACATTCATGCTGGGTCTCCTTGTCATGACGGCGGCCCTGGATGAAACAAGCGGCACGCTTTCCGTCATGGCTCTACAACGTCCAGCTTAATCCCGTCGATGACAGGATTACGTAAAGCTATGTTGCGCTTGTGTGAGCAGTGGTGACTCAGTGGCAGTCGCTGCGCGCCACCGCCAACAGGCGCTCGACCTCGTCCCGGTGGTGGACGGTGTTGCTGCGGTGCCAGAGCCAGATGCCCATCATGGAGGCCGCCACCACCAAGCCAAACGCCGTGATGGCGCCATAGGCCGACAGGCCTGACTTGGTGAGCCCGCTGTACATGGCGCCCATCACCAGGATGGCCGCCTGCTCATTGAAGTTCTGCACCGCGATGGAGCGGCCCGAACCCATCAGGTTGTGGCCCCGGTGCTGCAGCAAGGCATTCATGGGCACCACCAAAAAGCCACCCAAACCACCCAGGATGATCAAGAAGGGGATGGCCACGCTGACGTCGCGGATCATGTTCATGCCCAGCACCAACACGCCCATGGCCACGCCCAGCGGGATCACCCGCGTGGCCTGGTCCAGGCGCATCTTGGCGGAGGCCAACACCGCACCCACCGCCGTGCCCACAGCCACCACACCCACCAGGGCCGACGCCTGAGTTGTGTCATAGCTCAATGCCACGCCAGCCCACGCCAACACGATGTAACGCAAATTGCCGGACACCCCCCAAAACAAGGTGGTTGTGCCAAGGGAGATCTGACCCAGCTTGTCTTTCCACAAGCGGCGATTGCAGTCAAAGAAATCACCCACCAAGGACCACAGATGCGCCGGCAGCGGCTGCAGGGGGGTTTCCGTGCGGGGGATGCGCAAGTTGAACAAGGCCGCCAGCACGTACAACAGGATCATGGTGGCGATGGCCGCCTCGGGCGGTGTATCGATGCCGGTGTTGATCAAAGGCAAGTCGAAAGCCAGCAGGTGCGGCGCCACGACTTCACCCATCAACTGGCCGCCCAACACCACACCCAGGATGATGGAGCTGATGGTCAGGCCCTCGATCCAGCCATTGGCCTTGACCAACTGCGAAGGCGGCAGCAATTCGGTCAGGATGCCGTACTTGGCCGGCGAGTAAGCCGCCGCGCCCAGGCCCACCACGGCATACGCGATCAGGGGGTGGCTGCCGAACAGCATCATCAGGCAACCGACCACCTTGATGCTGTTGGAAAAAAACATGACCCGGCCCTTTGGCACCGCGTCGGCAAAAGCGCCGACAAAGGGGGCCAGCACCACGTAGAACAAGGCGAACATGGGCACCAGCGCCGCAGGCTGCCAATCAGGGGCGCCCGAACTTTTCAGCAATTCCACCGCGGCCACGAACAAGGCGTTGTCGGCGAGCGAGCTGAAGAACTGCGCCGCCATGATGGTGAAAAAGCCTTTTTTCATAAGCGGGCAGTCACTGTCTTCATGCGTGTGATGTTGGACCTTCGCCACCCACCAGACATCGGTAAAGCGGCAGGCCAAGCCGCGGTTTATAGCATGGCCACTGGCACAATCCCCTCATGCCCCGTCCCTTAGAAGCCCTCATCCACGTGGACGCCCTCCACCACAACTTGCAGCGTGCGCGTGACTGCGCGCCAGACGCGAGGGTGTGGGCGGTGGTCAAAGCCAATGCCTACGGTCACGGCATCGAGCGTGCCTTTGAAGGCCTTCGCGCCGCCGACGGCTTTGCCCTGCTCGACATCGCCGAGGCACAGCGTCTGCGCAAACTGGATTGGCGTGGTCCCATCTTGTTGCTGGAGGGTGTGTTCGAAGCGCGCGACCTGGAATGGTGTTCGCGCTTGGGCCTGTGGCACGTGGTGCACTGCGATGAGCAGATTGATTGGCTGGCCCAGCACAAGACCGAGTGGCCGCACCGCGTGTTCCTGAAGATGAACACCGGCATGAACCGATTGGGTTTTACGCCGCCCGCCTTCCGCAGTGCCTGGGCCCGCCTGTCGGCCTTGCCACAGGTCGACGAGGTGTCGCTCATGACGCACTTCTCCGACGCGGACGGGCCCCGCGGCATCGCGCACCAGACCGAGCTGTTCCTCAGCACCTGCGCCGATTTGAGCGGAGAGCGCAGCCTGTGCAACAGTGCCGGCACCTTGCGCCATGCGCACGGTGCCAGCGTTCGTGGCGATTGGGTCCGCCCGGGCATCATGCTGTATGGCTCCTCACCCGACTACCCGGAGCACACCGCGGCCTATTGGGGCTTGCAGGCCACCATGACCTTGAAATCGCAGCTCATTGCCATCCAGCATCTGAAAGCTGGCGACACCGTGGGCTATGGCAGCCGCTTCGTCGCGGACCGCGACCTGCGCCTGGGCGTGGTTGCTTGTGGTTATGCCGATGGCTACCCCCGCCATGCGCCCGATGGCACGCCCTTGCTGGTCGATGGCGTGCGCGTGCCCTTGATCGGGCGCGTGTCCATGGACATGGTCACGGTGGACTTGAGCGCAGCGCCCCAGGCCAAAGTGGGTAGCGAGGCGACCTTGTGGGGCCACGGCCCTCAGCTCGACGGTCAAGCCACCGCCTTGTCGATCGACGAAGTGGCCCGGCACTGCGGCACCGTGGGCTATGAATTGATGTGCGCGCTTTCGCAGCGGGTTCCAGTCAGCGCGGTCTGATGCACCAATTTGCACCAATTCGGCACAGCATTTGCATGCAGCTTTTCCTTTTGCCCCGCCCTCAATGAGTTTTGCACCAGAATCAAGCATGGACATCGACCACCACCGCCACCAGTTGCGCATGACCTTGCTCATGACGCCCGACATGGCCAACTTCTCCGGCAATGTGCACGGCGGCACCATCCTCAAGCTGCTTGACCAGGTGGCCTACGCCTGTGCCAGCCGTTATGCCGGCTGCTATGTGCTGACCTTGTCGGTTGACCGCGTGACCTTCCGCCAGCCCATCCACGTGGGCGAGCTGGTGACGTTCCTGGCGTCGGTCAACTTCACGGGCAACTCCTCCATGGAGATCGGCGTGAAGGTGATCGCCGAGAACATCCGCACCCAAGTGGTGCGCCATGCCAACAGCTGTTTCTTCACGATGGTCGCGGTCGATGACAACAACCGCCCCAAACCCGTGACGCCGCTGGAGCCCACCACGGCCGAAGAAAAACGCCGCTTCGAATCCGCCCTGTTGCGCCGCCAACTGCGCCAGGAACTGGACCGCAAATTCAAAGCCATTCAGGACAACCAGAAGGACGGCGACGAGATCGCCTGAACGACGACCCTTCATGGCCAAAGACAAAACGATCTTCACCTGCTCAGAGTGCGGTGGCACCAGCCCCAAATGGCTGGGCAAGTGCCCCCACTGCAACGCCTGGAACACGCTGGAAGAAACCCGTGCCGACACGGGCCCGGCCAAGAACCGCATGCAGGCCCTGACGCGCGGGCTGAACGCGCCGCAGCCGGTGGCGACCTTGTCCCACATCGAAGCGGCCGACATTGCCCGCACCCCGACCGGCCTGGAAGAGCTGGACCGGGTGCTGGGTGGCGGCATCGTCACCGGGGGCGTGATCCTGATCGGCGGCGATCCGGGCATCGGCAAATCGACTTTGCTTCTGCAGGCGCTGGACGCCCTGTCGCGCCAAATGCCGGTGCTGTACGTGACGGGCGAGGAAAGCGGTGCCCAGGTTGCGCTTCGTGCGCAGCGGCTGGGCCTTGATGGCTCGAAGGTGCGCGTGCAGGCCGAGATCCAGCTCGAGAACATCATCGCCACCCTGGAGGCCGAGCAACCGTCCTTCTGCGTGATCGACTCAATCCAGACCATCTATTCCGACCAGCTGACTTCGGCGCCGGGTTCGGTGGCCCAGGTGCGCGAGTGCGCCGCCCACCTCACGCGCGTGGCCAAGTCCAGCGGTTGCACGATGGTGCTGGTGGGGCATGTGACGAAGGAAGGCGCCTTGGCCGGGCCGCGGGTGCTGGAGCACATCGTTGACACCGTTTTGTACTTTGAAGGCGAAACGCACAGCAGCTTCCGCCTGGTGCGCGCCATCAAGAACCGCTTCGGGGCCGTGAACGAGATCGGTGTCTTCGCGATGACCGACAAGGGTTTGAAAGGGGTGAGCAACCCGAGCGCCATCTTCTTGTCCACGCACGATGAGCCGGTGCCCGGCTCGGTGGTGATGGTGACGCTGGAAGGCACGCGCCCGCTGCTGGTGGAAATCCAGGCACTGGTCGATTCTGGCGGCCCCAGCCCACGGCGGTTGAGCGTGGGCCTGGAGCGCGATCGCCTGGCGATGTTGCTGGCGGTGCTGCACCGCCACGCTGGCATGGCCTGCTTTGACCAAGACGTGTTCGTGAACGCCGTGGGCGGGGTGCGGATCAGCGAGCCAGCGGCCGACTTGGCCGTGTTGCTGGCGATTCAAAGCAGCCTGCGCGGCAAGCCTTTGCCGAAGGGTTTTTTTGCGTTTGGCGAGGTGGGCTTGGCTGGCGAGATCCGACCTGCGCCGCGTGGGCAGGAACGCTTGAAGGAAGCAGCCAAACTCGGGTTCTCAATCGCCGTGGTGCCCAAGGCCAATGCACCCAAGAAGCCCATTGAAGGGCTCATCATCCATGCGGTGGATCGTGTGGAACAGGCCGTGGATTTGGCACGTTCGTTGTAGAGGCCATGCCTCATGCCGCCGGGTGCGTGCTGTCGTTGGTACGCTTTGTCGGTCAGCGCGAGGCGGGGATGAGGCGGCAGTTTGCAGGGCTCCTATGGTGGCGGCCCACCGCTGCGCGGCGGACTGCTCTGCGGTGCTCGCCCGGGGCGGGATCGTCCGAAACTCGCCCTGCGGGCTCAAACAACGGACGATCTTTTTCCGCCCCAGGCTGCGCTCCTCGACGCCCCCGAAGTCGCCCCGCCAACTGCCGCCTCATCCCTGATCGCCTCGCTGGTGGCGTGCCACCAAATGCGGCCGTGGCATGCCAACAGCAGGGCGACAAAAGGGCTGGGCGGGCATCCGGCGGGGCGCCTTGTCGGTGCTGAGGAGCGCAGCGCCGAGGTGCGCGCGCGAAGCGCGCATCGTCAACTGACTTGTCGCCGATGTCTCAACGAAGCGCCTGAAGGGCGCGCAGTGAGTTTCGGCGACACCACCTCGGCGCGAACACCGCAAGGCAGTCCCGCTTGAAAAGCGGGGCCACCAACATGAAGCCCCGCCGGATGCCCGCCCAGCCCGCGCCCTGCGCTGCCAATCAAGCACCCCAACCATCACACGCAAAAAACTAGCGCTTGATCGCCTGCCGCAAATTCATGCCAGACAGCAGCAAAACACCGAAGTAAAGCACCGCTGCTGCCGCCAAACAGCCCGCCATCAGCCCCACACGCAGCAGCGGCTGACCGTGCAAGCCCAGCCAGTCAATGTGGTGCGCCGCGAACCACAGCAACACGCCCAACAAGCCAGAGGCCAGCACCACGCGCAGCGCGAACAACACCCAGCCCGGCGAAGGCTGGTAGCGCCCCGCCCGGCGCAAGCCGATCAGCAACCATGTGGCGTTGATCAGCGACGCTACACCAATCGACAAGGCCAGCCCGGCATGACCCAGCCATGGCACGAACACCAGGTTGAGCAACTGCGTGAAGACCAGCACCGTGATGCCGATGCGCACTGGGGTACGGATGTCTTGCGTGGCGTAAAAACCGGGCGCCAGGATCTTGATGCCGACCAGGCCCATCAACCCCACGCCATAGCCGCTCAAGGCCAGCACCGTCTGGCGCACGTCGGTCGGGCTGAAACGGCCATAGTGGTACAGCACGGACACCAGCGGCTCGGCAAACAACAACAAGGCCACGGCACAAGGCAGCGCCAGCAAGACCACGAGGCGCAAGCCCCAATCCAGCAGGTTTGAAAACTCGGCCTTGTCGCCACTGGCTTGCGCCTTGGACAACTGCGGCAGCAGCACCACGCCCAGGGCCACGCCCAGCATGGCGGTCGGGAACTCCATCAGGCGGTCGGCATAGGTCAGCCACGAGACCGAGCCTGCCTGCAGGTGCGATGCGATCTGCGTGTTGACCAGCAAGGACAACTGCGCCACCGACACACCCAGCACCGCCGGCCCCATCTGGCGCAGGATGCGCCGCACGCCCTGGTGATGCCAAGCCGCTTTGATGCCCGACCACGAAACGCCAATGCTGGGCAACGATTTGATCCGGATCAGCGCAGGGATCTGGATGGCGAGTTGAGCCACGCCGCCCACCATCACGCCCACGGCCAGCGCCAACACCGGGTCCAGGCCATGGGCCCGGAACACCGGAGCCGCGAACCAGGCCGCCGCAATCACCGACAGGTTGAGCAACACCGGCGTGGCCGCTGGCACCGCGAAACGCCCCCAGGTGTTGAGGATGCCCGCGCTCAGCGCCACCAGGGACATGAAGCCGATGTAAGGAAACATCCAGCGCGTCATCACCACCGCGGCGTCAAACCCGCCACTCTCGCGCAATCCGGAGGCCATCAACCACACCAGGACCGGCGCGCCCACCACGCCCAGCACGCTCACCACCAGCAAGGTCCAGAACAGGACGGTGGCCACGGCGTTGATGAGCAGGCGGGTGCCCTCATCGCCCTGGCGGGTGCGGCTTTCGGACAGGATGGGCACGAAGGCCTGCGAAAAAGCGCCCTCGGCAAACAGGCGGCGCAGCAGATTCGGGATGCGGAACGCCACATTGAAGGCGTCGGTGGTGGCGCTGGCCCCGAAGGCGGCGGCAATCAGCAGTTCGCGGACCAGGCCGGTGACGCGGGATGCCAGGGTCAGCAGGGAGACGATGGACGCGGATTTCAGCAAACTCATCGCCGGGATTATAGGAAGCGCCGGGGCCGGCCTAGGCAAAAGCTTTAGGGGACGTTATAATCGTCGGCTTTTCCACCAACATCGGCTTTGTGGGGTGCGAATTGGCCGCCAGGGTTGCAAAACCCGGGTTTGACCAGGCATCCGCAAGGCCCATTAAAAATCATGCCATCAGCATCGAAGCCCAAAAAGACCGTCCGCATTGCCTCAGGCCGCAAGCGCGTTCGTCAAGACATCAAACTGAACGCCGCCAATTCGGCCCTGCGTTCGAAGTTCCGCACCGCCATCAAGGGCGTGCTCAAGGCTGTCAAGGCCGGCGACAAGGCCGTGGCCTCTGACGCTTTCAAGACTGCCCAAAGCGTGATTGATTCGATCGCCGACAAGGGTCTGTTCCACAAGAACAAGGCCGCTCGCCACAAGAGCCGCCTGTCGGCCAAGGTCAAGGCCCTGACCGCCGCCTGATCGACGGATCAGCCAACCGGGCTTCGGCCTCGGTTGTCAAAAAGGCCCGCAAAAAGGCCCGCTTCAAGCGGGCCTTTTGCTTTTGGCGCGCTGCTCATGCCCTTCAAGGCAATGAACAGGCATCCGTCACTTGCAAATCGTTGTCACGGGCAAAGTTCATCACGAAATCCCAGGCCATGGGCTCCAGATCACGCAAGGCTTCGTTGACGATCACGCATTTGACGTCGCCAATCGATGTCGGCACGCAATAGGGCGAATAACCAATGTGGGCCGAACGGCCCATGTGGGCTGCCCCCGGCCTGAACGATGACATGGCCCCCGCCAGGCGCTCGGCCCAATCGCTGGGCCGAAAAGTCTTGCCTGATGTGGTCAGGCCCTGGATGAAAACCTCGCGAGGTTTGGAACTTCGGGGGGGAGTCAATGACACGTTGGGGCTTTCGATGGCGGCCGGTTTTGCCGGCGTGCTGCAAAGAGAGGTCGCGACTTCAAGGGTGGTATCCATCGGCAACAGCCCCACATTGTCGATCACAAGACTGGTGCGTCGCAACATTGATGCCAGTAACCCCGTGCATTGGGGGCGCAAACACAACGATCCCGAGGGTGCGCCGAAGCCGTGCCTTTTCCTTAGAATGCCCGTAGCGCGGTATTGCCACTGCGCTTTTTCTTTTTTGCGAGAAACCAAGCCATGAACGCCCCTGTGACGATGCCCCATGTGATGCCCACTTATGGACGCCTGCCGATTGCCTTGTCGCACGGCCAGGGCACCCGAGTCTGGGACACCGATGGCCGCGAATACCTGGACGCGCTGGCTGGCATCGCCGTGAACACGCTGGGCCACAACCACGCCAAGCTGGTGCCTGCCCTGCAAGACCAACTCACCAAACTGATCCACAGCTGCAACTACTACCAGGTGCCGCTGCAGGAAGAGTTGGCGCGCCTGCTGGTCGAGCGCTCGGGCCTGACCAATGTGTTCTTCTGCAACTCGGGCCTGGAGGCCAATGAGGCCGCGCTCAAGATTGCGCGCAAGTTCGGCCACGAAAAGGGCATCGACAAGCCCGAAGTGATTGTTTATGAGAAGGCCTTCCATGGCCGCTCGATCGCCACGCTGTCGGCCACGGGCAACCCCAAGGTCTGGGCTGGGTTTGAACCCCTGGTCGAAGGCTTTGTGCGCGTGCCATTGAATGATGTCGCGGCTTTGAACGAAGTGGCCGAGACGCGCCCCAATGTGGTCGCCGTGTTCCTGGAAGTGATCCAGGGAGAAGGCGGCGTGAACCCCGCCCGCAATGATTACCTGCAGGCGGTGCGCAAGCTGTGCGACGAGCGCGGCTGGTTGCTCATGCTCGATGAAGTGCAATGCGGCATCGGCCGCACCGGCAAGTGGTTTGCGCACCAATGGGCGGGCATCCAACCGGATGTGATGCCGCTGGCCAAGGGCCTGGGCTCGGGCGTGCCGATCGGTGCGGTGGTGTGCGGCCCCAAGGCGGCCCATGTGCTGCAGCCAGGCAACCACGGCACCACCTTTGGCGGCAACCCGCTGGCCATGCGCGCCGGTGTCGAGACCTTCAAGATCATGGAAGAAGACGGGCTGCTGGCCAATGCCGACCGCGTGGGCGCTCACCTCAGGTCTGCGCTGACGCGCGAGTTGGGCGAGCTGAAAGGCGTGGCCGAGATCCGCGGCCAGGGCCTGATGATCGGCATCGAGCTGGACCGCCCTTGCGGCGTGCTGCTGAACCGCGCCATGGAAGCCGGCTTGCTGCTGAGCGTGACCGCCGACAAGGTGATCCGCTTGCTGCCCGCCCTGATCCTGACCACGGAAGAGGCCGACCAGATCGTCGCCTTGCTGGTGCCGCTGGTCAAACAGTTCCTGAACGAAACCAACGCGGCCTGAGCATGAAACCCGGATCCAGCCTGATCAAGCACTACCTGCAGTTCAAGGACCTCCGCGCCGAGGAGTACGCCTACCTGTTCGAACGCGCGGGCCTGATCAAGCGCCGCTTCAAGAACTACGAAAAGTACCAGCCGCTGGCCGACCGCACCCTGGCCATGATCTTCGAGAAGGCCAGCACCCGCACGCGCGTGAGCTTTGAAGCGGGCATGTACCAGATGGGCGGCTCGGTGGTGCACCTGACCACCGATGGCAGCCAGTTGGGCCGCAGCGAGCCCATCGAGGACAGCGCCAAGGTTATCTCGCGCATGGTCGACATCGTGATGATCCGCACCTACGAGCAATCCAAGCTGGTGAAGTTCGCGGCCAACTCGCGCGTGCCGGTCATCAACGGGCTGACCAACGAGTACCACCCCTGCCAGATCCTGGCCGACATCTTCACCTACATCGAGCACCGCGGTTCGATCCAGGGCAAGGTGGTGGCCTGGGTGGGCGATGGCAACAACATGGCCAACACCTGGCTGCAGGCGGCCGAGATTTTGGGCTTCACGGTGCACGTGAGCACGCCCAGCGGTTATGAGATCGACCCGGTCGTGGCGGGCATCAACAACACAGCCTGCTACAAGGTCTTCAAAGACCCGATGGACGCTTGCCGAGGCGCGTCACTGGTCACCACCGACGTGTGGACCAGCATGGGCTTCGAAGCCGAGAACGAAGAGCGCCGCCTGGCCTTTGCCGATTGGTGTGTCGACGAAGAGATGATGGGCGTGGCCCAGCCCGATGCCCTGTTCATGCACTGCCTGCCCGCCCACCGTGGCGAAGAGGTTGCCGCCGAGGTGATCGACGGCCCGCAGTCCGTGGTGTGGGACGAGGCCGAGAACCGGCTTCACGTGCAGAAGGTGCTCATGGAGTACCTGCTGCTGGGCCGCATTGGCTGACCCAGGCTGAAGAACGCTCAGCGCTGAAGCGAGGCGGGCACGCGGAACACCCCCATCGCGTGCGACAGCTCATCGGCCTGGCGGCTCAGGCTCTCCGCGGCGGCGGCGGTTTGTTCCACCAAGGCGGCATTGTGTTGCGTGGCCTGGTCCATGCGGCCAATGGCCTGGTTGATCTGGCCGATGCCATCGTTCTGCTCCGAGCTGGAGACCGCGATCAAGCCCACCAGCTCGGTCACGCGGCGCACCTGGCCCACCAGCTCGCTCATGGTCTGGCCCGCGCTGTCGACCTGCGTTGAGCCGGCCTCGACCTGGTCCACGCTGCTGCCAATCAATTGCTTGATTTCCTTGGCAGCTTCGGCGCTGCGCTGAGCCAGCATGCGCACTTCAGAGGCCACCACTGCAAAGCCGCGACCTTGTTCGCCAGCCCGGGCGGCTTCGACCGCCGCGTTCAGCGCCAGGATGTTGGTTTGAAAGGCAATGCCATCGATCACGCCAATGATGTCGGTGATCTTGCGGCTGGATTGCTGGATGTCGCTCATGGTGGTGACCACGCGGCTCACCGACTCGCCGCCCGCCAAGGCGAATTGCGATGCGGTGCCCGCCAGCTGATTGGCTTGCTGCGCGTTGGTCGAGGTGGACCTGATGGTGCTGACGATCATCTCGACCGAGGCCGCGGTTTCTTCAATGTTGGCGGCCGCCTGCTCGGTGCGCTGGCTCAGCGACTGGTTGCCGGCCGATATCTCGTCGGAGGCCACACGCACGGACTCAGCGGCCTGGCGCACCTGGTTGATCGACTGGGCGATGTGGCGCAGGGCGTCCAGCAGCCGCATGGTGCGCTGGTCGTCAGAGCGGGTATCGGCCACCGACAAATCCACGCTGCCATCGTCCGCTTGCAAGCGGTCCACGATGGCCATCAGCTCCTGCGCGGTGGCGAAGTCTTTGCGGGCCTGGGCGGCGAGGAACAGCAGCACCGCCGTTTCAGCCACGACATACAGCGCATGCTCCACCACTTTGCCAAAACCCGGCTCGGTGAAACAGAGGGGGCCCCAGGCCCAGGTTTGAAGCTGGTTGAACAAGACGTGGTGCACCGCGATCGTGGTGGCCCCCACCAGGATGGGCACGGCTTTGCGGTAGGTGACCAGGCAGGCCATGAACGCAAACACGGCAAAGTGCGCCTCGTTGTGGCCACGCGCCACGTGGATCATCAGGCCAACCATGGCCATGCCCAAGGCGGGCAAAAGCCATTGGCTGAGCGGCCCGCCGCGCGAACTGGTGCTCACCAGCAAGGCCGCGATCATGATCGGCACACCGGCGGCCAGGGCCAGACCGATGCCGTTGTAAACGCCGCCATAAATCAAGGCGCCGAGCAGCGTCGCGGCCATGGCCGAGAGCACGACGAAGTCCTGCGCCTGGATCTTCCAAATAGAACGAGGAGTGTCTTGTCTCATGGTCTGACTTGATGGGAAAGTCTCAGTATTTCGGCCAAAAGTCCGAATACTTGAGAAATGCTCAGAATTTGTAGGCCAGGCGCAGCCCGCCCCAATGGCGGCCTTGCACGATGATGGGCGCCGAGGCCTCTTTCAGCAGCACGAAGTGGCCGCCGCCCATGTCGCGCCGATAGGTCTGCAACAGGAATGGGCGCTGGTTGCGCGCCGAGGCCAGACCAGTGCGGTCATTGAAGACGCGGCGCCAGCGCGAATTGGCCGTGTTCCACACCACATCGCCCGCGCGTTGCGTCTGGCAGTACTTCTTGTTGTGGGTGGAGATGTAGCCGTTGCGGTCGGCCGAGATGCAAAACACGATCTCGGGCAAGGCGGTCAGCGCCGCTTCCTGGATGGCCGGGAAGCTGGCGTCGGTGACCGCGTTGAACTTGGTTTGATGCTGCTGCGGCTGGCTGCCCTGGATGGGGCGGTAGTGCTCGTCGAACAAATCGGCCAGACTGATCTTGCCGTTGGACACGGCCGCCTCCAATACCTGCGCGATCTGGCTGGCCACGCTTTGGGCCAGCTCGATGTAAGGCGTGTCGGCGGTGCGGACACCGCTACCCGCGATCAACTCCATCAGGCGCTCCGACACGCCCAGCACGGCTTCGCTGCGCTTCATGGCGGTGTTCAGCGCCGTGTGCGTGCGCTTGATTTGCGCGCCCATCTGCGACACCTGCTGGTTCACACCATCCGACAGCCCACGGCTTTGGTCCGCGGCCTCGGTGATGTGCAGCACGCCTGTCTCGACTTGCGTCAAGGCCTGGTGAAACGTGACGCGCTGGGTGCGGCCATCGCTGGATTTGGCCGCCTCATCCCGCGACAGCAACTCGCGTGACAAGGCCTGGATGCGGTCGTCCAGTTGGCTGACCGTGCTCATGATGGTTTTGGAGGTGGCTTCCACCTGGGTCGCCAAGTCCTTGACGGCATCGGCCACCACAGAGAACCCACGGCCCGCTTCGCCCGCGCGCTTGGCTTCGACCGAAGCGTTGAAGGCCACCAGCCGGGTCTGCAAAGCGACCTGGGTGATGTCGCGCGCGGCAGAGGCCACCTGCTTGAGTGTGTCGACCACCTGGGACACCTCGTGCCCCACGTGCTCCACGCTTTGGCGGGCTTGCGCCACCGAGGCCAGGCTCTGGTGGCTGGTGTCCTGGATGCGGTGCTGGGCTTGGCCGATGTCTTTCAACTGGCCGGCCAGCACGGTGAAGCCTTCTTCCTGCTGCAAAGCCACGGCAGAGGAATCCTCCAGCGTGCCGCGCAGTTCGGCGGCTTCGTGGCCCAGGCCATCGGTGTCTTGCTGGAGCTTCTGCGCCAGCATGTGCGCATCGGATTGAGGTTTCTGCGCCGAATCATTCAATGCGGACGGGGTTGCCGGCGGTGCAACCTGGTCCTTGCGCTTGAAACCCCACACGTGATCACCACTCTCTCAATTTGACCCTCAGCCGGGCGATGGACTGGCTGTGCAATTGGCAGACCCGCGACTCGGTCACGCCCAGCACGGCGGCGATTTCCTTGAGGTTCATGTCTTGCTCGTAATACATGCTCATCACGAACTGCTCACGCTCTGGCAGGTTCTTGATGGCCTCGACCAGGGCCGAGCGCATGCGGTGGTCCGCCAACAGGGCCAGCGGGTCGTTGCCTTCATCGGTCACGTGGCGGTCAAGGTAGTCGTTGTCGCCATCCTCGCCGCTCATGTCTTCCAGGTGGATGAGCTGGGTGCCACGCACCTTGCCCAGCATCTCCTGGTAGTCCACCAGCGACATGTCCATTTCCTTGGCGATTTCGCTTTCCTGCGGCGCGCGGCCCAGACGCTGCTCCAGGCGGTGCACGGCACCTTCGATGTCGCGCTGCTGTTTGCGGGTGCCGCGGCTCATCCAGTCGGCGCCGCGCAGCTCATCGAGCATGGCGCCGCGGATGCGCTGGGTGGCGAAGGTTTCGAACTGCACGCCCTGCCCTGCATCAAAGCGGGTCAAGGCGTCGCTCAGGCCGATCATGCCAACCTGGATCAGGTCATCGATCTCGACGTTGGCCGGCAACTTGGCAATCATCTGGTGGGCCAGACGCCGCACCAGCGAGCTGTATTGCTTGAGCTGGGCGTCCATATCGAGGCGGCCTTTGGCGGTGTACATGCGCTGCTCCATGAACATCAATTGAGTACGGGGGCCATGCGCGAAGGCAAGGCAGACCCTGGTGAGACCAAATGGTCGAATGCGGCATCACCCAAGGTGAGCGGCAAGGCACACTGCAAAAGTCCGGCGGCCAGTTCCATGAACCGGGGGCTGGGGTCATGACTGGCGGGCTCGTGGGGATTGATGCGCAGCCAGTCGCGTTGCGCAGCACCAAGGAAGTTGTCAGCGCACTGGCCCAGGCGCTCGGCCACGGCATCAGCCTGGTCCGAGTGGGGGGGCGCGCAGACCAGCAGGTCGTAGGCCAACCACGGGCCCCGCTGGCTCATGATCTTGACGGCGGCATAAGCCTGCTTGAGGCCTTCGGCCACGTCGTTGGTGAACACCAGCGGGCGCAGGTTGCCGTGTCGGGCGCGCTCGCCGAAGATGCGTACCAACTCACTGGCAGAGGCATGCACCAGCACCACATCGCATTGCGGTGCCGCATCGGCCAGGGCATGCAGCAAGCTGCCACACGAGCCCCGCGCATCGGCATGCCGCAGCGGCAGGCCACGGGCGGCCAGGTAGCTCACCTGCTTGGACAAAGGCTCGATGCCTTCACTCAAATCAAATTCGGCCAATTCGCTGGGCGCCCGGGCTTGGTCGCCGGCGTCCACCACCAGGGTGTGCAGGCCAAAGCTGGCGTAGGCAGCGCACAGGCGCTCCAGCACCACCCCGCCACACACGGCGCCCGCGTTGGCCACCACGGGCACGAAACGCAGCACGCGCGAAGCGAACATCTGGCGCAAACCCTGGGCCTGGTCGGCCGGCGGGCTGGCAGCGTAGGTTTGAGGCGAAAAACTGGTCATGGGCAGCGACAGGTCAAAGCGCGGACGGAGAGGCCGTGACGTCGGTCATGGCAGGGGTCGAGAACACCAGGCTGACTTCATTCGGGTCCAGGCGGTACGCGGGATTGAGGCTGGCGCGCAGAGCGCGGTGCACCAAAGCCTGCGATGACAGTCTGTGCCAATCTTCTGGCACGCGTTGGCCGTTGGCGACGCCCAGCACCTTGGATTTGTGACGGATTAACGCATCCAGCGCCGGACCGAGCTTCACGGCTTCGTCCAGCTTGGACAGGATGACCCCCGCGCAGGCATTGACCTGGTAAGAGGCCATCACGTCTTCAATCGCATCGCCTTGCGACGAGGCGTTGATGACCAGCACTTTGCGGATGCTGGGATGGGCCAGCATGTCGAGCAGGTCCTTGGTGCGGCCATCGCGCTGGGCCATGCCGGCCGTGTCGATGAGCACCATCTTTTTGCCCGACAGCAACTCGAGCAGGTCTTCCAACGCGGCGCGGTCGTGGGCCATGTGCACGGGCACACCCAGGATGCGGCCATAGGCGCGCAGTTGGTCGTGGGCCCCGACGCGGTAGGCGTCCAGTGTGATCAGGCCCAGGTTCTGCGCGCCATGCTTGGCGGCGAACATGGCGGCCAGCTTGGCGGTCGATGTGGTCTTGCCCACGCCGGTCGAGCCGATCAGGGCGAAGATGCCACCCTGGTCTTCGATGGCCAGTTCCTTGTCGGCGGTGTTCAGGTTGCGTTGCAGCACCTGGGCGGCCCACACGTTTTCGTCTTGAGCGCCAGAGCTGACTTCAGCAGGCATGGCGTCCAGCATCTTGCGGATCAGCACAGCCGAGAAGCCACCGTCTAACAGCTTTTGGGCCAGGCCGGCCTGGGCGGGCGTGCGGCGCAGTTTTTCGATGAAGGCGATGGTTTCAAACCGCTCTTTCATCATGGCCCGCATGGCGCGCAGCTCATTGAGCATCGAGGCGTTGGCATCTTGCGAGGCCTTCAGCGCGGCCATGGTGGCGGCGTCGGGGCGCGAGCTGTCGGCCGAGGCAGCGCTGCGGCCGGTCACCGATTTGAGCGTCAGCTCGGCAGGGTCGCTGGCGGGGCGAACGGCCTTGGCGGGTGCCTGGCGCTGGGGTTCTTCACGCGATTCGGCGCGCAGCGGCAGCACCTGGGCCACGTGGCCCGTGTCTTGAGGCGCGGTGCGAACGGCTTGCACCGGTCGTGCGGCGGGTTGAACGGCGGCAGGGGGTGAAGACAACCAAGCCTCCAGGCCGGCCGACAGATCAACGTTGGCGTTGGGCTGCACAGGCTGCTGGGGCTTGACATTGCCCAGGCGCTGCGAGAGCTGGTCCTCCGGGGTGCCGGCCAGCGCGGGTTCGGTGCGGGCAGCCTTCAGGGCCACCTGGCGGCGCTTGAGCATGCGTTCGCGCACATAGTCCTGGAAGGACAAGGTGCTCATGGCCAGTTGCTTGACGTCGTCCTGCACCGTAGAGGCCAGGTTGGACATCGCCGAGCGGGCCTGCGATTGCGCAGCCACAGGGGCCAATTCGGCCTTCTTCGCAGGTGCGCTGGCTTGCGGTGTGACAGCAGCTTGCGAACGGGCGGCGGGCGCACGCTCTTCACGCTCTGCGGGCGGGTATGAATCCATGGAGGGCACGCTGTCAGCGGCCATGGCCAGCACCTCGATGCCACCTTCAGGAGCGGGCTTGGTCGACAACACGACAGCGTCGTTGCCAAACTCGAGCTTGACCTTTTGCATGGCCTCGCGTGAGGTGCGTCCAATAAAGCGTTTGACGTTCATGCGTGGCCTCCAATCAGGGTACCGATGCGGATCGAATGGGTCTCAGGGATTTCGCTGTGACCCAGCACCTTCAAGCGTGGTGCTGCGCGTTTCAACAGGCGGGCCACCGTCGGCCGGATGGCGTCGGGCACCAGCAGGCAGGCGGGGTGGCCCAGGTTTTCCTGGCGCTGGGTGGCATCAGCCGCCTGGCGCGTGAGGTGGTCGGCCACGCCCGGGTCCAGCATCGGGCCGCTGGGCGAGGTCAGGGCCTGGGTCAGCAGGCGTTCCAGATCGGGTTCAATGGCAATCACATCCAACTCCTTCACCGGGCCGTAAATCTGCTGAACGATCGCCGGGGCCAGGCCGACGCGGATGCGGCGGGCCAGTTCGGCCGGGTCGTTGGCCAGGTGGCCCGCGCCCGAGGTCTGCTCGGCCAGCGTTTCAATGATCGAGCGCATGTCACGGATGTGAACGCCTTCTTCCAACAGGAGCTGCAGCACTTTCTGCAAGGTAGCAATGCCAACCATCTTGGGAACCACGTCTTCGATCAGTTTGGGGGCCAACTTCGTCACATGCTCCACCAGCTGCTGGGTCTCTACCCGTCCCAACAACTTGGCCGCATGGATCTGCATCAAGTGTGAAAGATGCGTGGCCACCACGGTCGAGGGATCAACGACGGTGTACCCGGCCATTTGCGCCGCTTCACGTTGGCGTTCTTCCACCCACACCGCGGGCAATCCGAATGCCGGGTCGACGGCCGCCGTGCCCTTCAAAGGATTGGTGACATGGCCGGGGTTGATGGCCATCAACATGTTGGGGAACACCTCGCCCTCGCCCACGATGGCGCCGCGCAATGTGATGCGGTAAAAGCTGGGGCGCAGCTCGAGGTTGTCCTTGATGTGCACGGAAGGCGGCAAAAAGCCCACTTCTTGCGCGAACTTGCGGCGAACGCCCTTGATCCGGGTCAGCAAGTCGCCGCCGCGGTCCTTGTCCACGAGCTGGATCAGGCGGTAGCCTACTTCCAGGCCCAGGGTGTCCACGGGCTGCAGGTCTTCCCAGGTAGCCTCGCCATTGTTGTTGACGGGGGCATCGGCCGGCTTGTCGACTGGCTTGGGCGCCTTGCGGGCCGCCTCCTGCTTTTCCTGCATGCGCCAGGCCGCCCAGCCAAAACCACCAGCCATGGGCAAAAACACCAGGCTGGGCATGCCAGGGATCAGGCCCAGCAGGCCGATCACACCGGCCGCCACACCCATCACCTTGGGGTTCTGGAACATCTGCGTGATGATCTGCGCGCCGACGTCCTCGCCCTTGCCCACGCGGGACACCACCATGGCCGAGGCCACTGAGATCAGCAAGGCTGGGATCTGCGCCACCAGCGCGTCACCCACGGCCAGCAGCACGTAGGAGCTGGCGGCATCCGCAGCCGACAGGTCATGCTGCGCCACGCCAATGATGAAACCGCCAATGATGTTGATGAACAGGATCAGGATGCCGGCGATCGCATCGCCCCGCACGAACTTCGAGGCACCGTCCATGGCGCCGTGGAATTCAGCCTCTTCGCCCACCTCGATGCGGCGGCGCTTGGCCTCCTTTTCATCGATAAGGCCGGCGTTCAGGTCGGCATCGATGGCCATCTGCTTGCCGGGCATCGCGTCCAAAGTGAAGCGCGCACCCACTTCGGCGATCCGTTCCGAACCCTTGGTGACCACCACGAAGTTGATCACCACCAGGATGGCGAACACGATGATCCCGACCGCGAAGTTGCCGCCGATCAGGAAGTGGCCGAACGATTCGATCACCGCGCCCGCAGCGCCTGGGCCGTTGTGACCTTCCAGCAGCACCACCCGGGTCGAGGCCACGTTCAGCGACAGACGCAGCAGCGTTGTCAACAGCAGCACCGAGGGAAAGGCCGCGAAATCCAGCGGACGCAGCATGGTGGCCGACACCATCATCACCATCACCGCCATCGCGATGTTGAAGGTAAAGAAGATGTCCAGCGCCAGCGGCGGCAGGGGCAGGATCATCATGACCAGCACCAGCAACACGGCGATGGGGGCGGCCAGCACCTGGAAGCCCTTGGCGGACTTGCCGCTCATCACGGTTTGAAGTTGTTGCAAGAACGGGTTCATGCGTGCGCCTTATTGGCAGGGTCCAGGGAGGCGGGAACGTCCAGGTCTGGCAGGTTGCCCGGCAGGGGCGCCTTGCCGGCCAAGGCCGCTTTGAGTTGGTACACATAGGCCAGCACCTGGGCCACGGCGCCGTACAGGGCCATGGGCACTTCGGCGTCGATCTCGGTGTTGGCGTACAGGGCGCGGGCCAGCGGCGGGGCTTCCAGCACGGGCACCTTGTTCTCGGTGGCCAAGTCGCGGATGCGCAGGGCCAGCAGGTCCAAGCCCTTGGCCACCACGCGGGGGGCGCCCATCTTGCCTTCGTCGTACTTCAGGGCAACGGCGTAGTGGGTGGGGTTCATCACCACCAGGTCGGCGGTGGGGATGGCGGCCAACATGCGCTTGCGGGCCATCTCGCGCATCCGTTGCTTGATGCGCTGCTTGGCCTCCATGTTGCCTTCCATCTGCTTCATTTCGTCCTTCTGATCCTGGTGGCTCATCTTCATGCGGCCCATGAACATGAAGCGCTGCAGGGGCCAGTCCACCATGGCGAACAAGGCCAGCACCAGCAGCATCGAGGTCATCACGCTGCCCAGCGTCATGCCAAAATCATGGATGGCCGCGGGCAAAGGCAGGCCCATCAGGCTCACCATGTCGGGCCACACGCGGGACAAGAAGAAAGCGCCGGTGCCACCCAGGATCAAACCCAGGGCGCTGGCTTTCAGGGCATCCACCATTTGCTGCTTGGACAGCAGGTTGGCAAAGCCGGTGATGGGGTTGAGCTTGCCGAACTTGGGGAAGATGACCTGGAAGGACATCACCCAGCCGCCCGCCAGGATGCTGGCCGCCACAGACGCCAGGGCCACGCCTGCGCCAAAGGGCACCACCATCATCATGGCCTGGGTGCTCCACTGCGACAGGCGCTGCAACATGAAGTCTGGATTGGCCACCGCGCGGGCATCAAAACGCATGCCGGCGTTGAGCTGTAGCTGCATCTTGTCCATCCAGAAGGGCGTCAGCGCCATCAAGACACCCGCCGCGGCCAGGATCACAAAAAAGTGCCCCAGATCACGCGAACGAACCACCTGGCCTTCTTCACGGGCTTTCTTAAGCTTCCGCTCTGAGGCTGGTAATTGTTTGTCTTGGGAGCTGTCGGACATGGTGCTTGGGTGCCTGGGTGCTTGCTCCGATTCTTGGCGACCAGCCCGAAATCTTGAGCGAGATAAGCGCCCGCCAAGACGCCCAATTCACGCACCATTTCAAGGCCCAAAATGCACCGAGGGGCGGTTCGTGATCTGCATCACGAACCGCCCCTCGGCGTCAGAAGCGTTATGGCTGGCGTCAGTCGAGCGACATCACCACCTTGACCGAGCCGTCAACGGCGGCTTTGTCAATGTAGCCAATGGCTTTGGGATCGCTGATCACCGCTTTTTTCACCGCAGCCGCGTCCTGCAAAATGATGGGCGCCTGGCCTTTGCCGGTGAACATCTTTGGTCTCCAGGGATTTGATGTGGAGTTGATAAAAGCTCATCAGCTTGTCTGTCCAAACCTATAGGCTTATCGGACAGCTCCAGCTTGGCTGAACCCTTGATCTGCAAAATCCGGAAAAACACCTCAAAAGAGGCGTTCCCGGACCAAGGGTCAATCGAGCGACAGAACCACCTTGACCGACGCGTCAACCGCCGATTTTTCGATGTAACCAATGCCATCCGGATTGGATGCCACGAACTTCTTCACGTCAGCCGATGAGCCCAGCTCCTTGGGGGGTACCGCTTTTCCGGAAAAAGTCAGTCGAGCCCAAGTGGCCTTGACCTGCGCGGCGTTCTTGCCCGTGGCCTTGGTGTAGAACTGTTCGCGGACCGCATTCGACTCAGGCAGATCGGCCAGAACCGCCGTTCCGCCAGAGGGCAGCGTGCTGGACTTGCCCAGGTAAATGCTCGATACCTGCTCCGCCGTCAGAGAGGCCGTGGCGTTCTTGGCGTTCACAACCACTGCCAATTGGGCCATGGCGGAATGAGCGGCCGCGGAAGCGGCCACGGTCAAGGCAAAGCGAATCAAAGTTTTCGATGTCATGTCGGTGCCTCCTTAAAACACAAAGTCAACACTGACACTCAACACATTGACCGTTTGGCCCTTCATGTTCGCACCGGCCGGCACGATGAACAAACCTGCCCCGAGGCTGGACGGCTTGATCCGTTCGAACTGGGCCTTCAAGGCCGCGCTGCTGGCCACGTCCCAACGGGCACCGACTGCCCATGTTTTCTGAGCGCCACCATTTGTGCTGCGCAAGACCCCAGCGACCTGTCCCGACAAGGCGCCGCCGAGCGGTGCCAATGCATTGGCGGGGACCCCTTCGATCTTGAGTTGCGTCGCGTAGGCAAAGGGCGTGACCTTGCCGATGCGGTAGCCCACCGAGGTGTACCAGCCCGTCGAGTTACCTTGATAACTGTCGATGGTGCGGCGTGTGTACTCGCCGTTCAACTGCCAGTTTCCGCTGTCCCAGGAGGCTCCCACGCCACTGAAGGTGGCGTCGACGTCCTTGAGCGCAAACTCCGAGGCCAAGGCCCTGACGGAAGGTAACAACGGGCTGTTGGCAAGGGTCAGGCCTTGAACGGTCAAGGCGAAACCGTTCTGCAAAGCAGTGAGGTTGTTGCTCGTCACCGACAACTTCGCTTTGGCAGAACCCACCCGCAGCGTCAGCCCATTGTCGAATTCGGCCGTGAGGTTCAAGCCCATGGTCTTCTTGAGCTTGATATCCGAGGTGGCCAACTTGGCTTGCGAATAGCCGCCCCACAACTGCGCCGATAAAGAAGCCGGACCCACGGAGTTCTGAAAAATCAGGTCCGCGCCGTCAAATTTGGACACAGGCACCTGGCCGTAGGTTTCCAGCGGAGGACGGACCCACAAATTGGCGTAGTTCACGTCCCGGTAGTCCGAGATCATGAAGAAGGGAGCGCCCATGCGCCCCGCCCGGACGCTGAACTTGGGCGACAGTTTGGCTTTCACGAACGCCCATTCGAACGCCGGATCGTAGTCGCCTTGCCCGTTCTGTTTGGACAGGATCTGCGCCGTGCCAGAGAACACCGGGTTGAACTGGTAAACACCCTGGATGCCCAGACGCGAATCAACGCCGAACTCGGGGTGCTCGGTGGCCCCCGTGGCTTGGCCCGGCGTCACGAACTCGCCGTCACGGGTGTCGGTCACCACGGCGCCGAAAGTGCCAAAGCCGGAAAATCTGAAAGCGGACGGTCCCGCTGCGTCGTCTGCCGTCGCCGACCCGCAGGTCGCCATCAGGGCGGAAACGGTAGCCGCTACCGCAGTCTTGTGTCTCAAGGGCATGCTTGTTCTCCTGGTAAAAAACGCATCGAATTCCCACCGATAACTTCGGCCAAGGGACGTGATTTCGGATTGTTTTGGCAAAACTGAAACACCGAGACAGTGATCAGTGCCACACACCACAGCCATTTCCGGAACTTGCGCTTGGAAATCAACTGACCGAAAAACCTCATCCACCCGAGGAATCCGTTGTACCCCAGCCCCCTCAAGCAAGGGGGTGGTTTTTTACCTATTGAACAAATCGCCCTGCGCGATCATTCCATGGACGCAGGAACCACCGTCCATTGCTGGCGAACATCGCCATCGTGGTTGACGCTTTCCATGTGCACCGGAAAGCCCCACAAACGCGCCACGTGCTTGAGCACCTCGCGCGTGCCATCGGCCAGGGGCCGGTTGGCCTGCTGCGTGTGGCGCAAGGTCAAGGAGCGGTCACCGCGCAGGTTCACGCTCCACACCTGGATGTTGGGTTCACGCGCGCTCAGGTCGTACTGGCGCGCCAGGCTTTCACGCAGGGCCCTGTAACCCGCCTCGTCGTGGATGGCCGAGACCTCGTACTCGGGCTCGTCCTCGTCATCGCGGATGGCGAAGAGGCGGAAATCGCGCATCACCTTGGGCGACAGGAACTGGCCCACGAAGCTCTCGTCCTTGAAGTTGCGCATGGCGTAGTCCAGGGTCTTGAGCCAGGCGTGGTCGCCCTTGGCCGCGCCTTCGGCCGAGCCCGCGAACTCGGGGAACCAGTGGCGGTCCTCGTCGGTCGGGTGCTCACAGATGCGCTTCAGATCCGTGTACATGGCAAAACCCAGCGCGTAGGGGTTGAGGCCGCTGTAAGCGCGGTGCCCCACGGGCGGCTGGTACACCACATTGGTGTGCGACTTCAGCCATTCCAGCATGATGCCGTCGGTCAGGTGCCCGTCTTCGTACATGGTGTTGAGCAAGGTGTAGTGCCAGAAGGTGGCCCAACCCTCGTTCATCACCTGCGTCTGGCGCTGCGGGTAGAAATACTGTGCCACCTTGCGCACGATGCGCACCACTTCGCGCTGCCAGGGCTCCAGCAGTGGGGCGTTCTTCTCGATGAAGTAGAGGATGTTTTCTTGCGGCTCTGGCGGAAAGCGCCTGGCGCTTTCTTCGTCACCCAGCTTGTCGGCACGGCGCGGCAGAGTGCGCCACAAATCGTTCACCTGCTGCTGCAGGTAGGACTCGCGCTCTTCTCGGCGGGCCAGTTCTTTTTCAAGCGACAGCTTGCTGGGCCGGCGGTAGCGGTCCACGCCATGGTTCATCAGTGCGTGGCAGGAGTCGAGAATTTCCTCGACAGCGTCCAGGCCGTGCCGCTCTTCACAGGCCGCGATGTAGTTCTTGGCATAGACCAGGTAGTCGATGATGGACGAGGCGTCCGTCCACATCCGGAACAGGTAGTTGCCCTTGAAGAAACTGTTGTGGCCATAGGCCGCGTGAGCGATCACCAGGGCCTGCATGGCCATGGTGTTTTCTTCCATCAGGTAACTGATGCAGGGGTTGGAATTGATGACGATTTCGTATGCCAGGCCCATGAAGCCGCGCCGGTAGTTCTTCTCCGTCGCGATGAACTCCTTGCCGTAAGACCAGTGCCGATAGTTCACCGGCATGCCCACGCTGGCGTAGGCGTCCATCATCTGCTCGGCGGTGATGATTTCCAGCTGGTTGGGGTAGGTGTCGAGCTTGAATCGCTCGGCCGTGGCGCGGATCACGTCGTGGTACTGCTCGATCAGCTCGAACGACCAGTCTGACGGGCCCGGCAGGGGATCGGGTCTCAAAATGGCACTCATGCGTCCACCCCTTCCTTCTTGAACAGTTCACGGAACACCGGGTAGATCTGCGAAGCGTCCAGCACCTTGCGCATCGCAAACTGCTTGTGCGATTCACTCAGGCCCATGTACTCGTCCCACAGGTTCTGCTCGGTTTGCGCTACTTGCACATAAGCAAAATAGCGCACCAGGGGCAGGATCTTGTCTTCCAGGATTTCGCGGCAGCGGGCCGAATCGTGGTGCCAGTTGTCGCCATCGCTGGCCTGCGCCACGTACAGGTTCCACTCGTTGGTGGGGTAGCGGGCGGTGATGATCTCGTCCAGCAGCACCAGGGCGCTGGACACCACAGTGCCACCTGTTTCAGTGGCGTGGAAGAACTCGTCCTCGGTCACCTCTTGCGCCTGCGTGTGGTGGCGGATGAAAACCAGCTCAATCTTGTCGTAGTGGCGGGTCAGGAACAAATACAGCAGGATGAAGAAGCGCTTGGACAGCTCCTTGCGCTGCTCATCCATCGAGCCCGAAATGTCCATCACGCAGAACATGACGGCCTTGGTGGTGGGCACCGGCACCTTGATACGGCTGCGGTAGCGCAGGTCGATCGGGTCAAGGAACGGAATGCCGCGCACACGGGCTCGCAGGTGGTCGATGCGGGCTTCCAGCTCTTCGATCTCTTGCGCATGCTCATGCACCAGGGCGTCGTCGCCGGATTCGTCTTCGGCGCGCAAGGCGGCCAGCCGCTCTTCCAGTTCTTTCAGCTCGCGGCGCACACCAGCGCCAAGGGCAATGCGCCGCCCCAGCGCGCCGCGCATGGAGCGAACCACGTGCAGGTTGCTGGCCGTGCCGTCGCTGGAATAACCGGCCCGCTGGCTTTTCCACTCGGGGATTTCGGCCAAAGCGGTTTTGACCATGTTCGGCAAGGCCAGGTCCTCGAAGAAGACCTGCATGAACTCTTCCTTGCTGAGCGAGAAGACAAAGTCGTCCTCACCTTCGCCGGAATCGCTCGCCTCGCCAGAACCACTGCCCTGCCCGCCACCGCCCGGAGGCCGCTCGATGCGATCGCCTTGCACATACTCGCGGTTGCCAGGGTGCACCACGTCGCGGATGCCGCCCTGGCCGTGGCTGAACACGGGCTCGGACAAATCGCGCTTGGGGATCGCGATGTCTTCGCCTTTTTCGATGTCCCGGATGCTGCGCCCATTGATGGCCCGCTGCACTGCATCGCGAACCTTGTCGCGGTAACGCCTCAGGAAGCGTTCGCGATTGCCGATCGACTTGTTTTTACCAGCAAGCCGTCGGTCAATGATGTGTTGCCGCATCGGGACTCCGTTTTATGACGACTTTCGAACTCGTAAATACCATTCGCACAGCAGGCGCACCTGCTTGGCGGTGTAGCCCTTTTCAACCATGCGGTTGACAAAATCTTCGTGCTTCTTGACCTCGTCGGCGCTGGCCTTGGCGTTGAAGCTGATGACCGGCAACAACTCTTCAGTGTTGCTGAACATCTTCTTCTCGATCACTGTGCGCAGCTTCTCATAGCTGGTCCACAGCGGGTTCTTGCCGCCGTTGTTGGCCCGTGCGCGCAGCACGAAGTTCACGATTTCGTTGCGGAAATCCTTGGGGTTGGAGATGCCCGCGGGTTTTTCGATTTTTTCCAGCTCGCCGTTAAGGGCGCTGCGGTCAAAGCTCTCGCCGGTATCGTTGTCGCGGTATTCCTGGTCCTGGATCCAGTAGTCGGCGTAGGTCACGTAGCGGTCGAAGATGTTCTGGCCGTATTCGCTGTAGCTTTCCAGGTAGGCCGTCTGGATCTCCTTGCCGATGAACTCGGCGTAACGAGGGGCCAGTGACTCCTTGATGTAGGCGATGTACTTGGCTTCCAGCTCCGCCGGGAACTGCTCGCGCTCGATCTGCTGCTCCAGCACGTACATCAGGTGCACGGGGTTAGCCGCCACTTCAGCCGTGTCAAAGTTGAACACCTTGGACAAAATCTTGAAGGCGAAACGGGTGGACACGCCACTCATGCCTTCGTCCACGCCAGCATAGTCGCGGTACTCCTGGAGCGACTTAGCCTTGGGATCGGTGTCCTTCAGGTTCTCGCCGTCGTACACCTGCATCTTGCTGTAGGTGCTGGAGTTTTCAGGCTCTTTCAGGCGGGTGAGGATGGCGAACTGCGACATCATCTTGAAGGTGCCCGGGGCGCATGGCGCCTTCGACAAGGATGAAGTGCGCACCAGCTTTTCGTAGATCTTGATTTCTTCAGAAACGCGCAGGCAGTAAGGCACCTTGACGATGTAGATCCGGTCCAGGAAGGCTTCGTTGTTCTTGTTGTTGCGGAAGGCCTTCCATTCGCTTTCATTGCTGTGGGCCAGCACCACGCCATCAAACGGGATGGCGCCAAAGCCTTCAGTGCCTTTGAAGTTGCCTTCCTGAGTGGCCGTCAGCAAGGGGTGCAGCACCTTGATGGGCGCCTTGAACATTTCAACGAATTCCAGCAAACCCTGGTTGGCCAGGCACAGGCCGCCGGAGTAGCTGTAAGCGTCAGGGTCATCCTGCGCATAGGTTTCGAGCTTGCGGATGTCGACCTTGCCCACCAGCGAGCTGATGTCCTGGTTGTTCTCGTCGCCAGGTTCGGTCTTGGCAATGCCGATCTGCTTGAGCACGCTGGGGTAGCGCTTGACGACGCGGAACTTGCGGATGTCGCCGCCGAACTCGTCCAGACGCTTGACGGCCCAGGGGCTGAGGATGCGCTGCAGATAACGGCGTGGAATGCCGTACTCGGCTTCCAGGATGGGGCCGTCTTCAAGCGGCTCGAACAGGCCCAGGGGCGATTCGTTGACGGGCGAGCCCTTGATGGCATAGAACGGCACGCGCTCGGCCAGTTGCTTGAGGCGTTCGGCGATGGACGATTTGCCGCCCCCCACCGGGCCCAGCAAATACAGGATCTGTTTCTTTTCTTCCAGGCCTTGGGCGGCGTGGCGGAAGTAGCTCACCACCTGTTCGATGGCGTCTTCCATGCCGTAGAACTCTTCGAACGCCGGGTAGATCTTGATGACCTTGTTGGCGAAGATGCGGGACAGGCGCGTGTCGTTGCGGGTGTCGATCGTCTGCGGCTCGCCAATGGCTTGCAGCATGCGTTCGGCGGCCGTCGCGTAAGCGGTTTTGTCGCGCTTGCAGATGTCCAAGTATTCCTCCAGGGAATACTCTTCTTCACGAGTGCGCTCATAGCGAGCGGCGAAGTTACTGATCACGTCCATGCAGACCTCCGAACCATCGACACAAGCCATCGATGCTGGGGTGAACTGCCGGATATCCGTCTGGTGGCCCGGCGCGAGCACACAAGCATCGCCATAACACCAAAGATCGCTGAAATCACATCCTGTTCATACCCCGAATAACCAGAAGAAGACAAGGCAGATCTGTGACTTCATTGGTGCTTATCTTGCACCTTTTTCAAAGGCCGCGTGCGGCTTGGGCACAACAACATCACGAGTTGCTGGTGGCGCGCACTTCTTCCATGCTGGTGATGCCCATCAAAACCTTCTCGATTCCGTCCTGCCGCAGGGTGCGCATGCCTTCGCGCATGGCCAGTTGCTGGATCTGTTCGGCACGCCCGCCGGTCTGGACCATGTGGCGCAATTCACGGCTCATGGACATCAATTCGTGAAGCCCGGCGCGGCCCTTGTAGCCCGTCTGGTTGCAGGTAGGGCAACCTGGGTTGTGGTACTTCATCAGCTTGCCATCCTGGCCAAAGCGGCTCAGCCAGTCCCGGTGAACGTGGTCGCGATCGAACTCGGGCACGTCCTTGGGCGAGATTTGCAGAAAATCGCGCAGCAGGATGTCGATGTCTTCTTCGGTCGCGGGCTCGGCCACTTTACATTTCGCGCACAGGCGGCGCACCAGGCGCTGGGCCAGCACCACCAACAGCGAATCGGCGAAATTGAACGGGTCCAGGCCCATGTCCAGCAGGCGGGTCACAGTTTCGGGCGCACTGTTCGTGTGCAGGGTAGAGAGCACCAAGTGGCCTGTCAGTGAGGCCTCGACGCCCATGCCGGCGGTTTCCTGGTCGCGCATTTCGCCCACCATGATCACGTCCGGGTCGGCACGCAGGAAGGCGCGCAGGGCCTTGGCGAAAGTCCAGTCGATCTTGGGGTTGACCTGCACCTGGCGCAGGCCGGGCTGGGTGATTTCAACCGGGTCTTCGGCCGTCCAGATCTTGCGCTCGGGCACGTTGATGAAGCTGAGCGCCGAATGCAGCGTGGTGGTTTTGCCGGAACCCGTGGGGCCCACGCACAGTACCAGGCCGTAGGGCCGCTCCATGGCCTCTTTCAGGCGATCCAGGTTGGTCGGGCTCAGGCCGATCTTGTCCAGCGGCAGCGGCTTGGCCGAGGCCAGGATCCGCATCACGATGTCCTCCATCCCGTTGTTGGTGGGGATGGCGGCCACCCGCAGCTCGATCTTGTGCTGCGGCACGAACTTGGCGAAGTTGATCTTGCCGTCCTGCGGCTTGCGGCGCTCGGAAATATCGAGATCGCACATGATCTTGATGCGGGCGATCATGGCGCTGCGGTAATTGGGCGGCAGCTCCAGGTAGGGCATCAGCACGCCGTCTTTGCGGAAACGGATCTTGATTTTTTCCTTGCCGGGGTAGCTTTCCACGTGGATGTCGGACACGCCCTGGGCGTGCGCCTCGATGATCATTGTGTTGATCAGGCGCACCAGCGAGTTGTCGCTTTGCTCGATGGGCGCTTCGTCCTCGCTGGATTCCTGCTGCTGCTTTTCCAGGTCCTCCATCAAGGAGCCTGAGCTTTGCGGCTCCATGTCGAAGTCGGTGCTCGAATTGAGCGACGAGGCACGGCCATAGGCGTCGGCGCTCACGTCGGCGCCAATCTTGCTGTAGGCGTCCTTGATGGCGAATTCAAGCTGGGTGTGCTGGGCCAGCACCGGCACGATCTTGCACTGGGTGATGAATTCCAGTTCAGACAAGGTCAGGCGCTTGCTGGGGTCTTCGACCGCGATGATCAGGTTGCCATCGCGCAGCAGCAGGGGCACGGTCATCAGGCGGTGGGCCACCGCGAAGGGCACTTTGCGCAGCGCCTCGGCCTCGATCGGGAACTTGTCCAGGTCGACCAGCGGATAGCCCATCTTGCGGGCCAGGGCCGTTTGAAGGTCGTGGCGCGACACCAGCCCCTGCGTGACCAGCAACTCGCCCAACGGCACGCTGCGGTCTCGCTTTTGGCGCTCCAGAGCGTCTTCCAGTTGGGCTTGGGTGATCATGCCGAGGGCGATCAGGGCCTCACCGATGCGCACCATGGGCATCTTGCCCTGCTGCTCAATCGCGGCCAGCAACTGCTCGGCCGAGACCACCTGCTGGGTCAGCAGGATGTCGCCCAGCTTCTGGTTGCGCATCTGGCTTTGCACCTCGACCGCCTGCTCCACCTGCTCTTGCGTGACCGCGCTGGCGCCCACGAGGATTTCGCCGATCTTGCCGCCAACCTCAAACGAGCCCAGCACCTCGCGCCCGATGAACAGGCGTTGCACGGCGCCGTCGTCGCCCACTGGCGGAAACAGGAAGATGCCAAACTCGGTTTCCCGGTGGCCCATGGTCTGGCCTTCAACCTGGCCGCCGGCCTTGAAGGTCACTTTGAAATCGACACTGGCGCGGTGCCCCAGCATGGAGGCGTGGGGGTCCTGCCCATCCGCCGTCTTCCTGGGTTTGATGGGGTTGGTGAGCAGCAGGGTGCGGAATTGGCCAAAACGCAAGGCCATGGTGGTGCGCGAAGGCGGCACCTGGATGTGAGCCACTTCCTCGTCGGGCACGAAAAAACTCAGACGCCCCTTCATGATCCGGCCGTTGAGGCCTTCGATCTCGCAGGCTTCGTGTTCGGTTTGCTGTCGGGCGGGCGGGTAGGTGGCAAAAGGCGGGGTGGGCCAGAGGAACACGCCGCTTTCGTTGTCGATCATGGACTGATCCTGGTCTGCCGAATCGGCCGACCCGGGCGAGCTTGACTCGAGCTGGCTCAAGGCACCCTCCCAGTTCAACGGCGGCAATGGTGAATCAGACATGACACTCCTAACGTTCCACGTCCCAACGGTGGTCGTGAATGATTGCCATGCTATGAAATCGCCTAGGATCTTGAAACTGGCATATGAGGCAGTTTTTCACGGCAAATGAAAATCAGGGGCCCGGTGTCAGATTTTTGGGCGTTCACCGACCAAGAAATCGGCGGCCATTGCAAGCGCCGCACCGTCAACCACTTCTTTGGAGTCTACAAAATGAACCAACGTCAACTGCTGTCTTCTGCCCTCGCCTCTGTCATGGCTTTGGGCCTGGTGTCCCAGGCTTCGGCCGACATGGGCTCTGAAAAAGGCAAGGAAAAATGCTTCGGCATCGCCAAAGCGGGCGAAAACAGCTGCGCCAACCTGTCGGGCACCCATTCCTGCGCTGGCCAGTCCACGGTCAACAAGGCCCCGGACGAGTGGAAGCTGGTGGCCAAGGGCACTTGCGCCAAGCTGGGTGGCCTGTCCGCCGAGGAAGCCAAGGCCGCCTTCGCCAAACAAACCGACAAGAAGTAAGACCGTGGGGGCGGTGCCTGGCGGCGGACTGGCCGGCATCGGCCTGCGGCAGCCTCACTACCAAGCCCTGATGGCGCAATTGCCACCCTTGGGGTTCGTGGAAGTCCATTCCGAGAACTTCTTTGGAGACGGCGGCGCCGCCCTGGCCGTGCTGAGCGCCGCCCGCGAGCATTACGCCGTGAGCCTGCACGGCGTGGGCCTGTCCCTGGGCTCGGCCTGCGGACTGGACCCACGGCATTTGGACAAATTGGCACGGCTGATGGACCGGATCGAGCCCGTCCGGGTGTCCGACCATGCCTGCTTTGCCCGCGGCGCCTGGCCGGGCGGGGACACGGTGCACGCCAGCGACCTGCTGCCTGTCGCGTTCACACCCGCCTCTCTGGACATCTTGGTGCGCAATGTGGACCAGGCGCAATCGCGCCTGCGGCGCCCTATCTTGCTTGAGAACCTGTCCGCCTACCTGAGCTATGCGGACGATTGCATCCCCGAGCCGCAGTTCCTGGCCGAGTTGTGCCAGCGCAGTGGCTGCCAGTTGCTGCTGGACCTCAACAACCTGGTGGTGAATGGCCTGAACGCCGTGCGCCAGACCCGTTCAACGCGTGATGAGGCGCCACTGGCCGACGACTTGGCAGCGGCTGGCGCCCACGCCCTGGCGTTCATCCAGGCCCTCCCACCCGGCGTCGTGGGCGAGGTGCACCTGGCCGGCTTCCGGATGCCTCACGCGGCAGGCCAACTGGTGGTGGACGACCACAGCGCCGAGGTGCACGCCGTCGTGTGGCAGGTCCACGCGGCCGCCCTCCAACGCTTTGGCCCACAGCCCACGCTGATCGAATGGGACACCGACCTGCCTGAACTGGACGTGCTGCTGGCCCAGGCACGGCACGCCGATGCGTTGGCCGCTGGTGTGATGGAGGCCCGCACATGAGCGCGGCAGAAGCCGCGGCGGAAGGCCAACGCCAAACCTCGGTGTTGCAAGCCCTGTGGCGCTTGCCGGCCGAAACCCCTGCCTGGGGCCAACATGGAACGCGCTTGGCGCTGGGATTGGCCGCCTACCAGGGCAACGCCCGCGCCACGGCCGAACGCGTGCTGGCCGCCGCCTACCCCACGGTGCAGGCTTTGCTGGGCGAGGAGGCCCTGGCACTGCTGGCCAGGCAGTTGTGGCAACACCACCCACCAACTCAAGGGGACCTCACGGCATGGGGAGGCGCCCTGCCCGAATCGCTGGCCCCATTACCCGAAGTGCGCGATTGGCCTTACCTGCCGGATTGCGCCCGCCTGGACTGGGCCCGCCACACCGCCGAGTCGGCCGAACACGCGTCCTTTGAACCCGATTCGCTGGCCTTACTGGGCACGCACGACCCCGCGCATTTGCAGATCCAGCTGCGCCCTGGCTTGAGCTTGGTCCGATCAGACTGGCCCGTGGTGACCCTTTGGCAAGCCCACCAGGCCACCGACGCCGTGGAACATGCGCGCCAGGCCTTGTTGAAGCCGCAGCCTGAAACCGCCGTGGTGTGGCGCCCGCATTGGCGCGCCGAGGTGCTGGCGCTGCCGGATGCCATGGTGGATTGGATGAGCGCACTGGCATCCACCACCACTCGCCCCCTGCCCTGCTTATCAACCCTGCTGGAAACCGCCCCCGAGGGTTTCGACCTGGGTCAATGGCTGGCACTCGCCCTGCAACACGGCTGGATCTGGCGGGTGAGCATCACCGATCACGGGGGCTGATACCGATCTGGAAAACCGTGTCCGGCAAGCGCCCCCGTTCATCAAAGGGCAGTGAGCGTGTCTTGTCGATGCCATCCAGCACGGCCTTGTCCCAGGCGGGCGAGCCGCTGGGGTCCAGCAGGCGGCGCGACAAAATGGTGCCATCGGGCGCACAGCGGATCTCCACAAAGGCCGTGGGATTGCCACTGCCCTCGTCCATCAGGAAGGTGATGTTCGGGATGATGCGCGCCCTGAGCTTGCCCACGTAATTGGCCGAGGGGCCGGCGGATTGCTCAGACGTGCCCAGCGAGCCCAGGTCTTTCATCATGCGCTGCATGGCGGCCTTGCGCTGGGCTTCGCGCTCGGCGGTTGACACCGTGGGCGTGGTCGGTGGCGCGGCAGGGGTCTTGGGCTTTTTGGCGACCACAGGCGGCTCGTTGATGAAGGTCTCTTTGGGCGGCGGCGCTTTTTTCTTGGGCTTGGGCGGGGGCTCCACCTTGGCCACGGGCGGCAGTGGCTTCTCCTTCTTGCGCTTGGCCTTGGGCACAGGCGCGCTGGGGATGTCAGCTTCGGGTTCTGGGGCTGGTTCGGGCTCGGCCTGGGCCACAGGGGTTGGCGGCGGCGGGGCTTCTTCAACCGGGGTGGGCGGCGGTGGTTCTTCGGCCGGCGCAGCGGCCTTGGGCACTTCGGCCCACACTTCGGCCTCGGCGATCACGGGGGTGTGCGTCCGCCAGTTCACGCCAAAGGCCAGGGCCAGCACCAGCAGAAGGTGCGCGGCCAGTGCCAGGCCCAGGCCCAGGCCCAGCGTGTCCTCGGCCTTGGGCCGAAACACCTCCGCACGCGCCATGGCCATGCTGCTCATCCCCCGGTCGTGTGCACCGTCAGCCCGACGCGGGCCACGCCTGCACGCTGCAAGGTGTCCATGATCTTGAGCACGGCGTCGTAGCGCACGTCCTTGCGGGCGCTGATGATGACGGGGGCCGCGGTCGGGCCACCCGCCGTGCTGTCCTGCGCGGCCTTGACGCGCTTGGTCAGCTCGGCCAGTTTCATGCTGCCGCTGTCTTGCTGGTCAATGCGAAGGCTGACCTGCTCGCCCTCGCCCACCACCACCTCGATCACTTTTTCTGGCGCCTGTTTGGCCTTGCCCACGGTGGGCAAATCGACCACGCCCGTGGGCATCAAGGGCGCACTGACCATGAAGATGATGAGCAGCACCAGCATGACGTCGATGAACGGCACCATGTTGATCTCGTTCTTCGTGCGCCGGCCGCGCCCGCCTCGCCAATTGCTTTGCGCCATGGCGGGACCTCAACGAACGTTGGTCGCAGGGCGAGCGGCTTCGGCACCGGCCGCAGGCTGCGTGTTGCGCGCCAGGATGTTGGAGAACTCCTCGATGAAGGACTCCAGGTGCGTGGCGATGCGGTCGATGTCACGCGAGAAGTTGTTGTACGCGAGCACGGCGGGGATGGCCGCGAAGAGGCCGATGGCCGTGGCCACCAGCGCCTCGGCGATGCCGGGGGCCACGGTGGCCAGCGTCACCTGCTGCATGCTCGACAAGCCCGTGAAGGCATTCATGATGCCCCACACGGTGCCAAACAGGCCGATGTACGGAGAGACCGAGCCCACCGAACCCAGGAAATCCAGGCGGGCCTCGATGACGTCCATCTCACGTTGGTAACTGGCACGCATGGCACGGCGCGAGCCTTCCAGCAAGCTCACCACATCGGTGACGCGGCGCTCGCGCAGCTTCAGGAACTCTCGCATGCCTGCCGCGAAGATGCGCTCTTGTGGCGACGGTGGCCCGCTGGCCCGGGACGCGTCTTGGTAAAGTTCTTGTAAAGTGCGGCCCGCCCAGAATTCACGGTCGAATTCTTCGTTGTCGCCCTTCAGGCGCTTCAGGCCAATGGCCTTGCCGAAGATCACACTCCAGCTGGCCAGCGACACGGCCAACAAGAGCACGAGCACGATCTGCACCACCACGCTGGCATGCTTCACCAATTCAATGATGGACAAGTCTTGGTTCATGGGCGGTCAACCTCCGGAGTCTGGTTTTGGGGTCGGCAAGATGGCCAGGATCTGAGCGGGAATGCGGGCGGGCTTGAAGTGGTCTTCAAACGGTGACACCCAGCCAATCCGCACGCGGCCTTGGGTCAGCAAGGTATCACCCCGCCAGACCTCCTGCACAAAGGCGATGGTCGCACGGCCCAATTCGGCCAGGCGCACCGTGACGGTGAGCAGGTCGTCCAACCGGGCCGGCTTGATGTAGCGCAACTGGGTTTCACCCACCACGAACATGCCCTCACCGCCGCTGCGCAAGCGCTCCTGGCTGAAACCCAGGGCGCTGAGCCATTCGGTGCGGGCACGTTCCATGTACTTGAGGTAGTTGCCGTAGAACACGATGCCGCCGGCATCCGTGTCTTCCCAATAAATGCGCACCTGGTGCCTGAAATGCCAGGTGTCGGGCGCGGGCGCGCTGCTTGGGGAGACAAAGTCGGTCGTCGGGCTCATGTGCCCTGATTATCCCGGGAATCGGGCCCCGCCTGCAGGCTCAGAGAAAGTCGGGCGACTGCACCGCATGCAAAGTCACCTCAAGCTGGCCTTCACGCTCACGGCCACGGAGCCACCAGACCGCTCCTTTGCGCAGAGTCCAGGGCAGGTCCTGCCCGCTCAGCAAGCGGGATGCCAAGAGCCCGAGGGTGGGTTGATGGCCCACCAGCAGCACCGGGTCCTTGGCATGGGGCCACCGGGCGGCCGCCAGCAGGTCATCCACGGACGCGTCCGGCGCGATGGTGGCCACCGTCTTGAAGAACCGGCCGAGGGCCTGCGCCGTTTGCTGGGTGCGTTTCGCCGGGCTGACGAGGACGCGGGTGGTGTCGGTCAGGCGCTGGTTCAACCAGGCGGCCATGCGCTCGGCCTGCCGGTCACCTTTGGGGGTGAGGGCCCGGGCCAGGTCCTCGGCGAACGATGCCGCTGAACCGTCTTCAACCACGTGGGCCTGGGCTTGTGCGTGTCGCCAGAGGATCAGGTCCATGGTGTGCGTCACCTTTGCTCAATCAACCGCGCGGTGCAGTTCCATCAGGGCACGCTGGGCGCTGTGGCCGTCCACGCCCACGCGCTCGTAACGCCCTTCGGCCTGCTGCTGCCAGGCATCACAGCCGTCCATCAGGTAGGGCACCAGGCATTCGTCGATCACGCGCTGGCGAAGAACCAGGTCACGCACCGGCCAGGCCACCTCGATGCGCCGCGTCATGTTGCGGTTCATCCAGTCGGCGCTGGACAGGTACAAGGCCTCTTCGTGCTCGGTTTCGCCCCAGCGGAAGTACAGGATGCGTGTGTGCTCCAGCATGCGCCCGACCACCGAGCGCACACGGATGTTGTCGGTGAAGCCCGGCACGCCAGGGGGCAGCACGCAGGCCCCGCGCACGATCAGATCGATCTTGGCACCGGCCTGGCCCGCTTCGATCAACGCCACGATCAAGGGCTCGTCGGTCAGGGAGTTGAGCTTGAGCACGATGCGCGCGGGGTGCCCGGCCTGGGCCGCCTCGCCCACGCGGGCCATGATGCGGATCAACTGCTTTTGCAGGCCAAATGGCGCCAGCATCAACTGTTTGGGCGAGCGCAGTTGCGTCAGGCTGGACAGCTGCTGGAACACCATGTCCACGTCGGCCGTGATTTCCTGGCTGGTGGTCAGGTAACCCACGTCGGTGTAGACGCCGGCCGTGCGCGGGTTGTAGTTGCCCGTGGACAAGTGCGCATAGCGGCGCAAGCGCGTGCCTTCGCGGCGCGTGACCAGCATCATCTTGGCGTGGGTTTTCAGGCCCACGATGCCGTAGACCACCTGGGCGCCCAAGGCCTCCAGCCGCTCGGCCCAGTTGATGTTGGCCTCTTCGTCGAAGCGGGCCTTGAGCTCCACCACGGCCAGCACTTCCTTGCCACGGCGCACGGCCTCCAGCAGCAACTCCATCAGTACCGACTCGCTGCCGGTGCGGTAGATGGTTTGCTTGATGGCCAGCACGTCCGGGTCGTGCACGGCCTCGCGCAGGAACTCCACCACCGTGTCGAAGGATTCGAAGGGGTGGTGCAACATGATGTCGCCCTTGCGCAGGTGCTCAAGCATGCCGCCTTGCTGCGGCAGGCCTTCGGGCCACCCAGGCTGATAAGCCGGAAAGCGCAAGGTCTTGCCCTGCACCTGGTCGATCAGTTGCGTCAGGCGCACCAGGTTGACGGGGCCGTTCACTTTGTACAGTGCTTGCTCGGTCAGGCCGAACTGCTCCAGCAAAAAATCGGACAGCTCGGGCGGGCAGCTGCTGACCACTTCCAGACGGATGGTCTGGCCGAACTGGCGCGTGCTCATCTTGCTGCGCAGGGCCTGGCGCAGGTCGGTCACGTCGTCTTCGTCAACGTCGATGTCGGAATCACGCGTGACGCGGAACTGCGAGAACGACAGGATCTCGCGCCCCGGGAACAGCTCGTGCAAGTGCGCGCGGATGACGCTGGACAGCAGCACAAACGACTGCCGTCCGTGGCTGATGTCTTCCGGCAAGAGGATCACTCGGGGCAGCACGCGCGGGATGCGCACAATGGCGATGGAGTTGTCGCGACCAAAGGCATCACGTCCGCCCAGCTTGGCGATGAAGTTCAGCGTCTTGTTGGCGACTTGCGGGAAGGGGTGCGAAGGGTCCAGGCCGATGGGCACCAGCAAGGGACGCACCTGCTTGTGGAAGAAGCCCGACACCCACTCGCGCTGCATCAGGTCACGGTCGGCGTGGTTGAGGATGTCGATGCCCTCGGCCTTGAGCGCCGGCCCTACCACTTCATTGAAGATCTGGTATTGCTCATGCACCAAGCGGTGCGCTTCGTCAGAGACATCGGCCAGGTACTTGGGACCAATGCCGGTGCCCTGCATGCGCGAAGCCTCGAGCACGTCGGCGTAGCGAACCTCGAAGAACTCGTCGAAGTTGGACGACACGATGCAGATGTAGCGCAGCCGTTCGAGCAGGGGCACATCGTCGCGTTGGGCCTGGGCCAGGACGCGCCGGTTGAACTCCAAGATAGCTTGTTCGCGGCTGAGCAGTTTCAAGCGCAGGGCTCCCGATGCCTTGGGCACCTCATCTGACGGAATCATGTTTTTTCTGGTGAACTGGCCCCAGTCAACAACACGGAATGGGGCGACTCAGTGTACGCAAACATTGTGACAAGCGTTTGACAGCTTGCATGGGTCAATGCGCGGACTCCCAGTTGGGGCCGGAACCCACCTCGGCCAGCAGCGGCACCCGCAACTGCGCGACCGAGGCCATCAAGGCGGGCACCTGCGCGCGCACCCAATCCAGCTCAGCCTCGGGCACTTGCAGCACCAGTTCATCGTGCACTTGCATGATGATCAGGCTGGCTTTGTGCTCGGCGTCCAGCGCCTTTTGCACCTCGATCATGGCCAGCTTGATCAGGTCGGCCGCAGTGCCTTGCATGGGCGCGTTGATGGCGGCGCGTTCGGCACCGGCGCGGCTGGGGCCGTTGGGGCTGTTGATCTCGGGCAGCCACAGGCGGCGGCCGAACACGGTCTCCACATAGCCTTGCTCTTTCGCCTGGGCGCGGGTCTCGTCCATGTAGCGCTTGACGCCCGCGAAGCGGTGAAAGTAGCGTTCGATGTAACTGGACGCCGCCGACCGGTCGATGCCCAGGTTCTTGGCCAAGCCGTGCGCACTCATGCCGTAGATCAAGCCAAAGTTGATCACCTTGGCATAACGGCGCTGCTCGCTCGAGACCTCATCCACCGGCGCGCCAAAGACTTCGCTGGCGGTGGCCCGGTGCACATCCACACCCTCCGAGAATGCCCGCAACAGGTTTTCGTCCTGCGAGATGTGGGCCATGATCCGCAACTCGATCTGCGAGTAGTCGGCCGACACGATGAAGTGGCCTGGCGGGGCAATGAACGCCTCGCGGATACGGCGGCCTTCGGCGGTTCGAACCGGGATGTTCTGCAGATTAGGGTCATTGCTGGACAGGCGCCCAGTGACCGCCACGGCCTGCGCGTAGTTGGTGTGCACGCGGCCCGTCCCGGCATTCACCATCAGCGGCAGCTTGTCGGTGTAAGTGGACTTGAGCTTGGCCAGGCCACGGTATTCAAGGATGCGGGCAGGCAGCGGGTAGTCCTCGGCCAGCTTTTCCAGCACTTCTTCATTGGTGGATGGCGCGCCAGTGGCGGTTTTCTTGACCACCGGCAAGCCTTGCTTGACGAAGAGGATCTCGCCAAGCTGCTTGGGCGAGCCCAGGTTGAAAGGCTGGCCAGCCAGGTCATACGCCTCTTGCTCCAGCGCCACGATGCGCTGCGCCAGTTCATGACTTTGCTGCTGCAGCAGATTGGCATCAATCAGCACGCCATTGCGCTCGATGCGCTGCAGCAGCGCCGAAGCCGGCATCTCCATGCGCTGGTAGATGTCCTGCAAGCCGGGCTCGGCCTGTAGCTGCGGCCACAGGGTCTGGTGCAGGTGCAAGGTCAGGTCGCTGTCTTCGCACGAGTATTGCGACGCGCGCTCAACCGACACCTGCGCGAAGGGGATTTGCTGGGCGCCCTTGCCGGCCACATCCTCGTAGCTCAGGCCTTTGCGGTTCAGGAAACGCAGTGCCAGGCTCTCCAGGCCATGCGGCTTGTGCGCTTCGAGCACATAGCTTTGCAACATGGTGTCGTGCGTGTAGCCCTGCACGGCGATGCCATGGTTGGCCAGCACGTGGCTGTCGTACTTGATGTTCTGGCCGACCTTGGCGTACTGGACGCCTTCCAGCCAGGGCTTGAGGCGGGCCAGCACCTCGTCCATGGGCAACTGCTCAGGCGCATCGGGGCCCTGGTGCGCCAGGGGGATGTAAGCCGCCTCGCCCACCGCCACCGAGAACGACAGGCCCACGATGCGGGCCTTCATGGGTTCGAGCGAGTCGGTCTCGGTGTCGAACGCGGTGATCTCGGCTGCCTCGATCTTGGCCAGCCAACGGTCAAAGGCGGGCCAGTCGGTGACGGTGTCGTAATGCGTTGCCGGGGTGGCCGTTGCGGGCAATTCTTCGGCAACTTCTTCACCGGCCTGTTCAGCGCCAAACAAGTCATCGGTGCCGCTGGCTTTGGGTGGCTTGGCTTTGGCCTTGCCGGCGTGCGCGGTGCCCAGGGCCAGCTCCAGCTCGCGCACCCAGGTCTTGAAGCCATGGGCTGCGGCGAAATCCTTCAAGGCTGCCGTGTCGGGCTCGCGCAAGGCCAGCGCGTCCAGCGCGGGCCATTGGGGCACGTGGTCGCGCAGATCGCAATCGGTGCGCACGGTGATCAGGCGACGGCCTTGCGGCAGCCAATCCAGGGCCTTGCGCAAGTTCTCGCCCGCCACGCCCTTGATCGTGTCGGCCACGGCCACAAGCTGGTCCAACGAACCATGCTCGGCAATCCATTTGGCGGCAGTCTTGGGGCCGACTTTTTCAACGCCGGGGATGTTGTCCACCGTGTCGCCCACCAGCGTCAGGTAGTCGACGATGCGCCGGGGCGGCACACCAAACTTGGCCAGCACGCCGGCCTCGTCCAGCGTCTCGTTGCTCATGGTGTTGACCAAGGTGACGCGCTCGTTCACCAATTGCGCCAGGTCCTTGTCGCCGGTGGACACGACCACCTTGTAGCCCGCTTCGGCCGCGACCACGCAAAGGGTTCCGATCGCATCATCGGCCTCAATGCCAGGCACTTCCAGCACGGGCCAGCCGAGCAGCTTGACCACGTCGTGGATCGGGGCGACCTGAGCCGCCAGGTCTTCGGGCATGGAGGGGCGGTGCGCCTTGTAGTCGGCGTACCACTCGTCACGGAAGGTGGGGCCCTTGGCGTCGAACACGCAGACCGCGTGGCTGGAGGCCACCTGCTTGCGCAGCAAGCGCAGCATGTTGACCATGCCATGCAAGGCGCCCGTGGGCTCGCCCTGCGGCCCGCGCAGGTCGGGCATGGCATGGAAGGCACGGTACAGGTAGCTGGAGCCGTCTACCAACAGCAGCGTTGGCAGGGCATCGGGAGAAGAGGCCAGATCGTTCATGGCCCGCATTGTGAGGCCTGCTGGCGCAGGCCTTATGGATCAGAATTCGGCTTGGATGCCACCAGCCAACAAGTGACGGCTCCGGTTGCCTGCGCCGCTGACGCTGATGAAATCGTAGCCTGTCACCATGCGCATGTTGCGGTTGAAGGGGATGGACAAGCCCAGGCCCACGTAGGCTCCGGTAGTTTGGTCCGTATCGTAGCTGCCCACGCCCTGGGAGTTGATGTAGTCACTGCGATTGCGGGTCCGTGCCACGCCAAGACGAATGTGGCTGGTCATGGTCTCGAACATTTCAATGTTCCAGTTCATGCCGAAGGTGATCGCCCGGGCGCTGTTGCGCACCTTGGTGTTGCCGGGGTTAGGCAGTGCACCGTTGTTGGCACCAAAGTAGAAGTAGTTGATCTCAGCCGCGACATTGGGAGTCACGTTCCAGCCCGCATAGGCCTTGCCGCCCCCGGACACGCGATCGCAGGTGGTTTGCCCGTAGCAGTTCTGCGAATTGGGAGCCAGGCCAATCGTGGCGCCAGCGTAAGCACTGAATGGGCTTGCATGCGCCACCGAACCGGCCAGCACGCTGGACAAAACGGCCGCAGCCAGGGACAGTCGTTTGAACGACAATGAATTGCACAGTGCTGGGGTACGCATGATGATCAACCGGCTCCTCTTGGGGAATTAGCGAGCCCCGCCAACCTTTGGGGGGCCTGATTTCAGAACTGTGAGCAGTCTGCCACAGCGACTCCTACAATCACACGTTCCGCGTGCCCCGAACGTTGAGGGTTTTCTCCTACGTCCGAGGGCTTTCCCGAGCGGTTGTCTTGCAACCCGCCGCCTTTGCTGCCCGACCTGTCTCATGGCCGTTTTCACTGAAGTGTTCCCGCTTGAAGCCTCCGGCCTGATCTCGGCCTTGGGATTGGGCACCTTGCAATCGCTGCAAGGCGCCACCTCGGGCATCGAGAACACCAATTATTTCGTTGGCACAGACCAAGGCGACTACGTGCTCACCTTGTTCGAGCGGCTGAGCTTTGAACAACTGCCGTTCTACCTGGAGCTGATGCGCCATCTGGCCGAGCACGGCATCCCGGTGCCGGCACCGCAGGCCAACGAAAAAGGCGAGATCCTGCACACGCTCAAAGGCAAGCCGGCCGCCGTGGTCACCCGCCTGAAAGGCCGCAACCAACTGGCGCCCCAGACGGCAGATTGCGCCCAAGTGGGGGCCATGCTGGCCCGCATGCACCTGGCGGGGCAAGACTACCCCCAGCACCAGCCCAATCTGCGCGGCCTGGCGTGGTGGGCAGAGACGATCCCCGTGATCGTGCCCCACCTGGACGCGGCCCAGCGCGCATTGATCGAGTCTGAGCTGGCCTACCAGCAAGCGCTGGCCGCTTCACCTGCATACCAAGGCTTGCCCCAAGGCGCCATCCACGCTGATCTGTTCCGCGACAACGTCATGTTCGATGGCCCCATGCTGTCGGGCTTTTTCGATTTCTATTTCGCGGGTTGTGACACCTACGACTTCGACATTGCCGTGTGCCTGAACGACTGGTGCATCGACCTGGCCACCGGTCAGCTTGACCCGGCGCGGGCTCAAGCCTTCGTGGCCGCCTACGACGAACAACGCACACTCACCGACGATGAATTGGCCTTGCTGCCCGCCTTGTTGCGGGCCGCCGCCTTGCGATTCTGGACCTCCCGCCTGTGGGATTTTCACCTGCCCCGGGATGCCGCCATGCTGCAAGCGCACGACCCCACGCACTTCGAGCGGGTGCTGACCCAGCGCCGGCAAGCGCCCTGGCAGTACCAGCGTCCTTCGTCCCTCACCGGAACCCCTGCCGCATGAAACTGCGCATCATGCCCGCCCGCATGGGCCTGACCTGGATGGGCCACGGCCTGCGGGCCTGCGTTCGCCAACCCCTGGGCTTCATCGGCTTGTGGGGATTGATCGTGTGCGCGGCCATCATCACCTGCGAAATCCTGGCGCAAATTGGGCTGGCGGCCCTGGGCCCTTTGCTCATCGTGTCCCTGATGCCCGCGGTTTGGATGGGGTTCATGCTGGCCAGCCGACGGGTGCTGACCGAGCAACGCGTCACGCCCGGCGTCTTTCTGGAACCATGGCGCGGGCAACCATCCCAGATTAAGTGGATGTGGGCCAAGCTGGGTGGCGCCTACCTGCTGGCCACCCTGCTGGTCATGGTGCTGGCCGATGCCTTCGGGCCGGGCTCCGACACGCTGGCCAAAGCCATGAAAACGGCCAAGGAAACCTCCGACCTCATCGGCAACCCCGACGTGCAGTCCGCGATGCTGTGGCAGTTCATGCTCACCATCCCGGTGTCGCTGATCTTCTGGCACACGCCCGCCCTGACCTACTGGGCCAAGCTGTCCTTGGGCAAGGCCTTGTTCTTCAGCGCCGTGGCGTCGTGGCGCAACCTGGGCGCCTTCATGCTGTTCGGGCTGGGGTGGATGGGCCTGGCCGTGGCCTTGGTGCTGCTCAATGGCGTGTTGGCCGCCATCCTGAACGAGCCCATGCTGGTCAATGTGCTGCTCACCATGGGCGCCATGTGGATGGCGTCGGCGTTCTACGCTTCGCTGTACTTCTCGGTGGTTGACTGCTTCGAGCCCGACGAGGCATTTGGCTCGTCATCGACCGCAGCGTAAGGCGCCTCAGGCCGTCAGGCGCTCGACGCCTTCCAGCGGACAGGCGTACACCGCATTGCGCAGTGCCGCGATGGCTTCATAGCGCGTAAAACTGCGCCGCCACACCAGCACCACGCGGCGCTTGGGCACCGGCTCGTCAAAGGGGATGAAGGCCAGGTGCGGGTGGGGCTCTTCAGGCACCGACAGCCTGGGCACCACGGTCACGCCCATGCCGGCCGCCACCATGTGCTTGATGGTCTCGAGGGACGAGCCTTCAAAGCTCTTGCGGATGCCTTCCGCGTCGCTGGAAAAGCGTGCGAACTCGGGGCAGACATCCAGCACGTGGTCGCGGAAGCAATGGCCCGTGCCCAACAACAGCATGGTCTCGCGCTTGAGCTCTTCCGCGCTGATCTGCTGGCGCTTTGCCAAGGCGTGGGTCTTGGGCACGGCCACCAGAAATGGCTCGTCATACAGCGGCGCCACGGCCAGGCCCGCATCGGGGAAAGGCTCGGCCAGGATGGCGCAATCGAGCTCGCCCGCCCGCAGCATCTCCAGCAGCTTGACGGTGAAGTTCTCCTGCAGCATCAAGGGCATCTGCGGCACGCTGGTGATGATGTTGCGCACCAGGTCAGGCAGCAGATAGGGCCCAATGGTGTAGATGACGCCCAGGCGCAGCGGGCCGCCCAGCGGGTCTTTGCCACGCTTGGCGATCTCCTTGATGGACTGCGCTTGCTCCAGCACCGATTGGGCCTGGCGAACGATTTCTTCGCCCAAAGGCGTGACGCTGATCTCGGCGCTGCCACGCTCGAACAGTTTCACGTCCAGTTCGTCTTCCAGCTTCTTGACGGCGACGGACAGCGTCGGCTGGGACACAAAGCAAGCCTCGGCGGCCCGGCCAAAGTGGCGCTCGCGGGCCACGGCAACGATGTAGCGGAGTTCAGTCAGGGTCATGGTGAGGCTGATTGTCGGTGATTTGAGGATCGGTCGATCAGGCCTTGAGGTATTCGGCTTTGTGGCCCAGCCAGCGCTGCACATGCCGCTGCGCGATGTGCGGGTGATCGCGCAACAGCATCTGGGCGCTTTCGCGGGCGCGCTCGATCAGCGGCTGGTCTTCACCCAGATCGGCAAAACGCAGCAGGGCCGCTCCGGATTGGCGCGCGCCCATGAACTCGCCCGGCCCACGAATATCAAGATCACGGCGCGCGATTTCGAAGCCATCGTTGGTTTCGACCATCGCCTTCAAGCGCGCCTTGCCCGAGTCTGACAAGGGCGACGAGTACAACAGCACGCAGACGCTGGCCACCGCACCCCGGCCCACCCGACCGCGCAACTGGTGCAACTGGCTCAGGCCAAAACGCTCGGCGTGCTCGATGACCATGAGGCTGGCGTTGGGCACGTCCACGCCCACCTCGATCACCGTGGTGGCCACCAGCACCGACAACTCGCCCTTCGAAAAACGGGCCATCACCTCGGCTTTCTCGGCCGTGGGCAACCGCCCATGCAGCAGGCCGACGGCGCGCCCGGCCAAAGCGTCTGACAACTCCTGGTGTGTCTGCGTGACGTTGCTCAAATCCAGCGGCGGGCGTTGCTTGCTGTTGCGCCCCGCCGCCTGGTCCGCGGCCTGGTCCGACTCTTGGGTCTCGTCAATGAGCGGGCAGACCCAGTAGACCTGGCTGCCCTTGGCCGCCTCGTCGCGGATGCGCTCGATGACCTCGTCGCGGCGCGAATCGGCGAACACCTTGGTCACGATGGGTGTTCGGCCGGGCGGCAACTCGTCGATGGTGCTGACCTCCAGGTCGGCCAGGTAAGTCATGGCCAGGGTGCGTGGGATGGGGGTGGCACTCATCATCAACAGGTGGGGCTCCAGGTCGGCGCCTTTGAGCTTGCCGCGCAGCTGCAGCCGCTGGGCCACGCCAAAGCGGTGCTGTTCGTCGATCAAGGCCAGGCCCAGCCGCGCGAACTCAACCTGGTCCTGGATCACGGCGTGCGTGCCCACTACCAGTTGCGCTTCACCCGAAGCCACCATGGCCATTTGCTCGCGTTTGGCCTTGGCTTTCAAGCTGCCGGTGAGCCAGGCCACTTTGATGCCCAGGGGCTCCAGCCAGCCCACCAGCTTGCGGAAATGCTGCTCGGCCAGAATTTCCGTGGGCGCCATCAAGGCGCATTGCCAGCCGGCGTCCATGGCCACGGCGGCGGCGAGGGCTGCCACCACCGTCTTGCCTGAGCCCACATCGCCTTGCAAAAGTCGGTGCATGGGCTGGGGACGCGCCAGGTCCTGCGCGATTTCATCGCCCACCCGGCGTTGGGCGGGCGTGAGTTGAAAAGGCAGCACGCTCAACAGGCGCTCATGCAGGCCACCCGCCTTGGAAGGCAAGGCGGGGGCCTTGAGGTGCGCACGCTCTTGCCTGGCCTGCAATTGCGAGAGTTGCTGGGCCAGCAGTTCCTCGTACTTCAGCCGCATCCAAGCCGGGTGGCTGTGGTCTTCCAAGGTGGCCAGCGGCACGTCGGGGCTGGGATGGTGCAGAAAGTTCAGCGCCTGGCGCAAGCTGGGCCAGGTGGCCGGCACCACGCCGGGCGGCAGGATTTCATCCAGGTGGGCGCGCTCCAAACCCGAGGCCACGGCCTTGCGCAGGTAGGTCTGGGGCAAGCCGGCAGTGGTGGGGTAGACCGGCGTGAGTGCCTCGGCCAGTGGCGTGTCGGCAGACACCACCTTGACCGCCGGGTGCATCATCTCTCGGCCAAAAAAGCCATGCCGCACCTCGCCCCGCACACGCAAGCGCACGCCCGGCGCCCAGGCCTTTTGCTGCGTGGCATAAAAATTCAGAAAGCGCAGTTGCACCTCGCCAGTGCCATCGTCCAGCTTGATCAGCAGTTGCCGCCGAGCGCGCATCTCGATGCGGTTGTCACGCACGACCCCTTCCACCTGCACGGTATCGCCATCGCGGGCATCGCGCAGCAAGGTCAAGCGGGTCTCGTCCTCGTACCGCAATGGCAAGTGCAAGGCCAGGTCGATGTCGCGCACCAGGCCCAGCTTGTCCATGGCCTTGGCGGGCGCCGACTTCGGGGGGCTGGGGTTGGGCTTGGGGGCCGGCACGGAGGGCTTGTCAAGGGTGGATGAACACCGGATTGTGCAATGCGCTTGCACATCAGCCGTGAAAGGCTTCACCCCCCCCCGCAACAGGTGGTGATTAACGCCAATTGACTTGTCTGAACTCACCGACAATCATGCCTTCCTTGGCACGGGGCTCGTCAGCCCCTCAATGGCAGCAGTCATGACCCGCAGTTACTCTCTTGGCGATTTTGATTTTGAGCTTCCGCCCGAACTGATCGCCCAACATCCGGCTGCCGAGCGCAGTGCCTCGCGCCTGCTGGATGGCCGAAGCCCCACCCCCGTCGACCGCATTTTTCGCGATCTGCCATCGCAGTTGAACCCGGGCGACCTGCTGGTGTTCAACAACACCCGCGTGATCAAAGCCCGCCTGCATGGCCTGAAAAGCAGCGGTGGCACGGTGGAGGCCCTGGTAGAGCGCATACTGCCCGACCAGGAGGTGCTGGCCCACATGCGCGCCAGCAAATCACCCAAGCCAGGCAGTGTGGTTCGCTTTGCCGATGCCTTTGAGGCCACCGTGCTCGGCCGGGGCGGCCCCGATGATGGTCTGTTCCACCTGCGCTTTGACGGTGATCCCTTGACGCTGCTGGAACAGCACGGGCACGTGCCATTGCCCCCCTACATCACCCACGCTGATTCGAGTGACGACGTCAAACGCTACCAGACCGTGTTCGCGGCGCGGCCCGGCGCTGTAGCAGCCCCCACCGCCGCACTGCATTTTGACGAGGCCCTGCTGGCCGCACTGACCCAACGCGGCGTGCAGACCGCCGAGGTGACTTTGCACGTGGGCGCGGGCACCTTCCAGCCCGTGCGCACCGAGAACCTGTCCGAGCACAAGATGCACAGCGAGTGGTTCGAAGTGAGCCAGCCCACCGTGGACGCCATTGCCCGCACCAAGGCCCAGGGTGGCCGCGTGGTGGCCGTGGGCACCACCACCTTGCGCGCGCTGGAGTCGGCCGCCCTTTTCTGTGCGCCCGGCCAGATCCTGAAAGCAGGCAGCCGCGACACCGCCATCTTCATCACGCCGGGGTTCGAGTTCAAGGTGGTGGATGTGCTGGTCACCAATTTCCACCTGCCCAAGAGCACGCTGATGATGCTGGTCAGCGCCTTCGCGGGGTACGAGCACATCCGCGCGCTGTACCGGCACGCCATCGAGCACCAATATCGATTTTTCAGCTACGGGGATGCGATGCTGATTCAAAGATAGAGTGCGCGTCAAACAAGTAATTCAATATAAAAAATCATGGGATTGAACTGGCTTAAATATGCACGGCACTTGGGGGTGCTGATGGCCCTGTGGGCCTTGGGCGCAGCGTGGGCGTCGCCCAGCATGGTGGTGACCAATGCCACGCTGGCCAAAGGTTTGTGCTCCGAGCACCAAAAGGAAATCCCCGTCAAGCTGCCGGACGACTGGAAGGCCCACAACCTCAAGCCCCCGGCGGTGGCCTGCTACCGCGCCAAGATCTTCATGGCGCACTCGCCTACCATCGCGTGGGCCTTGCGGATTGACCGCCTGCCGGGCAACCACCGCATCACCGTCAATGGCATCCAGCTGACCACCCGCCACATGGAAGGCGCAGATGTGACCAGCATGGCCACCCTGCCCTACCTGATCGAGCTGCCCGTGAACGTGCTGCTGGCCGGCGACAACGACATCGAGATCGACGTGCGCATGGGGCCCTTCCGCAAGCCCGGCATCTCGCCGATGACGGCCGGCCCCATTGCCCTCATGCGGGCCGACTTCGACACCTGGACCTCGCTCACCGTCGACTTGCCCAAGACGCTCAACTGGACGGTGGCTGGCATGGCCTTGTTCCTGCTGCTGGCCTGGCGCGCGCGGCCTTCGGACAAGGTCTTCGCCTACTTTGGCGGGCTGATGGTCGTCATGTCCTCGCGCAACGCCTTCTACTTTCTGGAGACCATCGGCTGGCCGATCCCGATCGTGGACTGGCTGTTCTTCTCGTCGCACGCGGTGACCAGCTTCTACCTCGTGGCCTTCGGGATGAGCTACGCCAATGTCGACCTCAGCCGCATCATCAATCCCCTGCGCGTGCTGGTGGTCGCATTCATCCTCGGCTCCTTTGCTGCGCTGGACACACCCCACCTGGACACCCTGCGCCTGATCGCTTACCCGATCATGATGATTGGCGGCATCGTGGTCGTCATCAAGGTGGTGCAGACCGCCTGGAAGCGCGATTGGATCGAAGCGGTGTTCATGACTGCGGGCCCGGTGGGCACCTACATCAGCGTGGCCCACGACTACCTGTTCCTGACGCCCTACCTGGACGTCACCGACCTGTATTGGACGCCCTACTGCACACCCATCATCTTTCTCGGTTATGCCCTGACGCTGATGCGCAAGTTCGTGGACACCATGAACCTGTCGGAGCGCATGAACATCACGCTGGAAGAACGCGTGGCCGAACGCACCCGTGCGCTTGAAGTGGCCAACCAGTCCAAGACCCGCTTCCTGGCCTCGGCCAGCCACGACCTGCGCCAACCGACCGCCGCCATCGGCCTGCTGGTCAGCCTGTTGCGCCAGCAAAAAGTGGCGCCCGAGGTGAAAGAGCTGACCGACATGCTGGACGAGGCCGTGGCCTCGATGGAATCGCTGCTGGTGGGCTTGCTCGACATCTCGCGCCTGGATGCGGGCGCGGTGCAGGTGCAGTTCCAACCCGTCTGTTTGAACGACGTGTTCCAGGCCGTGCGCGTGCATGAGAAAAGCGCGGCCGATGCCAAGGGCCTGCAACTGCGCTTTCGCTTTCCGGCCAACGCGGGGCCGCACCTCACTGTGCTGACCGACCCGGTGCTGATCCACGGGGTGCTGCGCAACCTGGTGGCGAACGCCATTCGCTACACGCAGCAAGGCGGCGTGCTGGTGGCCGTGCGCCGCCATGGCAAGCGGCGCCTGCGCATCGAGATCTGGGACACGGGCATCGGCATCGCCCCCGACCAGCAGGAGCGTATTTTTGACGAGTTCTACCAGGTGGGCAACTCGGCGCGCGACCGCAGCCGTGGCATCGGCCTGGGCCTGGCCATCGTGCGCCGCACGGCCTCGCTGTTGGGCGAGCAGGTCAGCGTCAAATCGCGTGTGGGCCGGGGGTCGTGCTTCTCCATCGAGCTGCCGCTCAACCACGTCAACACCAGCAAGCCGGTGGCGCCTTCATCGCCCCAACACCCCATGACGGGCCGCAACGCCTGGGTGGTCGAAGACGACCCCATCTTGCGCCGCGCCCTGGGTGAGATGCTGCAAAGCTGGGGCGCCCAGGTGCGCACCTGGCCTGATGGCGAAGCCCTGCTGGATGAGCTGCCTCAATTGCTGGCTACCACCTCCCGCGCGCAACGCCCCGACATCCTCATCACCGACTACCGCCTGCCCGGCATCAATGGCCTGCAACTGAGCCAGACCATCCAGGCCTATTTGCGCGAATCGGGCGTGTCGCTGTACACGCTGATCATCTCGGGTGACACCGATCCGGCCGAGATCGCCCGCCTGAGCGCTTCGGGCCAGGTGGTGATGGCCAAACCCTTCCGCAGCGAACGGCTGCTGGAGCAGTTGCTGGCATTGCACCAGGCGAAAGCGGCCTGAGCCTCGCCCCGGCGCCCACTGCGGCGACAATACGCGCATGCTGAATTTCGACCTGATCAAGACCGAAGGCCACGCCCGCCGTGGCCGCCTCACCCTCAACCACGGCGTGGTCGAGACTCCCATCTTCATGCCCGTGGGCACCTATGGCACCGTCAAGGGTGTCATGCCGCGCTCGCTGGAAGAAATGGGTGCCCAGATCATCCTGGGCAACACCTTCCACCTGTGGATGCGCCCTGGCCTGGACGTGATGAAGCAGTTCGGTGGCCTGCACAAGTTCGAGAGCTGGCAAAAACCCATCCTGACCGACTCGGGCGGCTTCCAGGTTTGGTCGCTGGGCGAGATGCGCAAGATCAGCGAGGAAGGTGTGCGCTTTGCCTCGCCGGTCAATGGCGACAAGCTCTTCCTGACGCCTGAAGTCAGCATGCAGATCCAGACGGTGCTCAACTCCGACATCGTCATGCAGTTCGACGAATGCACGCCCTACTGGAAGGGCGGCAAAGAGGGCCAAGCCAACGGCCACATCACCACCGAACGCGAAGCCCGCGTGTCGATGGAACTCAGCCTGCGCTGGGCCAGGCGCTGCATCACCGAGTTCACCAATCTGCAGAACCCCAACGCCCTGTTCGGCATCGTGCAAGGCGGCATGTTCGAGAACCTGCGCGAAGAATCGCTGGCCGGCCTGGTCGACATGAACCTGCCGGGCTATGCCGTGGGTGGTGTCAGCGTGGGCGAGCCCAAGGACGAGATGCTGCGCGTGATGAACCACATCGTGCACAAGCTGCCGCCGCACAAGCCGCGCTATTTGATGGGCGTGGGCACCCCCGAAGACCTGGTGGCGGGCGTGGCCGCAGGCGTGGACATGTTCGACTGTGTGATGCCGACCCGCAATGCGCGCAACGGCCACCTGTTCACGCGCTTTGGCGACCTGCGTTTGCGCAACGCGCGCTACAAGAATGACGAGCAGCCACTGGACTACACCTGCACCTGCCACACCTGCCAGAACTTCAGCCGCGCCTACCTGCACCACCTGGACCGCTGCAATGAAATGCTCGGCCCCATGCTGACCACCATCCACAACCTGCATTACTACCTGAACCTGATGCGCGAAGTGCGCGAGGCGCTGGACGCCGGCACCTTCACCGAGTTCCAGAAGCAGTTCGCGGCCGACCGCGCGCGAGGGGTCTAGCCGCTCCCGCGGGTGCAGCGCTTGCGCGTCACTGCACAGCGGCGCTCAGTGGCGCACCAGCAGCAAGTCGGCAATGACCGGCCGGTGCTGCGAGGCCACCTTGCCGCCCACGAACGCATCACTCACGCCAATCTCACCACTGACCAGGACATGGTCAATGCGCAAAAACGAAATCCCGGGCCACAGTGAATGCCCATGGGTATAACCATAGCCCAGACCTGCAGAGGCAAACGCATCCCGCAATCCCGTGTCCAGCAGGTCTTGCACCACGTTGGAGTTCTCAGGGGCATTGAGGTCACCGGCCACAACGCGGGGACGCTTCATGTCCAGCAGTTGTTCGGCCAAGGCCCCGGACTGGGTCAGGCGCTTGTTCATGTTGTCGCGCCAGGCGCCCAGGCCTTTGACGCCCTTTTTGCGGGCTGCGTTCAAACCATAACGCGGCGTCACGAAGTGAACGGTGACCAGGTCAAACTCGGTCCCATTGGCCGAGACGACACAGTGCACATAGGTGTGATTCTGCCCGTCGTAAGGAATGAAGCCAGGCTTGCACGCCTTCAAGGGAAAGCGGCTGGCCACGATGTACTGGCCAAACGCGTAGATCTCTCTTTGGCCGAAAATGGTCTTGCGCGCATCGAGCGAAACAAAATGCTCGTCCATGAGCTGGCCGGCATCCTGCATGACGATCACATCGGGGTCGTGCTGCAACACCTCCATGGACACCTCGGCCAGGCCATGGGGTCGCTGCACCGCAAGGTAGGACTTGACGTTGTAGGTCATCAGCCGCACGCGCCGGTAGCCCTCGTCGGCATGCCCGAACGCCGGCCGCATCAACACGATCAGGACCACCAGCAGGGTGCTCAGGGCCAGCAGGCGCCAGCGCCAACCCAGGCTGAACGACCAGATGGCGGCGACCAATGCCGGCAGCAGGTACACCGGGTAAGGAACGTACAGCAACAAGGCCAGGGCGGCGTGGCTTTCGGGGTCATTGGCCAGACACAGCCACACCACCGCTACACCCAAGGCCACGCCTACTACCGCAGCCCGCGCGCCCCACTGCCACCAAATCCTCACCCGCTGCATGCCACCCGTCCTCGTCGACCTGGTCACCAGAACTGCCAGTTGCCATAGAGCACCACCCACACACCCAGCACACCATTGGTGACGGCATGGGCCAGGATGGGCGACCACAAGGAGCCGGTTCGCTTGTACAGCCAGGCGTAGGCCAGGCCCGCCAGGATGGCCGCCAGCCACTGGGTGTGCGCCAACATGAACACCAAGGTGGACAAGGCCACCGCCTTCAAGGTGACGGCGCGCGGGTCCACCTTTTCAAAATCGGGGTTGTCCACCCAACGCATCAGGAATGAGCGCCAGAACAGCTCTTCCATGATCGGGACCATCAGGGCCGCGCCGATCCAACGCACCGCCACCAGACCCCATTCGATGCGGCCCTCGCTGTCTACCGGGCGGAAACTGGCCGTGGCCTCGCCCAACATCATCCAGGGCTGGGCCAGATTGACCCACAGCGCGAACACCACGACACCGACGACCACGGCCAGCACCAGCTCCTTGGCCGCGGGCAAGGAGCCCCGCGCCAGCTCCTGGTAATCACGCCAGAAGAACGCCAAGCTGCCGCTGACCACCAGCACACACAGGCCATAGACCCAGCGAGGATCGATGCCCCAGCTGCCATCGGCGGGCACCTGGCCGCGCAGGGCCAGCATCACCATGAACAACACAAACGGCACCACACGGGCCATAACCGAGCGCGACAAGAAGCTTCCCATGATGTTTGAGGATTTGATGTGAATGGCTACGATTGTGACCCAAGCCACTGCCTGACCAGGATCACGGCGCGTCTGACAAAAATGGGCTGCCACGCAAACGCCAGCCCGCACACCACAATGTGGACCCCGGCCTGGGCCGCAAACAGCTGTCCCATGCTCAGACCAGCGGCACTCAAAGCGCCCACCAGCACTGCGCTCAAGAGGATGAACAGAGCGTTGAGGATGTTGTTGGCCGCGATGAGGCGGGCCCGGTGGCTGGGCTCGGCCCGCGCCTGCATCTGCGCGTACAAGGACACGCTGAACAGCCCCACCGACAAGGCCATCAGCACGAGGTCCACCAGGAAGCGCCAATGCCCGGGATGGGCCACAAACGCCATCGCGGTCCAGGCGGGGCGTGCATTCAGCGTCTTCGCCTGTTCCAGCGCATGCACGGCCAGCGACATCTCGATGGCGAACACGGCCATGCCCAGGGCGCCCAACGGCACCAGCCCCAGCTCCACCCGGCCACGGGACAAGCGCTCGCACATCAAGGCGCCCACGCCAATGCCCAGCGAGGTCAACACCAGCAGGAAGGACGCCACGCCCTCCTGGCCATTCAGCACGTCTTTGCTCAGGATCGGGAACATGGCCAGGAAGCCGGCGCCAAAGAACCACATCCACGAGATGCCCAGCATGGAGGCGAACACCAGCGGGTCTTCATGGCAACGCTTCAGGTTGCGCCAGGTCTCGGCCACCGGGTTCCAGTGGATTTTCAAACCAGGATCAACCGCGGGCGTGCTGGGAATCCAGCGAGAGGCGATGCGGCCCAGCACGCTCATCAGCACCACCGCCAGGCCCACGGCCCAGGTGCCGCCCAGTTCAGGCGCGACCAGCAGTCCGCCCACCAGGGTGCCCATCAGGATGGCGAGGAAGATGCCCATCTCCAGCAAGCCATTGCCACCGGTCAGCTCGTGCAAGCGCAGATGCTGGGGGATGTAGGCGTACCGCACGGTGGAGAACAAGGCGACGTGCGCCCCGGACAGCAGCACGCAACCCACCATCAGGGCTGCATCACGCCGCCACAAAGCCCAGGCCGCCAGGACCATCATGACGACCTCCAGGCTTTTGCCCAGGCGGATCAGCCCGCCCAGGTCGCACCGGTCGGCCCATTGGCCCATGGTTGCCGACAGCAACAAGGAAGGCGCGATGAAGATGGCCCCCATGAAGGGCCCGACCAGGTTCGGCGGCAGCCAGGGCACGGCCACCTGGTAGGTCAGCAGCAGCGTGACAGAGAACTTGAGGACGTTGTCATTCATCGACCCCAGGAACACCGTGAAAAAGAACGGCGCAAAGCGACGCTGCCTCAGCAGCCGAAACTGATGCGGCTGCTCGGGCTTCAAGGGGCTGGCTCGTTCAGCAAGGCCTGCACGCGGGCTTGCAGCCCTTCAGGCGTGACCTGGTCGGGCGCAATGGCCTCGCCCACCACCAGGCCCACGTGGTTGAACAAGCCGCGCCGCAAGGGCTTGGCCATGGCCACCCCATCGATGCGCGAAAAGCTGGAGCCCCACAGATTGTGCAAGGCGGAGGGGATCACCGGCACCGGGTTGGTCTCCAGGATCTTCATGATGCCGGCCTTGAAGGGCTGCAAGGTGCCGTCGCGGGTGATCGCGCCTTCAGGGAAGAGGCACAGCAACTCACCATCGCTCAAGGCCTGGCGGGCGCGTTCAAAGGCGCGCTCGTAAGCCACCGGGTCTTCTTTCTGAGGCGCGATGGGGATGGCCTTGACCGCGCGGAAAAACCACCCCACACCGGGTGTCTTGAAGATGCGGTGGTCCATCAGGAAGATCATGGGACGCGGGCTGATCACGCCCAGGATCACCGCGTCGACAAAGCTGACGTGGTTGCACACCAGGATGGCCGCGCCATCGGTGGGCAGGTGATCCTCGCCACGCACCTTCAGGCGGTAGACGATGCGGGTCGCGAACAGCATCACCAGGCGCACGATGTACTCGGGCATCAGCCAGAACACATAACCCACCACGATGATGTTGAGCACGGCCGTGGCCCCAAACACCTCGGGGATCGACAGGCCCGCGCCCAGAAGGGCACCCGCCATCAGGCTGCTCACGATCATGAAGAGCGCGTTGAGGATGTTGTTGGCCGCGATGATGCGCGCGCGGTGGCTGGGCTGAGCACGCAGCTGGATCAGGGCGTACATGGGCACGCTGTACAAACCCGCGCTAAAGGCCAGCATGGCCAGGTCGATCATCACGCGCCAGTGGGCGTGCTGCGCCACGAACTGGCCCACGGTCATCAGGCTGCCCAAGGGATGGGTCAGGCCACGGCTGGCCAGGTAGAGGTCGAAGGCGAACACGGTCATGCCCACGGCGCCGATCGGCACCAGGCCGATTTCAACGTTGCGGTGCGAGAAGGTTTCGCACAAGAGCGAGCCAATGGCGATGCCGACCGAGAAGACCACCAGCAGCAAGGACGCGACTTGTTCATTGCCGCCCAGCACATCGCGTGCAAACGATGGGAACTGCGCCAGGAAGACGGCGCCAAAAAACCACATCCAGGAGATGCCCAACAAGGAGCGGAACACGCTGGGGTACTCGGCGGCCAGCTTGAGGTTGCGCCAGGTTTCGGTGGCCGGGTTCCAATTCAGCTTCAAGCCAGGGTCGGACGAGGGCGAGGCCGGGATCTGCAGGGACATCAGCCAGCCGATCACCGCCACGCTCAGGCAAGCGCCCGCGGCCCAATGCACGCCGACCTCGGGGATGCTCATCAGGAGGCCACCGCCCACATTGCCCAGCAGGATGGCCACGAAGGTGCCCATCTCGACCATGCCGTTGCCGCCGGTCAACTCGCGCGGGCTGAGGTGCTGTGGCAGGTAGGCGTATTTGACCGGGCCGAAGAAGGTGGAGTGCAGGCCCATCAGGAACACGCAAGCCAGCAGCAGCGGCACGTTCTGGCCAAAGAAGCCAAATGCCACCAAGACCATGATGGCCACTTCCAGCAGCTTGATGGCCCGCATGATGCGGCCTTTGTCGTACTTGTCGGCCCACTGCCCCGCCGTGGCCGAGAACAGCACGAAGGGCAGGATGAACAAGGCGCCGATGACCAGCCCGGCCATCTTGGCGTCCAGCCAGGACACGCTCAGCTGGTAAGTCACCAGCACCGTGAAGGCGAACTTGAACAGGTTGTCGTTGGCCGCGCCCAGGAACTGCGTCCAGAAGAAAGGCGCGAAGCGGCGCTGGCCCAGGAGGGCGAACTGTCCACTCGAAGGCGTGGCTTGGCCAGGGGGTTTGCTCAAGATCGTGTTCCTCTCACTGATGCCGGATGCGCAACTTGTATCGTCAGCCGAAAATGTATAGGCAAACTTGGGGCCGCCAATCAATAGATAAGCAGGGGAGGCTCGCCCAATCCCGAGCGGTTCAGCCAGGCGAACACGGAATCAACCGTCACCGTGCGGATGCGGCCCGAGAAGCGCAGGTGCGTGGGGTGGTCGTCAAAGCTGACATTGGCCGAGGTCACGCGAGCCCCCAGGCGGGTCAAGGCGGACAAGCGCAGTTCGGTGGGCTCGTAGCCCTTGAAGCGCAGCCATGCCTGCGCCTGGTCTCGGCGGCTTGCCTGAGGTTCCATCGCCAGGGCCAAGGTTTCGATCGCCCACTGGTTGCTCTGCTGGTACTGCTGCGCCCAAGCATAGGCCACCATGCTGTAGGCCCGCGTGTGCAGAGTCCGCAGGCCTTGGCCTTCCTGGAGCATGGGCCACAGGCGATCCTGCACCTGGGGCGACAACACGACCGCACCGGCTTCGTACTCAAAGGGCGCATCCATGAAGAAGTCACCGATGCCCTGGCGGTACAAGGCCGAGCGGTCGGTGCCGCACTGGTTGAGCTTGTGCACCACCCGCCAGGTGGCGCCATCGCGGTAGGCCAGGCCCAGGTGCGAATAGCGCAATCCGTACTGGCTCAGGTCCTGCCCGGCTCTGGCCAGCACCACGACCCTGGCACCGGTGTCGTTCAGCCGCTTGACCGTCTGCTCGGCCAAGGCCAGGCCTTTTTGCACGGCGCCCACGGTCAGGGGCTTGACCTCGCAAGGCCTGCCCGCGTGGGCCGTGAATGACAGGGCCAGGCACCAGGCTGCCACGGCGGTTTTGAAATTGAACATGCTGGGCTCCGATCAATCGGTGAAGCGTTCGTTGTAGAGCAGCGAGGCGCCCAGGGCGTTGGGCACGAAGGCAATGGCCTGACCCGCCGCCGACAGGATGTAGCCCGCGCTGACCGCTGTCACAGTGACGGCGGTGCCCAAGGCCACCGAGGCCACGCCAGCCGCCTGCGAGCCCCAGCGGATTACCATCCGGGCACCATCGCTGGCGCGCTGCACCACCCACACGGCGGCACCGGCCACCACCTGAACCGAGACGACGGTCAGCACCACGCCCGCCGACAGCACCATGGAGGGCGCCGCCACGGACACCGCCACCGGCAGGGCCGAGAGCGCGCTGGCTTCAGAGGCCTCGTTGTGGGCCTGCGCCATGGAGGCCAGGCTCAAGGCCGCACTCAAGGCCAGGATTCGGGTTGTTTGCAAAAGCGTCATGGTCATCATTCCTTGTGTTCGGCCACATCGGCTTCGTGGTCGTCACGAAGCATCTTGGCCAGGGTGAAGGCGCTGGAGATCAGGAACAGCCAGGTCACCAGCAGGTAGGCCTTGTAGGTCGGGTTGATGTCCATCTGATACAGGCCCCAACCGGTCAGGCCGATGGCAAAGGCAAAGCCCGACCACACCACCACCGACCACATCGGTGTGTCATTGCCACGCAGTTCCTTGTCACGCACGAACTTGGACAGCGCGAACACCGCCGACAGGCAGAACACATAGCCCATGACCATGAAGGCGCGCTCCAGGTCAGCACCGGGCAGGTAGCCCAGGCCGGTGGCGCACACGGTCACGGCGATGCCGAAAGAGATCCAGACCTGGGTCTTCCAGGATTTGGTATCGCGGCGAATGGTGGTGGTCATCTTGGGGCCCCTTGGGAGCGTGTTGAACATGGGAATGGATTGTGTAAATTCAGCTCAAGCGGGTCAATCAATCAATACCGAGTAGCGCCATCGTGCATACTGGGTATCAAATTTCGATACCCAACGCCCATGAGCACCACCCAGGATCTCGTCAACACGCTGAAGCAGGAGCTGAAATCCGCCGGCATCACCTATGCCCAACTGGGTGAGCGTTTGGGCATGGCCGAGTCCAGCATCAAGCGCGTCTTCGCCAAGGGCGACATGCCCCTGTCCCGCATCGACGACATCTGCCGCGTGCTCAAAATCGACTTCGCCGACCTGGCCCGCCGCGTGGCCGACGCCCAGCCCTTGAAGCGCGAGCTGACCCTCGCGCAAGAGAAAGCCGTGGTGGCCGACCGCAAGCTGCTGTTGATGGCCATCTGCTGCCTCAGCCAGTGGACGTTCGAGCAGATCGTGTCCACCTACGAGATCAGCGAGACCGAATGCTTCCGCCTGCTGGCCAAACTCGACAAGCTGGGCATCATCGAGTTGCGGCCGCTCAACCGCTACCGGCTCAAGGTGTCCAAGACCTTCCGCTGGCGGCCCCATGGCCCGGTGATGGGCTTCTTCCGCGAGCACGTCGTGGAAGAGTATTTCGCGGGGGGCTTTGAAGGCGATGACGAACTGCTGCTGCTTGTGCACGGCTCCATCGGCCACAGCCTGGCCAAGCCCTTCGCCGAACGTCTGCAACGCGTGGCCGAAGACTTCGCCCAGCAGCACCTGGCCGACCAACGCCTGCCTGCCACGCAGCGCAAGCCCTATACCCTGGTGATCGGCTTGCGGTCCTGGTGGTTCCAGGCGTTCGTGGACCTGTGGCGGCCCCAGGCCACCGGCCAACGTTGAGCAACAAAGGCACGGCATGCTTGTTCAGAACACACGGGCTCAGCAACTCACCTTGCTCACCGGCCTGTACGCCGCCCAAGGCCTGCCTTTTGGCTTCTTCACCCTGGCCTTGCCGGTGTTGCTGCGTGAAGCGGGCTGGTCGCTGACCGCGATCAGCTTCCTGCAATTCCTGGCGCTGCCCTGGGCCCTCAAGTTCATGTGGGCCCCGGTACTGGACCACCATGGCACCCGCCGTGGCTGGCTGCTGGGACTGCAATGCGCGGCCTGTGCCACCGCCCTGCTGCTGTCGCAACTCAACCTTCAATTGGGCAGCATCGCGCTGTTCACCGCTGTCTTTGCCTTCAACCTTATCGCGGCCACGCAAGATGTGGTCACCGATGGCTTGGCCGTGCGGCTGCTGAACGCCAAAGAGCGTGGCCTGGCCAATGCCATCCAGGTCGGTGCTTATCGCCTAGGCATGATCCTGGGTGGCGGTTTGCTGCTGTGGGTCTTTGCCCGCAGCAACTGGAGCGTGATGTTCCTGTGCATGGCCGCGATGTTGGCGATCACGGTCGTGCCCGTGCTCACCTTGCGCGAACCGCCTCCCCCTGCCGAACATCACACGCGCCCGGGTGGCTGGCGTTTGGCCATTGCCTGGGTTCATCGCGCATTGAGGCCCGGCATGGCCGCCATCGCTGGCCTGATTTTTTGCTACCGTTTTGGCGATCAGATGGTCAGCTCCTTGATCGTGCCCTTCCTCAGCGACCAGGGCCTGGGCAAGGAGACCATCGCGGGCATGAAGGGCGCGGTGGGTTCGGCCACCAGCCTGCTGGGCGCGGTGATCGGCGGATGGCTGACCTTCCGGGTGGGACGGCGCCAGGCCTTGCTGTTCAGTGGCCTGGCCCAGGCACTCGGCTTTGGTTTTTACATTGCCGCAGCCATGGGCGTGGGCGGCGTGGAGTTGCTGTGGGCGGCCACCATCGTGGAAGGCCTGGTGGGCACCATGGCCTCGGTGGCTTTGTTCGCCTTGATGATGGACGCTTCCGACCCTTTGCATGCCGGCACGGACTACACCCTGTTGGCCAGTGTGGTGGTGCTGGTGAGCAGCCTGGGCGGCATCGCCGGTGGCCTGGCGGGCGATCTGCTGGGCTACGCGCCGGCCTTCGCCATCGGCACCGTGCTGGCCGCCATGGGCTGCGTGTTCGTCGTGTACTGGCTGGACCGTCATCACACCCATGAACGCGTGGCACAAGCCTGGCGCTGAAGCCAGGTAGCGTGCCTGGGCTCAGACTTCCGGGCCCTGTGGCTTCATGCCCAACTCATCGGCCATGCGCAGCACCAAGGCACGCAAGTTCGCCAACTCCATGGCCATGTCAGCCTGGCGGGCTTTCAAGGCCACCAGTTCTTCGGCCATGACTGACTCATCCCCTTGCCCCGTGGCCAGGGTCGCCAATGGCAGGTTCACTTCGCCACACAGCAGGTGCGCCCAACGCGGCTCCCGCGCGCCGGGCGCCCGTGCCAGCTTGACGACCATGGGCTGTTCGCGCTCGGCCAACTCGTCCAGAAAACCTTCCACCGACGAGACATCGGCGAACCGGTGCAAGCGTTCGGTGTGCAAGCGCAATTCGGCCGAAGTTTGCGGCCCGCGCAAAGCCAGCAAGGTGAGCAAGGCCACCGCCTGGCTGGGCACACCGAGGCCGCGCGCCGCGTTGTGTTCAAAACGAACCACGCGGTTGCCACTCACCTCGTTGACTAGGCTGAGTTCGCGCAGGCCTTCAATGGCTTGCAGCACCTGGGCCTCGGTGGCCTGCATGACCGGGTCGCGCGCGGTCTTCTGATTGCAGCCCAAGGTCAAGGCATTGAGCGACAAGGGGTAGCTGTCTGGCACGGTGTGGTGCTTTTCGACCAGCACGCCCAAGACGCGGACTTCAAGGGGGGTCAGTGTTCTCATGGGGTTCAGAACGCCTCGCACAAGCAATGCGCACTCACGCTGAAGGGCTTGCGGCCAGTGGCCATGTCATTCACCAGCGCCAGGTCGCGGCGCAGGTCGCGCGCCACTTCGGGTGGCGTGCCCAAAGGCATGAGCCGGACGTCCCACTGCTGCGCCCACGCCAAGGCGGCATCGCCCCCCAAGGCACGCAGCAAGCCCGACAGACGACCAGGCTCGCGCTCGATGTAGGCCACGCGGTATCCCTCGGACAGCTTGGCACTCACCGCCGCCGCCTTCAGGGCGTCACCATATGAGCCCAGCTTGTCGACCAGCCCACGCTCTTTGGCTTGAGCGCCCGTCCACACGCGCCCCTGCGCAACCTCGTCGATCTTATCGGGCGTGGTCTTGCGGGCCTCTGCAGCCTTGGCCGTGAAATCGGCGTAGATGTGGTCGATGGTGGACTGCACCATGCTGGCAAAGCGGGGGGCAAGCGGACGACGTGGATCGCCGGCGCCGCCCAGCCAGGTGGTGGGCACACCGTCCGTGTGCACGCCCAACTTGTCCAAGGCCTGCTCGGCCGTGGGCAGCAAGGCGAACACGCCGATAGAGCCCGTGATCGTGGCCGTGTCGGCGATCACCTGGTCGGCCGCCATGGACATCCAGTAACCACCCGAGGCCGCCAAGTCACCCATCGACACGATGACAGGCTTGCCCGCCTGGCGGGTCAATTCCAGCTCGCGTCGGATGAGTTCCGAGCCAAACGCACTGCCACCGGGCGAGTTGACCCGCAGCACCAGGGCCTTGATGTTGCTGTCTTCGCGGGCCTTGCGGATCAGGTTGGCGGTGGAGCGACCACCCACCACGCCCGCGGGGGCCACGCCCTCCACAATCTCGCCTTCGGCCACGATCACGCCCACCGCATCACCGGTGATGGGCTGATGCTGGCGCGCCAGGTAGTCGCCAAACGAAATCTGGCGGAAGGCTTTGGCGGGATCCTCGTCCTGGGCGCCGCGCTGGACGAGCAGTTGGCGCAACTCGTCGCGCGTCTTGATGCCATCCACCAACTTGGCCTGCAGTGCCAGCTTGGCCGAATCGCCAGAGACCGCCGCCAGTTGCTCGGGTGCCCCGTCAATGTAGGCCATCACAGCGCCCGCCGGCAGCTTGCGGGCTTTCTCGACCCCGCTGGTGTAGGTCCCCCACAGGCTCTTGTACAAAAAGGATTCGGCCTCTTTAGCCGCTTGCGAGGACGCATTGGCAATGAAAGGCTCAGCAGCGCTTTTGTAGGTGCCCACGCGGATCAGGTTGACGCTGACGCCGACCTTGTCCAAGGCATCGCGGTAGTAGTTGCGGTAGCGGCCAAAGCCTTCCAGAAACACCATGCCCATGGGGTGAACGAACACCTCGCTGGCGTGCGCGGCCAGGAAGTACTGGCGCTGGTCATAGCTGCTGCCCCAGGCGATCACCTTTTTGCCGCTGGCCTTGAAACGGTCCAGCGCCGCGGCCACTTCACGCAAGGTGGCCAGGCCCGTGCCTTGGAAATCATCCAGCACCAGCACCACGTGTGCGATGTTGGCGTCCTTGGCCGCCGCATCCAGCACCGTCAGCAGATCGCGCAGTTGGGTCTTCTGGATGTCTTGCCCACGCACCTGCTGCATGGCCGTGGTCCGAAGATCGCCCGCGTCCTGCTCCACGACCAGGCCCTGCAAATCCAGAACCAAGGCGGTCTTGTCAGACAAGGCCGGCCCCCGGCTCTTGAACACGGCCACCACGATCATCACGATCAGCAATAAGAACACCAGATTGAGGATCAACCGGCGACCGGCATCCAGCCAGGACCACAGCTTGCCAAACCAGGACAGCGCAGATGCGCGATGAGGATGGGACATTCAGACTCCAGCAGAGGGACAAAACGAGGAAGGGAGCGCACTGCCGCTCTATGATGCCGTTTTTTGCGCGGCCAGGCGTGACAGTACCGCGCGCTTTTCGTCAGCGCTCATGCTGCTCCAGCGGGCAATCTCGTCGAGTGTGCGACCACAGCCTGCGCACACCGAGCCCTCCATGCGGCACACCTTGGTGCAGGGGCTGGGTGGTGGATCAAGCGGCAAGCTGTTCACGGTCTGCGCGGGCCCAACACCCGCTCTGTGTCTTCACCCAGGGTCGGCGCGCGCCGCGAGATCCAACCCGGCGTGGCCGACAGCTTGGGAATCACGCCGGGCACCTGCACGGTCAGGCCATCGTGGGTGGTCACAGGCACGATCATGTCGCGCGCCAGGTAATGCGGGTCCTCCGCGATGTCGCGCGCGGAGTAGATGCGGCCCACCGGCACGCTGACGGCATTGAGCACCTCCACCACCTCGCTCACCGGTCGCTGTGCGGTCCAGGCGCCAATGGCTTCGTCGATCTCACCCACACGCTTGACCCGGCCCGGGTTGGTGGCCAACTCGGCATCCACCGACAATTCCGTGCGGCCAATGGCGATCATCAGGCGCTTGAAGATCGAGTCGCCATTGCCGCCAATCACCACCATGCCATCGGCACAGGGGTAAGCGTTGCTGGGCGCGATGCCGGGCAAGGCCGAACCAGCGGGCTGGCGCACGGCACCAAAGGCGCTGTACTCGGGCAACAGGCTTTCCATGCAATTGAACACGGCCTCGTACAGGGCCACATCGACCACCTGGCCTCGGCCTTTGGGCGCCGCATCATTGATGCTGGCACGGCGGGCCTGCAAGGCCAGTAACACCCCGATCACGCCATGCAGGGCCGCCAGGGTGTCGCCCAGGCTGACGCCGGCACGCACGGGCACGCGGCCGGGTTCGGCATTGAGGTAGCGCATGCCGCCCATGGCCTCGGCCACCACCGCAAAGCCAGGGCGCTCGCGGTAAGGGCCGGTCTGGCCATAGCCGCTGATGCGCAGCATGATCAAACCCGGGTTGGTGCGGCTGAGTTCGTCAAAGCCCAAACCCCACTTTTCCATCGTGCCGGGCTTGAAGTTCTCGATGACGATATCGGCTTCGTCGATCAGGTGGCGCACGGCCTCCCGGCCTTGCTCGGTGCGCAGATCCAGCACCACGCTTTGCTTGTTGCGGCTTTGCACCTGCCACCACACGCTGGTGCCCTGGTGCAGCATGCGCCACTGGCGCAAAGGGTCGCCGCCAGGGCTGCCCTCGCTGGCCGGCGGCTCGATCTTGATGACATCGGCCCCGAAATCGGCCAGGGTTTTGCCAGCAAAAGGGCCAGCAATCAGCTGGCCCAATTCGATCACCTTGATGCCGGCCAAAGCCTGCGGTGGGATGGGGGAAGAGGTCTGCGCATTCATGGGCGCCGATCCTACCCCCACTGCCTCATTTCTTGGCGGCAGCAGGCTCTGGGTCGGTCACGAAACCGATCTTGCTCAAGCCGGCTTTCGACGCATCGGCCAAGGTCTCGGCCACGGCTTTGTAGGCCACGGCCTGGTCGGCGCGCAGGTGGATCTCCGGCTGCGTGGGCTTCTGGCCCTCGATCACGAAACGCTGAGCGGCTTCCTCACGGGTCAGGGCCTGGTCGTTCCAGTAACGCACGCCATCGGCATCGATCGAGAAGTTGATCTTCTCTGCCTTGGCCGACACGACTTGCGAGCTGGCCTTGGGCAGCTCCAGCTTCACGGAATGGCTGAGCAAAGGGGCTGTCACGATGAAGATGACCAGCAGCACCAGCATCACGTCGATGAGCGGCACCATGTTGATCTCGGCCATGGGCGCGCCGCTGCTCTTGCTGTCAAAACTGGCGAAAGCCATGGTGTGCTCCTCAGTTGCCTGTGTTGTTGGTCTTCAAGGGATGCACGTTGGCATTGGTCTTGAGCGTCTGGCCGGTCGACAGGAAGGTGAACAACTCGAAGGCGAAGGCATCCAGGCGAGCACCCCAAACGCGGTTGCTGCGGGTCAGCCAGTTGTAGCCCATCACGGCGGGGATGGCCACGGCCAGGCCCACACCCGTCATGACCAAGGCCTCGCCCACGGGGCCGGCCACCTTGTCCAGCGTGCCGGCACCGGTAGCGCCAATGGCCAGCAGCGCGTGGTACACGCCCCAGACGGTGCCGAACAAACCCACGAAGGGGGCCGTGGCGCCGATGGTGGCCAGCACGGCCAGGCCGCTTTCCAGGCGCATGGTTTCTTCGTCCAGCACTTTCTTGATCGTGCGGGTCAGGAAGTCCTGGGCCGAGCCGGCTTCTTCCAGCTTGGCCGCGCCATAACGCGCATGGTGGGCCTGGGCGTGCATGGCATGCGAGGTCAGGTGGGCAAAGGGCTCGCTCACGCCATGCGTGGTGATCTCATGCTGCACGGCTTCCAGCGAGGTGGCGTTCCAGAAAAAGTTCAGGAAAGTCCGGCTGCGGCGCTGGCGCAGGATCAGGCCGACCCCCTTGGTGATGATCAAGGCCCAGGACAGCAGGGACATGATCACCAGGATCACGAACAGGCCCTGCCCGACGACATCGGTATTCTTGATGAAGTGCCCGAAGCCCATGGCTTCAACGGGATTGCTCGCCTCAACCATGGCGGTCGTGGTGACGGGGGTGGTGGTTTCGTTCATGGTGGGTCAACGCTCTTCGAGATTGAAAGTAATGCTGTGGGGTACCCAGACACTGCGTGGCACACCCGCTTCAAGATAAGGTTGAAAACGAGCAGCGTTTTCCGCAGCCACGGCTGCGCGATCCAGCCGTGGATAGCCCGACGATTTGGTCACCTTGACCTCTTTGGCCCGGCCTTGCTCATCCACCAGGATCAACATGGTCACCGTGCCTGATTCGCCCAGCTCCAGCGACGCTGGGGAATAAATCGGCTGCGGCTTCACCAGGAAGCGCACGGCGGAAGACGGCAAAGTCTTGGGAGGTGGAGGCACGGCCGGCTCGGTGGACGGCGCGGCGCTGGCGGCCGGTGCCGCCGCTGCGGCGGGCGTGTTCTGCACAGGTGCGGGCGTGGGCACGGCGGGCGCAGGCGTGGGTTCGGGCGCGGCCACGGGCACCTGCATGTCTTTGGGCTGCGGGGGCCGGTTGGCGGCCAACACCGGGGGCGGAGTCTTCTGAGGTGCCACTTGCGCCACAGGTTTGGGGGCGGGCTCGGGCTTGGGCGGCTCCAGCTTGGGCGGTGTGGGGGGCGCCAACTGCACGGCGTCATCGGTGATCAAACTCACCATCAAGGGAGCCGGATCCGGGGGCAGCGCAGGCAGCTTGGAGGCCTGCCACACCACGGCGGCCACCATCCCGTGCAGCAGCACCGCCACCGCCGTCAGCGTCCAACGCTGGTTGCGGGACAAATCTGCGCGCGGCGTGTATCCGCCGCCGCCTGCCAAAGAAAACTGAGTCAACACCATCCGGTCACTTTAACATTTATTGCAATTGAGAATCACTCACATTTAGTGAATCAGTCGGACATCCACCCATTGCGGGGGGTGCTTTACACGCTCCAGGCGGGCACGCCTTCATGGGAAAATCGCTGGCTGACAAATCCGCACGAATACACAGGGAATCCATGAACAACGAAGCCTTGCTGGCGCCCATTGCCGGCGGTCTGCCCTGCGGCGCAGACTTTTCCTTTTCCACCGAGTTCGATCAGATCGCCGAAATGCGGCGCGAGGACGACCCCACGCTGGACCAAGGGGAATGGGTGACCGCCTTGAAAGTGGCCGACTGGCCGGGCGTGGTGCGGCAGTGCTCTCAATTGCTGAGCCAGCAGACCAAGGATTTGCGCCTGGCCCAGTGGCTGACCGAAGCGTTGGCCCTCACCCAGGGCTACCCGGGCCTGTTGCAGGGCTTGCAGTTGTGCACCGCCCTGTGCGAACACCACTGGGAAGACCTGCACCCCCAGGCCGACGATGGCGACATGGACCAGCGCGTGGGCAACATGACCTGGCTGCTGCAACGCCTGGTGGGCCTGGCCCACACCCGGCCCCTGACGCGGGGACGGCAAGGTGCGGTGTATTCCCTGCAAGACATGGCGGCCGCGCACCAATGGCAGGCCCAGTTGGAGCGCTCTCCACAGGACGCCCGCGCGCAGGCCAGCGACCGCGTCACCCTGGAGCAGTTCATGCGCGCCCTGCGCGAAACACCGAAAGACGAATTGCGCGCCACCTTGCAAACCGTGCAGGCCTGCGAGCAGCAGTTGCTGGCCTGGCAGGCGGTGGTGGACTCGAAGCTCGGCCACCAGGGGCCTTCCTTCGTGTCGGCCAAGGAAGCCCTGTCAGGGGCTGTGCACGACATCGAACGCCTGGCACGTGAGGTGGGCGCCCTGAGCGCAAGCTCAAACGAGCTGGCAGACACCGACGAACAAGCCACGCCTGAAATCGATGGTGCCACCGCAGCGCACGATCCCTCGGCCTCCGGCTCGGTCAAAGGCCCCTTGCGCAGCCGCGCACAGGCCTTGCAGCAACTGCGCGATGTGGCCGCCTTCTTTCGGCGCACCGAGCCCCACAGCCCTGTGGCCTACTTGGCCGAGAAAGCCGTGAAATGGGGCGACATGCCCTTGCACGAGTGGCTGCGCAAGGTCGTCAAGGACCAGGGTTCGATGTCACACCTGCATGAGCTGCTGGGCGTGGAGCCAGAAGAAGGCGAAGCCGGTCTGTGACCGGGCAGCTCCGCCAAGCTTGGTCGTTCAGGGCTCGACCCTGAACTCGATGCGCCGATTGCGGGCTCGGCCCTCTTCGGTGGCATTGCTGGCCACGGGTCGATCAGGCCCCAGCCCTGTGGTGCCAATCGCGTCGGCCATCAGCCCTTTGCTCACCAGGTAGGTCTTGACCGCTTGTGCGCGCGCCAGTGACAAGGCCACGTTGGCCACCCGGCCGCCTTGCGCGTCAGTGTGGCCAATGACCTCGACCTTCTTGCCCTTCAGCTTGGACAGGGCCAGCGCCATCTCGTCGAGGATGCCGGTGCCGGCCGGCCTCAAGACCGCGCTGCCCGCTTCGAACTCAACGATTCGGTTGCCCAAGGTTTGGTCTACCAGGCTTTGCTCTTGTGCTGCCACACGCAAACCATTGCGGACGGTGTAGGTGGGGTTGAGCGAAGCGGCCATGTCGCTGGCCATTTGCTGACGCACGGCCTCGTTGGCCACCTCGCCCTTCAAGTCAATGGTGTTGCCCTGCACGCTCAACTGCCCGCGGCTGACCTGCTTCAGCGAGGGCGACAACACCTTCTGAAGATTTTGAGACCACTGCGGCGGCGCCACCACCGCACCCAGGGTCAACTGGTCGACCACCCGGTCTGCGCCGTACAACTCGCGCAGACGCGACACCACTTGCACGCGCGTGGCCTCGTCCGGCACGGTGCCGGCAACCACCACTTGATTGGGGCCCAGCACCTGCGCGCCCGCCGACACTGACGTCGTGGATGCCGTGGTTTGAGCACCGACCACCGTGCAGCACAGTGCCAGGGACCAAGCCAGGACTTTGGAGTGCTTCATGCTCGTCATACTCCCAAAAATATTTCTTCGAAGGTGCGCAGTGCCTGGGCCAGGGACAAGGCGGGGTCGCGCAGGTAGTTCGACAACTTGCGCAAGCCGTAATCGTCTTCCAGGCAGTCCTCCACCCAGTCGGCCTGGGTGACCTCGACGGTGTCGCGCTGCAAGGCCTCCAGGTCAATCACCGAGCACAGCGACGCCGCCGACGCGCCCTGGAAGCCCAGGATCATTTCGGGGTGGGCGGTGTGGTTGGTCACGAACAGGCCCAGCTCCGCGTTCCCGCGCTTGAAAAAGCCCAGGATGAGCGACAGCCAGAAACAGGCCACGGGCCAGCGCAAACCCGCATCCGCCGCCAGCGGCAGGCGCAAGCCTTTGTGCAGCTTGCTGGCCCCTTGCGCCATCACCGGCTGCAGCAAGATGCCTAGCGCCAACAGGGTTTGCCGCAGCGACACCCGCGCGCCCGAAGCCGCCAGCATCTGCTCCAGGCTGGCCACGGTGTGGGTATCGAGAAAGTCGCCCAGCTCCAGACGCGGCCCCTGGGTCGTGAGCTCACCCTCGATGGGCGCCGTCAAGCTGGCCTGGGCATGCGCGAGGTCCGTGGCGGCATGGGCCACGCGAGCCACCTGCTCGAGGCGGGCCCACAAGCGCGACAGCACCAGGGGGCCGTGCTGGATGAAATCCAACGGGTCGGACACATCGAACACGCCCGCCGTGATGAAGGGAAAGCGCCGCCCCGACGCATCCTGGCTGGCAAGCCAATGGCCCGCCAGGCCCACCTGGCTGCGCAGGCCCAGGATGGCGAACTGCACTGCCGGGGCCTGGTCGTACACCAGCTTCCAGCGCGGATCGGCCGACAAACGCTCCATCGTTTGCGCCTGCCACTGGTCCAGGCTCTGGATGACCGACGCGTGGTGCGCACTGCGGACAAAGTCGCCCCGCGAGGGCAGCTTGCCAAAGTACAAGACCTGGGTTGAACGAAGCGCCGCGCTCATGGCTTGGCCTCCGCCTTGATCGACGCCACGGTGGCCTCGGCATCGCCTGCGACCATGGCCGGCAAGGCACCAGGACGGCCGGCGCCAGGGGATGTGCTTCCCGCCGTGGTGGCCGGCGCTGCTGCGGGCGCCGAGGCATTGGAGATGATGCGCAACTGCAAGGCCACGGCGAGTGCGCCTTGCGGCCAGCGCAGTTCAAACGCGCCGCTGTCGGTGCGCTTGCGTTGGGCCGTGTTGATCATCTTTTCCAGGCCATAGCGACCCGGCTCGTTGAAGAACTCGACCGTGCGGCCGTCGTAGGTCACCCCCGAGATCTTGACGCCCGGTGTGCCGGGGCCAGGCCACACAAAGTGCGACCAAGTCGCGGCGGCGTTCCGGTAACGCAGTTGCTGGCCATCGATGTCCACGGTGTACTCGGTCAGGCCCGGCACCGCTTGCGGCAGCAGCTCAAATACCGTCTGCGCTTCTGCGGCCGCGGCACCACCCGCACCTGAGCTTCCGGCGCCAGCGCCTTGCCCGCTCAATGGCGCCACCCAGGACGACAAGCCGCCCGAGAAGTCCGGCAACAAACGCACGCCCATGTCGGCCCAGGTGCGCGGGCTGACCGTGTCGCCGCGGCGCACGACCAGGGCCGCCAGCGACTGCTCCACGAACTTGGCCACGGCGCCCTCCGACCCGAAGACCTTGGCCACTTCCACCGCGCTGGCTTCCACCTTGGAAGCCCGGTCAAATGGGTACTTGGCCGACAAGGTTTGCTGATAAGGCTCAAACACTTGCGCCATCCACACACGGTTCAGCTCCGACTCGGTGGGCCGCACGATGACCGCGAACGCCTGCATCAGGGGCCGAACCAGCAAGGGCCGCAAGGTGGCCTTGGCCGAGTCGCTCATGCCATTGAGCATCTGCTCATCCACCAGCTTCAGCGCATCGGCCAACTCAGAGCTGCCCTCCAGGGTCTGCACCATCAACTGGCGTGATGCAGGCCCCGGATCACCCTGATTCTTCATCTGGTTGAAGCGGGTGCGGATCTTGGAGAGCGCATCCAGGTAGCTGCGCACCAGCGTGGCACCGCCATCGCGCGGCATCATCAGGCGGTTCAGGCCGACGAACTCCTTGCCGATGGGCCCCAGCGGGATGTCGGAGGTGGGCATGGCCACATTGACATTGACCGGCACCGCCGAAGGTGCCATGCGCAAAATGGACTGCTTGAACCAGTCGACAAAGCCGCGTTGGCCCAACGCCAGTTTGTCATTCAGCAACGAGGGGTTGTCCCAGGCAGTCTGGTCGTACAGCGTGCGCATCAACAGGCCCACGGGCGAAGCCGCCGGGTCGCCTAGGCGGTTCATGTGCGCCACGGCTTTCTCAAACGTGCCGAACTCTTGCACGGTGATGCCCTGCATGAACTTCTGCCATTCGCGCACGTACTCGGTCTTGTACAAGTGGGTCAGCGCCTTCTGGATCTGCTCGGGGCTGCCTTCCAGGGTCAGGTCATCGCTGGAGGCCGTCTTGAGCACCCAGTCGGTGGCCTGCAGTTCGTTGTTGGCCGCGTTCTTGAAAGCGTCCTTGACGTACTGGTCCCAGGCTTCCTTGGTGAAGGTGCCGGAGATGGCGTAGCTGCCCGCGACGATGGGCCGGTCGGGATCGCTGATCAGCCGGGCCACGGTCATGGGCGCGAAGCGCGTGGCAGCGCGGGCCTTGATCTCGGCGTAGACGCGCTCACGTGCGGGCATGCCCTTGATCACACGGCGCAGGTTTTCTCGCGTTTGATCAAGCAGGCCCAGGTTGAGGTCTTGTTGGGGAAACCCGGGATCTGCCATCTGCGCCAATGCGAACGACATGATGTGCTCACCACTTTGAATCAATCGATCGCGGGGCATGGTGCCGCGGTTGGCCTCCAGCCAGCTGCGCCAGAAACGTGTCAGCTGGTCGCTCATGTGGCCAGACTCCAGGCGCGAGCGATCGCCCAGCATCAGGTAGGCCTTCAGGGCGTTGTAGGCCTCGGTGACGTTGGTGCTGGACGCGCTGGCATAAGCCGACTCACTTGCTGTATTGGCGTTGGCGTTGGCAGAAGCGGGGTCCGTCGCGGCGCCGGAGGCCGCGCCCGAAGCTGGCGTCGCAGCCGCTGTGGGCTCGCCCTCGCCCACCCGCTGAATGGGTCGCAAATCAGCCGCGTGGGCATTGACATCAGCGAGGTAGGCCGCGATGGATTGCTCCACCGGCTTGAGCATCACCGCCTGCAGGCCGGCGAAGTATTCCTGCTGCAGGCGCGCCTCGATGGCCTGCCCTTGGTACAAGCCCAAGCCCAGCGACCAAGGCCGGCTGCTGCGGTACTGTTGCATCTGGGCCAGGCGGTCTTGCAGGATCTCCAGCGCTTCCAGGCGAGATTGCAGGTCGACCCGCCCTTCTTGCACGCGCTGCGCCTTGGCCAGGTCGGCCTGCACATTGCTCACCAGTTGGCGGTTGCCCAGGTAGGACCAGGTCCATGTGCCCAGCAAGGCGCCCAGCAGCACGACCCCGGCCAGGAAGCTGGCGTAGCGCAGGTGCAGCTTGTGGCGGCTGGTGTATTGCTGCACCAGTTGGCGGTCGGCAAAGATGACTTTGGAGAACAGCTCCTTGAGGAAGAAGCCGCTTTGCGAATACACCTTGGAGGCCGTGCCCGGCTGCAACTGCAGCGCAAACTGCTCGGCCACACGCTCGCTGGCGCGGCCCGTGGATTGGCCCTCTTGCACCGCGCTGGTGAAGTAGAAGCCCCGGAAGATGGGCCTGAACTGGTAGGGGTTCTCTTCAAACAAAGTGGTGATGAATGTGCGCAAGGACGACTTGAGCGCCGCAAACTCCAGCGGGAAGGTGAGCACGCCCGGCGGCAGTTGCTCGCCACGGTGCAGCGACATGCGCGCCACCGAGGCCTCTTTCAAGCCTTCGTACAGGTCGTCAAAATGGTGATCAAACGCGGCCACGGCATCGGCCTTGCCGGTGGTGTCGTAAGGCAGCGTGGCGCCCCACACCTTGTCGCGCTCGCTGCGGTCACGGTCTTCAAAGAAGTCCACAAAGCCAGAGATCAGGTCGGCCTTGGTGAAGACCACATAGACCGGCGCGAACACCTCCAGCTTTTCTGTCAGCTCTTGCACGCGCTGGCGCAACTTGCGCGCCAACTCGATGGCGAACTCGGGCTTGTTGGCGCCCAGCTCGGCCACACTGGCCGCGATGATCACGCCGTTGATGGGCGCCTTGGGGCGGTGCTTCTTAAGCAGCGACAGAAAGCCCAGCCATTCGCTGCGGTCTTCTTCGTGCACGGCATAGCGGCCGGCGGTGTCCAGCAGGATGCCTTCGGTGGTGAAGAACCAATCGCAGTGGCGCGTGCCACCAATGCCCTGGATGACGTTCTCGGTGTTCTCGGCAAAGGGGAACTTCAGGCCCGACTTGACCACGGCTGAGCTTTTGCCTGCCGCCGGGTTGCCGATGACGGCGTACCAGGGCAGCTCGTACAAGGCGGCCGAGCCCGAGGTCTCGCCCAGCTTAGACGACTTGATCAGCTTGACGGCATCCACCATGCGTTCGCGCACGGCCTGCACTTCATCGCGCTTGTCCTTGCCCGCCGATTTGACGGCCTTGTCGGCCTCGGCCTGCAGCGCTTGCTCCAGCTGTGACGAGGCCTTGGCGGATTTTGCGCGGCGCACGGCCCACACGGTCAACCAGGCCAAGGCGATCAGGCCCAGCACCACCGCCGCCCAGATCAAACCCAGTTGAAGCGTGTCGGCGCCCAGGAACAACAAGGCGGCCAAGGCGGCAACGCCCAGCACCGTCAAGACCTTGGGGTTGAGAAAAAACTGCCAGATTCTCTGCATGGTTCCAGTCCAGGTCGATCAGGTCTTGGCTTGGGCCGATGACGGCACCCAAGTCCAGGGAGTTAAAGCCAGGGCCACACGCTCGTGGGTGGCCTGCACCAGCACCGCCAGCGTCACGCCAGGGGCATCGTCTTCTTGCGCCAGGCTTGTGGCCATCGCGATGGCCACCAAGGCACCGGCCAGGCCTTGGTCTGCGCAGGCCTCGCCAATGCGGGTCACCGACAGCATCGGGTCCAGTTGGGGAGCCAGGCCTTGCAAGGATTCAAAGACCTCGGCGGTGCGGCTGGCGCGATGGTCAGCATCGGTCACCACGTGGGTCAGGTCATCGGGCAGGGCCGCGCACACGCTCAAGGCCTGCCCCATGGCGTCTTGCAACACACTGGCACCCACGCGACCAGCGGCATCGGCTGATTTGTCACGTCGCAAGCGCACAGGGCGGAACAAGCGGGCCGGTGGCGGGATCTGCTCATCCAGGCCGGGCCAATGGGCCGTGGTCAACAACAGGCCGGCCGCCGCCTCGCCAGGGATGCGGGCGGTTTGATGGGCGCCGGTGAAGAGCTCGCCCACCGACTGCCGCCGTTCAATCTCTCGCTCATCGATGGCGCTGTCGGCCACCAGCACCAGACACCATTGCGGCAGGCCATCGCGCGACCACTGCAGGGTTTGCTGGTCCAGCAAGGCCCACAAGGCATCGGCCTGGTCCAGGGCATGCACATGCAAGGCTGGTGATGCCAAGACCTCGCAGCGCATGCGCAGCCAGGCGGCCGCGTGCTCGCGCTCGGCTTCGGTCCAGGAAGACGGCAAGGCCAGGCGCACAGTCAGACGGGGCAAGACCGACGCGGGGCGCGTGCCAACAGGGACCATGGCTGCCATGCCGCTGAGGTGCGCAGGCCGATCCATGGTCAGCGGCGACGCGGCAGGCGCCACCTCAACAGGCCAGTCATCTGCAAGCATCAACACACGCTCCAGCAGCTGATCAGCGGGAGCTTGCAGCAGGCTCAATGCGCGCACCACGCGATCGCCCACCTCAGGCGGCAAGGCCTGGCGCAAGCCTTCTACATCCAGATCCGGCAGACGCGCCGTGAAAACCGGGGCGCCATCCAGATCCTGCAAATCAGGGTCCAGGCCAGGGCGGACCTCGCCTGAGCGGATTTGCGACAGGGCTTGCTCGGGCGTGTCTCCGGCAGACAAGCGCACCGCGGCTTGCACCACGGCCACGTTGAGCCTCCGCTCGTCCACCGGAGCCACGGCCGGCGTGGCGGCGGACGCCGCGGGCCGTGCCTTGAGCACCACTGGCTTGGCCGCGTCAGCCCGCAAGCGGGCCACACCCCACACCGCCAGCCACAGCACGGCCGTCAACATCACGGGCAGCACGAACAACTGGCCCACGATCTCGGGGCCAGAGACATCGCGGTCTGCCGTCTGCCACTGCCACAAGGTGACCAACCAGACCAACGCGCCGATCGCCAGGCACAACAGCCCTGCCTTCAACAACTTGCTCATCTCAGATGCCAGTGGATACCGCCTGGGCCGCGATCAGGGTGGCACCACAAGCGCACTTGTCGCCATGGCGCGCGGCGGGTTGGCCATCGATGATCATGGTGGCATCGCCCGTCACGATCACCGTGGTGCCGTGGCCCCGATGCGGGCAAGTGACCTGGTCACCCACGCGGGCGATGCGCTTGCCGTGGGTGTCGGTCACGCCAGAAGCGCCCACCACCGTGCCGCCATGGTCGGTGCTGTCACCCAGAACAATGAAAGGACGCCCCATGTCGTCTGACTCCCGTGTGTTGTCGTCATGGCCCGCACTTGCAGCAGGCAGGGGCGCAGTCTAATGGCGGATGTCCGTGGTCCTTCCCCCCCGTTGGGGCGGTGCTTGTTACTTTCTGTTTCGGCGCCACTCGACGTGGCCGAAGTCCATCATCCGCCAACGGCCACCCCAGGTCAGGCCCAACTCTTCAGCCACCTGGCCATAGAGCTCGTAGCCGCGCATGGCCCACGGGTCCTTCTCCGAGATCACCAATTTGCCCTGGCGCAGGAAAGCGCAATCGGCCGCCAAGCCATGCTGGTGGTAGCTCTGCCAGGCGCCCGCATTGGTGACGTGCGCGCCTTGCGCGGCCAGGAGGTTCTGACGCTCGGGGCTGCGGTAGCCCTCCAGCAAAGCCATGTCGTAACCATGGCGCTCCTTCATGATTTTGAAGACCATCAGCACGCGCTGCACAAAGGCCTCGTCCATCCGATCCCAGCGGCGATCGGCGCTGGACAGCATGGGGCGCACCACCTCGACTTCGGCCGTGGTGAAGGCTTCGGGCGGCAATGGCGGCGGGGGCACCAGTTGCTCGCCTTGAAGAAGGTGGGCCACGTGGTGGTTGCCTTCGCCCGCGCTGTTGTCGTCAAAGGCTTCCAGGGTGCGGCCCCCTTGCAAGCCACCGCCCCACCACCACACCCCTGCCGCCGGCAGGACCAGCAAGGCACTGCCCAACACCACCCAAGGCACCACGCGCGCCGAGCCCTGATGGCGCTTTTTCAAGGACGCGCCAAGCCGGGTCAAGACTGCACGCCGCCCGGATGGAAACACCAGGCATGCCAAGCCGAGGCAGCCCAACACGAAGTACCCAAAGATCCACCCTGCCAGCATATTGTTGTAACGATTGTTTGCAAAAAGACGATTAGTCGCTTTGGTGTGTCGGACGCTTCGTAGAATCCGCGCTTTGGCGACACCACAAAAAATCAACACAGGGAGTTGGCGTTGAGCTACCCATCGGGCGACCATCAAGCCCCCAAACAAGGACGAGGTCAGCGACCCAGTCTGGACCGCCCCAGCCTGTTCGCAGGCATGGACGACGAGCCCATCGCCGAGGAACACCAACGCGTGCGGATTCTATCGACGCTCGAGTCAACCCGCCATGCCTCACGCCCCAGCCGCACCAAAGGCGGAACGCGGACCAGCAAATCCCATCGCCGCAGTTGGCTGCAAGGTGCACTGTGGGGAGCCATGGGCGTGGGCGTGCTGGCACTGATGGCCGGCTTCGTCATGGTCATCCAGGACAGCAAGCCAGCGATGGCGCAGGTGCTGCCAACGCCGGCTGCCTCGCCTCCTCGCCCACTCGCTTCCGCCACCGTCAAGCCAGATCATCAGGCGTCTGCCAGCCTTGAGGCCAACGGCCACGCAGCAGCAGGCCCCGCCGTGATCGAAACCACGCACGCCGACGCGCCACTGGCCGCACTGGCCATGGCACCCACCGCGTCAGCAACGCCAACAGCCCCGCCCGCTGCTCCAGCCACCGCCAAGCCCTCCGTGGCCATCGCGGCGGTCAGCAGCAGCCCCCTCATCCAGCCCAAACCCGGCAAGGCCGGTGCCGCGGCCAAAGGGCAAGATGAAGACGTGGCTTTGCTGGAAGCCATGTTCGCCCACACGGGCCGCAAAGCCCCGCCCAAGCCAGCCGCGCCCAAAAACTGAGGCATTCCCCCCGCAAAGCCGGGGCTGCCGGGCATTGAACGCGCACAAGGCCGTGGGGCTTGATAGCATCGGCCATCTGCAGACTGCTTGCTTTGCCAGGCCTTGAAAGCGCGCCATGACCATCCCCAACCTCCGCGCCATCGACGCGGCCCCCGATGAAGACGAAGGCACACCCGTGTCCGTCAAAATCCGGGAACGCCTCAAACAAGCGCAAAAGCGCTTCCACGCCAACGACAACATCGCCGATTTCATCGAGCCTGGCGAGCTTGAAAAGTTGCTGGACGAGGTGCAGGGCAAGATGGCCGGCGTGCTGTCCAGCCTGGTGATCGACACCGACAGTGACCACAACACGCAGGACACCGCCCGCCGCGTGGCCAAGATGTACCTGCACGAGATCTTCAAGGGCCGTTATCACTCATCGCCCGCCGTGACGGAATTCCCCAATGCGGAACGCCTGAACGAGCTGATGATCGTCGGCCCCATCACCGTGCGCAGCGCCTGCTCGCACCACCTGTGCCCGATCATGGGCAAGGTGTGGATCGGCGTGATGCCGAACGAGCACTCCAATCTGATCGGCCTGTCCAAATACGCCCGCCTGATCGACTGGATCATGAGCCGCCCGCAGATCCAGGAAGAAGCCGTCACCCAAGTGGCCGACCTGCTGCAATCGCGCATGCAACCCGACGGCCTGGCCGTGGTGATGGAGGCCGACCACTTCTGCATGCAGTGGCGCGGCGTCAAGGACATGGACTCGAAGATGATCAACAGCGTGATGCGGGGATCCTTCCTGAAGGATCCCAACCTGCGCCGCGAATTCCTCGCCTTGGTCAATCAGAAGAAAGGCTGAGGTCACACCATGCTCGTCAGACTGCTATACGCCAGCCGGGCCGCCAAGCCCTTGTCCGCCGACACCATCGAGACCATCCTGTCCGCCTCGCGCAAGAACAACCTTGCCCTGGGCGTGACGGGGTTGCTCTGCCACAGCGGCGACATCTTCATGCAACTGCTGGAAGGTGGCCGCGATGCCGTCAACCAGCTGTACACCAAGATCGCCAATGACCCGCGCCACGGCAACGTCATCCTGCTCGACTACGAGGAGATCGACGAACGCCGCTTCGCCAGTTGGACCATGGGCCAGGTCAACCTGGGCAAGGTCAATCCATCGATCCTGCTGAAGTACTCCGAGCGCCCGGTGCTTGACCCCTATGCCGTGCCTGGCAAGGTCTCGCTGGCGCTGTTGGATGAGTTGATCGTCACCGCTTCCATCGGTTGCAAAAACAGCTGAATGGCAAGCCCCGATGGCGCGTCCGGCGCCCTGCCCGGCACTTTGCTGGGCCTGGATTTTTCGTGCGCGCCCTCGCCCCGCAAGCCCTTGACCCTGGCCTGGGGACGGCGCTCGGGCTCGGTCGTCAAGCTTGATCGACTGGATGAGCTCACCACCTTGTCAAGTCTGGCGCAAGCACTCGCGGGTGCCCACGATGTGCTGGCTGCTTGCGACTTCCCCTTTGGCCTGCCACGCTCCTTTGTGCAAGCATTGTGTGATCACCCACCCGCTGATTTTCCGGCCGATCATTTGGCGCGCTTGAAGCAGGCGATCACCCAAAGCGCTGGCCCCGCACCCACGGCCGCGCAGGCCTTGATCCAGGGCTTGCACGCACATTGCCAGGACCGCGCCGGCTTCCAGCGCCTGGTCGATGGGTGGGGCCAGACCTGGGATCTGCAGCGCGGCGAGGGGCCCAAGCTGTTGCACCGCCCCACGGACACCGCCATGCCGGGCATCAGCAGCACCAGCCCCTTGCAGACCCGTTATGTGCCCGTGGGCAAGATGTATTTCGAAGGGCTGATCAGGTTGGTGCAAGCCGACTTCAGCCTGCCCGGCTTGCGCCAAGGCCGCCCCGATGCCCTGGCTTTCGAGGCCTACCCTGGCTTCCTGTCTGGCGAGGTGCTGGGCCGGCGCAGCTACAAAAGCGATGCCACCGCGCCGCCTGAACAGCGGCAAGCCCGCCTCATTGCGCGCATGGACTTGGTCGATGCGCTGGAGCAAGGCCGCACCCGCTTGAACCTGCGGTTGAAACTTACCCCAGGTCAGCGCGACTTCATCGTGGCCGATGCCAAAGGTGACCGCCTGGACGCCGCCTTGTGCCTGGTGCAGGCGGCCTGGGCCCACCGCGAAGGCGAAAGCCCCACCCACTCATGGGGCCTGCCCAAAGCCGTCGACCCCATCGAAGGATGGATACTCACGGCATGACCGAGACCACCACTTTCCACGACCACCAGGGCCAGCCGGCCATTCAGATCCAATCGCCCGATGGGGCGCAAGCCACGGTGCTGCTGCATGGCGCCCATGTGGTGTCCTGGGTGCCCGCAGGCGGCACCGAGCAGCTTTACCTGTCACCGCAAGCCGACTACAGCGCGGGCAAGGCAATCCGCGGTGGCATCCCGGTGATCTTTCCACAGTTCGAGCAAAAGGGCCCGGACCGCAGCCTGCCCCGCCATGGCTTCGTGCGCAACCGCGCCTGGCAGCTTGAAAGTCAGCGCCAGGGCACGGGCCACGCCCAAGCCACCTTGCAACTGTCGGACAGCGACGAAACCCGGGCGCTGTGGCCGCATGGTTTCGAGCTGGAGCTGACCGTGTCGGTCAGCGGCGCGCAGTTGGAGCTGGAGCTGTACGTGCGCAACAGCGGCAACACGGTCTGGCCTTTTTCGGCCGCCTTGCACACCTACCTGGCCGTGTCTGAGCTGAACCGCGTGCGCCTGCATGGCCTGGAGGGCCACCAATACATCGACAACCTGCTGAACAGCGAAGCGCTGGAAGACCACCCTGAGAAAAGCTTCTCAGGCGAGTTCGACCGCATCTACGAAAAGGCCAGCAGCCTTTTGCTCACCGAGGGCAAGCGCCGCGTGCAGATCCAGTCGGACAACCTGCCCGATGCCGTGGTGTGGAACCCCGGGCCGGACAAGTGCGCCGCCTTGAACGACATGCCCGCGGATGGCTGGCAGCACATGCTGTGCGTGGAAGCCGCCCGCATCCTGCAGCCCAAGACGCTGTCACCGGGCGAAGAATGGACCGGCCGCCAGTGCCTGACGTTCTCAGCCGCCTGAGCTTGAGGCCAGCAGCTGCTTGATGTCCGAGGTCAGGGCATCAATGCCCAGGCCATAGCGCACGAACAGCCGCACATTCCCGCTGGGGTCGAACACGAAGCCGCCCGCGGTGTGGTCCATGGTGTAGCCCTTGCCATCCTGCGTGGGCACCTTCTGGTAGAACACCTTGAACTCACGCGATGCCGCGTTGACCTCGTCGAGTGAGCCGCGCAAGCCGATGAAGCTGGGGTCCATGCCGGTCAGGTAAGCCTTGAGCACTTCGGCCGTGTCGCGTTCGGGGTCGATGGTGATGAACACGCCTTGCACCCGGTCGCCGTCTTTGCCCAGCCGCCGCTTGACCTCGGCCAGTTCGGCCATGGTCGTGGGGCACACCTCGGGGCATTGCGTGAAGCCAAAGAACACGAACACCACCTTGCCCTTGAAGTCGGCCAGGCTGCGCTTCTTGCCATCGAAATCGGTCAGCGCCCACTGCTTGGCGTAGTCGACCCCCGTGATGTCCACAGACTTGAACGTGCCCGATGGCGCCGGTGTTGGGGCAACTGATTCATTGGTGCCAGCGGTTGCGCCAGTGCCGTCAGCGCGCCGATCACAGCCCGCCAAGAGCACCGAAGCGCCCAGGGTGAGCGCACAGACCAGGGCCAAAGAAGACTTCTTGATATTGCGCATGGGATCTCTCAGATCGGCACGTAGTGGTCCACCAGCAAAGCCGCGAACAGCAGCATCAGGTAGATGATGGAAAACTTGAAGGTCTGGCGCGCCAGCTCGTCGCTGTAATGACGCCAGAGGCGGAAGGCATAGACCACGAACCACAAGCCCAGAACCACGGCGGACACCAGGTAGATCCAGCCGCTCATCTGGTACACGAAGGGCAGCAAGGTGCCCGCCAGCAGCACGAAGGTGTACAGCAGCACATGCAAGCGCGTGAACTCATTGCCATGCGTGACGGGCAACATGGGCAGGCCAGCGCGGGCGTAATCCTCGACCCGGTACAGGGCCAGCGCCCAGAAGTGCGGCGGCGTCCACAAGAAGATGATCAGGCAGAGCATCCAGGCTTCGGGATCGACCGAACCCCGCATGGCCGCCCAGCCCAGCACCGGCGGCATGGCGCCCGAAGCGCCCCCGATGACGATGTTCTGCGGCGTCAAGGGCTTGAGCACCACGGTGTAGATGATCGCGTAGCCCACGAAGGTGGCCAGGGTCAGCCACATGGTCAAGGCATTGACCCACAGGATCAGGATGGCCATGCCGAGGATGCAGAGGCCCGCGCTGAACAGCAGGGTTTGCGTCTTGGTGAGTTCGCCCCGCGCCGTGGGGCGCCAGGCCGTGCGCTTCATGCGCGAATCGATCTGCTGCTCGATCAGGCAATTGAAGGCCGCCGCCGCCCCGGCCACCAGCCAGATGCCAATGCACGCTGCAAAGGCCGTCAAGGCTTCCGCCTGGGTGGGCATGCCGGGCACCGCCAGCAACATGCCGATCACCGCGCAAAAGACGATCAACTGCACCACGCGCGGCTTGGTCAGCACGTAGAACTGCTTGAAGCGCGAGGGCAAGCTCATCGCGGCGGGGCTGGAGGCAACGGATTCAGTCATGGGGGGATCGCTAGGTCAGGCCCGATTTTAAGAGGTGCGCGTGGAAATCGGGGCGCCGCGCGGTTGTACCAGCAAACGAACCAACCACCACACCAGCAGGGCGGCACCCAGGGTGTGGCCCAGGGCCGCCGCCAGCGGCCAGCCCAGCACCACATTGCTCAGGCCCGTGGCCAACTGCCAAGCCGCCAGGGCCCACAAGCCGATGGCTTCGCGGCGCCACTGGGGGGCACGCCACAAGCCCCAGGCCAGGGCCACCATGGCGCCCAACACCAGCACCGCTGCCAGACGGTGGACCATGTGGATGGCGGTCAAACCCGGCAGGGTGATTTGGGCGCCCAGTCCATCGCCGCCCAAGGGCCGCAGCAGGCGGAAACCGGTTTCAAAATCCATGGCGGGCCACCATTGCCCCTGGCACAGCGGCACCTCGCTGCAGGCCAGCACCGCCGAATTGGTGCTGACCCAGCCGCCCAGCGCCATCTGCATCACCGCCAGCGCCAGCACCACCAGCGCGGCATGCCGCAGCGGTGACTGGCGCCAGGCCCGGGTGGTCGATTCGTCCGCCTTGTCCAAAGCCCGTGCTTGCGCGGTCAACAGCCCCACGCCCAGCAAACCACCCAGCAAATGCCCGGTGACCACCAGGGGATACAACTTCATCGTGACGGTGAGGGCGCCAAACGCTCCCTGCGCGCACACCCACACGAATGTCAACGTGGGCCACCAGGGCGACAGGCTGCCCGCCTTGCGGCGCCCCCACCAGGCGGCCACCATCAAGCCCGTGATCAAAGCGCCCACACCGGACGCCAGGTAACGGTGAATCATCTCGATCCAGGCCTTGCCGTGCGTGACCGGGCCGCTGGGCAAGGCGGCTTGCGCCTGCTCGATCAGGGAGCGTGCCCCCACGGGGCTGTTGTGCCCATAGCAACCCGGCCAATCCGGGCAGCCCAGGCCCGAATCCGTCAGGCGCGTGAATGCGCCAAACACCACCAGGTCCAGGGTGAGGAACAAGGTCGCCAAGGTCAAGGCGCGTTGCCAGGCCGGCCAGCCTTGAAGCCCTTCACGGCGCCCTTTCACCACCACCCAGACCAGGGGCAGCAGCGCCAGCAAAGCGCCTACCAGGGCCACTTCCAATGCGGGATTCCAATCGATCCAACCACCCATGGCGCGCTCCAGCCCGCCTCAGCGGCCGGCCTCGTCCCAGGAATCGTTGGCTTTCATCAGGCGGCTGAGATCACGCTTGACCTTGCTCATGTCAGGCTGCACTGGGAAGCGCATCATCCAGGCGCCCTTGGGGTCCACGAGGTAAAAGTGCGCGCTCAGGGGCTGGCCTGCTTCCGAGGCGAACCACTTGGCCAGATCGCCTTCGGGCGTGCGCAGCACCGTGGTGCCTTCCAGGCCAGGCTTGATGGCATCGCGCACAGGAGCATCGTCCGTGATGAGCCAGACGCGGTCCACGCGGTCCTTGTCCTTGCCCAGCGTTTCACGCACCTGGCGCTGGTAATACAAATGCTGCTCGCACGCGGCATCGCACGCGCCACCCGCCACCGTCACCAACAGCCACTGGCCCTTCAGCGACGACGCGGCCACGGGTTGGCCCTGCTGGTCCTTGAGTGGCAGCAAAGCGTCGGCCGGCATGTCACGCGTTGGCAAGATCAAGGTGCCGTAGTTGGCACGCCCTTCGGGCCGTATCACGTAGTAGGTCAGGTACGAGGCCACCACCGGCGTGGCACAGATGGCCCACACCAGAAGCATCTTGATCCGGCCCATGCGCGTTCGCTGCGCCAAATCGGCTTGTGGCGCCGAGGGCAAGCTGTGCACGCTCATTTGCACCAGCGGATCACCGCGTTCGGCGGCGGAGGGGGCTGAGGAGTTGGAACCAGACATACAGTCCTGTGATCAAGGCGGCCAGGGCGAACCACTGGACCGCATAAGCATGGTGTTTGCCGACATCGGAGGCCGGGGCTGGCCAATCGCGCCGCAAAGGAAAGCCCGGTGCTTCGGAGACGACCTGGCCAGACAAAGACGTCTCGGGCTGCAACTGAAGCACGACGGTGGGCGCCACCGCCCGGCCCATCACGGCCGGCATGGTGGCGAAGTCGATATTCTGGACGATGGCGGGGCCCGACGACGCTGGCAGGGCCAAATCAGCCCCCAGGCTGTAGGCGCGGGACGCCTCGGGCACCAAGCGACCCAGCAGTTGGACTGGCCCGGAGGGGGTCGAGAACGGTGGAATTTCGGCCCGGTTCTGGGCATTGCGTGGTACCCAGCCACGTTGTACCAGGAGCACCTGAGCCGCACACGGTCCGGGACCTTTGAGTTGCAGGGCGCTGACCACGTAAAAGCCCGCCCGGCCATCCATGGCGCGGTTGTCCAGCAACCAAGTGTGCTGCAGCATCCACTGGCCTTGCAACACCACACGCCGGTTCATGAGCCCTGCATCGGGCTGTGCGCCACACGGCAGGGCCGTGACGTCAAGGACGGGCAAGGCGTCCCGCTCGCTCAGCGCGGCGTGCCGGGCCAGTTTTTCATCGGCACGGTGCAATTGCCAGCGCCCCAGGGACACGGTCAGGGCCACCGCCAGCACGGCCGCCACCAGCACCAAAACCTGGCGCGAGCGCGGGGTCATTGGGGACCCATCCGCCCGGCCCTGCCGACATAATGTCTCACCATGAAAATCATCATCACCTTTGCATTGCTGGCCATCATCGCCGCGCTCGCCATGGCAGGCCGGGCCTTGCTCAAGGACGGCCGAGACGGCGCCCCCAAAAGCAACCGCATGCTGCACGCCTTGGCTTTGCGTGTGGCCCTGTCCGTGGCATTGTTCCTGTTCGTCTTGTTCAGCTACAAGATGGGCTGGATTCACCCTACCGGCATCCCGTTTTGAACGGCTGAAGAACCTCACCCCTCACGTCAAAAGAGCGCCACCCGGGCGCTCTTTGCTTTTGGGGCAAAACCCGGCCCGTTACCGGGCTGGGTCCAACCGGCTTACATCCAGTAGACGACGATGTACAAGCCCAACCAGACCACGTCCACGAAGTGCCAATACCACGCCGCGCCTTCAAAACCAAAATGGCGTTGGGCGGTGAAGTGGCCCTTGTGCAAACGCAGGGTGATGAACAGCAGCATCAACGTGCCGACCAACACGTGGAAGCCGTGGAAGCCCGTCAGCATGAAGAAGGTCGAGCCATAGATGCCCGAGGACAGCTTCAGGTTGTAGTGCACATACGCTTCGTAGTACTCGTAGGCCTGAAAGCACAGGAACACCGTGCCCAGCAACACCGTGAGCCACATGAAGGCGATGGTCTTGCCGCGTTGGTCTTCACGCAGGGCGTGGTGAGCAATGGTCAGCGTGACACCCGAGGTAAGCAGCAAAGCCGTGTTGATCGTGGGGATCGGCCAAGGGCCCATGGTGCGGAAGGCTTCCACGGTGCCCGCGGGCGAGGCAGTGGCGCCTGCCACCACACTGGGCCAAAGCGCCTTGAAATCGGCCCACAGCAAGGCGTTCTCGATGTTGCCCAAGGCCGGCAAGGAATATTGGCGTGCCCAGAACAAAGCCCCGAAGAACGACGCGAAGAACATCACTTCCGAGAAGATGAACCAGGCCATGCTCCAGCGGAAAGAAACGTCGATGCGGTCGCTGTACATGCCGCTTTCGCTTTCATGGATGGCATCGCCAAACCAGCGCTTGAGCGTGAACAGCCACCAAGCCATGCCCAAGGCCACTGAGTAAGGCCCCCACTCGACACCATTGACCCATTGCCCCGCGCCCAGCACGACAAAGAAGAGCCCGATGGCCGACATCACGGGATGGCTCGACGGGCCTGGCACGAAGTAGTAGGGAGCTTGCCCTTTGGGAACCGCTGCCGACATGTTGTTCTCCTGGATACCGTTACTTGAAAAAATTGAAGACAGAAACCATCACTGCGCCACGCCGCTCGCCACAACCCAGCGCACGAGCAGAACCAGCACCATCACAAACACCACCCCACCCAGCACACCGGCCACGATCAGGTGGGCAGGCTTGATCCGGGCAATGTCTTCCGCCTGACCTGAGGCCTTGCGGATGCCCAGAAAAGACCACGCCACGGCCTTCACCGTTTGAGTGAATGAGCCCTGGGGTGACTCGCTCACACGCCCCCCTTTGGCGCCGGAGGCACCTTGCCGCCCACCTCGAAGAAGGTGTAGGACAAGGTGATTGTGGCCACATCTTTGGGCAGCTGGGGATCAATCACGAACACCACCGGCCAGCGTTTGGTCTCGCCCGGCTTGAGGATGTACTCGTTGAAGCAAAAGCACTGCAATTTGTTGAAGTGCGCGGTGGCCTGCTTGGGCGCGTAACTGGGGATGGCCTGCGCGGCCATGGTCCGGTTCTGCGTGTTGCGGAACTCGTACATCACCGTGGTCAATTGCCCAGGGTGCACCTTCAAGGACCGCACTTCGGGCTTGAATTCCCACACCCCGCGGGCATTGGCATCGAACTCGACCGAAATGGTGCGACTCAGGTCAACCTGGGTGTTGGGCCGGCTTTTGGCCGAGGCCCCCGGGATCACCTGCTCGGTCAGGGACAGCACATTGATGCCCAAGGCTTTGCAGATCGACTTGTACATGGGCACCATGGCATAGCCAAAGGCGAACATGAGGCAGGTCACCACCACCAGCTTGCCCACCATGCCCAGATTGGCTTGGCGCAAATGCAGCGTCCGGGCAGACACGGGGGCGGGCGTGGGGCTCATGGCGCGTCAGTGCTTGAGCAAGACCAAGCGCGTGATGAAGCCCACGAAAAAGACCAGGGCCACCGAGCCCAGGATCAAGCCCAGACGCAGGTTGCGTGAGCGCAATGCCTTCTTGTGGCTGTCAGAGGTGGGCTCGGCCATCTTGAACTCCTGCTCAGCCAATCACGCGGCTGGCCGAAGCGTCCAGCTTGGGCGGATTTTCGAAGGTGTGGAAAGGCGCTGGCGAGGGGATCTCCCATTCCAGGCCTTCGGCACCATCCCAGGGACGGGCCGGGGCCGGCACGCCCTTGCCACGCATGGCCGGGATCATCACGCCGAAGATGAAGTACACCTGCGCCAGACCGAAGGCGAAGGAGCCGATGGACGCGATCTCGTTGAAATCGGCGAACTGCATGGGGTAGTCGGCATAACGACGTGGCATGCCCGCCAGACCCAGGAAGTGCATCGGGAAGAAGGTGACGTTGAAGGCGATCAGCGACCACCAGAAGTGCAGCTGGCCTTTCCAGTCGGGGATCATCACGCCAGTCCACTTGGGCGCCCAATAGTAGAAGCCGGCGAACAGCGCGAACAGCGAGCCGGCCACCAGCACATAGTGGAAGTGGGCGACCACGTAGTAGGTGTCTTGCAACTGCGTGTCGATCGGGGCCATCGACAGGATCAGGCCGGTGAAGCCCCCCATCGTGAACACGAAAATGAAGCCCACGGCCCACACCATCGGCGCTTCAAAGGTCATGGAGCCGCGCCACATGGTGGCCACCCAGTTGAAGATCTTCACGCCCGTGGGCACCGAGATCAGCATGGTGGCGTACATGAAGAACAGCTGGCCCGTGACAGGCATGCCGGTGGCGAACATGTGGTGAGCCCACACGATGAAGCTCAGGATGGCGATGGAGGCCGTGGCATACACCATGGACTCATACCCGAACAGGCGCTTGCGGGCGAAGGCCGGGATGATCTGGCTGACGATGCCGAAGGCCGGCAAGATCATGATGTAGACCTCGGGGTGGCCGAAGAACCAGAAGATGTGCTGGTACATCACCGGATCACCGCCACCAGCGGGATTGAAGAAGCTGGTGCCAAAGTGGCGGTCGGTCAGCGTCATGGTGATGGCGCCGGCCAGCACGGGCATCACGGCGATCAGCAGGTAGGCCGTGATCAGCCAGGTCCACGAGAACATGGGCATCTTCATCAAGGTCATGCCTGGGGCGCGCATGTTCAAGATGGTGACCACGATGTTGATCGAGCCCATGACCGAGCTGGCACCCATGATGTGCATGGCGAAAATGCCGGCGTCCATCGAGGGGCCCATCTGCAGGGTCAGCGGCGCGTACAAAGTCCAGCCAGCGGCGGGTGCGCCACCGGGCATGAAAAAGGAACCGACCAGCAGCAGCGAAGCAGGGATCAACAGCCAGAAGCTGAAGTTGTTCATCCGCGCGAAAGCCATGTCAGACGCGCCAATTTGCAGCGGGATCATCCAGTTGGCCATGCCCACGAAGGCGGGCATGATCGCGCCGAACACCATGATGATGCCGTGCATGGTGGTGAACTGGTTGAACAGCTCGGGGTTGAACAGTTGCAGGCCGGGCTTGAACAACTCGGCGCGGATGCACAGGGCCAACACGCCGCCGATCATCAGCATGGTCAGCGAGAACAGCAGGTACAAGGTCCCGATGTCCTTGTGGTTGGTGGCGAACACCCAGCGGCGCCAGCCGTGCGGGTGGTCGTGGGCGTGGTCGTCGTGCCCGTGGGCGTGACCGCCGTGATCAATGACTGCGCTCATGTCGAATCCTTTACGTATCTTGTCAGGTCAGCGCCGCGTCACTGACGGGCAGTGCGCACTTCGGCAGGCTGCACGACCTGCCCGGTCTTGTTGGACCAATGATTCTTGGTGTAGGTGATGACGGCCGCGATTTCCGTGTCCGACAGCTGCTTCCAAGCCGGCATCAAGCCATTGTTCTGGCCTTGCAGCAGCACCTGAATCTCAACGTTCTTGTCCTCGCTGAGCACTTTGGGCGATCCATCGAGCGCCTTGATGGCGCCGCCACCTTTGCCATTAGGCTGGTGGCAGGCGGCGCAATTGGCCGTGTACACCTTCTCGCCTCGGGCGATGAGGTCTTCTGGCGTCCAGACCTTGGTCGGATCGTCGGCCTTGGATTGCATTTCCTTGAGCTGGCCTTGCACCCAGGTGCTGTAGTCAGCTTCAGAGACCACCTTCACGTGGATGGGCATGTAGGCGTGTTCCTTGCCGCACAACTCGACGCATTGGCCGTAGTAATCGCCGATTTTTTCAGCGCGGAACCAGGTGTCACGCACGAAGCCGGGGATGGCGTCCTGCTTGATGCCGAAGGCCGGCACCATGAAGGAGTGGATCACGTCGTTGGCGGTGGTGATGATGCGCACCTTCTTGTTGACCGGCACGACCAGGGCGTGGTCGACCTTCAAGAGGTAATCATCACCCTGGGGGGTGCCTGCGTCGGACAAGGCGCGCTGCGAGGCATCCAGCGTGGACAGGAAGCCGATGCCCTCGCCTTCGCCCTTGATGTAGTCGTAGCCCCATTTCCACTGATAGCCGGTGGCCTTGATGGTCAAGTCGGCGTTGGTGGTGTCTTTCTGGGCCACCACCACCTTGGTGGCGGGCAAGGCCATGCCGATCACGATCAGGAAAGGGATCACCGTCCAGGCGATTTCAACTTTGACGGACTCGTGGAAATCGGCGGACTTGGCGCCCTTGGACTTGCGGTGCTTGAAGATGGAATAGAACATCACCCCAAACACAGCCACGAAGATCAGGCTACAGATCCAAAGCAGGAGGTAATGCAGGTTTTGCTGCTCGAGCGCGATCTTGGTGACCGCGGGATGCATGTCCAACTGATTCACCGCCGGACCGCCGGGCAGGCTGTTCACAGCCCATGCCGAGGAGCTGGCTGCCAAAGACGACAACGCCGCAGTGACGCCGAACGCACAACCGACCGCCCGTCCTGCGGACCACCGACTCACCTGATGCCCAAGATCCTTGATCATTTCTTCGCTCGTCTATGGTTGAACTTGTTGCTTGATAAGTCTGTTTGCGAGAGGTCCGCCAGGCGCAAGAACGCGACACAAAGGTCGCGGTCGGGCGCCTCAGTCCTCCAGGTGCTTGAGCGCCCAGCGGAATTCATCCGCCAGCTGTCGACGGTGCTGGCGCTGGACGAACTCGCCCACCACCACGCTGCGCCCTTGCCCAGACAAACGCACCAGGGAGCCATCGTCCCGATCGGGCTCGACGCGCACCCAGCGCGGGTTGAATTCGACACAATTGGTGCGGCCACCGCTTCGGCGCTCGACCCGCAGCAGGTTGGGGCGCATCGCAATGTACTCGCGATCGGCGGCGTGCCGGGAATACATCAGCACCGCGGCCATGACGGCCAGCATTTCCATGAATGCGAAGGGCAGCACGAAGGCCGCCCCGAAATACCAGAATCCACCCGCCAGGCCGACCGACACCAGGCACAAGGCCGCGTACACCGACCACACCTGACGTGCGCTGAGGGCGCCGTCGCGCTGAAGAAGCCACTCGACGCGCCAACCGGAGGTATCGGGCGTGGCCATGGACGCCGCCCCCTGCACCAGATTCAGCAAAGGGCGCCACACCCCAAAGCGCAGGGCGGCTGAGGACATCAAGGGGACTGGGGACAAGGCGGCAGGCATTTACGCCACGGCTCCAAGGCCACAAAGGGCGGAAAAGGGCGAAACACCCGGAAAAAGACAGGCTTCGTGGGCCCGCCTCAATGATCACGTCATTTTAGCCAGGGTCTGCCGCTATCTCAACTTGCGGGGAATTTACTTTTGCTATGGCTAACCCGTGATTTTGCGCGATTCACAACGTCAGGATTTGGCCGAGCCGTGCCGAATCATCGCTTTCATGTCATCCAGGGATACCCGAGTTTCGGCGGCGAGTTGCGGGCGCGGCGCGGGCTTGATGGCATGGCCGTAGACCAACTCGATTGTCAAGCCAAGGCGACCATCGGGGCGAGCCAGTCCTTCAGAGAGCACTTTCAACAAACGCGCGCGCCATCGGGGCGTCCGCAAACCTTGGAACCGACCATTGGCGACATTGCCGCCCCAGGTGCGCCATTCGGCCAGCATTTCCTCGGCAGAGGCCCAGGTCAGCGTGACTTGCTCCATGTCCATGACAGGGTCAGAGAAGCCGGCCTCAACCAGGGCATCACCCAAGTCGTGCATGTCAATGAAGTTGATGGTGGGCAAGGGCCAGCCCAACTCTCGGTAAAGCTGGCGCAATTCGCGGGCGGTGTCCGGCCCCAGGCCAGAACACATCAGGAAGCCATCCACCGCCAGGGCCTGCTGCCATTGCTTCAACAATTGGGGCAAGTCTGGGTGGGCATGCAAGGCCATGTTGGCCCACAGCATCTGCACGCCCGGTGCCCACGGAGCGTGGGCCACGGAATCGGCCAGCACCACTGGATCGGCGCCTCGGCGCCAGGGCGCCCACCAGCTTTTGGACGCCTGCGCGCGCCATTGCTCGCGACTGCGTTGCTGCAATTCAGGCACGGGCTCGCACACCCAGCGCTGGGCTTTCGGGTAGCGTGCCTGCACCTCGCTGGCGCCGCCCCCCAGAAAACCACCCCAATCCAGCCATTGCAGTGGCTGGAGCAGGATGATTTCCAGCTTGGAGGCCAAACGGCGAGCCACTTCCTGGTAGAGCCAAGGCGCTTCAGGCAAATGGGACAGGCGCCGGGCCTGGTGCAGCAAAGCCTGGGACTGAGGCGCGACGGGATCGGAAGAAGGGGCGGACATGGGGCACCAGTGGCTGCAAAGCCCCCGACAGGGCGATGGCCTGCAGGCGGGGCGCTCAGTATATTGACTGGATGCTTTCTTTGCCCGGCCCTTCTCCTCGTTGGCACTTGCCCTGGCCAAGCTTGTGCGTTGTTTGCCAACGGGCGCAATGGCAGTCCGTTTGCCACCATTGCCTGACGGCGTTCGCGCCCCAGCGCCTGCGCTGCCAACGTTGTGCCCTCGTCTTGAAGGACGGCCAGACCGAATGCTTGGCCTGCGACGACTACCCGCCCGAGTTCGACCGCGCCCTGGCCGCCGTGGATTACACCTCGCCCTGGCGCGAGTTGATTGGGCGGTTCAAGTTCCAGGGCGATGTGGCGCTGGCCAAGCCCCTGGCCACCCTGATGACGGCCCGCATGAAGGCGTTGCCCGCCCGGTCACGGCCGCAGGTGATCGTCCCCACGCCCTTGTCAGCACGGCGATTGCGTGAGCGCGGCTACAACCAATCGTGGCAACTGGCCCGGCACCTGTCGCGGCAGACGGGCATCCCCGCCCTGCCCCAAGCCCTGCGTCGGGTGACGGACACACCAAGGATGATGACGCTGGATGCCGATGCACGCCGACATCAGATCCGTGGGGCATTCGAAGTCAACGCCCATTTTCGCCGTGCATTGGTTGGCCGCCACATCGCTTTGGTGGACGATGTGCTGACCACTGGCGCCACCGTTGACGAGATCACCCGCACTTTGCGGGAGGCCGGCGCGCGCAGCGTGTCAGTGTGGGTGGTGGCCCGCACCCCGGCGCCAGGCGCTTGAACCCAAGCCGATATAGTGGCCTGATGAGCAAAACCACCTTTTCGTCCTTGGATGAACTTCGGGCTTTGACCGGCCAGGAGGTCGCGGTGACCGATTGGGTGGTGATTGACCAGGCCCGCATTAACCAGTTCGCGCAGGCCACGGGCGACCACCAATGGATCCACGTTGATCCTGAACGCGCCGCCCGCGAATCGCCCTTTGGAGCCACGGTGGCCCATGGCTTTCTGACTTTGTCGCTGATTGCCGAGTTCTTGCAATCCAGCATTGCCTGCCAGGGCGTGCGCATGGGCGTGAATTACGGCTTGAACAAAGTCCGCTTCACCTCACCTGTGAAGGTGGACAGCCGGGTGCGTGGCCGTGCGACTTTGCTGACGGTGGAAGACCTGCCCGATCAGGCCGTGCAGATGGCGTGGTCCGTGACCGTGGAAATCGAAGGACAGGCCAAGCCTGCCTGTGTGGCGGGGCTATTGGCGCGTTGGTATTTTTGAGAAATGGTCTCTTGACGTAACAGGGTCAGGCACGCTGGTTGCCATCGATTGGCATTGATTAACCAGAAAGCCTTCCATGCGCGCCGTCATCTTCTCGATTCTGTCGGTGGCCGCCTGTGCATCACACGCCGCTCAGCCCGACTGCCTGCCAGCCGCTTTGGCGCTGTCCACCCAGCCGGTCGGACAGCCGGTGGCGCGTCACATCGACCGCCCCAGCCTGTTCGTCGCGTCAAACCACGGCCTGGCGGCCTATTGGTTCTGCGAGGGCCCGAATGGCCGCATCACCTATTGGGAGGTGCATGGCACCCCCAAAGCCATCCTGGAAGCAGGGGGCGCGCGGGTGCTGGAAATGCTCTACATCAAGGACCGGGACGCGTCCTTGGCCAAGTTGTCGGCCACTCCGTGCCACCGCGCGGACATTGCCGATCCGGACGAGCGGCAGCTGTGCAAGGAACTGATGGACGACATCAGGGCGCAGTGGCCTCAAACCTCGGCCACCACGCCCCCTTGAACAGCCGCCTGGCTCAACGGTAGATCTGTTCGCCGTTGTAGCTCTTCCAGCTTTGCTCGATGTGGCTGGCATCTTCATCCGAACGGGGCTTGAAGCCCATCAGGATGCCGCCTTCCTTGATGCCGGTTTCGTACTTCTTGACGCGTTCTTCGGGGATGCCCAAGCCGATCAGAGCGCCGATCAGGCCACCACCCGCGGCACCCGCGCCCGCCCCGGCCAGGGCAGCGGCCAAAGGCCCTGCCACGACGATGCCCAAGCCCGGCACCAACAGCGTGGTGCCCATGGCCGCAACGGCCGCGGCGATGGCGCCCACGGTGCCGCCAATGGCCCCGCCGATGCCGGCGCCTTCGGCCGCCTTGCTGCCCAGCTCGGTCTCCCGCGAGGTGGCGGTGGAGAAGAGACGGCTGCGGGTGTCGTCAGACATCACCAGGTTCACGTCGTCCTTGGTGTAACCCCGCTCGGACAGGGATTGATAAGCGCGCTCGGCGCTGTCGCGGTCCTTGAAAAGACCGGTGACAAAGGGTGAGTTGGTGTTGGCCATGGTGGCTCCTCAGCATTGATTTATGAACACCTCAGCTCGGCAAACGGCGGGCCCACGAGCCGGAAACGGCACAACAAGCCCCGGCGAAGACCTCATCTGCGCCGATTGGGATCACCCAATCAATTTCAGAATCGCGGCAGGCGCCGAGCTTCACCGGTCGCCTTCATTTTGAAAGCGATGGTAAAAAATGCCGATCAACGCAGCATCTACAAATGAGCGTGCGGTGCCCCTGTATTTCTTGGGGTTGGGCTTCATCATGCTGGGCGCCTGCCTGATGGATTACTTTGACTCGCTGGTGCCGATGGCCGCCTGCGCCTCTGCAGGACTGATGCTGAGCGCGCCCTTGATCAAGCAGCTCGGGCGGCGTTTTCTGGCTGCGCGTGTGAGCGGGCGATGAGCTGCCCGATCTGAAGCGCCTCCTGGGCGATTTCACGCAGCATGCCCGTGGCCGAGACGTGGTAGCCACAAAAGTACAGCCCTCGAGCCCGCTCCAGGAACTGGCCGCTGGAAATGGTGGCGCCGCCCTTGCCCAAGACGCCCTCGCCCACCTCCAGCCATGACTGGACGTTGGGGCGATAACCGGTGGCCAGCACCACGGCATCAAACGCTTCGGCCCGCCCATCGCTGAACACCACGCCTTGCTCGGTGAAGCGCTCGATGCCGGGCTTGACCTGGACTTGCCCCTGCTTGATCAGCTGGATCGTGCCCACGTCGATGAAGGGCACGCGCCCATGTTTTCGAATCTGCGTGACGGGGCCCTCATCGGGCTGCCGCAAACCGTATTGGGACAGATCACCCGTGAGCATGCGCATGACGGGCGCGTTCAAGGCATCGGCCCACTGTGGGGGCAAGGCATTTTGTAGAATGCCGATGGTCAGGAACGGGATGCCGAACACCTCGCGGCGGATGACGTTGACAGGACTGCGCACAGCCAGGGTGGGCTGCGCACCATGCTCGTGGAGATCGATGGCGATCTCGCCGCCAGAGTTGCCCAGCCCGACCACCAGCACGCGCTGACCTTTGAAACCGGCACCATGGGTGTAGGCCGAGCTGTGCAGGATCGGGCCCCGATAAGCATCCATGCCAGGCCAGGTGGGGCGCTGCGGTTCGCGGTTGTAGCCCGCGGCCACGACCAGCGACCGCGCGCGGTAAACGGTGTCTTGCGAATGGATTTCCCAGCCACCATCGGATCGGCAAGCGCGGACGATCTTCTGCCCGAGAAAAGGCTGGATCTGGTGATGCCGTGTGTAGGCGTTCAGGTAGTCCACCACCTGCTGGCGCGAAGGGTAGCGCGGGTAGGACTTCGGGAAGTCATAAAAGGGCAAGGCCGAATGGGCTTTGTCGGTGTGGAGGTGCAGGCGGTGGTAGTGCCCCACCCATGATGAGCCCACCTGGTCGTGTTGCTCCAGCACGATGCAGGGCACCTTCTGCTTTTGCAGGCAGGCGGCCACGGCCAAGCCTGCCGGGCCCGCGCCCACCACGACCACGGCCGAGGTGCGGCTTGCAGGGTTCATGTGTTCAGGATCTCTTGGGCGGCCCGCTCGCCCGAGCGCACGGCGCCCTCCATGTAGCCAGTCCAGACAGCCGAGGTCTCGGTGCCAGCCCAGTGCAGCTTGCCCACGGGTGCGCGCAAGCTGGGCCCAAAGCCTGTCAACACACCGGGTGGGAAGACACCGGTGGGCGCGCCGCCGCTGAAGTTCTCGGCCTGCCAGTTGTTCTCCATGTAAGCCAGTGGCGTGGCCGCCTTGGGGCCGAAGAACACGGCCAGGGCCTGAAGCACCTTGGCCTTGCGCACCGCGGGCGTCATCAAGGCGGCATCGCGGGCATCCTGCCCATCGATGAAGGCCATGATGACCCCAGGCGCACCAGCCGTGGGCTGGGTGGTGTCGAACACGATCTTGGGCAGGAAGGCATCGCTGGTGACCTGGCCGCTGAGGCCTTCGTCGCGCCAGAAGGGGCGGTCGTAGACAACGTGGACCTTCCAGGCCGAGCCCATGGGCACGCGTTGCATCATCTGCAGGCGCACCTGGGTGGGGCCGTCCAGCGGCTCGTAGCTCAGGCGTGAAGCCATCCACGGTGACATGGCCACGACGGCACGCTGAGCACGCACATTGAAACCATTGCCCGACACCGTGATGCCACCGCCATCTTGCTTGACCGATTGGGCGGCCGCGCGGAACAGGATGCGGCCGCCCAGCTCGCGCGCCATGCCCAGCGCAATGGACTGCGAACCGCCAACGATGCGGTCTTGCTGCGCCCCGCCCTGCGTGCTGAGCAGGCTGGTCAGGCCACCACCCGAGTGAACGTAATGCAGCAGGTACAGGAAGGAGATGTCGCGCGGCTCAGTCGACACCAGGGACAGCACGCACAGACGCAGCAAGTTCTTGGCATCGGCGGTGAACAGGTTGCGGTCCATCCAGGTCTGCATGCTTTGCGAATCCCATTCGGCCGCCTTGAGTGCAGTCCAGGGTGCATCCAGCGGCACCTGCTTGGCCATGGCGTCGATCTTGAGCATGGTGATCGCCGTCTCGCTGGTGGCCAGCAGGTTGGACCAGGGCAGCACGCCCGTGTAGGTGCTGCGCTTGCCATTGGCGTAGTGGATCAGCTTGCCCGTGTCATAGACCGGGTAAGTTTTCAGGCCCAGCTGCTGGACCAGCGCGTACATGCGGTCTTGCGTGGGGCCGATGAAGGCGGCGCCGCCCTCGACCACGTAATTGCCAAATGGGGCTGGCAGGTTTTGATTCCAGCAGCGGCCACCCACGCGATCACGGGCTTCCAGCAGCAGCACCTGGCGCCCTGCTGCCACCAAGGCCCGGGCGCAGGCTAGGCCCGAGTAGCCACCACCAATGATGACGACATCGGTGTTGTAGTCGCCAAGGGCGCTGGGGCCGTTGGCCGCCTGCGCTTGCCCGCCCGGCATCAAGGTGGAGGCGGCTGACGCCGTGAGCGTGGCCAGCACATGGCGGCGGTGGATGGTGGGTTGGGTCATGGGGCCTCACAACCTTGAAACAAGGCGTTTATAAAAAACACTGTTTCTAGATTATTCGTGAAGAGAATCACACGTCACCCATGAAAACCCTGGCCGGACATAGGCGCCCCTTGAGCAAGGGGATGGGCCATGGCCGGGTGAATTGCGTGATGGAGTGGACAGGGCCTGTGCCGAAAAGCGAGCACGCCCGACACCTTGGGACATGATGGCTCACAGGCCCACAACACCGACCATGCCGCACAACTCCCGCTCATCAAGACCGCAAAAGAAAACCAGTTGGTTCTCCGCCTTGGGGAACCTCGTGCGCGGGCTTTTTGTGGCGCAAGTGCAGTTAGAGCGGCGGCAAGGCAAGTTGCACGTGGTGCTGCAAGCATCGAAAGGTGGCAAGGCTGCCGCACCGCGCGCTCAGGCGGTTCATGCCAAATCCAGCATGGCCAAACCACTGCCTTTGATGGGCGTGGACGCGGCACAGCTGGAGCGCATGCAGGAAGCCCTGGCGCAAGTGTTGGACCAGCACGCTGGCGCACGCAAAGTCCTCAAACATTTGGGCTACCTAGAACATGCGCTGGGCCGCAAAGGTGCGCGCTGTTTTCTGGAGCTGCCGGTGGATGTGCTCAAACCAGCCTTGCTGCAACTTCGGTCGGTGATGGGCCAGCAGCCCAGCCGGGGCTTGACCGAGGTGCATGCCTGCCTGGTGGTCACGGTGGTTGACCGCGACTTGCCCGATGACAACTCGGATTCCGGCCGCTTGTCCGTGTTCAACGTGGACGACAAGATGCAGGTGCGCGAGGTCAGCCATGCCGACTTCGTGAACGCCGACCAGGCGTGGGCGCTGCCTGAAGAAGCCACCAGCTGATTTGGCCGTGGATCTGGCCGCCCCTCTACTGGGGCAGCCAACGCAGCAAGGTGCTGTACAGCTGGCTCAGGTTCACCGGCTTGGCCAGGTGGTCGTTCATCCCGGCGGCCAGACAGGCATCGCGGTCCTGGCTGAAGGCATTGGCGGTCATCGCGATGATCGGCGTGGCCGAATGCTTGGGCAAGGTGCGGATGCGCCGAGCTGCAGTCAGCCCGTCCATTTCAGGCATCTGCATGTCCATCAGGATCAGATCGTGGTCCGCACGCTGAGCCATGTCGACCGCCTGCACGCCGTTGTCGGCCACGTCCACCCGCAAGCCCACAGACACCAGCAACTCGGTGGCCAGCACCTGGTTGATCTCATTGTCTTCGGCCAGCAGCACGCGTTGACCCGAGCACCGCCGGCGCAAAGTCGCCATGGCGTCAGCCAACTCCAGCACCGGTGGCGTCGTGACCGCCGCGCCGTCCTGCAGTCGGGCGGTGAACCAGAACTCGCTGCCCACGCCCACTTCACTGCTCACGCCCACCTCGCCGCCCATCATCACGGCCAGACGCTGTGTGATCGACAAGCCCAGACCGGTGCCCCCAAAGCGGCGCGTGGTCGAGGTGTCGGCCTGCACGAAGGCCTTGAACAAATGCTCAAGCGAGTCAGGGGCGATGCCGATGCCCGTGTCTCGCACCGAGAAACGCACCAGCAGCTGGCCCGCCCCTCTCTCGACCAGTTGAGCCGACACCACCACGCGGCCACGCTCTGTGAACTTGACGGCATTGCTGAGCAAATTGAGCAAGGCCTGCGACAGCCGCGTGGGGTCACCATGCAAGGCGTCGGGCACTTGCCCATCAATGCAGGTGGACACCTCCAGCCCCTTGGCCCGGGCCTGCTCTGACACCAAGGCACAGCTGCCAGCCAAAGCCGCAGCGAGCGAAAAATCGGTGTGCTCCAGCTCCAGTTTGCCGGCCTCGATCTTGGACAGGTCCAGGACGTCGTTGATCACTTGGAGCAGGTGGGCCGCGGCCTCGGAAATCTGGCTCAAGCGCTCACCTTGCTTGGCGTCATGGGCATCGCGGCGCAACAAATGCGTCAGCCCGATGATGGCGTTCATGGGCGTGCGGATCTCGTGGCTCATGTTGGCCAGGAAGGTGCCCTTGGCACGGTTGGCATCCTCTGCCGCTGCCCGAGCCTCGACCAGCTCCGCCGTGCGCTGGGCCACCCGCGTTTCCAGCTCGGCATTCAAGGCGCGGAACTCTTGTTCGGCCACCCTGCGCTTGGTGATGTCCACGCTGAACAGCGCGATCCCTTCGGGCGTGGGCTGGATGTTCACTTGGAACCAGCCGCGGCTGCCATCCGGGAACACGTACTCCGTCTCGCCGTGCAAAGCCGTGCGCTCTTGCATGCTGCGCGTGAGCTTGGCAAAGATGTCGGTGGCCTCGATGCCCGGATGGCACTCCATCATCGTGCGGCCAATGAATGGCGCCGCGGGTTGGCGATTCTGTTTGGCCCCGGCAGGATTGATGTAGCGGTAACGCCAATCCAGGCCAATGATCTGGCAACCCTCGATCATGTTGTCCAGCGTGTGGCGGTAAAGCTCACCGCTTTGGCGCAGGGCCTCTTCGGCCGCCTTGCGCTCGGTGACATCGAAGAAGGTGACCAGCAAGTCACCGTCGATGGCAATGCCCGAGACCACCATCGTGCGCACCTCACCGTCTTTGCAGGTGATGCGGTATTCGAGCGGCTCAACGTCCAGGCCTTGCGCCACGGCCCGGGCCACGGCCTCCTGCCGCATGGCCATCACCTCCGCCCGGTAGGCCGGATCGGGGTAGGCCAGTTGCCACCATTCGGCCAAGGTGGGCACGTCTGTTTGCGTGTAGCCAAAGACCTGCACAAACCGCGCGTTCACCTCCAGGATTCGGCCGTCCTGGGCGACCAGTGACAAAGGCAGCGGCGCTTCATGGATCAGCCGGCGAAACCGCTGCTCGCTCTGTCGCAAGCTGGCCTCGGACACCATTTGCCGCTGCTCCGCCACATCCAGCAGTTCACGCACCTGCACGATCTCGGTGATCTCGGGCACCCGCCCATCGGGCTGCGATTTGTCGGCCAACCAAGTCACGGCCTTGCCCAACCGGCGGCTGGCCATCTGCCCACCCAGCACCGCCGCCACGGTGGCGCCCAACACCACCGCCAACATCTTGACCGCGGCGCCCAGCAGCGAGGCGTGGTGAACTTCTCGGGGGATCTCGACCACGACCGACCAGGGCGAGGCCGCCAGGTTCACGGCAAAGCGTTGATCGGGGTCGACATCCTTGACGGGATCCAGGTCCAGCGGGCCGCTGCGCGCGATCGATGCGCCATTGCCATCACGCAGCGACACCGCCCAGCCATCTGGCAGTGGCAAGCGGTCGATCTGCCGTTGAAACTGCTTGGCCTGGAAGACGCTGAGGAGCAGGTACTTCGTCTCGCCTTGGCGCTGGGCCGGCACGGCCATGGCGATCAGGGGCTCCTTGGCGATGGGCCCCAGAAAGATGTCGCCCACCGCCGGCTTGCCGGTGGCCAAGGCCGTGGGCGCGGCAGCGTGCCCCTTCGGCTTGGGCAACATGGGCAAAGGTTGCCCCAAAGGCACACGCGTGTGCAGCAGCATCTGCATCTGCGGATCGGCAAACACGATGTGGCCGCCAAAGTTCTCGCGGAAGCTTTGCGCTTCGAGGTAGAACTGGCTCCATTGCGACGGGTCGTCCATCAGCGGCGACTGGGCCAGCATGCGCAAGGCCCCGATCCTGGCTTCCAGTTCAACGTCAATGTGAAGGGCCAGGGTCTTGGCCAGGTCGGCGCCGGCGCGGTCGCGCTCCAGTTGCACCTGCTGCACCTGCCCCACCGCGAGGTAGGCGGCCAACAACACCAGCGGCCCGACACACCACCAGATGAGGCGGGTCAGGTAGGCGTGAAGTGGCCTTTGCGGCATCGTGCCAATGTTGACTTGTGCGTCCATCGGCTCCCCGGATTTGATTTCATGCCCAAGGCGTCAAGGCCCCGAGAGAGGCCCACCTTACACCCAAACCTTCGGGCAATGCCGTTCAAAATCGCACGGAAACTGGCTGACTTTCACCACGGTTTCAAAAGCCGCGTTTCAAGCGAACAACAAAAAACCCGGACATCGCATTGGCAATGTCCGGGTTCTGTTTTGGTGGGCGGTGCAGGGTTCGAACCTGCGACCCCTGCCGTGTGAAGGCAGTGCTCTACCACTGAGCTAACCGCCCGAAATTGGTGATTTCGGCCCCGCCTAGGTGTTTGGCGAAGACCAATACTATAGCACGGCTTCGAGCGTTTTCCAAATCGTCTTGCCACCGCTGGCTTTGTCGATGTCGGCCAGCGACTTGTCGAAGGCCTCGGCTTCAGCAGCGCTGGGTTCAATCACCCGCAGCACGAACTGGCTCAAATCCACCGCCGCCGCATCCAGTGCGGCCTGGCTACCTTCTTCTTCGCCACCCGCGTCAATCAACAAGGCATCCTGGCCGCGCGTCATGTTGATGTAGACGGTGGCCAGCAACTCGGCGTCCATCAAGGCGCCGTGCAAGGTCCGGTGGGTGTTGTCGACCTCCAGCCGTTTGCACAAGGCATCCAGCGAATTGGATTTGCCCGGGAACATCTCGCGCGCCATCACCAAGGTGTCGAGCACGCCCTCGATGTGGTCGGCCATCACGCCCTTGTTCACGCGACGCAGCTCGGCATTCAGGAAGCCGATGTCGAAGCTGGCATTGTGGATGATCAGCTCCGAACCGGCCACGTAGTCGAGGAACTCGTCGACCACGGCAGAGAACAAGGGCTTGTCGGCCAGGAACTCGTCGGTCAAACCGTGGATGCGGACGGCATCTTCGTGGTTGGGCCGCTGGGGGTTCAAGTAGAAGTGCAAATGGCGGCCAGTGAGGCGCCGGTTCACCATTTCCACACAACCAATTTCAATGATGCGGTCGCCCGATTCAGGGCTCAGGCCAGTGGTTTCGGTGTCAAGGAAGATCTGGCGAGACATCAATGGTTCTCACGCGCGTGGTTGATCGTGTACTTGGGGATGTCCACGACCAGGTCCTTGCCCGCCACGATGGCCTGGCAACTCAGGCGCGAGTTGGGCTCCAGGCCCCAGGCGCGGTCCAGCAGGTCTTCCTCGGTCTCGTCCATCTCGTTCAGGCTGTTGAAGCCCTCGCGCACGATGACGTGGCAGGTGGTGCAGGCCGCGCTCATGTCGCAGGCATGTTCGATGGCGATGTTGTTCTCGAGCAGGGCCTCGCACACCGAGGTGCCGGGCGCTGCAGTGATGCTGGCGCCTTGTGGGCACAACTCGGCGTGGGGCAGGATCTTGATGATGGGCATGGCGGCGTCAGGTCAAACTTGGTCGATGGTGCGGCCGGCCAAGGCCTGGCGGATGCCGCGGTTCATGCGTTCGGCGGCAAAAGCTTCGGTACCTTGGGCCAGGGCCTTCGTGGCGGCCTCCAGGGCCTCCAGATCACCCCAATCGCAACGCTGGCCGACCTTGCCCATGAGGGAGTCGATCTCGGCGCGTTGATCGGCACTGAGCAGGTCGCCATCGGCCGCCAAGGCGGTGCGGGTGGCCTCAAGCATGCGCTCGGCCTCGACACGCGCTTCGCGCAGCGAGCGGTCTTTCATGTCGGCCTCGGCCGTGGTGAAGCCTTCACGCAGCATGCTGGCCACCTGGTCGTCACTCAAGCCATAGCTGGGCTTGACGACCACCGAGGCTTCGACGCCCGAATGCTGCTCGCGTGCGGTGACGCTGAGCAGGCCATCGGCATCGACCTGGAAGGTGACGCGGATGCGCGCGGCGCCAGCAGCCATGGGCGGGATGCCGCGCAGCTCGAAGCGCGCCAGCGAGCGGCAATGCTCAACCTGCTCGCGTTCTCCTTGCAGCACGTGCACGGCCAAAGCCGTCTGGCCGTCCTTGAAGGTGGTGAAATCTTGCGCGAGCGCGCAGGGGATGGGCGTGTTGCGCGGGATGATGCGCTCCACCAGGCCGCCCATGGTTTCCAGGCCCAAGGACAGGGGCAGCACATCCAGCAAGAGGTGATCGCCCTTGTCGTTGTTGCCGGCGAGCTGATTGGCCTGGATGCCCGCGCCCAAGGCCACCACTTCGTCGGGGTTCAGGTCGGTCAAAGGTGGTTGGCCAAAGAAGGCGCCCACGGCATCGCGCACGGCCGGCATGCGGGTTGAGCCGCCGACCATGACCACGCCTTTGACCACATCGGGCTTGACTTTGGCATCACGCAGCACGCGTTTGACTGCGACCAAGGTGCGGTCGATCAAAGGCTTGGACAGCTCTTGCAGGCGCTCACGGGTGATGCTGACCGACAGCATCCCGCCCGACAACTTGCACGACAAATGCGCGTGGCCATCGGTGGACAGCTTCTCTTTGACCGCGCGAGCGGCCACCAGAACCGCGCGCTTGTCTTGCGGCGTGACGGCTTCCATCTTGGCGTCCAGCAAAGCGGCTTCGGCCAAGGCATGGTCAATGTCGTCGCCGCCCAGGGCCGAGTCGCCCCCGGTGGCCACGACTTCGAACACGCCGCGGCTGAGTTGCAGCAGCGAGATGTCAAAGGTGCCACCGCCCAGGTCGTAGATGGCGTAGAGGCCTTCGGAGCGGTTGTCCAGGCCATAGGCAATGGCCGCGGCCGTGGGCTCGTTCAACAGGCGCAGCACGTTCAGGCCGGCCATCTGCGCCGCGTCCTTGGTGGCCTGGCGTTGAGCGTCGTCAAAGTAGGCGGGCACCGTGATGACGGCGCCAAACAGGTCATCGTTGAAGGTGTCTTCAGCGCGCTGGCGCAAGGTGGCCAGGATCTCGGCCGACACCTCGACGGGCGACTTGACCCCCGCCACGGTGACCACGCCCACCATGCCGGGCTGGTCTTCAAATTGGTAGGGCAGGCTCTTGGCATCGGCCAGGTCGGCCAACTGGCGGCCCATGAAGCGCTTGACCGACACGATGGTGTTCTGCGGATCTTCGGCCTGCTGGGCCAAGGCATCAAAGCCAATCGCACGGCGCGTCTTGCCTTGCGCATCGACCATGTAGCGCACCGCCGACGGCAGGATGACGCGGCCTTGCTCATCGGGCAGGCATTCGGCCACGCCGCTGCGCACAGAGGCCACCAGCGAATGGGTGGTGCCCAGGTCAATGCCCACAGCGATGCGACGCTGATGGGGGTCGGGCGACTGCCCAGGTTCGGAGATTTGCAACAAGGCCATGGGTGCGCGGCTCAGAGGCCGTCTTCGTATCGTTCTAACCGCAGGTTGATCTCATCGCTCAAGCGATCGATGAACATCAGGGCGCGCACTTCAAGCGCGGCTTGCGTGGGATTGGATTGGGCATCCAGCAATTGGGTGATCTTGGCCAGCCGCGCTTGCCGTTGGCCGCTGACCTGGGCTTCGAGCGCCTGCACATCCTCGGCCGAACCCGCCTCTTCCAGGGCTTCGCGCCACTCCATCTGCTGGATCAGGAAATCAGAGGGCATCGCGGTGTTGCTTTCGCTCTGCACCGGTACGCCGGCCAGCTCACAGAGGTAGGCCGCGCGTTTGAGCGGGTCCTTCAGGCGCTGGTAGGCCTCGTTCACACGCACCGCCCACTGCATGGCCACGCGCTGCGCGGCGCCACCCTCGGCCGCGAAGCGATCGGGGTGGACCTTGGCCTGCAGGGCCTTCCACTGCGCGTCGAGCAGGGCACGGTCGAGGGCGAAGGCGCGGGGCAAACCCAACAAGGTGAAATCGTCGGCGTCCAGGTTCATCGCGATGAGCTCAGTTCACAAAGCAAAACCCCACCACAGGGTGGGGTTGCGGCCAAGGCGAAGGGCATGTCAGACGCGGAAGGACTCGCCGCAACCGCAACGGTCCCGCTCTTTCGGGTTGTTGAACTTGAAACCTTCATTCAGGCCTTCGCGGGCGAAGTCCAGCTCGGTGCCGTCGATGTAAGGCAGGCTTTTGGGATCGACCAGGATCTTCACGCCCTGGTTTTCGAAGACGATGTCTTCAGGCGCCACTTCATCGGCGAACTCGATCTTGTAGGCCAGGCCCGAACAGCCCGTGGTCTTGACACCCAGGCGCACACCCACGCCCTTGCCGCGGCGGCCCAAGTAGCGGTTGATGTGCCGTGCGGCCGCGTCGGTCAGCGAGACCGACATGCCTTGAGCGCCCGCCTGCCCAGCGGAGGCCAGCTCAGGCAAAGGCCCGTTACCGGGCCCGCTGGTGCAC
>PNKV01000013.1 GCA_013822685.1 Leptothrix sp. (in: b-proteobacteria)
GCTGACCAGCAGGCTGTCGCCCACCTTGGCCGCCGTAGGCAGTGCCACCGACACATCGATGTTGCCGCTCAGCTCAGCCTTATTGATGAAGCCATCGTTGTTGGCGTCTTCCCCGATCGTGACCTTGGGCGCCAAGATCGCATCGGTCGCAACAACAGCTTGATCGGTGGCCAGGGCGGACTGGTTGCCTGCCGCATCACTCACTTGCGCGGTGACTTTGAGTTCCGTGCCACTGGCCGGAACGGTAACGCTCAACTGCAACTGCCCGGCATCAATTTGCGACTGCGTCAGTGTGATGGTTTGTGTCGAGCTGCCTGTGCTGGTGATGGTCAGCAAATCGCCGGCCACCGCATCAGCCGGGAGCTTGAGCTGCGCGACAGCCGTCTGGCCGCCCCCCAGTTCGCTCTGGTTGATGAACCCGTCGTCATTCGCATCGGTTGTGAGGCTGATGCTCAGGCCGGTCAGCGTGCTCAAATCCAGCTTGGCGGAATCGCTGCCAGTGAGACTGACGTTGCCTGCCGAGTCTTCAATGTGCGCGCTCACCGTCATCGTCGTGCCATTGGCAGGGGCAGTGAAGGTCGTGCTGACAAATCCGTTGGCCTTGTCTTGGGCTGTGATGGTCACGGCATTGGTCACGCCACCAGAGGTGATTTTGACCACGTCACCCATGCCAACTTGCGCTGGGGTAAACGCAACCTTCACGTCCACATTGCCGTTCAACTCGGCTTTGTTCACGAAGCCATCGTTATTGGCATCTTCCGTGATCGTCACGGTTGGCGCGGCACCATTGTTGGGCACGCCCGTGTCAACACTCAATGGAACCGTGGTTTGCGTGGCGTTGCCCGCGGCATCGGTTTCAGTGACCTGAACCTGGCCCGTCGTGCCATTGGTAATGGCCTGCGTGGGGATGACGCTCCAGCTGCCATCGGATTGAACCGTGGTGGTCAAAGCTTCACCAGTGCCCGGCATGGTCACCTTGATCTGCGCGCCCGGATCGCCCGTGCCGCTGATCGTGGGCGTGGCGTCGCTGGTGATGCCATCTCCTTGGACACCGCTGTCGGACGACGGATCGATCTGGGCCGTCAACACCGCTGGAGCCACGTTGTCAATGCTCAATGGCACCGTGACGGTGACGCTGTCGCCAGCCGAGTCCGTCGCGGTGACCTGAACCGTGCCGGTGGTGCCGCTGGGTATCTCTGTGAGCGGTGTCACGCTCCAACTGCCGTCAGGCTGGACAGTGGCCGTCAGCGTCTCACCGGTGCCAGGCATCACCACGTTGATTTCGTTGCCAGGCTCGCCCGTGCCACTGATCGTCGGCGTGGAATCGCTGGTGATGCCATCACCCACGGTGCCGCTGTCGGAGCCGGGGTCTACCCGGGCTGTCAACGGGGGCGCCTCGTTGTCAATCAGCGTGATCTCATTGGAAGCGTCCGCTTGGCCCAAGTCATCGACGTTCTGCACCGTGCCGCTGGTGACGTGCGCGTTCAGGATGAAGTATTCCAGCGACTCGCGGACACTGTCATCCTTGGTGAGTACGCGCACCAATACCTCGGTCTCACCTGGCTTGAAGGTGAGCTCAGTGCCAGCCACATAAGTGACCCACTGATTTGTGGCGCTGTTGAAGTACTGAACTTCACCGACATCCGCGTCGTTACCCGACAAAGTCGCCGATGTGGCGGGGTCAAGACCGGGCCGCAGGCTCAGGGAGAACGTGATCGTCTCGGCCGACGGCACGTTCAATTGCACGGAGAACACCGCGTCCTGCCCTTCCAAGACCGGATCGCTCAAGACACGCAATATAGGCACGAGAGGCGCCGCGACCTCGGCCGCTGGGTACAAGGGCTGTTCAACAGCTGCAAAGGGCACCGTCGGAGCGGCGCGCTCCGTGCTGTATTGGTATTCCTGGCCGGTCACCGATTCGGAAACCCGGTCAACACGCAGGCCGGGCAGCAACCCGCCACCGCCGCCACCTTGCAGGCCGGCCGCGGTATTGAAATCCAGTTCGTCGTTATTCAGGCCGTTAATGACTTTGTCAGTATCACTGGCAGCCAATTTGGCCTTCAACAAGACCGTGGGGCCGTCGCTCGCCGCAATTTTGACAATACCGTCCTGGCTGGTCAGGATTGCTTCGCCACCTTCAATGTGGTCACCCACCTTCACTGGTACAAGCTTGCCATTGGGCTGGTGGTAGAACGCCTTGCCCCATACAGCGATGACGGTACCGGCAGATTTACTCAGGATCGGCATGACCAGCCCAATTGAACAGTTAGTAACAGTTCAAGTGTACCGGCGCGAGCTACGCGCTTAACGACGCCTGCCCCTCGATTTGGGCGGCATAAGTCACAAACAGCCGGCCTATTTGCTGCAATAAGGCAGGCCGGTTCCGTGACGTAGTGGGCACATTTGAGCGCCGATGTCAGCGGCTGGCGAGCATCAATACCCGGTCAATGTAGGCAGCACCGTCAAACGGCAGGCCGGTTCGTTGCGAAGTCCAGACCATTTCGCCCAAGGCTTCCATGACCTCGTGCTGGGCGTCGTGCAGGGAGTTGCGCCGTTGGGCCAGATGCTGCACCGCAGCGCGGATGCCCGGCGGTTGGTCAATGCTCACCTGCTCGGTGATGGACAGGTGCATGGACAAGTGCAGGAAAGGATTGGTGCGCCCGCCTTCCACCGCGTACACCGCCTTGACCGCCGCCTCAGCGTCTGCCAAGTCGGCGTGGTACTCGGGGTGCTGGGCCACCCAGTCGGTGGCCTGCACTTCAAGAGGAGTCAGAACCTGTCCAGCCTGCTGCTTGGCCCAAGCCTCGCAGAAAAACCGGCGGACCTGGTCCTGACTGGGAGCGAACATGATGCGTGCGTCTGAATCAGACGGCTAACAGATCGACCTCGAACAGCAAGGTCGCATTGGGCGGAATCACGCCACCTGCGCCGCGGGCACCGTAGCCCAGTTCAGGCGGGATGACCAAGGTGCGCGTTCCGCCCACCTTCATGCCTTGCACGCCTTCGTCCCAGCCGCGGATCACATGACCGGCGCCGAGGGGAAATTCGAAAGGATCGTTGCGATCCTTGCTGGAATCAAATTTGGCGCCCTTGACACCGCCTTCGTACAGCCAACCCGTGTAATGCACGGAAACGTATGTGCCGGCCTGAGCAACTGCGCCCTCGCCTTCAACGGTGTCTTCATATTGCAGGCCGGATGCGGTCGTGGGCATGGCAGAGTCCTTCCAGGTCAGGTAGATGAGCAAACAGGGGAGCTAGTCTACCAAGCCAGCAAGGCGAAATCAGCCATTCATCGGGCGGCGTCGAACATTCCAGCCGACCACGCCCAGGCCGGCCAACAGCAAGGCCACGGTTTCAGGCTCAGGCACCGAAGACGGGGTGAGGATGAAGGCGTGGAATTCGCCAAAGATGCGGCCATGGCCAATGATCTGACCATTGTCATTGATGCCCGTGGCATCGCCCAACACCCAGCCTTGGGCATCGGCGGGGTCGATCAAGTCGTTCAGATCCAGCATGACACCATCTTTGTACAAGAACGCGTGCACAGCACCCGTGCCGGTGTTGGCCGAACCCACCACATGACCGAGCTCATTGATGGCAGCAGCGCCGCTGGTGTTCCCGCCGGCCAATGTACCCAGGTCAAGCAGGCCACCAGCCGTGGAAATGAAGGAGCGGTATTCGCCCAGGGCGTTGGTGGCCGTGCCTGCCACTTGCCCGGCTTCGTTGATGGCGTAGCCGTAGCTGTTGCGGCCACCAGGCAAGGTGCCCAAGTCGACCATGTTGCCGTTGCTGTAGATGAAAGCGCGGTTATCGCCCAAGGCGTCTGTGCCAAAGCCGGTGATCTTGCCGTTATTGCTGATGTCGTTGGCGATGCTGGAATCACCGCCAGGCAAAACGCCCAGCTCGGTCAGGCCGCTGCCATTGGAGATGAAGGCGCGCTGCTTTCCCGCTGCATTGGAAGCATGGCCCACCACCTGGCCTGCATTGTTGATGGCGCGCGCGTGGCTATCGAGTCCGCCCGGCAAAACGCCCAAGTTGGTCAGCTGCCCATTGCGGTACAAAAAGGCACGCGCCTCACCGAAATCCTTGTTGGAAAAGCCGACCACATCGCCTTGGTCATTGATGGAAATGCCATGGCTGTAGCTGTAGCCGCCAGGCAAGGTGCCCAGATCGACCAAACCGCTGCCGGATTTCATGAAAGCGTGCTCGCCAATGGCCACCTCAGACCAGCCCGTGACTTGTCCTTGGTTATTGATGGCGCTTCCGTGGCTTGAGAACCCGCCGGGCAAGGTGCCCAGGTCAGTCAAGGTGTATTTCAGCGCATGAGCGGAACCGGCCCCCAGTGTCAGGGCCATCGACAAACATGCTGCGGCTGGACTCAAACGTTTCATTTCCACTTCCTAATTTGGCGCTTCACGGCGATTAATGCCGCTTAGCTGCATTTTTCTACACAATACAATAAGAACGTCGTGGTTTTGCATTGTGCTTCAGCCGCCTCGCCAAAAAGAAGTTCGCTATTAGGGGTTGTCAAATCGACATCAATTGGCGCACACCGTCGGCTTCCATGTCCGCGCCGCGTCCACGCTTGATGATTTCGCCCCGCTCCATGACCAAGTACTGGTCGGCCAACTCCGCCGCGAAATCGTAAAACTGCTCCACCAGCACCACGGCCATCTTCTGGCCATTCAGGCCTTCGTCGGCCAGTTTGCGGATGGCACGCCCGATGTCCTTGATGATGCTGGGCTGGATGCCCTCGGTGGGCTCGTCCAGGATCAAGAGCTTGGGGCCGGCCGCCAAGGCGCGGGCGATGGCCAGTTGCTGCTGCTGGCCACCGGACAGGTCACCGCCCCGGCGGTGCAGCATTTGCTTGAGCACCGGGAAGAGTTCGAACAACTGCTCGGGCAAGGGCGTGCCACCAGACTTGCTGGCCAGGCCCATCTGCAGGTTTTCCTCAACCGTCAGGCGGCCAAAGATTTCGCGGCCCTGGGGCACATAACCCACGCCCAGGCGCACGCGCTCGTAAGGCTTGAGCTTGTCGATGGGCTGGCCGTCCAGCTTGATCGACCCGGACTTGATGGACACCACGCCCATCAGGCTTTTCAGCAAGGTGGTCTTGCCGACGCCATTGCGGCCCAGCACCACGGTGACCTCGCCGAGCTTGGCCTCGAAGCCCAGGCCGCGCAGGATGTGGGAGCCGCCGTAGTATTGATTGACTGATTCAACGTTGAGCATGCTTATCGGCCTAAGTAAACTTCGACGACTTTGTCATTGGCCTGCACATCGGCCAGCGTGCCTTCTGCCAGCACCGACCCTTCGTGCAGCACCGTGACCTTCTTCTTGGCGGCGTTCTTGCCTTGCGTGGTCAACTCGTTGATGAACTTCATGTCGTGCTCGACCACCACGAGCGAATGCGAGCCCTCTTCTTCCAGCGACAGGAAAAGCTCGGCGGTGCGTTCGGTTTCTTCGTCGGTCATGCCGGCGACAGGCTCGTCCAGCAAGAGCAGCTTCGGGTCCTGCATCAGCAGCATGCCAATTTCCAGCCACTGCTTTTGCCCGTGCGACAGGAGGCCGGCGGTGCGCTGAGCCTCGGTGCGCAGATGGATCAGCTTGAGCATCTCGCCGATGCGGTCGAGCTGCTCGCTGTTGAGCTTGAAGAACACCGATGAGCGCGCGCGGCGGTCGGCCTTCAAGGCCAATTCCAGGTTCTCGAACACGCTGAGTTGCTCGAACACCGTGGGCTTCTGGAACTTGCGGCCGATGCCGATGCGGGCGATCTCGTTCTCGCGCATGGCCAGCAGGTCGATGGTCGAGCCGAAGTAGGCCGTGCCAGCGTCGGGTCTGGTCTTGCCGGTGATCACGTCCATCATCGTGGTCTTGCCAGCGCCGTTGGGGCCGATGATGCAGCGCATCTCGCCGGCCGCGATGTTCAGGCACAGCTTGTTCAGCGCGCGGAAACCATCGAAGCTCACGGTGATGTCGTCAACGTAGAGGATTGAGCCGTGGGCCAAGTCCAGCTCGCCGGGCGTATGGACGCGGCCATAGCTGGCTTCACGCCCGCCCGACTCGCCGCCCGTGGGCAGGCCCTTGGCCTTGTTCAGGGTTTGCACCCCGGCTTCCATCAGATCGGGCGTCATGCCTTGGTCTCCGGTGCGTTCTTGTTGAACAGTTTCTTGAGGCCACCGACGATGCCTTGCGGCAGCAGCAGCGTGACCAGGATGAACAGCAGGCCCAGGAAGTACAGCCAGAACTCGGGGTAAGCGACCGTCAGCCAACTCTTGGCGCCGTTGACGAAGAAGGCGCCGACGATGGGGCCGATCAACGAGGCACGCCCGCCCACCGCCGTCCAGATGGCCATCTCGATGCCCGCCGCGGCCGACATCTCACCTGGGTTGATGATGCCGACCTGCGGCACATACAAGGCACCGGCGATGCCGCACATCACGGCCGACAGCGTCCAGATCGCAAGCTTGTAGGCCAGCGGGTTGTAGCCGCAAAACATGACGCGGTTTTCGGCATCGCGGATGGCTTGCAGCACGCGGCCGAACTTGGTGTTCACCAGCCAGCGGGCCATCAGGTAGAAGCCCACCAGCGTCAAGCCCGTGATGATGAACAGCACCATGCGCGTCGAGGGCTGCTGCAGCGGGATGTCCAGGATGCGCTTGAAATCGGTGAAGCCGTTGTTGCCACCAAAGCCGGTTTCATTGCGGAAGAACAGCAGCATGGCCGCGTAGGTCATCGCCTGCGTGATGATCGAGAAGTACACGCCCTTGATGCGCGAGCGGAAGGCGAAGAAGCCGAAGATGAAGGCCAGCAGGCCCGGCACCAGGATCACCAGCAGCATCTGGCCGATGAAGGAATCGCTCAAGGCCCAGTGCCAGGGCACTTCCTTCCAGTCCAGGAAGACCATGAAGTCGGGCAGATCGCTTTTGTAGCTGCCGTCGCGGCCGATCTGGCGCATCAGGTACATGCCCATGGCATACCCGCCCAGCGCAAAGAACAAGCCGTGGCCCAGCGACAGGATGCCGGTGTAGCCCCAGATCAAATCCATGGCCAGCGCGCAGATGGCGTAGCACATGATCTTGGCGACCAGGCCCACGGCGTAGTCCGACAGGTGGAAGGCCGAGTCGACCGGCACCATCAGGTTGAGCACCGGCACCAGGAGGCAGACCACGATGATCGCCAGCATGACGCCGCTCCAGCCTTTGGCGCCCAGGGCGCTGTGGGGCACGGTGATCTGCGACAGCTTAGGGGATGTGGATGTCAAAACGGCACTCATGCTTCGGCGCTCCGGCCCTTCATGGCAAACAAACCTTGTGGACGCTTCTGGATGAAGACGACGATGAACATCAGGACCATGATCTTGGCCAGCACCGCACCGGTCCAGCCTTCCAGCAGCTTGTTGAAGACGCCCAGGCCCATGGCGGCATAGACGGTGCCCGCGATCTGGCCGACGCCGCCCAGCACCACCACCATGAACGAGTCCACGATGTAGTTCTGGCCGAGGTCAGGGCCCACATTGCCCACCTGCGATAGCGCGCAGCCCGCCAAGCCGGCGATGCCCGCCCCCAATGAGAAGGCCATGGTGTCGATGCGGGCGGTGTTGACGCCCACGCAGGCGGCCATGGGGCGGTTCTGCGTCACGCTGCGCACGAACAAGCCCATGCGCGTCTTGGCGATCAGCAAGGTCATGCCGAGCAGCACCAGGCCCGCGAAGGCGATGATGGCGAGGCGGTTGTAGGGCAGCGTGAGGTTGCTCAGCACGTTGAAGCCACCCGACATCCAGGCCGGGTTCTCGACCTGCACGTTCTGCGCGCCAAACAGGCCGCGCACCGCCTGCATCAGCACCAGGCTGATGCCCCAGGTGGCCAGCAGCGTTTCCAGCGGGCGGCCGTAGAGGAAGCGGATCACCGTGCGCTCCAGCACCGCGCCCACCAGGGCCGCGGCCATGAAGGACGCGGGGATGGCGGCCAGGATGTACCAGTCGAAGGCGTCTGGCAGGTAACTGCGGAACAGGTTCTGTACCGCGTAGGTGGCATAGGCGCCGATCATCATCAGCTCGCCGTGGGCCATGTTGATCACGCCCATCAAGCCATACGTGATGGCCAGGCCCAATGCAGCCAGCAGCAGGATCGAACCCAGGCTGATGCCGGTGAACAAAACGCCCGCCCGGTCGCCCCAGGCCAGGCGGCTGGCGATGGAGTCGAGGGACTTCTGCACTTCGATCTTGACTTGGGGATCAGTTTCGACGCCGTCCTGCAAGCGCTCCATCAGCAGGGCTTTGGTTTCAGGGTCGGCGCTGGCAGCCAGCTCCTGCGCGGCTTCGATGCGCTTGGCGGCGTCCGAGCCACTGAGCAGTGCCTTGGCGCGCAGGTTCTGCAGCTGCGTCTTGAGTTGGGGATCGGACTCCGAAGCCAAGGCCTTGTCGATCATCGGCAGCTTGGATTCGTCCACGCTTTGCGCGATGGTCTTGATGGCTTCGGCGCGCACGGCCACATCGGGCGAGAGCAACTTACCCACGGCCAGCACGGCTTCCAACTCGCCGCTCATGCGGCCGTTGTTGGTCACGTCCTCGGCATCTTCGGGCAAGGTGGTGGGTTGGCCGGTGGCGGCGTCCAGCACCTTGTCGTCTTCGAGGATGTAGGTCTTGTCGCCAGAGACCTTGACGCTGTCGTTCAAGAGCGCCTGGACCAGGATGGGCAGGCGCGCGTCGTTCTTGGGGATCAGCTTTTGCAGGGCCTGGATGCGGGCGTCGTTGTCGCCGGCCGAGACCGCGTGGGCTTCTTCAGGCGTCAGGGCGTGGGCCGGGCTCATCAGGCCGCCGAGGGTGACCAGCATGGCCAGGCTCAGCTTGCGTGCTGCGTCGAATCGTTTCACAGCGTGTTCCAGTCGTTTTTTACAATAGACAGCGGACAAGAAAAGCGCCCCGTTGGGTGACCCCCCAACGGGGCGAACCGCTCTGCTTCGAGAAATCAAGCCGCTTCAATGCATGGCATGAAGCGGCTACCAAGGATCACTTGGCTTCAGGCTCGTCCTTCTTCACGTCGTTGCCGGCGATGTAGGGGCTCCAAGGTTGGGCCTTGACTGGGCCGGGCGTCTTCCACACCACCTTGAACTGGCCATCGGCCTTGATCTCGCCAATGAACACGGGCTTGTGCAAGTGGTGGTTCTTGACGTCCATCGTGGAGGTGAAGCCACCGGGTGCCTTGAAGGTCTGGCCGGCCATGGCGGCGATGACCTTGTCGGTTTCGGTGCTCTTGGCCTTCGTCACGGCTTGCGCCCACATGTTGATGCCGATGTAGGTGGCTTCCATGGGGTCGTTGGTCAAAGGCTTGTCCTTGTGGCCCGCGATGTTCTTGGCCTTGGCATAGGCCGACCACTTCTTGATGAACTCGGCGTTGGTCGGGTTCTTGATGCTCATGAAGTAGTTCCAGGCGGCCAGGTGGCCGACCAGGGGCTTGGTGTCCACACCGCGCAGCTCTTCTTCACCCACCGAGAAGGCCACCACCGGCACGTCTGAGGCCTTCAGGCCTTGGTTGCCCAGTTCCTTGTAGAAAGGCACGTTCGAGTCGCCGTTGATGGTCGAGACCACAGCGGTCTTCTTGCCACTGGCCGCGAACTTCTTGATGTTGGCGATGATGGTCTGGTAGTCCGAGTGACCGAAGGGGGTGTACTCCTCCATGATGTCCTCGTCCTTCACGCCCTTGGACTTCAGGAAGGCGCGCAGGATCTTGTTGGTCGTGCGGGGGTAGACGTAGTCGGTGCCCAGCAGCACGAAGCGCTTGGCGGCGCCGCCGTCCTTGCTCATCAGGTATTCAACGGCGGGGATGGCTTGCTGGTTGGGTGCGGCGCCCGTGTAGAACACGTTCTTTTCCAGCTCTTCACCTTCGTACTGCACGGGGTAGAACAGCACGCTGTTAAGTTCCTTGAACACCGGCAACACCGACTTGCGGCTCACCGAGGTCCAGCAGCCGAAGGTCACGGCGACCTTGTCCTGGCTGATCAGTTGCTTGGCCTTTTCGGCAAACAGGGGCCAGTTGGAAGCGGGGTCGACAACCACGGGTTCCAGTTTCTTGCCCAGCAGGCCGCCCTTGGCGTTGATTTCATCGATGGCCATCAGGGCGACGTCCTTCAGGACGGTTTCCGAGATGGCCATGGTGCCCGACAGCGAATGCAACACACCGACCTTGATCGTGTCGGCGGCATGGGCCAGGGAACCGACGAGCAGGCCAGCCACGCCCAAAGCGACGGCCGTCAGCGATTGGGTGGCATTGCGACGAGAAATGTTCATGGATGAAGCTCCTGGTAGACACAAGTGGGGTTATGGAAATCAGTGAACCCAGTGTGCCGAGCTGCCCGTTTTCCAGGAATACGCCACATGGCGTATCCGGCGGGGCCATCGTGGCGTGTGAGAGACTGCCCGCATCGTGTCGAAGCAGTCGCCCTCCCTCCATAAAAACAAGCAAACGCTGTCGCTGAGCCTGGACTCGCCCTTGCTCCAGAGCTGCATGCGCCGCGATGACCCCACCGCGTTGATCCTGGACTACACCCGCGCCATGATGGGCTTCCTGCTCTTCAACCCAAGCCCAAGCTCCATCTTGATGGTTGGTTTGGGCGGAGGATCGGTGCCCAAGTATTGCCACCAGCACCTGCCGGACGCCGACATCACGACGGTCGAGATCAGCGCAGAGGTGATCGCCCTGCGCGACGAGTTCCTGATCCCGGCGGACAGCGAGCGCTTCAGGGTGATCTGCGCCGATGGCGCGGCTTTTGTGGCCCAAACCACGCAGCGCCACGACGTGCTGATGGTGGATGGCTTCACGGGCGAAGGCCAGCCCGAAGCCCTGTGCTCACGCGCCTTTTATGATGCGTGCAAAGCGGCGTTGACCGACGAGGGCCTGCTGGTGGTCAACCTGCACGCCGAGATGCCGCGCTGTGGCGAGCTGACCCAGCGCATTGAGCGTTGCTTTGGCGGCCACGCCGTTTGGACGGCCACCGACGATGGCGACAACCGCGTTGTGCTGGCCGGCTCAGGCACAGCCTTGGCCCGCACGGCGCGGGCATTTGAGCCATGCTGGGCGTTGTTGTCACCCGCCCATCAGCAAACCCTGGGCGCCTGCTCCACGCGCATCGAGCGCGCGCTGATCAAGCGGTATCCGGCCGCCTGACTCAGCCGTCCACCACCATGGCCTCGCCATCCGGTGGGGTGAAGATGACCATGCCCTTGTCCACCGAAAAATAACCGATGTCATAAGTGCGGCGAAGCCGGCGCTGCGTCTTGCCAAACGCCAGATCGACCGCACCCGACAGCCCCGCGCCAATCTCGACACGCGCGTTGCCGAACAAAGCCATTTGCTTTTCCAGCTCGTCTTTGCGCACCAGCAGCAAGCCCAACGATTGCAAGGCCTGCGCCCAGGTGGTCCGCACGCGCTCCAGCACGCCGGTCTTGTCGCCTTGGCGGGTCAGGTGCTGAACGAGCTTGCTGAGGTTTTCTTCCTCCTGGTTCTGCTTGGCGATCAGGCCCAACACCTCCTGATACTGCGCCTCCAGCACCGGGTTGACGCCCACCAGTACCTGGGTGACCATGCTGGCCGGATCACCCAGCAGAGGCGTGCGGATCAACATCATCGCGCGGGCAGAACCACCCACCAGGCGCCCACGCTGCGGTGATTGCGTGCCCACGATGATCTGGTTACCAGCCTGCAACTGGCTTTGCAACACCATGCTGTCGATGGCGATGCCGACGCCGGCATCCACGCTGGCATGCTCGACAAACCGGGCCGAGACCGAATCGCCTGCACGCGCGGTGGCCAGGGCGATGATGCCGCCACCCACCTTGATGCTGCCACCGGCCTCCAGGTGCCCGCCGTCCACGGTGCCCGTCACGATGATGTCGCCACTGGCCTGCACCTTCATGCCGGTGAGCACGTCGCCTTCGATGTGCACCGTGCCATCGAACGCGATGTTGCCCGACGCCATGCTGGCGCCTTTGAAGAACACCACCTTCTCGACCATGACGCCGTCACCGACGCGCACAGGCTGCCCTTTGAACACCGCACGCAGCAGCCTCGGGTCTTGGGCGTCGACTTGCGCGCCAGGCAGGTCAGCCGCGAAAGCCGCCGGCTGGCCACGCGCCGGCTCCAGCACTTCAGCGCGGATGTTGCGCCCCAGGAAGCCGACGGTCTCGGGAATGATCCTCATCAAGGCCTGATCGGCCTCAACCACCGGGATGTCGCCCAGCTCCCGGAAGTCGATCAAGCCGTTCTCGCCCACTTTAGGGCGCCGATCGCGCGTGACATCGACCAGCATCTCGAAGCGGGCGTCTTCACCATTGCGGGCCGGCTTGCCTTGGGCCACGAGCACCCGGCTGACTTCAGCTGAGGCACAGGCTTGTTGCAAAGCGGCGTCGTCAACGCCAAACAGCACGCCACCCTGGGCCAGGGCCTGGACCATGTCGCTCGCGTTCAGGGGGCTGCCGCCTTGTGCTGGCGTGACCTTCACCCAGGCACTCATGGCATCGGGCGCTATTTCTAGCTCGAAATGGGCGTCTCGCGGCTCGGCGACAGGGAGCTGGAAGGTCTCGTCGCTGGCAGCGCGGCTCACGGCCTGCTGCAGCTGGTCGTCCAGCAAGAACCAGCCGGCACGCCCGGCTTGGCTGATCAAATCTTTGGCCACCTCGACGGTCAGGGCAGGACGGTCAGGCATGGGCCGGTGGTGCAACCAGAGTTGCCCTTCGGCTTCGATCAGATCAACACCGGGAAAACCCGACATCTGCAGCCCTTTCCAGTCGGGACGAGGTCCCAGGCGTCAGTGCGGATCAGTGTAGCGAGCAGACTTGAGCTGGCAATAGCGGAAAGACCCTTCTGCGGTCAATTGATCACAACTTGCCTGCGCATGAGCGGCGCTCAGCGCATTTTCAGCTGTCCCACCCGACTCATGGCGAGGCCGGCTGCAGCGGTGCGGGTCTCGACGCCCAGCTTGGCAAACACATGCTCCAACTGTTTTTTGACCGTGGCCGGGCTGGTGCCCAGGATGTCGCCGATGTCGCGGTTGGTCTTGCCCTTGACCACCCAGTAAAGCACCTCGCCTTCGCGGGCCGTGAGTTTGAGCTCCTGGGTCAAGGCCTCGATGGCGGCCTCATCCGAAGTCTCCCGCATCACCAGCAACCAGTTGTCGTCGCCGGTGGGTTCGTGCAGGGCGAAGCTCAGGCGCCGACCACCTTGCTGCACCAGCCAGGATGGTGGCGGCTTGCCCGTGGCCATGTCGGCCAGGGCGCTGGGCGTGACCTGGCGCAGCCACACCACCAGCTCATCGGGGGCCACGGTCTCGGGCGTCTCGAAGTACTGCTGCAAGAGCTTGCGCGCCAAGGGCGTCTGCCACATCACGCGGCCATCAGAAAGGCGCACCGTCATCGATGCGTGGCCAAAAGCGTCCAGGGCATTGCGGGCCTGGCGCGCCTGCCGGGCACTCGCCATGTGAGAGACGATGCGGGCCAGCACTTCCCGGGGCCGGATCGGCTTGGTGACGTAGTCCACGCCGCCAGCGTCGAAGGCGGCCACCACGTGCTCGGTCTCGGTCAGGCCCGTCATGAAGACGATGGGGATGTGGCTGGTTTCGGGCTGGGCTTTCAGGCGGCGCGCCACTTCGAAACCATCCATGCCGGGCATCAGGGCGTCGAGCAGGATGATGTCGGGCACGGACTGGCTGGCGCGCTGCAGAGCGGCTTCGCCATGCGTGGCGACCAGCACCGTGTAGCCGGCTTCGTCCAGCGCATCGTGCAAGAGCGAGAGGTTGTCGGGCACGTCATCAACGATGAGCACGACGTCGGTGCGGCTGCGGTCGAGTCGGTCAAGCATCGGGATCATGGCCGCGATTGTGCATGGAACTGCACCAACGCCCGCTTGACGGCATCGGCCAAGGCGTCCAGCTGGAACTGCCTGGCCAGGTGGCGCATGTTTTGCACAAAGACTTCGCATTGCGGTTCGGCCGCCGCGATCTGGTCCAGTGTTTTGTGCACACCGCGCACGTAGCCCGCGTCGATCAGCTCTTCCAGGCTTTGCAAGGCCTTGAGCGATGGCAGCACCTGCATGCCGTCGCCCGCCGCACTTTGCGCGACGGCGTCCAGCATGGGCTTGCCAATGGCGGGGCGCTGAGCCTCGATCCACTGCAAGGTCAGGCGCCGACCCAACCAATCCAGCAGTTCCGCCTTGCGCACGGGCTTGACGATGAAGTCTTCGAAGGTGATGCCCACGTCGTTGTCCATGCCCTTGTCAAAGGCGTTGGCCGACACGATCGCGATCGGCGCGCGGCTCAGTCCTTCCTGCTTGATGGTGCGGATCGTGGCCCAGCCGTCGATGCCCGGCATGGCCAGGTCCATCAGCACCGCATGGGGCTCTTGCGCCTGCGGGCAACTGCGCAACAGGGCCAGGCACTCCAAACCTGACGCCAGCGGGGTGACATCAAAGCCCAAAGGCTCGAGGATGCGCACGAGCAGGCCACGGTCGGCCTCTTCGTTGTCCACCACCCAGACCCGGCGGCGGTCGCCCACATAGCCGGTGCGCACGCCCAAGGGCACGCTGCGATCGGCGTGCGTGAGCCGCACCTGCGGCAGGAACAGGCGGATGCGGAACACCGTGCCCTGCCCCTCCACGCTGCTGACCTTCATCTCACCGCCCATCAGGTCGGTGAGCATTTTGCTGATGGTCAGCCCCAGGCCGGTGCCTGCGACGGCCGAGCCCGCCACCGATGAACCGCGCGCGAAGGGCTCGAAGACCCGCTCAAGTTCGTCAATCGGGATGCCCGGCCCGGTGTCGATGACCTCGACCAAGGCAATCTCGCGCGCATAGCTGACGCGGAATTTCACCCCACCGTGCGCTGTGAACTTCACCGCGTTGCCCAACACATTGAACAGGATCTGACGCACGCGTCGCTCGTCGGCCCGCACCACCTCGGGCAAGGCCGCGTCCAGCTCCACGTCAAAGCTCAGGCCCTTGCTCAAGGCCTGAGGTTGCAGCATGTTGATGATCTGCTGCAGCGACTCGAACAGGCGCATGGGCTTGACGTCCAGCGTCAGCTTGCCGCTTTCTATGCGGGCGATGTCCAGCGTGCCTTCAATCAAGGACAGCAAATGGTCGCCGCCACGCTTGATGACCTCCACCCCATGCCTGGCATGCTCGGGCAGGCGTTGATCCTCGTCCAGCAACTGCGCATAGCCCAGGATGCTGTTGAGCGGCGTGCGCAGCTCGTGGCTGATGGTCGAGATGTAGCGGCTCTTGGCCTGGTTAGCCTGCTCGGCAGTGCGCTTGGCCTGCTGCAGTTTTTCGTCAGTGCGCCGGTGCAGTTCCACCTCGCGCACCAGCAGGTGCGTCTGGCGGTTGGATTCTTCTTGCGCCACCTTGCGGCTCTTGTGCGCCAGCACCAGCCACCAACCCACCACCCCCGAGATCACCAACAGCACCGCAAACACCTTGAGGAAGCCGCTTTGCAGCGCATCGGTCAGGCCTGCTGTGGCCGGTTGGTCCAAAGCCCGCAACTCGTGGTTGAAGATCAGCGCGAACAGCAACGCCAGCGCGGGCACCAAGCCCCCCATCAACAGCATGAAATGGCCAAGCTCGGTGTCCAGCCGTTGCCAGACAAAGGCCGGCAGCAGCTTCTTACCCACGGCCCGCCATTGCACCGACCAGCGTGCTTCAGGCTTGCACAAATCATGGCAGCGCGCATCCAGCGAACAGCACAGCGAGCAGATGAAGCCCTGGTAGGCCGGGCAATGCGCCATGTCCTCGCCTTCGTACTCGCGCTCGCACACCGTGCAGCGGTAGACGCCCTTGGTGCCTTGCCGGGACGGGCAGGTCTCGCAATTGGGTGCCTTGAGCTCGGCTTGGCGGGCGATGTAGTAACGCCCCTGGGTGAACCAGGCGATCAGCGGCGAGGTGACCAGCGCCGTGACCAGTGCGATCAGTGCTGAGAAGGCCTGCGCCATCGGCCCCAGCCAGCCCAGGTAGGCCGTGACCGACAGGATGGACGCCGCGCTCATGGCACCCACGCCCACCGGGTTCACGTCATACAAATAAGCCCGCTTGAACTCGATGCCCTTGGGCGACCAACCCATGGGCTTGTTGATCACCAGGTCAGCCACCACGGCCATCATCCAGGCGATGGCAATGTTGGAGTACAGCCCCAGCACACGCCCCAGGGCCTGGAACACGTTCAACTCCATCAGCATCAAGGCGATCATGGTGTTGAACACCACCCAGACCACGCGCCCAGGGTGGCTGTGGGTGATGCGCGCGAAGAAGTTGGACCACGCCAGCGAGCCTGCGTAGGCGTTGGTGACATTGATCTTGAGCTGCGAGATGACCACGAACAGGCACGTGGCGGCCACCGCCCAGCTCAGGTTCGAGAACATGGACTCGTAGGCCAGCAGGTACATCTGATTGGGATCAACCGCGCGGTCGGCCGGCACCGACATACTCAGCGCCAGGTAGGCCAACACCGTGCCCCCCAGCATCTTGAGCACGCCGGGAATCACCCAGCCCGGCCCGCCCATGAACACGCTGAACCACCAGCGCGCCTTGTGCTGGGCTTGCCGCTCGGGCATGAAGCGCAGGTAGTCGGCCTGCTCGCCCATTTGCGTGATCAGGGCCACGCCCACCGTCATGGCCGCGCCAAACGACATCAGGTTGAACCCCGGCGCCTGCCCTTGTGCACCGCCATAGCCCACCAGGTCGCTCAGCACATGCGGGTTCGCCTTGAACACGTAGATGTAAGGCAGCACCAGCATCACCAACCAGATCGGTTGCGTCCACACCTGCAATCGGCTGATGACGGTGACCCCGTGCGTGACCAGCGGCACCACCACCACCGCGCAAATCAAATAGCCCCAGGCGGGTGGGATGTCGAAGGCCAGCTCAAGGGCGTAGGCCATGATCGCGGCCTCCAGCGCGAAGAAGATGAAGGTGAAGGTGGCGTAGATCAGCGAGGTGATGGTGGAGCCGATGTAGCCAAAGCCCGCGCCGCGCGTCAGCAGGTCCATGTCCACGCCATGGCGCGCCGCGTACACACTGATCGGCCAACCGGCCAGGAGGATGATCAAACCCGTGGCCAGGATGGCCCACAAGGCGTTGATGAAGCCGTGCTCCACCATCAGGGTGGCGCCCACCGCTTCCAGCACCAAAAACGAGGCCGCGCCGAAGGCGGTGTTGGCCACCCGCCATTCGCTCCATTTGCGGAACGACCGGGGGGTGAAGCGCAGGGCGTAGTCTTCCAGGGTTTCGCTGCCAACCCAGGTGTTGTAGTCGCGCCGCACCTTGACGACGCGTTGCAAGGCCTGGTCTCCCAGCAAATCGGCCGAAGACGCCCCTCCGGCGGGCGGCAGCTCATCAATACGCCGTTCGGCGGCTGGACTCATTTGGCGTGTGTCTTGCATAGTGGGTACTTCATCAACGGCCGTTGCCGCAATTTCGGTGCCGAGAACAACAAATGGAACTGACCCCACGAGAGAAAGACAAATTGCTGATCTTCACGGCCGCCCTGCTGGCCGAGCGGCGCAAGGCCCGGGGACTCAAGCTGAACTACCCGGAAGCCGTGGCCCTGATCACCGCCGCCATCATGGAAGGGGCCCGCGACGGCAAAACCGTGGCCACCTTGATGAGCGAAGGCAAGACCGTGCTCAGCCGCCATGACGTCATGGACGGCGTGGCCGACATGGTGCCTGAAATCCAGGTGGAAGCGACCTTCCCGGATGGCACCAAATTGGTGACAGTGCACCAACCCATTGCTTGAGATGACTCATACATCTTGAATTGCACCAATCAAGTGCAATCAAACTCATCCACGCCTCACCCTGGATTCAAGAACATGCCGAAAACCTCCTTCCGCCGCACCATCGTGGTTTGCGCTCCGTGGGCCGCCGGTCTGGCTGCGGCCACCCTGACCTCCGTGGCGCAGGCCCACGTGGGCGCCGATGGCCTGGCCCATCAGCATGGCGCCTTTGACAGCTTCACGGCGGGTGCGGCCCACCCCTTGACAGGGCTGGATCACCTGGCCGCCATGGTCAGCGTGGGCTTGTGGAGCGCCTTGAGCCTGCGCCCTCAATCAACACCAGCCGCCAGCGCCAGGCAGCTGCTGGCCGCACCTCTGGCGTTTGCCGCCACCTTGCTGATCGGTGCCTTGATGGCGCTCAATGGCCTCACTTTGCCCGGTGTAGAACCCATGATCGCGGCCTCGCTGTTGGCCCTGGGGCTGCTGGTGGCCACGCGCACCGCATTGCCGACCGGCGTTGGCGCCGCCCTGGTGGCCGGTTTTGCCCTGTCCCACGGGTTGGCGCATGGCCAGGAGCTGGGGGGCCACGCCAGCGCCGCACTCACCGGCATGGTCCTGAGCACCATGGCCCTGCACTCCGTCGGCATCGGCTTCGGGCTGGCATTGCGCCAGCAACGCAGACGCTGGCTGCCGCGCATCGCGGGCGTCGGTGTCGCTGCCTTGGGCCTTGGCCTCTTGAGCCCCGCCATCGCTGGCGTGTTCTGAGGAGCGCCACCATGATCCCCGGCGAACTCCTCACCGATGGCCCCGACCACCCCCTCAACCCAGGCCGCCGCACCACCACCCTGGTCGTTGAGAACTCGGGCGACCGCCCCATCCAGGTCGGCTCGCACTACCACTTTGCCGAGACCAATGGCGCCCTGAGCTTTGACCGCCCAGCCGCGCACGGCATGCGCCTGAACATCGCCTCCGGCACCGCCGTGCGCTTCGAGCCCGGCCAGCAGCGCACCGTCGAACTGGTCGATTACGCTGGCGATCGCATCGTCCACGGATTCCGCGGCCTGGTTCAAGGCCCGCTCTGACCACCCTTTGCCAAGGAAACCACCCAGATGGCCACCATCCAACGGCGTGCCTACGCTGAAATGTTCGGCCCCACCGTGGGCGACCGCCTGCGCCTGGCCGACACCAACCTCATCATCGAAGTCGAACAAGACTTGACCCTGGCAGCTGGAGGCTACGGAGAGGAAGTCAAGTTCGGCGGCGGCAAGACCATCCGCGACGGCATGGGCCAAAGCCAGCGCATCAATGGCCCTGGCCCGATGGAGGCCGCCGACTGCGTGTTGACCAACGCCCTCATCGTGGACCACTGGGGCATCGTCAAGGCCGACATCGGCATCAAGGCCAGCCGCATCTTCAAGATCGGCAAAGCGGGTAACCCCGATGTGCAACCCGGTGTGGACATCGTCATTGGCCCTGGCACCGAGATCATCGCGGCCGAGGGCATGATCGTGACGGCCGGCGGCATCGACACCCACATCCACTTCATCTGCCCGCAGCAGATCGAAGAGGCGCTCAACAGTGGCGTGACAAGCATGCTGGGTGGCGGCACAGGGCCGGCCACCGGCACCTTCGCCACCACGTGCACGCCCGGGCCGGACAACATCTCGCGCATGCTGCAAGCCGCCGAGGCCTTCCCGATGAACCTGGGCTTTCTGGGCAAGGGCAACGCCAGCCGCCCCGAGGCCTTGCGCCAGCAGGTCGAGGCCGGCGTGATCGGCTTGAAACTGCACGAGGACTGGGGCACCACGCCTTCGGCCATCGACTGTTGCCTGAGTGTGGCCGAGGAAACCGACACCCAGGTCTCGATCCACAGCGACACGCTGAACGAATCGGGCTTCGTCGAGAACACCATCGCGGCCACCAAGGACCGCACCTTGTGCGCCTTCCACACCGAAGGCGCGGGCGGTGGCCACGCGCCCGACATCATGCGCGTGGTGGGCGAGGCCAACTTCCTGCCCTCGTCCACCAACCCGACCATGCCCTACACGGTCAACACCATTGACGAGCACCTCGACATGCTCATGGTGTGCCACCACCTTGATGCATCGATCGCCGAAGACCTGGCCTTCGCCGAAAGCCGCATCCGCCGCGAAACCATCGCCGCCGAAGACATCTTGCACGACCTGGGCGCCATCAGCATGTTCAGCTCCGACTCGCAGGCCATGGGCCGCGTCGGCGAAGTCATCATGCGCACCTGGCAGACGGCCCACAAGATGAAAGCGCAACGCGGCGCCCTGCCCGGCGACTCCGAGCGCAACGACAACACGCGGGTGAAGCGCTACGTCGCCAAGTACACGATCAACCCGGCTTTGTCGCATGGCATCGCGCACGAAGTGGGCAGCATTGAGGTGGGCAAGTGGGCCGACTTGGTGGTGTGGAAGCCCGGTTTCTTCGGCATCAAACCCAGCCTGATCCTCAAGGGCGGCTTCATTGCTTCAGCGGCCATGGGTGATCCGAGTGCGTCCATCCCCACGCCACAGCCGGTGCATTACAGGCCCATGTTCGGCGCGTTTGGTGGTGCGCTGGCGCAGGGTTCACTGACCTTCATGAGCCAGGCTTCGATCGACGCGGGCATGCCCGGTCAATATGGTTTGAAGAAACAGGCCGTGGCCGTGCGCGGCAACCGCAGCGTGAAGAAGGCCGACATGATTCACAACCACTACCTGCCGGTGATGGAAATCGACGCGCAAACCTACCAAGTGCGCGCTGATGGGCAGTTGCTGACTTGTGAGCCAGCCACCGTGTTGCCGATGGCGCAGCGTTACTTTTTATTCTGAGCCGCTGAAGGACGAACTGCGTTTCAGCAGGTCCACCAGCTGCAAGGCATTGAAGGTCGCCGCGCCCAGCGCCGTGTTGTCGAAAACACACCAGACCGCTTCGAAGCGCTGGGCATCATCGTGCAGCCGGTGAGCCAGGGCTTGCAGGTAGGCCTCGTCGTAGTTGTCGTAATAGATCCGGGGCGAACCATGCAGGCGGTAGTAGGCCACCCGGGCAGAAGGCTGGTGGCCTGCGGCACCAGCCAAAGGCCAGGCCGCGCCAGCGCAAGGCGCCGGATCGGCCAGGACCAGATCGATGCGATGCCGCGCCAGCAACGCTGCGCTTTGCTCACCAAACCAGCTTGCATGCCGGGGCTCGATCACCGCAGGCCCCTCGTGCCGTGCGCGGAGCATGCCGAAGAAACCCTCGGACCGGTCTGAATTGAAGGCCAGGCTGGGCGGCAATTGAACCAGGAGGCAGCCCAGCTTGGGGCCCAATTGCCCGGCTTCCAACAAGAAGGCCTCCAGCAGATCTTGGCAATCCGCCAGACGGCGCTCGTGCGTGATCGCCTTGGGCACCTTGACCGAGAACCGAAAATCTGCCGGCACGCTGGCCGCCCACCGCGCGTACGTGGCCGGCTTGTGGGGCCGGTAAAAGCTGGAGTTGATCTCGACGCCTGAGAAACGGCTGGCATAGCGCTCAAGGTGGCTGCCCTCGGGCGCGAACAAATCCTGAGCCTCCTTGGGCAGGGCCCAGCCCGCACAGCCGATGCGGTATGGGCTCATGTCAGCGCCCCTCGCCAGGCGGAAATACGATGAGGTGGTCCATCTCCAGACGCACGCCGATCGATTCGTCGAGCGCGTGGTCGTGGTGCGAAGGCACCAGCGACAGCACCTTGGCGCCGCTGGGCAACTCCAGGGTGTAGAGGATCTCGGCACCCCGGAAAGCCTTGTGCTTCACCAACGCCCGCACCGGGCTGGCATCGTCATGGACCACGTCATCGGGCCGCAATAACACCTCCACCTGGCTTCCAGGGGCACACGGTGCCAGGCTATCCGCGCGGCAAATCGGGCCGGGTGAGATCACATCCCCCAACTCGATGCTCAAGCATTGAGCATCACGCACCTGGCCCGACACAAACACGCCCTGGCCGATGAAGTCGGCCACGAAACGACTGCGAGGCCGGTGGTACAGGTTGTAAGCCGTGTCGATCTGCTGGATGCGCCCGTGGTCCATCACCACAATCTGATCGGCCATGGCAAAAGCCTCGTTCTGATCATGCGTGACGAACACCGCCGTGGTGCCCGTCGCTTTGAGCACGCCACGCACCTCGGCGGCCAGTTGCTCGCGCAGGGCGACGTCCAGGTTGGAAAAAGGCTCGTCCAGCAACAGCAAGCGTGGCCGAGGGGCCAAGGCCCGCGCCAAGGCCACCCGCTGCTGCTGCCCGCCGGACAACTCATGCGGAAAGCGTTTGGCGGCCGAAGCCAAGCCCACCGTGTCCAGCCATTGCCGCGCCGTTTGAAGTGCTTCCGCCCCACCCCTCAAGCCAAAGGCCACATTGCGTTCCACGCTCAGGTGGGGAAACAAGGCGTAGTCCTGGAACACCATGCCGATGCGCCTGCGCTCAGGGGGCACATGCCGCCCCTGCCCACTGACCACATCGCCCTCGATGCTGATGGACCCCGCCGCCAGGCGCTCGAAGCCGCCCACGCACCGCAGCACCGTGGTCTTGCCGCAGCCCGAGGGGCCCAGCAAACAGCAGATGTCTCCTGCAGCGACCGACAGGCTCAACTGCTCAATGGTGGGCCGGCCCTCATAGGCGTGCTGGATGCCCTGCAGTGCCAGCGATGGATGCGGTGGTGAATGATTCATACAGGGCGGCACCTTACACTAGGCCGCATCCATGATGTCCTCCTACTCCCACCGCATCCGACCCCGTGGGATGACCCTGTTCGCGCTGCTCATCGCTGTGGTCATGGTCATCCCGCTGCTGTCCGTGGCCACCAATGTGTTCAATGCGGGCACCACCGGCACCTGGACTCACCTGATGGACACGGTGATGCCCGACTACATCATCGCCACCGTGGTGTTGTGCCTGGGCGTGGGCATCGGCACGGCGCTGGTGGGCGTGGGCGCGGCCTGGCTGGTCACGCATTGCGAGTTTCCGGGGCGCCGCGTTTTTGAATGGGCCCTGGTGCTACCGCTGGCCATGCCGGCCTATGTGATGGCTTATGCCTACACCGATGTCCTTCAGTTCTCCGGCCCCGTTCAAACCTGGCTTCGGGCCAGCCTGGGCTGGACCCGTGCCGACTACTGGTTCCCCGACGTCCGCACCCTGGCCGGGGCCATCTTCATGTTCATCGGGGTGCTGTACCCCTACGTGTACATGCTGACCCGAACCGCTTTTCTGGAAAGAGGCGGCGCCGTGACCGAAGCCGCCCGGTCTCTGGGCTTGAGCCCGTGGCAAAGCTTCATCAGGGTCTCGCTGCCGATTGCGCGCCCGGCCATCGCCGCCGGAATGGCCTTGGCTTTGATGGAAACACTGGCCGACTACGGCACCGTTTCCTACTTTGCCGTTCAAACCTTCACCACCGGCATCTACCGGGCCTGGTTCTCATTGGGCGACCGCGTGGCTGCTACCCAGTTGGCGATGTGCCTGCTGGGCTTTGTGCTGGTGGTCTTGAGCATCGAGCAAAGCTCACGCGGACGGGCCCGCTTCCACGGCACCGGCTTGCGCAAACCCTCGCGAGGCCACCGCCTGCGCCCCTGGCAATCGGGCTTGGCCGTGGTGGCCTGCCTGATCCCTCTGCTGGTCGGCTTCGTGCTGCCCGCAGGCGTGATGCTGCACATGGCCCTGACCGACGGCGATGCCCAGTTCGGCGCGCGCTTCCTGACCTTGGCGCGCAACAGTTTTATGGTCTCGGCCATGACGGCCATGCTGGCGGTGGCGCTGGCCCTCATCGTGGCTTATGCCAGGCGCCTGCACCCCACGCTTTGGACGGGCATGGCCCACAAAGCCGTGGGCATGGGCTATGCCCTGCCGGGGTCCGTGATCGCCGTGGGCGTTTTGATCCCGGTCACCCAACTGGACAACGCCCTGGTATCGGCCTTGAAGACCCACCTGGGTTGGCAAGGCGGCTTGATCCTCACGGGCGGCATCGCCGCGCTGGTGTACGCCTGCCTGGTTCGCTTCCTGACCGCCGCCCTGCAAAACGTGGACGCCGCCTTGCACCGGGTCACGCCCCACATGGACGACGCGGCGCGCAGCCTGGGGCTGTCCCCAGGCAAGACCTTGCTCAGGGTGCACCTGCCCCTGCTTCGGCGAGGCCTGCTGACCGCAGGGCTGCTTGTGTTCATCGATGTGATGAAGGAGTTGCCCGCCACACTGGTCATGCGGCCGTTCAACTTCGACACGCTGGCCACGCAGGTCTACAACCTGGCCTCGGACGAGCGATTGAGCGAAGCCTCCACCGCCGCCCTGGCCATCGTGGCGGTGGGCCTGGTGCCGCTCATCATCTTGTGTCGGCAGATTGCCGCCGAGCGGCAAGCTTGATTCAGCGCCAGCCAGCGCGGTCGAACACCTTCTGAGCCAGCACCGCGTTGGCACCCAGTTGGCCCACGGGCAGCGCATCAGCCTTGAAGGCCCCCAAGGACTCCAGCGCCGGGTTTTTGACCTTGGCCGAGCTGACCACGGGCCACTCGTTGTTGCCATCGGCAAAGTAAGCCTGGGCCTCATCGCTGCTCAGGTACTCCAGGAAACGAATGGCCGCGTCGCGGTTCGGCGCGGTCTTGATCACACCAGCGCCCGACACGTTGATATGCGTGCCCCAGGACTTCTGGTTGGGCCAGGCCACGCCCAGGTCTTTGACCACCTGCAGATCTTCGGGCTTGCTGGAGCGCATGAGCCGCGCCAGGTAGTAGCTGTTTGAAATGGCCACGCCGCATTCGCCAGACGCCACCGCCTTGATCTGGTCGGTGTCTCCGCCCTTGGGCGAGCGGGCAAAGTTGGCCACCAGGCCCTTGGCCCAGGCTTCGGTCTTGGCCTCGCCCAGGTGAGCGATCATGGCCCCGCCGAGCGACAGGTTGTAGGGGTGCGAGCCCGAGCGCACGCAAACTTGCCCCTTCAAGCGCGGCAAGGCCAAGTCTTCATAGGTTTGAACCATGTCGGCCTTGATGGTGGCCTTGTTGTAGACGATCAAGCGGGCCCTGGTTGAAAACGCCACCCACGTCGGCGTGCGCAAAGTGGCTGGAATGCGGGCTTCCAGTACCTTGGATTGCCAGGGTTGAAACAGCCCGGCCTTGTCCGCGACCTCAAGGCGCGACGCATCCACCGTGATCAGCAGATCGGCCGGGCCATTGGCGCCCTCGTTTTTGATCCGCTCCAGCAACTCGTCTTCCTTGCCATCCAGGCGGTTGATCTTGATGCCGGTCTGCTTGGTGAAGTTGGCGTACATCGCCTCGTCGGTTTGATAGTGGCGGGCTGAGTAGATGTTGAGCACGCCGCCCGATTGAGCATGAGCACTGACCACGGCGGCGCCTGCAAGCACCCCAGTTAAAACGGTTTTGACGAAGATGTTCATGAGCTTTCGGCCGGTTGGCGTCCAATTTATCCTTCAAAAATAATAACAGCAATGATTCTTATTTGATGGCTCGTGGGTGTCACGCTTTTTGCTTACCATTGAGCCCATGCTGACCGTCAATAAACTCCTCCCTCAGGGCCAAGGCCTGGCCAACGCGCTGCTCAAGCGCGCCCACACCGTTGAACTCGACTGGGACGTTCGCCAGAAAAGCCGATTCGACGCCACCGACAGCGCCGGTCGGCAACTGGGCATCTTCCTGAGCCGGGGCACCGCCGTGCGCGGTGGCGACGTGCTGGTGGCCGAAGACGGCTCGCTGATCCGCGTCACCGCCAAGCCCCAGCCCGTGCTGGTGATCACGCCCTGCGCCGAGCAGGGCAAGGCTTTCGACCTGGTCCGCGCCGCCTACCACCTGGGCAACCGCCATGTGCAGATCGAGCTGCAGCCCGATCACCTGAAGATCGAGCCCGACCATGTGCTGGCCGACATGCTGCGCGCCATGCACCTCACCGTGGTCGAAGCCCACACCACCTTTGAACCTGAAGGCGGGGCCTATGCGGCTGGTGGCGGGCACGCTCATGGCCATGAAGGCCACGGCCATGCCGCCCCAGCCGCACCCGCGCGCGGCAAGCCTGTTGGCGTCGCCGTGAAATCCGCCGCAGCGCCGCACGTTCACGGCCCCGGCTGCAACCACGGCCACGATCACTGATGCCCAAGGTCTTGGCCGCCGCCGGGCCTTTGAGCGCCGCGGCCCGACTCCAGTTGATGTGGCTGGCCTCGCCCGCCTTGCCCGTGGGCGGTTTCAGCTACTCAGAAGTATTGGAAGCCGCTGTCGAATCAGGCCGGGTGACCAACGAGGCCACCGCCGGCGCCTGGCTGCGCGATCAATTGCACCTGAGCCTGGCCCGCGCCGACCTGGCCGTGGTGGCCAAGGCCCTGCCCGCCTGGCAGCGTCACGATCTGAGCCGCATCACCGAGCTCAACGACTGGGTGGCGCACACGCGCGAAACCACCGAGTTGAAACTGCAGGCCGAACAGATGGGCCGCTCGCTGGTGGAATGGTTGCGCAACCGGGGCGCCTCCGTGGCCCCTAACGATCCGCGCCTGGCCCAATGCGCCGGCTTGAAACCCGCGCCCACGTGGCCGGTGGCCTTCGCCTTGGCGGTGGCCCAGTGCCTGCCCGACAACCCCGGCAGCACGGCCCCTCACAGCCACATCGTCAAGGACACCTTGTTGAGCTTTGCCTTTGGCTGGGCCGAGAACATGGTGCAGGCCGCCATCAAGTCCGTTCCGCTGGGCCAAAGCGCCGGCCAACGCATCTTGCAAAGCCTGATTGACGAGATCCCCGCGGCCATTGACCACGCGTGCGCCCTGCCCGACAGCGAGCGCCAGGCCTTCACACCCATGCTGGCCATCCTGAGCAGCCAGCATGAAACCCAATACTCACGCCTATTCCGATCATGAGCACCAACCTGCACAACATCCCCAACCGCACCAAGAAACTGCCCCCTCTGCGCGTAGGCGTGGGCGGCCCAGTTGGCTCCGGCAAGACCACCTTGGTTGAAATGCTCTGCAAGGGCATGCGCGACACCTACGACCTGGTCGTCGTCACCAACGACATCTACACCAAGGAAGACCAGCGCCTGCTGACCGTGGCCGGCGCGCTGGAGCCCGAGCGCATCATGGGCGTGGAAACCGGCGGCTGCCCGCACACCGCCATCCGCGAAGACGCCTCCATCAACCTGGAAGCCGTTGACCGCATGCTGGCCAAGTACCCCAACGCCGACATCGTTTTCATCGAATCAGGCGGTGACAACCTGGCCGCCACCTTCAGCCCGGAGTTGAGCGACCTGACCATCTATGTGATCGACGTGGCGGCGGGCGAGAAGATCCCGCGCAAAGGTGGCCCCGGCATCACCAAGAGCGATTTGTTCGTCATCAACAAGACCGACCTGGCACCGCACGTGGGCGCCAATCTGGAGGTGATGGAGGCCGACACCAAACGCATGCGCCCGGCACGGCCTTTTGTGATGAGCAACCTGAAGACCAAGGCAGGGCTGGATGAAGTGATCGCTTTCATCCAAACCAAAGGCTTGCTCAAGAGCTGATGGTGGCCCCAGCAGGAATCGAACCTGCATCTGCCCCTTAGGAGGGGGCTGTTCTATCCATTGAACCATGGAGCCAAACCGACCGCAATTGTGCCTCAGGTCTCACGCCCAAGTTCCATGTGACGGCTTTCGTCCTTCAAGGCCACACCAGAGACACTCAAACGTCGGGCTTCGCTCAACAGATGCACCAGCTTGCGGGCGGCAGTTTCATAAGCCAGGCCTGCTGGCCGCACGTTGGAAATGCAATTGCGCTCGGCGTCGGTTCGGCCTGGACGCGGCATCCAGGTCAAATACAGGCCCATGCTGTCGGGTGAACTGAGGCCTGGCCGTTCGCCGATCAGGATCACGACCAAGCGGGCACCCAGAAGCTCACCAATTTCATCAGCCACTGCCACGCGGCCTTGCTCGACGATGACCAAGGGGGCAATTGACCATGAGGGCTGCTCGATTTCTACGGTGGGCAGCAACTCCAGCGCCATCTGAATGACTGGCGCCGCGTGGGTGCCCACCGCCAAGGCGGACAAGCCATCGGCCACGACGAAAGCCAGGTCGTGTTGGCGCCGTGACGCAAGGGGTGATGAGGCCATCAAGGCTTGCCGTGACGGCGCATCCAGGCACCGACCCAAGTCTGGCCTTTTCAAATAGGCATCCCGGTCCGCCGCGGCACTGTGCAACACCATGGTCTCGTGGCCCAGCGTGGCCAAAGCGGCCTGCAGCGATGGAACATCCAAGGCCAGGTGCACAGCATCCCTCGCCTTTGCATGCGCCAGCTGAAACGCCAACTGCGGCGCAGTCGGCAAACTCACACCCGCCCGCCCCAGGGCAATGCGCGCTTGGGTAAACCGGCGCAGCGCCAGCCAAGGGTTGTGGGTGACCGGAGGCTGGCTCATGGCGCCCCCAGCAAGGCATGCTGAAAGCCAGGCGGCAACTCGTCCAAAAGCCTGAAGCCCGCGCCCTCACCCTGCATGATCTGCATGTGCTGCAGCCAGGTCTCGAACTCGGGCGCCGGCCGCAAGCCGAGCACACGGCGCACATACAGCGCATCGTGGAACGAGGTGCTCTGGTAGTTGAGCATGATGTCGTCCGAGCCAGGCACCCCCATCACAAAGGTGCAGCCCGCCGTGGCCAGCAAGGTGAGCAGCACGTCCATGTCGTCCTGGTCGGCTTCGGCATGGTTGGTGTAGCAAACGTCGCAGCCCATGGGCAAGCCCAGCAATTTGCCGCAAAAGTGGTCCTCCAGCCCGGCGCGGATGATCTGCTTGCCGTCGTAGAGGTACTCGGGGCCAATGAAGCCGACCACGGTGTTCACCAGCAAGGGCTTAAAGTGCCTTGCCACCGCGTAGGCGCGTGCTTCACAGGTTTGCTGATCGACACCGTGGTGGCCGTTGGCCGACAAGGCGCTGCCTTGGCCGGTCTCGAAGTACATGACGTTGTTGCCCACAGTGCCGCGTTTCAAGGCGAGCGCGGCCTCGCGCGCCTGGCCCAGCAAAGCCAGGTCGATGCCAAAACTGCGGTTGGTGGCTTCGGTGCCGCCAATGGACTGGAACACCAGGTCCACCGGCGCACCACGCTCCATGGCCGCCATGGTGTTGGTGACGTGGGTGAGCACGCAGGATTGGGTGGGAATGGCGTATTGGTCAATGAGCTCGGCCATCATCGTCACCAGTTTGATGACCTGAGGCACGTTGTCGGTGGCCGGGTTGATGCCGATCACCGCATCTCCGCTGCCATACAGCAAGCCGTCGATCAAGCTGGCCGCGATGCCACTGGCGTCGTCGGTGGGGTGATTGGGCTGCAGGCGGGTGGCCAGCCGGCCCGTCAAGCCGATGGTGTTGCGAAAAGCCGTGACCACCCGGCACTTCTGGCCTACCAGGATCAGATCCTGGTTGCGCATGATCTTGCAAACGGCCGCCGCCATCTCAGGCGTGATGCCGGGCGCCACGGCAGCCAAGGTGTCGCTGTCGGTCTCGTCTTGCAACAGCCAGTTCCGGAAATCTCCCACCGTGAGGTGCGAAATCGGCGCAAAGGCCTGGGCATCGTGGGTGTCGATGATCAGGCGCGTGACCTCGTCGTCCTCATAGGGAATCAGCGCCTGGTTCAAGAAAGTGCGCAAGGGCAAATCGACCAAGGCCATCTGCGCCACCACCCGCTCTTGTGCCGATTGCGCGGCAATGCCCGCCAAAAAGTCACCCGATCGCGCGGGTGTGGCCTTGGCCATCAGGTCCTTGAGGTCACGAAATGCAGTCATGGCGAGACAAATTCAGCCCAGACCACCACAGTCTGCCTGATTTTGGGGAAGGCGGCACCCGCATTGCTGATAGGGGTGTTCCACCGATTCATGGGTTGTATTTCACATGCACATTGCCTGGTTCGTGCTGGTGGGCGCCGTTCTGATCGCCATGGCCTTTTCAGGCCACCTGGTCAAACGGCTGCCCCTGTCCCCAGCCATCCTTTACCTGGGCGTTGGCGCGCTGATCGGGCCACTGGGCGTCCGCATGCTGGATCTGTCGCCACAAGACAGCATGCCGTGGCTTGAACTCCTCACGGAAGTGGCCGTGCTGATCACGCTGTTCACAGTGGGCTTGCGCTTGCGCGTGCCTTTTTCAATGTCAGCGTGGGCGGTGCCCTTGCGCCTGGCCACGGCGGGCATGGTCATCACCACGGCCTGCATTGCCTTGATCGGGTGGCTGCTGCTGGATTTGCCCTGGCCTGCCTTGCTGCTGCTGGGGGCCATCCTGTCGCCCACCGACCCGGTGCTGGCCTCCGAGGTGCAGATCCGCCACCCCGCTGACCGCGACGACTTGCGCTTCTCGCTGACCGCCGAAGGGGGGCTCAACGACGGCATGGCCTTCCCTGGCGTCATGTTGGCACTGGGATTGATGGGCTTGCATGAGATCGGCGACCTGGGCTGGCGCTGGCTGGCTGTCGATGTCGTGTGGGCGGTGGCGTCCAGCCTGGTGCTGGGCTGGTTGTGCGGCTACGCTGTGGGCCGATCCGTCCACGCCTTGCGGCAAAGCGGGCATGCCCTTGACGCGGAAGAGTTCCTGGCCTGTGGGGTGATCGCCCTGGTGTACGGCGCCGCGCTGGCCATCCACGCCTATGGCTTCCTGGCCGTGTTCGCGGCGGGTGCCGCCATGTCTTATTGCGAGCGCGCCATGCGGGCCGACAAGATTCCCCTTCCCCACCAGGATGGGGCCCATTCGTCGCGCTTGATCCACTTCAGCGCGCAGAGCGAGCACCTGGCCGAGGTGGCCATCGTGCTGATCATCGGGGCGTCGCTGGCATCGGTCGATTGGCATTGGGCCACCGTGGCGTTCGCGCTCTTGGTGATGGTGGTGGCACGCCCGGTGTCGGTTCTGGCCACGGTGCCTTTGCACCTGATCGACCGGCCACAGCGGCGGTTGGTGGCCTGGTTTGGCATCCGCGGCGTGGGATCGGTGTACTACCTGGCCTATGCCATCAACCACGGCATCGACGGCAGCGTTGCGCACACCTTGACCAGCGCAGTCATGATCACGATATTCGCGTCGATCCTGGCCCACGGCATCAGCGCCACGCCCTTGATGAGCCGCTATATGCGCCTCAAAAGACGGCAGCCCAAACCCCACCGTGGCCAGGAACGGGGTTGATGGGCCCCCTCAGCGCTTGGAGGCGACCAGAGGCTCTTTTTTACGGCAACTGCCCGGGCCATCGGGCCCCTTCTCTTGCACCAGGGGCATCAGGGCCGGTGCCAGCGACTTGAGCACCTGGGTCGACAGCGCGCTGGTGAAGGTGTACTTGGCCGCGTAGGGCTCATGCACGTAGGCGGTCAAGGTGCCAAAAAATCGGTCGCCAATCAGGAAGACGAAGGTCGCTGAGCGGTTAACCACGCGCGATGAGATGAGCCCGCCACCGGGGCCGTGGACATCGAAGCGGTGGTCGCCCGTGCCGGTTTTCCCACCCACGTCGATCGCACTGCCATCGGGCCGCGCAAACGCACCTTTGAGTCGCTTGGCTGTGCCCCCTTCCACCACGATGAGCAAAGTGCGGCGCACCACGTCGGCCACCTCTTCGGGCAGGACGCGTTCGGCCTTGGCGGTGGTTTGTTCAAGCCGGGTTTCGAAGGGCGTGCCCGTGCCGAACTCGAGGCGCTGCAGCTTGCTGACCGGCATGCGCATGCCCCGGTTGACGATGATGCCCATCAACTCCGCCAGAGCGGCCGGGCGATCGCCCGATGCACCTAAGGCCGTGGCGTAAGACGGCGTCAAGGAGGAAAACGGGTAGCCCAAACGACGCCAGTCGCGGTTGAGGGCGGTGAAGGCGTCGCGCTCCAGCAAATTGCGGATGCGGGAATCCTGTGCGGTCTTGTGGCGGGTCTTGAACAGCCAGCCATAGACCTCCTGGCGCTGGTCGCGGCTGGCCTCCATCACCTCCGTCAGGCTGGCTTTGGGGTGGGCTTTCAGGTAGCCCACCAGCCAGAGGTCGAGCGGGTGAACGCGGGCGATGTAACCCCGGTCGGCCAGTGAGAACTTGTCGGGCGCGTAGTCGTCGTACAGGCGCTGGAGCTTGGTCTCGCCCAGGTCCTTCTGGGGCAACTGCTCTTTCATGAAGGCCGTGAACTGAACCAAGGTGGCCTGTGGATCAATACCGCGGTACATCGCCGCCAAACGCGAAGGGGCGGCGTTGGCACGCTTGGTGAGCAGCGCCTGCGCTTCGTCGGTCGATTTGCCTTTGTACTTCTTGTAAAAGCGGCGCAGGAACTCGCGGCCTTCGCTGTCGGCAAAACGGGCCAGGTACTCCTGGCGGCGTGGGTCGTCCGGGTCTTCCAGCAGGTCGCTGTCGGCCTTGCTGTTGTTGGCCATGTAGGTGTAGATCACATCACGCATCAGGCGGATGAACACCAGGTTGACCGAATGCCGGAAGGCCTCGCGCAGGTCCATCACGCGGCCGTCTTCTTCAGACTCGAAGTTGTTGAAGTGGTGTGCGCCGCCCCCTGTGAAGAAGGTCTCGCCCGGGCTGGCCGAGTACCGGCGGTCCATGGCAGCTTCCAGCATGGTCGCCAGGCTCTTGTCTTTGGCATCCAGCAGGTAATCGCGTGCCCAACGGCGCAGCACATCCCTGCGTTGCACGGTCACCGCGCTGAGGTCCTCTTCACTCATGGGGCTGTACTGCCCATGCAGATCGGCGATGACCTTGAGGTAGGAGATCAGTGTGCGCAGCTTGGCGGTGGAGCCCAGGTCGAGCTTGGCACCTTCGTTGATGTCGAAGGGTTGGTCCAGGTTGTCGCTTTGCACACGCAGCAGGTTGGCCTGGCCGCTGCGCTCAAACAAGGTGAAGCTCAAGGTCAGCTTGCTGGGGTCATCACCCTCTTGCAGCATGTGGTAGCCGTAGAGGCCCTGCGCCTTGGCCAGTTTGGGGTCCTTGAGGTCGCTGAGCAGGCGGGTGGCTGTGCGCTGCAGTTCGCCATCCAGCGTGCTGTTGGTCTTCAGATCCAGGCGGTCCAGGTCATACAGCCGCGGCACCTTGAGCATGGTGGACAGCGTGGAGCGCATGGCCGTGATGGCCTTGCGGTCCACGAAAGAAACGGGCCGCTCGGTGGGTTGCACGGGGTGCAGCTTGAGCTTGATGGGCAAGGCCGCATCGCGCAGCGAGATGGGGATCAGGTTGACGCTGGCCAGCAGGCGCAGGTGGCTGTCGGCCAGCCTTTGCAGGTCTTCGTGCCCATCCACCAGGTAATACGAAGGACGCCGCTGGGCAATGAACAGGGACAACACCTGCTTGTAGGCCTCGGCCTGGCGCTGCAGTTCGGGGCCGGAGGCGGCCGGCGATTTGACGGCGGCATTCAGCAAGGCATTGACCTCGGCGAAATCGCGGCCGTACCAGGCCCACAGGCCGTCGCCCACGCCGTGCACTTCACCCACACCCGGCTTGGCTGACAAAGGCACGGAGTTGACGTAGTCAAGGACGATGCGGCGGCGGGCGCCACGGGTGTCTTCGCCATCCAGGTAGGCGCGCACAGAGGCCGAGGCCACCTGGCGCAGCTTCTCTTTCATGGACGAAGTGCGGCCATCGGGCGAGTGCCGGTATTTTTCGATCTGCGTGGCCAAGGTGCTGCCGCCCGCCGAACCCTGTCCATCACTGACGTGCCGGGCCACCTGGGTGATCACAGCCTTGCCCAGGCGGCTCCATTCGATGGCCGGGTTGTGGGTGGGGTAAGTGGCGTCCAGCAACTCCCGGTTCTCGATGAACAGCAAGGCGTCGACCAGGGGATCGGGAATGGCCTCGAAGCGGGGATAGACCCGCTCGGGAAAACGCACCGCGTACATGGCCTGGCCACTGCAATCCAGGATCTGAAGGCCAGCTTGGGAGGGTTCGTGGTAGGCCGTGAAAATGCCCTTGTCGGTCACGCGCAGCAGGTCGGCCGACATGCGCGCCTGCGCGCTGATCTGGTAACCCTGCCCACCCAGGCGTTTCACAAAATCGGGAATGTGGCTGTAGCCGAGCCGGTCGTCATAGGGGCCTGGCTGTGGAAAACTGAGTGCGCTGCTCGGTCCGGGCTCCACTTTGTAGGTCAGGCCCTGGGCCAGACCACTCAGATAGCGGGCCTGCAAGCGCGAAGTTTGCACTTCGTCCGAAATGAAATAAGCGCCCGCCGCGATGACAAGCACCACGACGCCGCCAATGAGCAGCCGCGCCAGTATTCGGGGGGACTTGGGTTGGGAATCGGTCAAGGGTCACTCAGCTGGGAAAACAGGCCGCTGGCGAGCGGCCAATACGGGCATTTCGCGAAATCCAGCATAAAGCGGATCGGCCTTTTTCATCATTAAAAATGGCTGTGGCTTTCCCGCTTCTTTGGTGTTGCACCACACGATGTGTGTTGGGCGCAACGGCCCCTGGCTCAAATTACCCTCAAGCGCGCGATCCGGTAGACGGATTCGTAACGGGCGGCGCTGCCAGACCAGCCCAGCGACTGCGCCATGCCGCTCTGAACCAGTCGCTCCCAGACCGGCGGATCGCGGAAGCGGCTGAAGGCGCGCTCAATGACCGCGCTGAGTGCCTCGGCCGTGGGTGGGGCGAAGACGAAACCTGTGGCGTCATCCACCACGGAATCGGCCAGGCCGCCCGTGGCGTGCACGATGGGCGGGGTGCCGTAGACCAGGCTGTAGAGCTGGTTCAGGCCGCACGGCTCGAACCTTGACGGCATCAGAAAACAGTCGGCGCCCGCCTCGATCAGGTGGGCCAGGCTTTCGTCAAAACCGATGCTCACGTGGACGCGCCCGGGGTGCTGCTGGGCCATGGACCGCAGGGCATCCTCCAGATCCGTGTCGCCCTTGCCCAACATCACCAGCTGGCCGCCTTCTTGGATGAGCTGGGGCACCAGCTGCAAGATCAGGTCGCTGCCTTTTTGCTGCGTCAAGCGGCTGACGACGCCGAACAGCATCGCCCCCGGGTCAGGGTTCAGCTGGCACCGGCTTTGCAGCGCTGCCTTGTTCGCCCGCTTGCCGGCTTTCACGGTCGTGGCGTCGTAGCGCTGCGGGATGAAGGTGTCCAAGGCCGGATTCCAGACCTCGGTGTCGATGCCGTTGAGGATGCCGTGCAGCCGATCGGCGTGGTCACGCAACACACCTTGCAGGCCAAAGCCCAGCGCCTCTTCCTGGATTTCCCGGGCATAGGTGGGGCTGACGGTGGTGATCGCATCGGCGAACTGCAAGCCGCCTTTCATGAAGGACAGCTGCGACCAGTACTCCAGGCCGCTGACCGACAGCCATTCCTCCGGCAGGTCCAGCTTGGGGGCCTCATCCAGCGGGAACAGCCCTTGGAAAGCCAGGTTGTGGATGGTCATGATGCTGGCGGCCCGACCCGGCAGGCGGCTCAGGTAGGCGGGCGCCAGGCCTGTCGGCCAGTCGTTGCAATGAACGATCTCGGCTTGCCAGCCAGGCACCGGGCTGAGTTGGCTGCCCAGGCGGGCGGCCACCTGGCTGAGCCAGGCAAAGCGAACGGCGTTGGTGGCGTGGTCCTGGCTGCTGTCGTTTTGGTAGGGGCCGCCAGCCAGCTCATACAACTCGGGGCAGTCCAGCAGCCACAGTGTGAAGCCGGCGGCCTGATTCACGGCGGGTGCCGCCTGCACCAACCGCGCTGCGGGCCACACACCCTGGGCAGGGATGTCGGCGAGCACTTGGCCGTGGTCCACCAACTGGCGCAAAGCGGTGTAGGCAGGCATCAGCACCTTGACGTCCAAACCACGTTCGGCGAGTGCCCTGGGCAATGCCGCGGACACCTCGCCCAAGCCGCCAGTCTTGACCCAGGGGGCGCATTCGGGGGTGACGAACAAGATCTTCATGACGGGGATGACTGGGACGGCGCCTGGTCGGCCGGGACCAGCACGGCGGCTGGCCAATGGGTGAACAAATCGGCCAACGGCAGGCCGCCAGACGGCCCCTCGGCGGCCACGATGACGCGGCCTGTGAGGACATCCCGCCACCGGACCGGGGCGTCGACCGGCAAGCCCAGGCGCGCATCGCCCCAGCATTCGGCCTGCTGCTTCAAGGCATGGATATCGCCCTGGGCCAATGAATACAGCAAACGGCCCACCACCGTGAGGCATTGCTGGCCCTCCAGCGCCCTGGCATAGGCCACCACGTGGGGCGCGGCCGCACCGGCCACGGGCAATGTCTGGTAAGTGCCTCGGCTGAACAACTCCGGGTGGCGCGCCCGCAACTGCAGCAGCCGCCAAGTGAACAGCATCTTGGGACCACCGTCGCGCCAGTTCTCACGCAGGTCGTTCAGGGCACGCTCATCGGCCTGGCCGCCGGCGAACAGCGATTGCACCTGGGCATGCCGGGCTTTCAAGGCTTTGAAGTCCACGGGGCGGCGGTTGTCGGGGTCCACCAGGCTGAAGTTCCAGGTTTCACAGCCCTGGTAGATGTCTGGCACACCCGGCGCAGTCAATTTCAAGGTCACGAGGCCCAGGCTGTTCAGCGCGCCAAACGGGGTGATCCGGTCCACCAGGGATTGCAGGTCCTTCAAGAAGGGATTGGGTTCGAGCTGCCCCAGCAGCGCGTCGATGAAACGCGTCAGGGCCGCTTCGTACGCCTCGTTGGGATTGATCCAGCTGGTCTGCTCCTTGGCCTCGCGCACGGCTTTGAGCATGTAGGCCTGCACGCGCTGGCACAAGTCAGCCAGCGACTCGCGCGTGAGGGGTTCCAGGGGCCACATGCCCACCAGCGTCTGGTACAGCAGGTACTCATCGTTGCGTGTGGGAGCGAGCACGCCGTCGACGCGGGCCGTGCGCTTGTGGTTCATGGCCTGCCACCGTTCAATGGCGCCTTGCCACACCTCGGGCATTTCAGACAGCACATCAATGCGCGTGCGCACGTCTTCGGACCGCTTGGTGTCGTGGGTCGAGGTGGCCAGCATGTTGTGCGGCGTGAAGCGGGCGCGGTACTGGTTGGCCGCGTGGAAGGCGCTGACCGACAGGCCAAAGTGGCGCGGGTCACCCCCCACATCGTTGAGCGAGGCCAGCCGGTGGTAGCGGTAAAACGCGGTGTCCTCCATGGACTTCGCCATGACCGGCGCGGTGAACTGCTGCCACCGGTAGACCAGGTTCAGCATGGCTTGCCGGCGATCCGGGTCTGGTTCGGTGGGCGCGCCCAGCATGACGTCCCGCAGGTAGTCGATGACGCTGACCTCCGAAGCCCGGCTGCGGCGCTTGGCAGCGGCCGTGGCCCAGTCGATGTGCTGGCGATCGGCATCGCTGAAGCCGCGCTCGCCAATGTAGGTGCGGTAAACAGGAAAGGCCGCCGCGACGGCGCGCAAGGCCACGCGCAATCGGTTGCGAGTGAAGTCGCATGTGCGGCGGTCGCCCAGCGCGATGCGGTGCAGTGCCTCGGTCAGCACTTCCAGGTCACTGGACAAGGAGGTGGCGATGATGTCGAGTTTGGCCTGGTACAGAACCTCATCGAACACCAGCTTGTGGCCGATGAAATCGGTGTACAGGCGGTCGAAATCTTCTTCGTGCTCGCCATCCACGAACAGGCCGTTGACCAGGTTGGAGAAGCGGTAGCCCGTGCCACCATGCACGGGCCAATCAGTCGGCAAACGCTCATGGTCGGCCAGGATTTTTTCCACGGCCAGGAACAAGGCCCGGGGCGCCTCATCCGGGTCATCGGCGGCCCTCATGGTGCTGAGGTAGCGCGATTGCAGCCGCGCGAAATAGCCTTGCGGGTCGCACAGGCCGTCCGGATGGTCAATGCGCAGGCCCGCCACCTTGCGTGCCTGTAACCACTGGAAGATGGTGTGGTGCGTGGCCTCGAACACGGCTTCGCGCTCCATGCGCACGGCGGCCAGCGTGTTGATGTCGAAGAAGCGGCGGTAGTTGATGTCATCACCCGCCACCCGCCAGAAGGCCAGCCGGTAGGCCTGCTTCTGGATCAGCGCATCCAGGGCGTCGAAACTGGCGGCATCACCCGGCGTGCCGTTGATGACGGCCAGGCACGCCTCTGCCCAAGGCGCCAGCCAATTGAAGCGGCCAGCCAGCTGGGCCAATCGCTTCTTGTGGATGCTCTTGTCGCGGTGCCGCACCGCCCGTTGCGACGGCGTCAGATCGTCTCGTGGGGGCAGGCTGGCCAGCGCGTGCAAGAGCGACTGAACAATCTGGACTTCCTCGCTGGCCGACTCGTCAGTGGGCGCTGGGGCGGGTGCCCTGGCCATGATGTCGGCATAGTGGCGCGGGTCGATGGGGAAGCGGTGGTCGTGGTAATGGATCCAGAACTCGCCAGCCGTGGCATCGAACGAGAGCTTGAGCTCGCCCGCCTCCAGCACCTTGCCATAGTGATCACCCAACACCGGCAGCAGCACCTGGCCTGAGAGCTCGGGCGCGGGCGGTTTCCACTCGATGTCGAAGGTCTCGGCATGCACGGAGGCCGGGCCGCTTTCCAGCACGTCCAGCCACCAGGCGTTGTCGGCCTGAAGCACGCCCATGTGGTTGGGCACGATGTCGATCAGCTGGTGCATGCCGTGGCGGGCCAGGCAGGCGCACAGTTGCTCAAAATCGGCTTCGTCGCCAATCTCGGGGTTGAGCGCGCTGTGGTCGATGATGTCGTAGCCATGCGTGCTGCCTGCCCTGGCCCGCAGGTAGGGCGAGGTGTAGAGGTGGCTGATGCCCAGGGCATCCAGGTAAGGCACGATGTCCGTGGCGTCGCTGAAGCGAAAGTCCTTGTGCAATTGCACCCGGTAAGTGGCGCGGGGGATCACCGCGGTCGACATCGGCGGCAGTTCGTCCTGCAGGCCGTGAGGCGCCACATCGCTGGGCCGCGCCTTCCGCAGCGCCTCGCTGACCGACTGCAGGCGGGGATCGCTGGCCAACGTCTCTAGGGAGACGGCCAGCTTGCGCCGCCAGTTGGGGAACTGCGATTCGCTGGTGCCCGGGATGTTGACCTGGATGAGCTGCTGGGTGACGTCTTCCAGCTGCACGCCCACCAGTTGAGCGGGCGTGCAGCCCAGGAAACTGTAGACCGCGTCGGTGAATGCCGGCGAGGTGTCGTCCGTCATGGAGGGATGCACGCTGCCATCCTCGGGGATGAGGCCTTCTTGTTCCAGGGCCAACAGCAATTGGGCCCGGTCCTGCGCGCGGCCCACCACCTGCTGGGCCCTCACCTCGTCATTGGGAAACAGGCCCAGCTCGGTCCGCAGGTCCACATCCTTGCCGTTCCAGAAGCCACGCAGTGTGGGCAAGTCATGGGTGCTGACCACGGCCAGGGCATGGGGCGACCACTCCTCGGGCCGCTTGAAACGACCATCGTGCGTGCGCTCGAAGAACAGGGGACAGTACGACAGCAGGTACTGCTCGCGCATGGCCTCGCGCATGCGGGGTGGCACGGTGCCCAAGTCTTCGCCAATCACCAGGCATTGGTGGCGATGGCTTTCCAGCGCCAGGATGCCCATCATCTCGTCGACGGGATAGTTCATGTAGGCGCCTGACTTGGCGCCGTCTTCCGGATGGATCCAGAACAGCCGCATCAAGGCCATCACGTGGTCGATGCGCAAGGCACCCGCACAGCGCATGTTGGCGCGCAGGGTGTCGATGAAAGGCTGAAAATCCTGCTCGCGCAAACGCGATGGGATCATGGGCGGCAAGCCCCAATCCTGGCCGGCCAGGTTGTACTCTTCAGGCGGTGCACCCACGTGCAGCTCCATGGCATACAGGCTGCGCCGGGACCAGGTTTCCGCTCCACCCTCGTTCACGCCCACGGCCAGGTCCCGGTACAGGCCGATGGCCATGCCCAGCGACTCGGCCCGCGCCTGGGCAGACTGCAGCTGCACCTCGGCCTGCCATTGCAGGTACTCGAAGAACTCGACGCGCACCTCGTGTTCGCGCTCGAACTCGGCCACCTCTGGCGAGCTGGGATCGCGGTAGGCTGGCGGCCACAAAGACCAGCCCCACACCGACGAGTCTTGCGCGTGAAAGTGCGCTTGCAAGGTTTCGAACAAGGCTTGGCGCCGCAGCTCACCACCGCGCTCTTTCTGGTAAGCCCTGAAGGCACGGCCGCGGCGCGTGTCGCCCGACAAATGGCGCAAATGGAAGTGCTTGAACAGCATCTCCAGCACCTCGAGCTTGGCCGTGGCCACGGCCTGGTAGTTGACGATCTCGGGCTCGCGGAAAGCCTGCAAGCGCTGCTGAAACGCCACGCTGTTGACCAGGTCGCTGGCGAATCGGCACTCGGCATAGTCAGGCACGGCCGTCACGTCGATGTACAGCACGTTCATCGCGTTACGGCTGGACGGGCTGTAGGGGCTGGCCCGCTCTGGCTCGTGGGGGAACAAGGCGTGCAAGGGGTTCAACCCCACAAAGGATGCGCCCTGCCCGGCCACGATCTCCAGCAGCCGTTTCAGGTCGGAGAAATCGCCAATCCCCCAGTTGTCGTTCGACCGCAGTGCGTAAAGCTGGATGCTCGGCCCCCACAGGCGCTCGCCCTGCTTCAGCACCTTGGGCTCGTGGCACCGGGGTGGGCACACGATGACCCGCGTGCGTGCCAATTCGCCCGACGCTTGCGCGGCCGACCGCAGGGTGAGTTGGTGGTAGCCCAAGGGCAGCGTTCGCGGCAGGTCAATCTGCAGATGGATCGCCTCGGGATGGTCATCGGCGGAGGCGAACATCAAGCCGCCGAAGCGTTCGGCGTTCTCGCATTCCAGCGACCAGGTGTAGCGCTTGTCCGCGTTGCCAAATTGGGGCTGACTTGACAGCATGACCGCGATGCTGACGGGCTGGCCCTGGCGCAGCACCAGGGCCGAGGGCAGGATGCGCTGTTCCTCGCGGGCCTTCAGCTTGAGCAAGGTATTGTGCGCCGCTTCGTCGCTGTCGACCTCCAGGCCCATGGCCTTCAACAGTTTGCGCAGGGACGCTTCGGGCACCTGGCGCGCCTGCCCCCAGAAATCGTCGTAGCAGGTGGCCAACCCGACATGTGCGCACAGCGACTCAAGGCCTGTGGAGATTGACGCGTTGTCCATCAGTTTGCGGTCCGATCGATCCACCAAACACCCGCCCATGGTCCAAGCCCACGGGCAGACACTTCGCCCTCCACCACCGCACCAGACGCCGGCAAGGCGGGCGCGGCACCACGCCAGCTCAGTGCCTGCTCGGACAGGTTGACCACCATGCGCAGCGCAGACCCATCCCCCAGCGCCCACCACACTGAAAGCGCCCGCTCACCGATGCGCTCGGCATGGTGCTCGCCTGTCCGCAGCGTGCTCAGGTGAGGCGCGACATGGAGGCGGCGCCAAGCCAGCAGCTCGCGGTAAAAGCTTCGCCAGCGCTGGCCTGGCGGCTGGCCCGCAGCGGCCCAGTCCAGCTTGCTGCGTTGAAAGGTGCCCTCATCGCAGGGATCGGGGATCAAGGCCTGCGTTTGCGCGTCCGAGAACTGGGGGAACTGCGCGAACTCCCTGCGACGGCCTTCGGTCACGGCCTGGCGCAGTTCGCCACTCCAATCGCTGAAATACAGAAACGGCGTGGCCGCGCCAAACTCTTCGCCCATGAACAACAAGGGGGGCGCGGGCATGAGCAAGTGCATGGCAGTGATGAGGCGCAAGGCCGGCTCACTGACCAACTGGCCGAGGCGATCGCCCATGGCCCGGTTGCCCACCTGGTCGTGGTTCTGCAAAAAATTGACCATGTTCAGCAGGGGTTGGGGCGAGGTCGTTCGCCGCCTGGGCTGGGCGTGCTCCCAGTTGTGGGGGCCGCCCTGCCAGACCAGGCCGTCTGTCAGGCTGGTGGCCAGTTGGCCCAGGGTGTCGTCCGTGTATTCAGCGTAATAGCCATCCTTCTCGCCGGTCAACAGCACGTGCACGGGGTGGTGAAAATCACCGTTCCACTGCCCCTCGAACAGGCCAGGTGTGCCGGGCTTGTCCAGGCGCGAGGCATCGTTGCTGTCGTTCTCAAGAACCAGGTGAATGTGGCGCTGCGGAAAGGCCTGGCGCACCCTCACCGACATGGCAGCCATGATGTCCAGCCGAGAGTCGTCCAGCATGGCGTGCACGGCATCAAAACGCAGCCCGTCGAAGCGGTACTCTTCCAGCCAGTACAGGGCGTTGTCGATGAAGAAGTCGCGCACCGTGGCGCTGCCCGGCCCATCGAAGTTGATGGCCGCGCCCCAAGCCGTGTGGTGCCGCTCAGAGAAAAAACCGGGCGCGTAACGCGACAGGTAGTTGCCATCCGGACCAAAGTGGTTGTAGACCACGTCCAGCATCACCATCAAGCCCAGGCCGTGGGCTGCGTCGATGAAGCGCTTGAGGTCGTCGGGGCTGCCATGGCTGCATTGCGGCGCGAACAACAGCACGCCGTCGTAGCCCCAGCCAAAGCGCCCGGGGTAACTGGCCTGCGGCATCAACTGCACGGTGGTGATGCCCAGTTGGGCCAGTTCAGGCAAGCGCGCCTGGGCCGCCGCATAAGTGCCTTCGGGCGTGAAGGCGCCCACATGCATCTCGTACATCACGGCCTCGTTCCAGGGCACGCCTTGCCAGCCCTGCGAGTGGGCCCACTCAAAGCTCAGCGGATCAACGACCTCGCTGAAGTCATGCACGCCATCGGGGTTGTTGCGCGAGGCTGGGTCTGGCACATCCAGCTCACCATCAATGCGCCAACGGTAACGGCTGCCTGCCGTGGCCTCGGGCACATACAGCTCGTACCACTCGCGGGCGGGATCTTCATCGCCTTGGCAGGCATTGCCATGGGCCTCGATGAAGCGCGCCTCGTCGCCTTCGGCCACCAGGATTTTCAGGACCAGTTCGACCCGCTTGGCACCGGGTGCCCACAGGCGAAAGTCCACGCCGCCCCCTTCGCGCACCTGGGCGCCAAAGCGCATGGCATGGGCGTGGCGGGTGCTCATCCCGGCTCCTGCGTGAACACGACCATGGACCGGGCTGCCAAGGGATAGGTCTCGCCCGCACGCCAGGCCAGCTGGTCCGGTTGCCCGCTGTCGTGGCTGGTGTCAAAGCGCGCGGTCCAGTCCTTTTGCTCGTAGTGCGCGGGCAGGATGAAGGGCACATCTTCGTGGTGCCCGTTGATCAGCATCAACAGCGTTTCGGCATTGGCGCGCCGGCCGTGTTCATCGTATTCACCGGTGTGGCGGCCGCAGAACATGGACGCCACGGTGCGCGCCTCGGGCTGTTGCCAGGCTTCGGTGGTCATCTCCCGGCCCTCGGCATCGAACCAGGTGACGTCGCGGTGGCCGTCTTCGTCAATGTGCCCGTCCAGGAAATCGGTGCGGCGCAAGCCGGGCTGGGCCTTGCGGAACTCGATCAGGCGCTGCACGTAGGACAGCAGGTCTTGTTGCTCTGGCGTGAGGTTCCAGTCAAACCAGCTGATCTCGCTGTCTTGGCAATAACCGTTGTTGTTACCCCCTTGCGAGCGCCCGATTTCATCGCCCCCCAGCAGCAAGGGCGTGCCTTGCGAGAGGAACAAGGTGGTCAGCAGGTTGCGTTGCTGTTGCAGGCGCAGGGCGCGAACCGCTTCATCGTCGGTGTCACCCTCAGCACCGCAATTCCAGCTGCGGTTGTGGCTTTCGCCATCGCGGTTGTCCTCGCCATTGGCCTCGTTGTGCTTGTCGTTGTAGCTGACCAGGTCGCGCAGGGTGAAGCCATCGTGCACGGTGATCAGGTTGACGCTGTCGGTGGGGCAGCGGCCCCGGTGCTCGTACAGGTCACTGGAGCCACACATGCGGCGCGAGAGTTCGGCCACGGTGTGCTCCTGGCCACGCCAGAAATCGCGCACGGCATCGCGGTACAGTCCGTTCCACTCGACCCAGCCCGGCGGGAATCCGCCCACCTGGTAGCCGTTGTCACCCAGATCCCAGGGCTCGGCGATCAGCTTGACGCGCGACAGCACCGGGTCTTGCGCCAGGGCCGCGAAGAAGCTGCTGTGGTGGTCAAAAGCCGATGCACTGCGCCCCAGCGTGGTCGCCAGGTCAAACCGGAAGCCATCCACGTGCATCTGCGTCACCCAATAGCGCAGGCTGTCCATGATCAGGCGCAACACCACCGGGTGATGGCTGTTGAGGGTGTTGCCGGTGCCGGTGTAGTCCACGTAATAGCGCGGATCCTCGGGGCTGAGGCGGTAGTAGGTCGCGTTGTCGATGCCCTTGAAGCACAGCGTGGGGCCCAGGTGATTGCCTTCGGCCGTGTGGTTGTAGACCACGTCCAGGATCACCTCCAGGCCCGCCGCGTGCAGGTCCTTGACCATCTGCTTGAACTCGTTGATGGAGCCGGTGGCGCTGTAGCGCATCTCGGGCGCGAAAAACCCGATGGTGTTGTAGCCCCAATAGTTGCGCAGGCCGGACTCGACCAGGCGCTGGTCGTCGATGAAGGCGTGCACTGGCAGCAACTCGATCGACGTCACGCCCAGCTTCTTCAAGTGGTCAATCACCGCGGGTGATGACAGGCCGGCGTAGGTGCCCCGATGGGCCTCGGGCACATCGGGGTGGCGCTGGCTCAGGCCCTTGACGTGAACCTCATAGAAGATGGTGTCACGCCAAGGCACTTGCGGCGATCGGTCATCACCCCAGTCGAACGATTCGTCCACCACTTGCGACTTGGGCATGCCTGGCGCGCTGTCATCGTTGTTTTGCGCCAGGTCTTCATCGACCGCATCCAGTTCGTAGTCGTAGTGGGCCGGCGACCAATTCACCGGCCCGACGATCGCCTTCGCATAAGGATCGATCAGCAACTTGCTGGGGTTGAAGCGCAGCCCCTCTTCAGGCCGGTGCGGCCCATGCACGCGGTAACCATACAGGGTGCCGGCAGGGCAACCGCGCACATAGCCGTGCCACACGTGGTGCAGCTTGCGCGTCAGCTCAAAGCGCTGGATCTCGTGGCCATCAGGCGCGTAGAAACACAGCTCGATCCTGTCGGCCGTGCTGGCGTAGATCGCGAAGTTGGTGCCACTGCCATCGAAGGTGGCCCCCAGCGGATAGGCCTGGCCGGCCTCCAGGTGCCACGCATGCGCCGCCTTGGCCGCCTTCTTGTCTCCCAAGGATTTTTTCATTGCTCAGGCGTGCCGGCTGGTGAGTTCACGCTCCACGGGCACCGTGCCCGAAAAGTACCCTCGGGGCACCACCACCACCCCGCCCTCACTGACGTGAAAGCGCTGGCGGTCTTTTTCCAGGTCATACCCGATCAACTCGCCGGGAGGAATGTGGTTGTTCTGGTCGATGATCGCGCGCCTGATGCGGGCGCCGGCGCTGATCACCGAGCGCTCCATCACGATGCAATGCTCTAGCTGCGCATCGGGTTCGACGATCACCGAACGGCGCAGCATGGCGTGGTCAAGCCGGGCCCCGTTGATCACACTGCCTGATCCCACCACCGACCGGTTGATCATGCCGCTCTCGATCTGGGCCGATTCAGCGGAATCGTTGCTTGAATAAATCGGCCAATGGGGGTTGCTCATGCGAAAGCGTGGCTTGGCACCCAGCGTGTCGAAGTGCGCTTCGAAGTACGCGTCGATGGTGCCCACGTCTCGCCAATAGGCGGTCTCTTCGTAAGGCTGCGTGCCAGGGATCTCGTTGGTGGCAAAGTCGTAGGCCACCAGCTTGTGCGTCTTCATCATCCGCGGCAGAATGTGCTTGCCAAAATCGCTTTCGCCCAGCTCCTTGGCGCGCTTCAACTCTTTCAGCAACACATCGGCTTTGAAGATGTAGTTGCCCATTGAGGCCAATGCATGCCCGGGGCGGCCCGGCATGGGCTTGGCGGTCGGCGGCTTTTCAATGAAGTCCACCACGCGGTGCTGGTCATCGGCTTCGACAATGCCAAACGACGGGCTTTGCGACAAGGGCACGGGCAAGGTCGCCACGCTCACGTCGGCCTGGGTCTTGAGGTGGAACTCCACCATCTGGCGCACATCCATGCGGTAGATGTGGTCGGCCCCAAACACCGCCACCAGGTCGGGCTGGGCACTTTCAATCAGGTGGATGTTTTGAAAGATGGCGTCGGCCGTGCCCTGAAACCATTCCTTGCCCGAATGCATTTGGGGCGGCACCACAGTGATGAAATGATTGGGGATGAACCGGCTCATGGTCCACGACTGGCGCACGTGCTCGATCAGCGACTGCGATTTGTACTGCACCAGCAGGTACACCGAATAGATCTCGGAGTTGACCAGGTTGCTGAGCACAAAATCAACGATTCGATGCTTGCCGTTGAACGGCACGGAGGGCTTGCACCGATCAGCGGTGAGCGAGTGCAGACGTGTGCCCTCCCCGCCTGCCATGACGAAAGCCAGCACGTTTTTGCCGGCAATCATGGCAGCCTCCGCCGAGTCAGGTAAGGGTTTGCAGTCATGGCCAAAAGTCCTTGTAGATCGATGACCTACAAGGGCAATTGGCGTGCCCATTTATTCCACGGCGTAAAACTGGAAACCCCGGGGCTCTCGCGTGTAATCCTGTCGAGAGCGCTGTAAAAGCTGCGCGTCAGGGCTTGGGCGGCTCGGGCCGCGTATTCACGGGCCAGCAAAGCGCTGCCGTCATCAAGGCCAAGACCACGTGGATGATGTAAACCGGCTGGAAGTCGGCATGCTGAGCACTGCCATGGCCGATCAACACCACCGTGATCGCAACCCCCAACACCGAACCAATCTGGCGCGTGGCCTGGTTGACAGCGCTGCCCACCGCATAGTGCTGCGGTGGCAGCTTGTTCACGGCCGCGGCCGACAAGGAAGGCAGCACCATGCCCACCCCCACGCCGCTGAGCAGCAAGCCGGGCAACCAGTCGCGCAGGTAGTTCACCTCGGCCCCCGGCACCAGCAAGAACCACAGGCCGCTGGCCGCGTAGACCAAGCCACCGCCCACCAAAAAAGGCCGGTGCCCCAGGCGCCCTGCCAGCCGCCCGGTGATGATCGCCACTGGCATGACCAGCAAAGGCCCCGGGGTGATGGCCAGACCCGCGCGTGGCAAGGTGTAGTGCCACACGCCAGTCATGTAAAAAAAGAAGGCAAAGAACATCATGGAGAACGCGATGCCAAACGCCAGCGTCGCCAGGTTGACGTAGCTGTAGGTGCGGTGCCTGAACAGGCCCAGGTCCACCAAGGGCGCGGGCGTGAACCGGGCCCAGGCAATGAAGCCAATGAAAGCGATCACGCCTGTGGCGAAGGTCATCACCAAATCGGTTTGGTTCCAGTTGGGCGCATCCAACTGCACGATGCTCAAGGCAATGGTGCCCACCGCCACGATCAGCAGGCCCACGCCCACCATGTCAACGCGGCGCCGGGTGTCGGGGCGCACCGATTCGGTCAACCTGGCGGCGCCGCGCCACAAGGCGATCGCGCCCAGGGGCAGGTTCAGGTAGAAGGCCCACTGCCAACCCACGGCATCCACCACAAAGGAGCCCAAGCTGGGCCCGATGGCCGCCGCCAGGCCACCCACCGCGCCCCACAGACTGATGGCCACGGCGCGCTTGTCTTGTGGAAACGCCGCCAGCACGATGGACAAGGAGGCGGGCGTCAGCAAGGCGGCGCCAATGGCCTGCAATACACGCGCCGCGATCAGCCAGCCCACACTGCCCGACAAGCCGCAGGCCGCCGACGCTGCCAGGAACAGCACCACGCCAAACATGAACACACGCTTGCGCCCGTGAGCATCGGCCAGCCCGCCCGCAGGAATCAGCATCGCCGCGTAGACCACGGTGTAAGCATTGAGCACCCAAGACATGTCCGCGGCCGAGGCCTGCGGGAAGGCATTGCGCAGGGCGCCAAACGCCGCGAACAGCATGGTGCTGTCCAGCGAGACGAGGAACACCGCCACGCTGGCGATCCAGAAGACCGGCCATGGCGAGGCCGCCGGCGCTGAAGGGTGTGGCGGCACCACAGGGATGGCGGGTTGGCTGGCTGCTGAGCGCATGGCGGTGGTCCTGTCAGGGTGGTGTGGTCAAGCGTCGGCCGGGGCCAGGTACACGCCAGGTTCGGCCGACAAACCTTGCTTGACCTGTTGGGTGAATTCATCGGCCAACACTTCGTCCGCACCGGCTTCCAGAGCATCGAAGGTGCGCGCCGCCACCACGCCAGGGGATGTCTTGGGCGCGTCAAAGCCGGCCGTCATGTCGGTGTCGATGAAACTTACGTGCAGGCCCAGCACCTGCGTGTTCTGCGGCCGCAACTCGTGGCGCAAGCCATTGGTCAGGCCCCAGGCTGCTGACTTGCTGGCGCTGTAAGCGCCCAACACCGGTGAGTTGATCCAGCTGAGCACGGACAGCACATTCACGATGGCGCCACCGCCATTGGCGGCCAGAACGCCCGCGAAAGCCTGGCTCAACAGCAAGGGGCCAAAGAAATTGGTCTCCATGTGCGCGCGGGTGGACTCCACACTGTTGGCCGCCAGAAAGCCGCCCAAGTTGGCAATGCCCGCGTTGTTGACCAGCAAGGTGACGTCGCCCAATTCAGCGGCCACACGGGCCACATCGGCGGGGTTGGTCACGTCCAGCTTCACGGGGGTGACGCCAGGCAGGGTGACCGACGCGGGATCACGCGCACCGGCATACACCTTGCGGGCACCACGGGCCAGCGCCTCTTTGGCGAATGCCAAACCCAGGCCCCGGTTGGCACCGGTGACAAGAACCACGGCGTTGTCGAGTTTCATGCTGATGTCCTTAAATTTTTATGATGATCATCATATTTTTGGGTTAAAAAAAAAGAGCCACCGGTTTATTCACCAGCCGGCTCGTACTGCGTGATCAGGCTTTGGCGGTTGGCCTTGAGCAAGGCCTTGCCTTGGGCGTTGTCGCCCAATGCGCGGGCCATTTGCAAGGCGCCCACCATGGTGCTGGCAACCACCATGGCCGTGCTGGCCGGGGTGTTGGCGGGCAGCGCCCTTTTCACCAAGCTGACCATGCCCTGCACGCGCTGAGCCGAGGCCTCGCGCACTTCGGGCGCCTGCCGCGGCATTTCAGAGCACAAGGCCGCCACCGGGCAGCCATGCTCGGCACCGCTTAGATGCGCCTCTGACAAATAGGCTTCGACCAGGGCCCGGAACTCACTAACGCCCTGGGCTTGGCGCTCAGCCATGCGACGCCTCATGTGGGCCACGCCATCTTGGCCCGCGCGTTCAAGCGCCTCGACCAGCAAGGCGTTGCGAGAAGCGAAGTGGGCGTAGAAACCGCCGTGCGTGAGGCCGGCTTCTTTCATGATGTCGGCCACGCCCATACCCTGATAGCCCGCACGCCGGATGGCGCGCGCGGCGGTTTCGACTATGCGATCGTGGGTGGCTTCTCGGCGGCTGGGTTTCGCGTCCATGCCACCATGCTAGCACGATTTATGATGATCATCATATTTATCAGTGCATGGCCTGCTGGGGGTCAACCGGCGTCTCGGTGTGCATGACGCATTGCCAGCCTTTGCCGTCCCGCTGAATCCACGTGGAGGTGTCGTTCATTTCCTGCCGGATAGGCTCGCCTTTGCCCCGCGGCGCAATGGCCTGCTTCACGCGGTAAGTGAGGATCGCGGTTGCATCGTTTGGGAACACGACCTCCACATCGCTCAACTCAAAAGAGGTCACCACCATCGGTGCCTGCTCGGCCATCTCGCGATAGCCGGCGTGGTCGAACTTGATGGCGCCGTGCGATGAAACCATCAGCGCGGGTTCGCTCAGCATCTCCAAGGCGGTGTCCGTGTCCTGGTTGATCATGGACTGCCAGAACTTCGTTTCAAGGTCGATCAGTGTCTTGGCGGGGGTTGGCATGTCAAGCTCCTTTCAAGCAAATGCATGTTCGTCCTGCTGCCCTGCCAGGCGCAGAACGTAGCGACGGATGTCGTCAGGCCAGGCCTGCGCCAGGTCGGCCAATCGCGCGGCGTCATTGGCGAACAAGGCGCGGCTGGCCTCTTCAAAACTGGGCAAATTGCCTGCCAAGGCAGACATCGCCCGGTAAGCGGCTTCTTGCAACTGGCGCTTGCGCTCCTGCTCAGGCAAGGCGCGCCGCGCCTCTTCCACCAGCTTGCGCAGGGCCACCGAGGCGCCGCCCCGCTGGGCGTTGAGCCATTCCCAATGGCGGGGTAGCAAAGTCACCTCGCGAGCCACCACGCCCAAACGTGGCCGCCCACGGCCACGGGGCTCCAAGGTAGCCGCGTCGTCCGCCTCCAAGGCCGGCGCGCTTGGCGCTGGTTCAAGGCGCCGCAAGACGTCCTGGTCAGAACCTCGCAGGTCCAGATCAATGGGTGCGCCTGTGGCGTCGTTGAACACGAGGATCGAATCGACGGTGTCACCCGCTGCTTTCACAGCGAGTGCAACGTCACGAAGTGGGCCGGTGGCCAGCAGGCGGTGACCCACGAAGGCGGTGGCTAAATGGTTTGATGAATGTTCCATGCAAATAATATTACCCGGATAAAATGCACAAGTCAATTAAACCCGGGTAAATTTATTCGGCGACCCTCAAGACAGCTGTGGATGGAAGCCTTGCTCCTGAATGGCCATCAGGACGGCCTTCTCGGGTTGCGTGGTGACCACGTCCACAAACCCTTGCTGCAGGTCGAACTGCACCAAGGCGGTCGGGTCTAGCCTCTGGATGGCCTGGGTCACCTTTTGCACACATTGCGGGCCCGCGAGGTCACGGACATTCACATGGACTTCTGAACCAATGGTCATGGTCTTGCTCCTTCTGGGTTGATCTCAAGAACGCTTTTGGCGTGCTCGACTTTCCTTGTCGACCTTTTCACGCGTACCGTCAAGACAAGGCCTCACAGAGGGTTGGGCGATATCATTCCGGGCCGCTTGATTTGTCTTTCTTCAACCCAATTTCTGGACACCGCCATGCCCTACATGTTGATGATCGTTGAGCCCGTTGGGCAACGGCTCACCCGCACGGAAGCCCAAGGCCGCGAAGCGTATGCCAGCATGGTTCGCTTTGGTGCCGACTTGAAGGAGCGTGGGCTGCTGCTGGCCAGCGAATCTTTGCAATCCCAGAATGGCGCCGCGCGCGTGGCAGTGCGAGACGGCCAGCGCCGCGTGTTGGATGGCCCCTTCGCCGAAGCCAAAGAGATGATCGGCGGCTTCTTCTTGCTGGATTGCCAGACCCGTGATGAGGCCATTGCGATTGCCGCGCAATGCCCGGCGGCCGAATGGTGCGAGATCGAAGTGCGCGCCCTCGCCCCCTGCTACGAAGACTAAAAATTGTGCAAGGCGGGTGTCGAACCCGTGTCGCCTGGTTCGTCGTGTGAATGAAGGCCTGAAGTGGCCTGAGGGATACACGGCAAATCAGGAGCATTCAGATGCGATTCATGATCATGGTGAAATCGACACCCGACGGTGGCGCCGGCCTCATGCCCGATGAGGACCTGTTCGCCTCGATGGCCCAGTACCACGCGCAACTGGCCAAGGCTGGCGTGCTCCTGGACGCATCGGGTTTGCAGCCTTCGTCCACCGGCTGGCAGGTGCGCTATGGCGCCAGCGGCCAAGGCACAGTGCTTGATGGCACGCCCACCGGCCACCAAACGCAGTTGGCTGGCTACGCGCTGATCGAGGTGCGCTCACGCGCGGAAGCACTGGAATGGTCGCGGCGGTTTCCAGCCCCGGTGGGCAATGGCATGGGGGCCGAGATCGAGGCCCGCCAGCTTCACGAACATTGAGCAAGGAGCACAACGTGGTCAAAACCATCCTCATCGTGGCCGCCGTGGGCGTGGTCGCCTTGCTGGCTTACGCCGCCAGCAAGCCCGACACCTTCACCATCCAGCGCAGCGCCAGCATCAAGGCGCCGGCCGCCAAGCTGCATCCACTCATCAACGACCTGCACCAGTTCAACACCTGGAACCCCTACAACCTGAAGGATCCCGCCATCAAGGGCGCCTACCGCGGGCCGGCGGCAGGGCCTGGCGCGCATTACGACTTCGAGGGCAACAAGGATGTCGGCAAGGGCAGCATTGAAGTCACCGCCTCGGCGCCCGACAAGGTCTCGATGCGGCTGGACATGATCGAACCTTTCGAGGGCCACAACCAGGTCGAGTTCACGCTGGCAACGGTGGCCGAAGGCACCCAGGTGACCTGGGCCATGCACGGCGCCGCACCATTCATGTACAAGCTGGCGGGCATCTTCATCAACATGGACCAGATGATGGGCCGCGACTTCGAAGCCGGCCTGGCCAACCTGAAAACCAAAGCGGAGCAAACATCATGAGCCGTCAGATCTTCGTCAACCTGCCCGTCCGCGACCTGGACAAGACCAAGGCATTTTTCAGCAGCCTGGGCTTTGGCTTCAACCAGCAGTTCACCAACGAGCAGGCGGCCTGCATGGTCATCTCGGAAGACCACAGCTACGTGATGCTGCTGGTCGAAGACTTCTTCAAGAGCTTCATCCGCAAGTCGTTGGCCGATGCGCACCAAAGCACCGAGGTGCTGCTGTGCTTGTCGTGCGACAGCCGCGCCGAGGTCGACGAGATGGTGGCCAAGGCCATCGCCGGTGGCGGCAAGGCCTCCAAGGAGGCGAAGGACCACGGCTTCATGTACGAGCATGGCTTTGAAGACCTGGACGGCCACCTCTGGGAGGTGATGCACATGGACATGAGTGCCGCACCGCCCCAGTTCTGATGACATCGGCCACGCACCAAGCCATCGAGGCGGTCTGGCGCATCGAATCGGCCAAGATCATCGCGGGGGTCGCGCGCATGGTGCGCGACATCGGCCTGGCCGAAGAGCTCGCGCAAGATGCCCTGGTCACGGCACTGGAGCACTGGCCCAGTTCAGGCGTGCCCGACAACCCGGGCGCCTGGCTCATGACCACGGCCAAGAACCGGGCCCTTGACCGATTGCGGCGGGCCAAGATGATCGAGGGCAAGCTGCAAGAGCTTGGCCATGATCTGCAAGCCCAGGAGGCCTTGATCGTGCCTGATTTCGTGGACGCGCTGGATGCTGCCCGGGCCGACGAGATCGGCGACGATTTGCTGCGGCTGATCTTCACCGCCTGCCACCCGCTGTTGTCCACGCAGGCGCGTGCGGCACTCACCTTGAAGCTGCTGGGCGGGCTGACCACCGACGAGATCGCCCGGGCTTTTCTGGTGTCCGAACCCACGATCGCGCAGCGCATCGTCCGCGCCAAACGCACGCTGACGGCGGCCAAGGTGCCTTTCGAAGTGCCGCGCGGCGAAGACCTGGCGCAACGCCTGGCCTCCGTCCTGGAGGTGGTTTACCTGATCTTCAACGAGGGCTACACCGCCACCCGCGGCGAAGACTGGATGCGCCCTGCCCTGTGCGACGAAGCCCTGCGACTGGGCCGCATGCTGGCCGAGCTGGCACCCCATGAGGCCGAGGCGCATGGGCTGATCGCCTTGATGGAACTGCAGGCATCGCGGGCGGCCGCCCGGGTGGATGCATCGGGCAAGCCGGTCTTGCTGATGGACCAGGATCGCGCCCGTTGGGACCACCTGCTGATCCGGCGTGGGCTGAACGCGCTGGCCCGTGCCGAAGCGCTGGCCGAATCAACGGGGCAAGCCCTGGGCCCCTACGCCCTTCAAGCCTCGATCGCGGCCTGCCATGGCCGGGCCCGCACCGCCGGTGAGACCGATTGGGCGCGCATTGCCGCCTTGTACGACGCCCTGGCCCAGGCCGCGCCCTCGCCGGTGGTGGAGCTGAACCGGGCGGTGGCGGTGGGCATGGCCTTCGGGCCGGCCGCAGGCCTGCAGATCGTGGATGAGTTGCGAGAGGACCCCTCACTGCAGGGCTACCAATGGCTGCCCAGCGTGCGCGGCGACTTGCTGGCCAAGCTGGGCCGCACCGCAGAAGCCTGCGCGGAGTTCGAGCGCGCGGCCGAACTGGCGGGCAATGCGCGCGAGCGTGAGTTACTGCTGGAGCGTGCCCGGGCTTTGGGGCCGGACCTGCCTTGAACTGGCCGCCAACCTTTGCCCCGGATTGGGCTTGAGCCCGGCACCGCGCACCTCGAACTTCACCTCGGCCATGGTCTGGCCCTGCGCATCAATCAGGGCCAGATGGTGCCGACCTGGCCACATGGTCCACAGCGTCGGCTTGGCGGGCCCCAGGCGCTTGCCGTCGAGGCGCCAGGCCCATTGGGTCGGCACGCCCGGTGCGGCGCTCAAAGTCAAGCGCTGCGACCGGGGCGGGATGTCGGGGTCCAGCGCGATGATGGTGCGGTCGGCCGGGGCGGTGATCAGTGAGCGGGCCGAGCCCGACAAGCTGGCCAGCTGGATGTGGCTTTGTTGCGTTCCCTGCAGGAACCACTCCTGGCGAGGAGGCTCCAGTTGCCGATCGAAGCTCACGGCGGTTTGAACCACGCTGGTAGGTGCCACCGATGGCTGGGGCGACACAGGCCCGGCCCGGCGTTGAAGCTCGTCCATCACGGTGCGCCACACCGGCGCCGCACCGGTCACGCCCGACACATCCCACATGGGTTCGCCGCTGGCATTGCCCACCCACACGCCCACGGTGTAGCGCTTTGAAAATCCAATGCACCAGTTGTCGCGCATGTCCTTGCTGGTGCCAGTTTTGGCGGCCACCCAGTAGCGGGCGGCCAAGGCGTTGTCCAGGCCAAAGGTGGGCACACGCGCTTCGCGGTCGGCCAGGATGTCGCTGACGATGAAGCTGGCGCCGGGGTCCATCACGGCTTTCGGGGCCGCGGCTGGGTCTGTGGCGCGCAGGCGCAGTGGCGTGTGAACGCCGCCATTGGCCAGGGACCGGTAAGCGTTGCTGAGGTCGGCCAAGGTAACCTCGGCCGAGCCCAAGGCCAGGCTGTAGCCGTAGTAGTCGCCCTGGCGTTTGAGCGGCAGGCCCAGGGCTTTCAAGCGCTGCGCGAAACGTTCGGGCGTGACCATGACCAGGGTGCGCACGGCCGGCACATTGAGCGAGGCCGCCAACGCGGTGCGCACCGACACGGGCCCTTTGAAATGGCGGTCGTAGTTTTGCGGAATGTAGAGACCACCGGGTGTCGACAGGTCCACCGGCGAGTCGTGCAGGATGGAGGCGGCTGTCATCCACCGCTGCTCCAAGGCCATCTCATACAGGAAGGGCTTGAGCGTGGAACCCGCCTGGCGCAGGGCCATCACCCCATCGACCTCGGCCGCCTGCGACAAGCCGCTGCCACTGGAGCCCACCCAGGCCAGCACATCGCCCGAGGCGTTGTCGATGACGATGACGGCGCCGTCTTCAACATGGCGCTCATGGAGGCCGGCCAGGTGCTGGCGCAAGGTGTCTCGGGTGAAACGCTGCAGGCGCGCGTCCAAAGTGCTTTGAACGGCGACTGGTTTGGCCGTGCTTGCCGTGGCGGTGTTCAAGGCCAACAGCCGGCGCGCCAGATGAGGCGCGATCTGGCGGTCGGCGTCCAGGCGTTCAGCGGGGCGGCTGGCCAGGACCTGCTCCGTGTAGGTGGACAAGAACACGCACTCTTGGGCCCGGCCTTGCGCAGTGAGGATGCTGCAAGCGCGGCTGGACACGGCCACCGGCTTGGCGTTGGGCGCGCGCACCAAGGCTGCGGCAATGGCCGCCTCCTGGGCGTTCAAGCCACTGGGGTATTTCTGGAACAAGCGTGCTGACATGGCCCCGATGCCGACCAACTCGCCCCTGAAGCCAACGAGGTTGACGTAAGCCTCCAGGATCTGATCCTTGCGCCATTGGCGTTCCAACTGCCAGGCGGTGCTGACCTGGCCAACCTTCGCGCTCAGCGACCGGCCGCCTTTGGGCGTGGCCAGTTCAGCATCCAGCAGGCCGGCCAGTTGCATGGTCACGGTCGAGGCGCCGCGTGTGCGGGTGTTCCAGAGATTGGCCCAGGCTGCTGCGCCGACGGAAGACCAATCAACGCCCCCGTGCTCGTAAAAGCGCTTGTCTTCCGAGAACAGCAAGGCCTGCCGAAAGGCGGGCGAGACCTGCACCAAGGGCACCCAATCAGACCGCTGAGCACGTGTGTCCGCCCGCAGCTGTTGAACGGGCTCGCCATGGCGGTCCAGCAACACGGCATCCGACGACCGGTACCGGGCCTTGACCTGCTCGAAGCTGGGCAAGGCCAGCGCGGCGGTGCAGGCTGCGGCACCCACCGCCAGCACACACCATGAACGCCAGGTGCTGACCATCATGGCCTCAAGGCCCCACCGCCACGGGCGCGTTGGGGAACTCGCCGAACATCTCGGGCGCGTACATGGCCTCGACCCGCGTTTGTGGCAGTCCGAAGGTGCCAGGGTTGTTCAAACGCACGGTGTATTCCAGCACCAGCGGGCCCTTGGGCAGGTAACGGTAATACGAGCGGAAGGCCTCGAAGCTGCGCTCCTGGAACGCCAGCCAGCCACGGCTGTCCTGCCGTTCGTCGGTCGTGCTCATGGCATCGTCGCGGCCCAGGCCGGTGCCCAGCAAAGTGGCGCCACCAGGGATGGGGTCGTTGACGACCACCCAGGTCATGTCGGCCTGCGCGTCGATCTCCAGGTGCACGCGCAGCACATCGCCCCGGCTGTATTGGCCCTTCACCTTCTGCTCCACCGGGGTGACGGTCTTGGTGATGCGGTAACCGCTGCTGAAAGGCGTGGTCAGGCGGATGGCGGCTTTGCTGGTGAAGGTGAGCCAGGGCTTGCCCGTGCCTTCATGCGTGACCTTGACGTTGCTGCCTGACGGGCCTGATGCGCTGCCGGCCACCGGCTTGGGCCAACCCAGCGCCACCTTGCCGCCATCGGGCGATTGGCCCCACGAAAAGCTTTGTGGCGCTGGCCCTGGCTCAAAGCCCACCTTCGACGTGCCTGTGACCGGATCGCGCTCAAAGCGTTTCGAGAAGGCCTCGATGGCGACCGAACCCCAGGCGTTGGACACCGTGGTGGACCAACGGCCGCGCTGCTGGCGTTGCAGCGTGCCGGTGACCAGGCGCGGCAGGTCGTCCTTCCACGCGGCCTTGGGCAAAGTCGTCAGGATCATGCGCACGCTGTTGACGTCGCCATTGGCCATCAGCCACCACCAACTGTCATCGCGTTCGGTTGAAAAGCCCAGGCGCGTGCCTTGCACATTCAGGCGTGCACGCAGGATCTGTTCGGCCTCGGTCATGCGCTTGTCGCGCTCGGGGATCTCCTTCACGCGGTCCAGGACGGACAACCAGTCGATGACGGCGCTGGTGGGCCACTGGTTGGGCAGGATCTGCACCGAGTCCAGCATGCGTGCTTGCGCTTTGCCCGTGCGCGACAAGGCCTCGATCGCGGCCAGCTTGCGCACGTCCAAATCACCGTTCTTCAAAAAGGCCGGCACCCAGAAGTCGCGCTTGATGCGGCCTTCGACAAACGCGGCCAAACCGCGCTCCATGCGCAGGCGCGTGTCGTCGGGCAGGCTGAAGTCGTAGCCCAACTTGCTGGCCTCGTCGCTGATGGCGAGCAGGTAAGCGGTCAGGCTGTCGCTGCCGGTGCGGCCAGAGCTGGCCGAGGGCGGGAAGTAATGCGCCAGGCCATCGTCATCCAGGTACAGCGGGATGCGGCTGGCCAAGCTGCGCCAAGCCTCGACATCGCGCAGGCCAATGGCGATGGAAGCACGTTGCTCCAGGCAATCCCACAGGTAGCGCTCGAAGAAGTCGCGCACACCGGGCAGGCCGTCAGACAGCTTGGGCTTGAAGGCGACTTCGATGCCACCGCGCGGCACGCCTTGCGCATCGGCCAGGGCCGTGGCCGGCATGCCGATGGGGATGCTGATGCTGCCCTTGTCCAGCTGCACCAGGGTGGCTTGCTGCACAGTCACCGGCACGGCTTCGGCCACCTTCTGCACCACCTTCATGCGGTCACGCACGGCGCCCGATTCGGCCGACACCGTCCACTCTTGCTGCTTGACGTTGAAGGGCACGGTCACATCCCAACCCGCTTCGGCGGCGGCGTTGGGTTCGATGCGGATGCGCTGCGCGGGCATAGTCTCGGTGCCGACCTGGGCAGTGAACGAGGCCTCCATGGCCTGGGCCGTGGTGTTGCGCAAGGTGAACATGGCGCGGTAGCGGTCACCCTCGCGCACCAGCGGCGGCACGCCCGACATGATCTGCAGATCCTGCGTGGCGGCGATGCTGGCGCGCCCGGTGCCGAACAGACCCGCGTTGGCGCTCTGTACCGCATCCGCGATGACGACGATGCGGAAGGATGTGAGCGAGTCGTTCAAGGGCACCTTGACGACCGCTTCGCCCTTGGCATCGAGCACCACGCGCGGGTTCCACAACAGCAAGGTGTCGAACAACTCGCGCGTGGGAAACTGCCCGCCCCCGCCGCCCGGTGGCGCGGCCTTCTTGCCGAAGTGACGCTTGCCGATGATCTTCATTTGCGCGGTGGCGGTGTCCACGCCATAGCCGCGCTGGCGCACCATGGCGCCCAGCAGGTCCCAGCTGTCGTTGGGGCTGAGTTCCAGCAAGGCTTCGTCCACGGCGGCCAGGGCCACCTCGGTGCCGGCGGGCACAGGCTGGCCATTCGGCAAGCTGACCTTCACCCGCACCTGGCTGATTGCGCGGATCGGGTAGCGCGCCTTGTCCGGCTGCACGTCCACCTTCAAGCGGTGGCCCGCCGTGCCCACCTCGATCTCGGCGATGCCGTATTTGAAGGCCGGCTTGGACAGGTCAACCATCGCCGTCGGCGCTTGGTAATCACGCCCATCATCATTGAAGGCCTTCCACCATTCGGTGGGCGAGCGCCAGCCCCAGGTGAAGAAGCTGTACCACGGCACCTCGTGCACGCGGCCGCGCACAGCCAGCACGGACACGAACACGTTGGGGCCCCACTCCGCTTTCACTTCCAGCGAAATGGTGGGGTCCTTGCCATTCAACTCAACCGTGCGGGTTTCGATGATGCCGTTGCGCTCGATGGCGACAAGCGCGGTGGCATGGCGGAAGGGGCTGCGCACCTGGAACTTCGCGGTCTGGCCCGGCTCGTAGCTGCGCTGCTCGGGGATCACGTCCATGCGGTCCTGGTTTTCGCCACCGAACCACAATTCGCCCTGGCGTGTCACCCACACCGAGGCGGCCGAGCGCGCGGTGTTGCCAGCGGCATCGTTGGCCTGCGCAATCAGTTCAACCTCGCCTGCGGACTTCAGCGTGCCCTCGCACAGCACCAGGCCGCGCGCATCGCTGGTGCCGCTGCACACCTGGCCCAGGTCTTCGTCGGCGTTCTGGTTGTCATAGGCATAAAAGCCCCCTACCAGGCGCTTGCGCGTGGAGTTGGTGCGGTGGGCCACGGCGCGCACGCTGACGTTCACGCCTGCTTTAGGCTGGCCGGCGGTGTCCAGCACCACCACCTGCGTGGCCACCTTCTGCTTCACCGACACCCATTCCTCGGTGCGCACACCCATCACCAGGCCGGCGGGCCACACCGGCACGGTCTGGCTCAAGGTCTGCACCTCGCCATTGGGATCGGCATAAGTGGCCTGCACCAGCATCTCACGCGGCACCTTGGTGGCCGGCAGCTTGGGCAGCAGCACATTGCCAGCGCCATTCTTGTCCAGCGTCACGGGCAGCTTGTCGGCCACCAGCTTGGCCCGCTCTTCACGTGTGTAGACGGACGACTCTTCATCCCCTTCGTCCACATAGTCTTCCGAGAAAAACGACTTGGCATTGGGATCACGCGGCTCGCGCGGTGGGTTGAAGCGAAAGCCAGGGTAGCGCTCGGTGCGCAACGCCGACTCCAGATTCGCATCGCGCCATTGGGCCGACACGCGCACCGGCAAACCCGCCGCGCCGCCGCCATTGCCGTAGTTGATCTGCAAACCCAGGCTCACGTCCTTGGGCTGGATCAACGCTGTTTTGGGCGGGATGATGCGGCCGGTCATCACCGGCAGGCGGAACTCTTCGACGCGGAAGCTGCCCGTGTTCACACGCTGGTCATCACTGACCAACTGGATGTTGTAGACGCCCAGCTTGGCGTCTTCGGGGATGGCGAAGCTTGATTCGGCATGCCGGCCGCGCCAACTCAGTGCTTGCGAGAACTCCTGGCCCGTGCCTTCGTGCACGATGGTCAGCGTGGGCGGTAACTCACGCGGGTCGACCAGGCCCAAGCCCGTCAGTTTCTCAAGCCGCGCGTGGTGCTGCATGGACACAGTCTGGCCAGCGCGCACCAAGGTCCGGTCCAGCACAGAGTGGTAGATGGTGGACGATGGCACGTCCGTCCAACTGGTGTTCACATGAAAGCGCCAGGGTTCGATGCCCTGGTTCCAGGTTGACCAAACGAAGGCCATGTCGGCACGGCCTTGCGCATCCGTCTTGCGGGCACTCACGAAGTAGCCCGTTTCGTTCTCGTTGCGCGAAGCGCCGCTCTGGCAATACTCCCAAGTCAGGCGCGGCAACTCCTTCTTGACCATGGCCAGGCCTAGTTTGTTCGTGCGGCCAGACCACACCACCTGGCCCTGGCAATCCGAGATCTGCACCTGCGCGGCTTCCACCGGTTTGCCTTTGTCCAGCGTCGTCACCCACACCAGCGAGTTGTTGGTGCTGGTCTTGAAGTGCACGCCCAGGTTGGTGACCAGCACGCTGGTGCGCACGAACATGGGCGCATTGCGGTCCAGCAAAGCCTGGCCAAGCTTGGCCGATTCAACCTCCACCACGTGGAAGCCGGGCTGGTTCATGGGGATGCCAATCACCTCAAACGGCCGGGCATCAAGCTTGGCATCGCTGGACGGCAAGCTCAGCTTCTTCGCGCCGGCTTCACGGTTAAGAAGGCTCAAGGTTCGGGTCTGCACCACATCGGGCCGATCTTCGTTGTCGTCTTGCTCGTCCTCGGGCACCGCTTCGCCATAGCGCTTGGCAGGTCGCGCCGGCTTGGCTTTCTTAGGGGGTGGCGGCAACTTGATGCCCAGTTCTGACTGAACCTCGTCGCGAGGCAAACGCCCTTCGTTGTAGCGCTTGACCTTGGCCAGCCACGCGATGATCGATTGGTCATCGGCCAGCTTCAGATCGCGCACCGCACTGCCCGGCGTGGCCAGGCCTTTCACCTTCAGATCCCCTTCAATGCGGCGCACGGTCAAGGGCAGCATGGGCTCGGCGTTCAGCTCCAGGATGCCAAACGTAGCGGCAGGGAACTTGGCCAAGGCCGGGGCCTCAGCGGTGCGGGTCTTCAAAGGGAAGGCGCTGGCATTGCTCAACACACGGCTCGCATCGTCGCGCAGGTCGGCGGGCAGCTCGATGCGGATGTCGGCGCTTTCGGGGAACGGGCCTTTGAACTCCACGGCACTCACGCCACTGTCCGACGGGTCGGTACCCACCTCACCCTTCTTGCGGCTGAACAGGTAGAAGAACTGGCGGATGCCGTTCCGCACCACCGACAGCAGTTGCTCTTTGGTCTCGCCACGCTGCAGCTCCACCTCGGGCTTGCGCTGGCCATCGGGCGAGATCAGCACGATCCGCTCTGCCAGCTTGCGGGGCACGGGCGAAGAGAACTCGATCCGCATCGGCCTGATGGGCAGGCAATCGGCCCGCGAACTGGTGCGCTCGCAAGTGAAGCTGGCGCTGAACGGCGGCCGCACGGTGTAGTCCAGGGTGCGATCGTTCGAATTGGGCACGCCCGATGGCGTGGCAATGCCGCGCGCCCAGATCACCTGAACCCGGGCATCGTTCGGCAATGGCCGCGCGCACTGCACAGTGACCACTCTCGCCTGCTGCGGCAGCAGGTCAACCGCCTTGATGATCGCGTCGCGCACGGCACCCGTCACCACTTTCAAGGGCAGTTGTTCGCCCAGGCCCGCGACCTCGCAGCGGCCATGCCGCTCAATGCTGGCTGCGGTGGCGGCACCGGTGAGCAGCAGCGCAAACACCTGTTCTTCCTCGATCCGGCTGCCCTCGCCCGCGACTGGGTAAGCCCGAACGATCGTTGGCCCACCGGTGCTGAAGTCGTAGGCCGCCGGGCCTTGCACCGCATCACCAGCCAAGGTTTTCAAGCCCGCCTTCAACTTGAAGCTGCACTTGGTGCCTGCCGGCACGTCCTGCGTGAAGTCATGCACCCAGGTCTTGTCATCCACCCAACGGCCCGAGCCCGCTGGCGGCGTGCTGTTGGCACAAGCCAGGTCAAACGGCGAAGGCAACTTGGGGTCGCCAAAACGCACCATCGATTCCGTGAACGTGGCCCGCGCCTGCCGCACCTTGGCCACCTCGCCCTGCGGCGAAAAGGTCTGCACCGTGGCTGCGGACAACACCCCCGTGGTCAAGGCCAACGCCGTCCAGGCCAGTGCCTTGGGCATGCTGCGGCGAAACCAATGTTGACTCATGGGGGCGTCCTCTGCTGTGTTGTCGTGGCAGGCACGATATCAGCCTTCGGACCAGGCCAGCGGCCACCCTCCTTCATGCAGGCGGCCTTGTGTGACCCGGATGCGCCAAAGGCGCAGCGCACCGGCATGCTCGGCTTGCTCCGGGCTGTCATGCTCAACCTGCGCCAAACCCTGCAGCCACAACAAGGCGCCACTGGCAAAGTCAATGAACAGCAAGCCGACCCTGGGGTTGCTCACGATGTTGCCCAGCGTGTTGAACATCAAGTTCCCAGTGTAATCGGGCACCGTCAGCACCGTGCCATCCGTGGCCCCTCGCAACTTCACGAAACCAGACAGGCCACCTCGGTGTGAAACATCCACCCCTTCGCTTCGGGGCACATCACCGCCTTGTGCATGGGCCGACGCCGAGGCCACGAAAAACGTGTCGGCTTGCTCGATGATGGCCCGCGCCTTGGCCGACAGGTGCGCATCCTCGTCCAGCACCTGCCCCACGCCGCCCGCCCCTTCGGGCTGCCAAACCGCTTCCCGAGGCTGGATGTACTTGGGGCAGTTTCCAAAACTTTGCCGCACCGCCACCGAGGCGCCCCCCTCGTCCACCGCCGTCAACACGCCATTCATGCGATTGCGCCGGCGCGTGTGTGGCTGGATGCCCAGCAAGCCCACCTGCGCACCGGCTTGCCAGCTGCCAGCCAGTGGGTCTTCGGCCAACAAGCCGCCCCGCAAGTGCAACACCTGGGGATCGGGCGAAACCATGAACCCTGGCGGCCCGGCCATCATCGAAGCCCAAGGCCAGCCTTGCTCATCCAAGGCCCCCACGATGAGGAAGGGCAAGGTGGCAAAGAAGTCGCGGTGCTGTTGGGGCATGTGGTCACGGATGAACTGGCGCCCCCTGGACTCCATCACCTCGCGCACGCCGGCCAGGGTTTGCATGTGCTGCTCGCCAGCATGGAAGGGCGAGTCGGCCTCGGCCGCGTTCATGCTGCAGGCTTGCCAAAGGGCTGGGTGGATGGCATGGGCGCAAAGCCTGGCAAGGCCTCCACCTCGGCCAACCACCGTTGCACATGAGGATAGTCTTCCAGCGCAATGCCACCTTCGGGCACGCGGGCGGTGTAGCTGTACAGGGCCACATCGGCCACCGTCGGGTGCTGCTCGGAGGCCAAAAAGCGTTGGCCGCCCAAGTGCTGGTCCATCACCAGCAGCAACTGCCTGGTGGTGTCCAGCACGGCCTTGTCCGGGGTGCCGCCCATCAGCGTGGTCCAACGCGCCTTGGCCGCACCATTGGCCAAAGGGCCCGCGGCCGCGCTCAGCCACCGCTGAACCTCGGCGATCTGCGCTGGCGCCTCGGGCCACCATTGCCGCTGGGGGTCGTACTTCAAGGCCAGGTAGGTAATGATCGCGTTGCTGTCGGCCAAGGTCAGCGGGCCGTCTTCCAGCACGGGCACCTGGCCAAAAGGATTCTTGCTCAAGAAGGCCGCGCTTTTGTGTTCGCCCCCACGCAGATCGACAGGCACCTCCTCGAACGGCAAACCCAGCAAGGACAGAAACAAGCGCACGCGGTGGGCGTGGCCCGAGAGGGCGAAATCATGCAGGCGGATGGACATGTGAGGGCTCCTTGTTTGAACAGTGCCTTCAGCTTATGAGCAGGGGCCTGCAATGTGAATCCGCGCGGCAGACAAGTCATCATTGCAAATTGCGCAACAATGGGCCATGGACCAGCTTGATTCAATGCGCGTATTCGTGGCCGTGGCCGATGCCCAAAGCTTCGCAGGCGCCGCCCGTTCGCTCAAATGCTCGCCAGCCGCCGTGACCCGAGCGGTGGCCGCGTTGGAGCAGCACCTGGGCGCACGTTTGCTGCACAGAACCACCCGCAGCCTGCGCCTGAGCGAAGCCGGTGAGCGCTACGTGGCCGATTGCCGCCGCATCCTCGCCGAGCTGGACGAAGCCGACGCCGTGGCCAGCGGCGCCCACGTCGATCCGCAGGGCGAGCTCAAGATTACCGCGCCGGTGCTGTTTGGCCGCATCCACATGGCCCCCTTGCTGCTTGATTTTCTGAAAGAGCACCCGCGTCTGAGCGCCCGCGCCATGTTCGTGGACCGCCTGGTGCATCTGATTGACGAAGGCGTGGACGTGGCCCTGCGCATCGCGCATCTGCCAGATTCATCCCTCACCGCCCTGAAGGTCGGCACCGTGCGCCGCGTGATCGTGGCTTCGCCCCACTACCTTGCGCGCCAAGGCGAGCCCCTGTCGCCCGACGACCTGGCGCAGCACGATGCGATCGGCATCTCCACCTCAGGCGGCTCATCCACGCCTTGGCAGTTCGCACGACCGGGCGCGGCCCACCGCGATCTCCACCCGGCGCCCGCCCCCCGCGTGCAGTTGACGGTCAACGCCAGCGAGGTGGCCATCCTGGCGGCCAAGTCGGGTCATGGCCTGATACGGACCCTGTCTTACCAGGTGGCTGAAGATGTGGCCCGTGGACACCTGCGCATCGTGCTCGCCGATTTTGAACCAACGCCCGTGCCTGTGCACCTGGTGCATCCCGAAGGCAGGCACGCCGCCGCCAAGGTCCGAGCCTTCCTGGACTTTGCGGCGGCAAGGCTACGCGCCCACCCTGCTCTCAACGATGTTGATCCACCACGGGCACAGTGATTGCAGCTGAAGCTTCAGCTGGCCATTCCGGCCATGCCCTCAGCAGGAGACTTGCCATGGCAACGACAGTGCCCGACTCAGCAACGCCCGAGATCCAGACCATCTATCGCCAGCTTGAAAAGGGCCTTGGCCACGAACTGGTCAACGACGACAACGTCTTCGCCCTGATTGACCTGGCCAAGCAACATGGCCACCAATTGCTGGAACGTGAGCTGCGTGAATGGCAAGCCCCCTGCTCCACACCCGACGACCGCCCGCGCACCATCGCGCCCACTGGCGGCTTCAACAAGGAACACGTCAGGCACTGAACCCGGTGATGCCGGCATAGGCCACCTTGACCTCTTCAACCCCGTGCGTGCGCTCCAGTCGCCGCACGATGAAGTGGCCGCGGGCCATGCGCTGGAAGTGCTCCATGAACAAGGTGTTGATCACTGCCCCGCCCACCGCGCCCACAATGGGCACGGCCTGGGCCATCACCTTTTCAGACACGTTCACCGAAAAGCGCGAAGCAACCTGCGCGATGAACTGCACCAAGGCGGTTCCCTTGCGCTGAACCAGCCCCTTTTGCGCCACTTGCCGTGCGGCCTCCGACACGGCCTGGGCCATGGCCGCACGGGCCGCAAAGTAGCCAGCCTCGGACGCGTCGTCCTGGCTCGAACGGCCACCCAGCGCCAGCACCTGCACGCATTCCAGCTGTGATTCTGGCGAGCTCAGATCCTCGCCCTCGCTGCGCGCCACATCGGCAATCGAGCGCAGCATGATCGTCGTCGACACCGGCAATTCGATCAGCAAGGTGGACAAGCCAAAAGCGCCGCCCAAAGCGCCCGACGCCCCCACCGCCAGCTTGTGCCATCCGTTGGACGAATGGCTGGCGGGCAAGCTGTTCATGGTGCTCAGGGCCACGTCCATGGCCTTGGCAATGGCCTTGCTGGCCGCCTCGTTGATCACTGAAGCCCATTTCTTGGGCAGCATGCCGTAACCCTTTTCCAGGGGCGTGCCCAGCACATCGCTGATCCTGGCCACCAGGCCGGGGTTTTCAAGCAAGGCCTTCGCTTGGCGCAGATCGCCCAAGTCGGCTGAAGAAAGTGGCATGGTCAGATCCTTTGGTTGCATGCTTGGCTAGCAAATGATGCGCCCGCAAACACTCACTGCGCCACCAAATCAACAAAACCCTGTCTGGCTTGCAATTTCGCGGCAAAGGTATCCTGTGCACCATGCATCACGCGCGCGTTCTCAGTTTTCTTCGCCGCCTTTTCATGGTGGCCGCCCTCGCGGTCGGGCACTGCACGCCCGCCATGGCCGAGTCGCTGCGCTGCAACGGCAACATCGCCTCCGAGGGCGATTCCCGCATGTCTGTTCTGTACAAGTGCGGCCAACCGGTGCTGGCCGACAGCTTTTGCGCCCCGGTGTACTACGCCCCCACGTTGATGCCCGTGCCCCAACCGTTTGCCAGCGTGGTGATCCCTTGCCAACAGGTGGAGGAATGGCTCTATGACCGCGGCGAGGGCAACCTGATGGCCACGGTGCGCTTCAGGGCCGGCGTGGTGCAGACCATCAGCTACGGCCGAAGCCCACGTTAAGCCTCACCGCCAAGCGGTGAAAGTTGCTGCGGTCCATGCCCGCCTCGCGTGCAGCCGCCGCCATGGCACCTCCATGCTTGGCCAAGGCCGCCTCAATCCACTGCCGTTGAAAGGCATCGGTGGCGGCGCGCAGCCCTTCGCCATCCAGCACCACAACTGGCGGTGCCTCATGCCCTGGTGCTTTCAGCGCAAGCTCGGCCTGGGCCTCTTCACCCAGGTTGAGGTGAACCGGGTCAATGGCCACCCACCTTGCAGACCGCCCTTGCTCGGACAGGGCACGCAGCGCGGCGCGGTTGATCAGGTGCTCCAGCTCGCGAACATTGCCCGGCCAGTCATAAGCCAGCAAGGCAGTTTTGGCTTGGGGTGACAAACGCAGATTGCGTGCCCCCAGGCGGTGCTGATTTTCTTCCAGAAACCCGCCTGCCAGGCTCAGCACATCACGGCCGCGCTCTCGCAGGGGCGGCACATGCAGCGGATACACCGACAAGCGGTGGTACAGGTCGGCGCGAAAACGCCCTTGCGCCACCTCTTGCTTCAGATCGCGGTTGGTCGCGGCCACCACCCTCACGTCCACCCGCAACGCCTTGTCGCTGCCCGGCCGCTGCAGCTCGCCGCTTTGTAGCACCCGCAGCAACTTGGCCTGCACCGCCGGTGACAGCTCGCCCACCTCGTCCAGGAACAAGGTGCCACCATCGGCCAGCTCGAACTTGCCGACCCGGTCCTGAACCGCCCCGGTGAACGCGCCTCGCTTGTGACCGAACAGCTCGCTGTCGGCCAGGGTGTCGGGCAAGGCAGCGCAGTTGAGCTGGATGAGTGGCCGATCGTGCCGGGCGGATTGCGCGTGCAGTTGCTGGGCCACCAATTCCTTGCCAACGCCGGTTTCGCCCAGGATCAGCACCGTCAGGTCCGAAGACGCCACAATGTTGATCTCGCTCAGCAATTGCTGCAGCGGCGCACTGTGCCCCAACAAGCGCCGCGGCTGCTGGCCCGTTTGCAGCAAGGCCCGCGACACGGCCTGCTCACGCTCGGCGCGCTCGGCTAGCGCGCCAATGGTGTCCTGCTTTTCTATGCCGTCTTCCAGCAAGGCCGTCAACGCCCGCAATTGGTCGGGCGACACATCGGCCAAGCCGCCGGGCGTCAAGGCATCAAGGGTGACCAAACCCCACAAGCGCTCGCCCACCATCAACGGTGCGCCCATGCAGTCATGCACCGGCAGGATGTGCGGGTGCCCCGCCACCAAGCCATCGTAGGGATCGGGCAGAGTGCAATCAGGGGGAAATCGCAAGCCCTGGCCGCTGGACAACAACTGCGCCAGCCGAGGGTGTTGAGACACGGCAAACCGCCGGCCCAGCGTGTCTTCGCTCAAGCCATCGATGGCCATGGGCACCAGCACATCGCCCTCCAGCCGCAACAGGGCCGCCGCATCGCACTTCACCAGCGCCCGCGCGGAGGAGAGAAGCCGCTGGCAGGGCGTCAACGCGCCATCTTTGGTCAATTCGACAACATTCATGTCATTAAGACAACAATTGCATTGCAGTCATTTTAACAACACGCTTGCCAGTGTGTGATAAATCAAGCACTTGCAAGCGCCCTGGATTTGGCACGGAATTTGGATTGAATACGGCAAACGTTCAAACCACCTCCAGGAGCCCAAGCATGTTTTCCGCCCAGACCATCGCCCTCATCAAGGCCACCGTGCCCGTGCTCCAACAGCACGGCGAAGCCATCACCACGCACTTCTACCAATTGATGCTGCGCGAGCACCCGGAGCTCAAGGCCTTCTTCAACGAAGCCCACCAGGCACAAGGCACCCAGGCTCGGGCCCTGGCGGGCGCCGTGCTGGCCTACGCTGCCAACATCGACCGCCTGGAAGCCTTGGCAGGCGCCCTGCCCCGCATCATTCAGAAGCACGTGTCTTTGGGCGTTGAGCCTCAGCACTACCCCATCGTGGGCCAATGCCTGCTGCGCGCCATCAAGGAGGTGTTGGGCGATGCCGCCACCGACGACATCATCGCCGCCTGGGGTGAGGCCTACACGGCCCTGGCCGACTTGCTGATTGATGCCGAAGAACAGGTTTACCAGGCCAATGCCGCCAAGCTGGGCGGATGGCGTGGCACCCGCGCCTTCAAGGTGGCGCGCAAGGAAGCCGAAAGCGAGCTGATCACCTCCTTCTACCTGGAGCCCAGCGATGGCGGCGCCCTGCCGGCCTTCCAGCCCGGCCAGTACCTGACCTTGGTGCTCAAGGTCCATGGGCAGGAGCTGCGCCGCAACTATTCCTTGTCAGACGCGCCCGGCAAGCCCTGGCTGCGCATCAGCGTCAAACGCGAAGCGGGTGGGCTGGCCTCCAACTGGTTGCATGACGAGGTCCAACTTGGGCATGAACTGCAGGTGCAGGCGCCCAGCGGCGACTTTGTGCTGGACGAAGCCACCCGGCCCTTGGTGCTGGTCACGGGCGGCGTGGGCATCACACCGGCCATGAGCATGCTCGAAGCGCATGCCGGTTCAGGCCGCCCCATCCACTTCATCCACGCTGCGCGGCATGGTGGTGTGCACGCCTTCCGTGCACGGGTGGATGAGCTGGCCGCGCAGCATCCGAACGTGCACGCCACGTACGTCTACGAAGAGCCGCGTGGCACTGAAGTGCCCCACACCATCGGCCGGGTCAGCCAAGATCTGCTCAGCCGGCATTTGCCGGAAGACCGTGACGTCGATGTCTACTTCATCGGCCCCAAGCCCTTCATGCAGGCCATCTACCAATTTGGCAAAGACCTGGGCGTGCAGGCCAATCGGCTGCGCTTCGAGTTCTTCGGGCCCACCGAAGCCCTGGCATGAACCACTAAGCGGGGTCGTGAGTGACCTCCCTGTTCATACGCTGGCATAAAGCATGCATCCGAGGTTGGCTCGGGAGACATGTCGTGACCAGCCAACTTGAACGGCGCTTGCAGCCCCGCTCTCTGCCAGACACCTTCACCCGGATTGAAATTACCCGGGTGAATGCACGCGTGCCCATGAACCGTGCGGAGCAACGCCTCGCCTTGCTCATCTGGGTTTGCTCCATTTGCATTGCCTTGCTGGCGCTGTCTGAAGTCATTGAACTGGCATGTCGGCTTTTCAACGCTTTTGCCCAGCAATGAACGATGGAGGACGTGAATGCTGAAAAAGAAAAACCCCCTAAGAGAACCAGTCTCATAGGGGGTGTTCTGTTTTTGGCGGAGATGGAGGGATTCGAACCCTCGATACGCTTTTGGCGTATGCTCCCTTAGCAGGGGAGTACCTTCGACCACTCGGCCACATCTCCAGCACAACTAGCATTATAGCCGCGAAACCGCGCCAGCCTTGATGCTGCTCTTAAAAACAGCCCTCAAAACAACGGCGCGTTCACCGCCTTGGCATCAAGCCGCGCGAGCTTCTTCCAGGCCAAAGGCCTTGTGCAAGGCACGCACCGCCAGCTCCATGTACTTCTCGTCAATCACGACCGAGGTCTTGATCTCGCTGGTGGTGATCATCTGGATGTTGATGCTCTCTTCTGACAGGCAGCGGAACATCGTGCTGGCGATGCCCACGTGGCTGCGCATGCCGATGCCCACGATGCTGACCTTGCAGATCTTGGGGTCGCCCACCACTTGCTGCGCGCCCAAAGCCGGCACCACCTTGGTTTCCAGCAACTCCATCGTGCGCGCGTAATCGTTGCGGTGCACGGTGAACGAGAAGTCGGTCTTGCCATCGTGCGACACGTTCTGGATGATCACGTCCACGTCGATGTTGGCCTCGGCCACTTTGCCCAGGATCTGGTAGGCGATGCCGGGGGTGTCGGGCACGCCGACCACGGTGATTTTGGCTTCGTCGCGATTGAAAGCGATGCCAGAGACAACGGCTTGTTCCATTTTTTCATCTTCCTCAAAACTGATCAGCGTGCCCGATGCGGCTTCCACATCGAGGTCAATGTCCCAGGGGGTGAAGCTGGACAAAACGCGAAGCGGCACGCGGTACTTGCCGGCAAACTCAACGGAACGGATCTGCAGCACCTTGGAGCCCAGGCTGGCCATCTCCAGCATCTCTTCAAAGCTGATGCTGTTCAGGCGGCGCGCCTCAGGGACCACGCGCGGGTCAGTGGTGTACACACCGTCCACGTCCGTGTAGATCAGGCATTCGTCGGCCTTCATGGCAGCGGCAATTGCCACAGCCGATGTGTCCGAACCACCCCGACCCAGCGTCGTGATGTGGCCGTTGGGATCGACACCCTGGAAGCCAGTGATGACCACCACTTTACCCGCGGCCAAGTCGGCGCGCACGCGAACATCGTCGATGCTTTCGATGCGGGCCTTGCCGAAGGACGAATCGGTTTTGATGGGCACCTGCCAACCAGCGTAGCTCACCGACTCCAGGCCTTCGGCCTGCAGCGCGATGGCCAGCAAGCCCACGGACACCTGTTCGCCCGTGGAGGCGATCATGTCGAGTTCGCGGGGGCTGGCGCGGTCGGAGATTTCCTTGGCCAGGCCGAGCAGGCGATTGGTGTCGCCGCTCATGGCCGAGGGCACGACCACCAGTTGGTGGCCAGCACGCACCCACTTGGCCACGCGCTTGGCGACGTTGCGGATGCGCTCCGTGGAGCCCATCGACGTGCCGCCGTATTTGTGAACGATCAGTGCCATGTCAGATGAAGTTGTAGGGTAACGATTTACTCGGTCGAGCCTTCGATTTTAGCCCGTTCGGCCAGCGCAGCCCCGCCTCGCGTGATCGAGACACGTTAAATTGTCAGATTGGGCACCCAAATCAGGGTGACTTGGGCCTCACCAGGGCCGGCCAACGCACGCGCATCCACCCCCAAGCCCCGAGCGAACACCAATTGGTCTTGGGCAAACACCAGGGGCCCCGCGCGCTCCCACTCGGGCACGGCCTGCGACTGAAACTGCTTGCGCAAGGCCCGCGAAGGCCGGCCAGGGCCAAGCTGAAAATCTTCGCCACCTTGGCGAGCCCGGATGTCGACCTGTGCCAGGCGTGACAAGGCCACGCCGCCTTGATCGACCACCGACACCACCAACTCACCGCCCCACTGCGGCAAGGCATACCGCGCGGGCCCATCAATGTTCAGCAGCACCGTGGGGCACGCCTCGTCACCAGACGACGGCCGGGCCAGCACGGCCGGGCGGCAAATCAACACCCCTCGGTACAGGCAGACATCGAAAGCGCCCGCCCGCCATTGGATGGACCGGCCGGTGTCCACCAATGCCGGCAACTCCTGGGTCAGGCGCGCCACCGAACTGGCTGGCAGATGCCGATCGGTGCACGTGGTGAACCAGTGCCGCAGCAACTCCCGCTGGTGCGGCAAAGGCAAGGCCAGCAAGGCTGGTGCGCTCAAGGCATCTCTTTGGCCTGACACCAACAAGGGGGCCAAGGACTGCGCCAGCCAGTCATCCAGGCAAGCGCGGGCATCGGCAGCCCTGGCGGCAGACTGCGCCAAAGACACTTCGGCTTGCTCGAACGCAGAGGCCAAGGCCGGCCAGACCGTTAACCGGACGCGGTTGCGGGCGAAGCGTGGATCGGCATTGCTGTCGTCTTCCACATGGCTGAGGCCATGCTGCGCCACATAGGCTTCGATGGCACGCCTTGGGTGCGCCAGCCATGGCCGCGCCCAGCAAATGCCATGGCGATCAACCGTTGCAGGCATGGCCGACAAACCGGCAATCCCCGCCCCACGAAGCGCTTGCAGCAAAAAGGTTTCGGCCTGATCACGGCGGTGGTGGGCCAACAGCACGGTGTCCGCACCCACCTCGTTGGCCATCTCGGCCAGGGCCTGGTAGCGCCCTTCACGCGCCAAGGCTTCAACGCTGTCACCCGGGTTCTGATCCAGCTTGAGCCGGCGCCACGCCAGGCTGACTGGAAGGCCTTGCCTCGCCCAGGCCTCGCATTGCGCCTGGGCATGCGCCAGCCACTCGTCAGCGTGCGCGCTCAAGCCGTGGTGCACATGCAGGGCCACCACCCGCAAGCCGGGTTGCTCAAGGGCGGCCACGGCGGTGGCGTGCAGCAAGGCCGTGGAATCGCGGCCGCCGCTGTAAGCCACGGCAATGGCATGGCCGCCGTGCTCGTCAACGGCGCCCATGGCGCTCAATGCTCTTTGGTGTCGTTGTAGCGGCCGTAGCTTTGCAGGCGGTCATACCGTTGCTGCAACAGCTCTTTGACCTTCAGGTCGCTGAGTTGGCGCATGGCATCGTTCAAGGCACGCTTGAGGTTGGCCGCCGCCTGCTTGTGATCGCGGTGTGCGCCGCCCACCGGCTCGCTGACGATCTTGTCGACCAGGCCCAAGGCCTTCAGGCGGTGTGCCGTGATGCCCAGTGCCTCGGCCGCTTCTTCGGCGCGGTCAGAGGTCTTCCACAAGATGGAGGCGCAGCCCTCGGGCGAGATCACCGAGTACACCGAGTACTGCAGCATCAACACCTGGTCGGCCACGCTGATGGCCAATGCGCCGCCCGAACCACCTTCACCGATGATGGTGGTGATGATGGGCACCTCCAAGCGAGCCATCTCGAAGATGTTGCGCCCAATGGCTTCAGACTGGTTGCGCTCTTCAGCGCCAATACCGGGATAAGCGCCCGGCGTGTCAACGAACGTGAACACCGGCAGGCTGAACTTTTCGGCCACTTGCATCAGGCGCAAGGCCTTGCGGTAGCCCTCGGGGCGCGACATGCCAAAGTTGCGCATGGCACGCTCTTTGGTATCACGGCCCTTTTGGTGGCCCAGCACCATGCAGGCCTGGCCGTTGAAACGCGCCAGACCGCCCACGATGGACAGGTCGTCCGCGTAGTGGCGGTCACCGTGCAACTCCTGAAAATCGGTGAACAGTTCGTTGACGTAGTCCAACGTGTAAGGCCGCTGCGGGTGCCGCGCGATCTGGGTCACCTGCCAAGGCGTCAGGCTGGAATACACGTCCTTGGTCAGCTGCAGGCTTTTCTTGCTCAGCCGCTCGATCTCTTCGGAGATGTCCACGGCTGATTCGCTTTGCACGTAGCGCAGCTCTTCGATCTTGCTTTCAAGCTCCGCGATCGGTTGCTCGAATTCCAGAAAATGTCGTTTGCTCATGGCAGGTTGTCCTCGGTCACGCGCAACAGGTTTTTATGACGCTGCAGGCAGCGGGTCAAGGCTGCGCCACAGATACCACGTTCCCACTGTGCGATAGGGGGCCCAGGCTTCCGCGATGTCACGCGCTTCTGCACGCGACACGGGTTCGCCGCTGAAATAGCTCTGGCTGATCGCCTTGATCAGGATGGTGTCGTCCAGCGGCAGCACATTGGGCCGCATGAGGTGAAAAATCAGGAACATTTCGGCGGTCCAGCGGCCAATGCCGCGGATGTCCACCAGTTCCTCGATGATGGTCTCGTCTTCCATGCGCTCCCAATGGCTCACATGGACGCGGCCTTCGGCGAAGTGCTTCGCCAGGTCTTGCAGGTATTCGGCCTTGCGGGCCGACAATCCCGCCGTGCGAAGCTGGTCAACGCCCATGGCCAGCACTGCCTGCACCGACAAAGGGGCGCGCGATTCGGGCGGCTGCTGCCCCATCAAGGTCAACAAACGCTCCCAGACCAACTGCGCCGACTTGGGCGAAATCTGCTGCCCCACGATGGAGCGCGCCAGGGTGGTGAAGGCATCGCGCCGGCTGTAAAGGCGGCCCTCGCCATAGTCGGCCACCAGTTTGCGCATGACGCGGTCGCGCTTGGACAGGTGCTTGCAGGCCTCATCCCAGTAGGGGGGCGTGACCAAAGCGGCTGGCAGCGGCACGGAGGTGGCATCCACCGCCGAAAAAGAAGCTGAGGACGGCATCAGGCTTTCACCCATGTCGTGCCCTGTGGGCTGTCTTTCAACACAATGCCTTGCTGGGCAAGCTCGTCCCGGATGCGGTCGGATTCTGCAAAGTTCCGGGCTTGTTTGGCGGCTGTGCGGGCCTCGATCAAGGCCTCGATGGCCGAGGCCTCCAGGCCACCCGATTCGCCGCCGCCCTGCATGTACGCTTGGGGCGATTGCTGAAGCAAGCCCAGCACGCCGCCCAGGGCTTTGAGCAAGGACGCGGCTTCAACCGAGCCCGAACGATTCACTTCCGCCGCCAGATCGAACAGCACCGCCACCGCGATGGGGGTGGTGAAGTCCTCGTCCATCGCCGCTTTGAAACGCGCGGCCTGGGGATGGGCCCAATCGATGTCGATGGCGGGCACATCGGCCACGGTGCCCAACGCGGTGTACAGGCGACGCAAGCCATTGCGGGCGTCGTCCAGGCCGGCATCGCTGTAATTGAAGGGGCTGCGGTAATGCGTGCGCAGCATGAAGAAGCGCACCGTTTCGCCGTCGAAGCTCTTGAGCACGTCGCGGATGGTGAAGAAGTTGCCCAGCGACTTGGACATCTTCTCGTTGTCCACGTTCAAGAAGCCGTTGTGCATCCAGTAATTGACAAACTGTTTGCCATTGGCACCTTCGCTTTGCGCGATCTCGTTCTCATGGTGGGGGAACTGCAAATCCAGCCCACCACCATGGATGTCGAATTGCTCACCCAGCAGCGAGCACGCCATGGCCGAGCACTCGATGTGCCAACCCGGGCGGCCGGCGCCATAAGACGACTCGTACTTCGCATCCTGCGGCTCGTCAGGCTTGGCGGCTTTCCAAAGAACGAAGTCCAGCGGATCAAGTTTGCCATCGGCGGCGCGGTTGCCAGCACCGTTCAACTCGCGTTCGCCCGCGCGCAGCTGGTCCAGCGATTTGCCCGACAGCTTGCCGTAGCCTTCGAACTTGCGCACCGCGTAGTTCACATCGCCATTGATGGCTTGATAAGCCAGGCCATTGGCCTGCAGTTTGCCAATCATGTCGAGCATTTGCGGCACATACTGGGTGGCACGCGGCTCATGGGTGGGCGGCTCAATGCCCAGGGCACCGATGTCCTGGTGCATGGCCACCGTCATCTCGTCGGTCAACTGGCGGATCGTGATGCCACGCTCCACCGCCCGGCGGATGATCTTGTCATCAATGTCCGTGATGTTGCGCACGTAGGTGACCGACAGGCCCGAGGCCCGAAGCCACCGTTGCACCACGTCGAAAGACATCATCATGCGGGCATGGCCCACGTGACACAGGTCATAAATGGTCATGCCGCACACGTACAAGCCGACCCGGCCCGGAACCAGGGGGACAAACGACTCGACCTGCCGCGACAGGCTGTTGAAAATACGCAAGCTCATGGAGACAAATTCTGGTCAAGCGCCCAAGGCCGCATCCGGTGTCGGGCGACACGGGGCATGCGGCACTTGCGGCAAAGCAACAAGTGCGCGGGGCATGCACGGGCCCCGTCAAACTTGCAACGCTCAGATACAATCCAACGAGTATAGCGGCCCGCCCGCCACCCAGGATGACAGTCACTTTTGCACGCCATGGTCGGCTGGTATCCTCGAAAAATGGCAGGCTCTCTCTTGCCGCTTTGTGCGCCCGACACAACCCACACAAACCCATCGGATAAATACCACTCATGCAAGCTGTTGCGCCTAAGTTTGGAATCCGCTTCACGGCCACGGCCGCCAAGTGCCTGGCCATTGCCGCCCTGACCATGACCGCCGTGGCGGTTCGTGCTGATGAAGTCGGCGATGTTCAAAAACTGCTCTCGGCCGGCAAAAACACCGAAGCCTTGCAGCGTGCCGACCAGTTCCTGGCCGCCCGGCCGCGTGACCCTATGATGCGTTTCCTGCGGGCCATCAGCCTGTCGCAGGCTGGCCGCATCCCCGAGTCCATCACAGCGTTCACCAAGCTGACTGAAGACTACCCAGAGCTGCCCGAGCCGTTCAACAACCTCGCCGTGCTTTATGCCCAGCAAGGTCAGTATGACAAGTCGCGCAACGCCCTGGAAATGGCGATCCGCACCAATCCCAGCTACGCCACCGCCTACGAAAACCTGGGCGATGTCTATGCCAAGCTGGCCAGCCAGGCTTACTCCAAGGCCCTGCAGATCGACACCCGCTCCGCCGTGGCGCCCAAGCTGGCGATGATCCGCGACCTGTTCCCCAAAGAACGTGGTGGCACGGCCGTGGCTGGATTGACCAACAGCAGCGCCCCTTCGACGACACCCGCCCCCGCGCCGGCCCCTCTGCCTGCGCCAACACCCACCACCAACAAGCCAGCGCCAACGCCCGCACCCGCCCCTGTTGCAGTCAGCAAGCCCACGCCGCCTGCCCCCGCGCCTGCGGAAGCCAAGGCGGAAGCGGCAGAGCGCGAGGTCGAGTCCGCGCTGCAAGCCTGGGCAACAGCCTGGAGCAAGAAAGACCTCAACGCCTACTTCGCCGCTTACAGCCGCGATTTCAACGGTGGCAAGTCACGCAAGGCCTGGGAGCAAGAGCGGCGCGAGCGCATCCAGGGCAAGCGCAACATCTCGGTCAAGCTCTCAAAGATTGACGTGTCCATCAACGGCAACAAGGCCACCGCCCGTTTCCGACAGGATTACAAGGCCGACAGCCTGGACATCAGCAGCGGCAAACGCGTTGAACTCGTGCGCACCGGCGGTGAATGGGTGATCGTGAAGGAAAGCACCGGTTCGTGATGATTGGTTATTTGGGCCGACTGCCGCTGCCAGCGGCAAGTCGGCGTTTGTCCATGCTCGTCAAGGGCATGCTGCTGGTGAGCACGATCGCTCTGAGCCTTGCTGGCGCAGGGCCTGCCCATGCCCTCAAGCCCAAGCCAGCAAACCAGCCCGCCGAAGCGCGCCTGCTTGAGATTTACCGCCTGATCGGCACCGGACAAGGCAAGCTGGCCCTGAAAAAGGCCCAGACGCTGGTCGAAGAGGTGCCCAATTTCCAGTTGGCCCAACTGGTTTACGGCGACCTGCTTCTGGCCCAAACGGCGCCCCTCAAGGTCATGGGCAGCGCGCCTGCCGACCTGACTGAGCGCGCGCCCCAACGCATCGAACAACTGCGCACTGAAGCCGAACGCCGACTCTTCGCCCTTCGCGAGCGTCCGCCCGCCGACGCACTGCCGGCCCAGTTCATCGACATTCCGCCCAGCACCCGGCACGCCATCGCCGTTGATGCCAGCCGCTCGCGCCTGTACCTGTTTGAAAATGGCCCTAACGGCCTGCGTGTGGTGGCTGACCATTACGCCTCCATTGGGCGCCTGGGCGCTGAAAAAGCCGCCCAGGGCGACCAGCGCACTCCGCTGGGCGTTTACTACATCACCAGCCGGCTGGATGGCAAGCAGCTCACCGACTTCTATGGCGTGGGCGCCTTGCCTTTGAACTACCCCAATGAGTACGACCGCCGCCAAGGTCGCACAGGCTCCGGCATCTGGCTGCATGGCGTGCCCAGCGACAGCTACGCCCGCAGCCCCAACAGCACTGACGGGTGCGTGGCTTTGGCCAACCCGGAGCTGAAAAGCATTTTGGAAAGCGTGCAACCGCGCACCACCCCGGTCGTCATTGCCAAAAGCCTGACCTGGGTGACCACCAAGTCCGCTGAACAGGAACGGCGCAACATGCGCAACCTCATCGAAGGCTGGCGGGTGGCGCGGGCCAGCGGCGACCTGACCCGCCTGATGTCGTTTTATTCCAGCCAGTTCTCCAATGGCACCCGCGATGTCAATCAGTGGCGACAATGGCTGGAAAAAGAAGTGGTCAGCCAGCGCGGGAGGTCCCTTCAACTGAAGGATCTGGCCATCCTGGGCTGGCGCGACAAGAGCGACATCCTCGTGGTGACCTTCGGCGAAGTGTCCGACGGTCAACGCACTGGGGCCATCAAGCGTCAATACTGGGGCAAAGAAGGTGGCCTTTGGAAAATATTCTTTGAAGGAGTGATCGGATGACCTACCTGCGCAAACTCACCCATGCGGGCCTGATGGCCGCGGCAATCGGCGGCCTGACCATCGGCTCCGCCCTGGCACAAACCGTGAAGCTGTCCACCAGCGAGGGCGACATCGTCGTTCAGCTGGACGCGGCCAAGGCGCCCAAGACGGTGGAAAACTTCGTTCAGTACGTCAAATCGGGCCACTACAACGGCACCGTGTTCCACCGCGTGATCAAGACCTTCATGATCCAGGGCGGCGGCATGACGCCTGACATGAAAGAAAAAACCACGCGCGCACCCATCCCACTGGAAAGCCGCAATGGCCTGAGCAATATGCGTGGCACCCTGGCCATGGCCCGTACCAGCATTCCCGACTCGGCCACTGCGCAATTTTTCATCAACGTCAAGGACAATAACTTCCTTGACGCGGCCCAATCACCCGATGGCAACGGCTATGCCGTGTTTGGCAAAGTCGTGCAAGGCATGGACGTGGTCGACAAGATCCGGATGGTGGAAACCGGCCAGAAGGGTCCTCACGGCGACGTGCCTGTCAAACCCATCGTGATCAAACAAGCTACCCTGGAGAAATAACATGACCAAAACCGTTGAACTGCAAACCACGGCAGGCGTGATCCGCCTTGAACTGGACGACGCCAAGGCACCCGCCACGGTCGAGAACTTCCTGAACTACGTTCGCGCTGGCCATTACAACGGCACGATCTTTCACCGCGTGATCAAGGGCTTCATGGTGCAAGGCGGCGGCTTCGAGCCCGGCCTCAAGCAAAAGCCCACCACCGACACCATTCAAAACGAAGCCAACAACGGCCTCAAGAATGATCACTACACCGTGGCCATGGCCCGCACCAGCGCGCCCCATTCGGCCAGCGCCCAGTTCTTCATCAACACCACCAACAACGATTTCCTGAACTTCAAGTCGGAAACCGCCAGCGGCTGGGGCTACGCCGTTTTCGGCAAGGTCGTTGCCGGCACCGAGATCGTCGACCAGATCGAGAAGGTCAAGACTGGCCGCAGCGGCGGTCACGACGACGTACCGGTTGAAAACGTGGTCATCACCCAAGCCACGGAAGTGTGATGCCATGATGGGGGACACCCTCCCCTTTCCGGCCGCTGACACGCTCAATGCACCGCCCTCGTGGCGGTGCATTGATTTTGTCTCGGACTTGCACCTGCACGCGGGCTTGCCGCACACTGCGGCAGCGCTGGCCCGCTACCTGCAAGACACGCCTGCTGATGCCGTCATGATCCTGGGCGACTTGTTCGAGGCCTGGGTTGGCGACGACATGCGCCACACGGGCTTTGAAGCCGACTGCACCCAGTTCCTCGCCAAGGCTGGCCAACGGCTGCACCTGGGCCTGATGGTGGGCAACCGCGATTTCTTGCTGGGCCAGGACATGGTAACGGCCTGCCAGGCCCATGCCTTGGCCGACCCGACCATCCTGAACGCTTTTGGTCAACGGGTGCTGCTCACCCATGGCGATGCCTTGTGCCTGGCGGACCAGGCCTATCTTCGTTTCAGGGCTCAGGTTCGCAACCCCGCCTGGCGTGATGCCTTTCTGGCCAAACCATTGGCAGATCGACTGATGGTGGCCCGCCAGATGCGCGAGGCCAGCGCCGCCCACCAGCACCAGCAAACGCCCGACAACTGGGCCGATGTGGATGACGCCGCTGCAGGCTCGTGGATGCAGGCCGCCAACGCGCCGGTTCTGGTCCATGGGCACACGCACCGCCCCGAGACCTCGCCATTTGGCCTATCCCATGGCATCCGCCATGTGCTGAGTGACTGGGACTTCGATGGCAGCCACCCGCGCGGGGAAGTGCTCCGCTTGAGCGCCCAAGGTTTTGAACGGCTGGCGTTGTCCAACGCCACAAGCTGAGGCTTCCTAAGCCCAAACAACAAGGGCCCAGCCGAAGCTGAGCCCTTGTCCAATCTGGCATCACAGCCAGACCAGAAGATCAAGCAATCATCACTCGGCCGTGGCGGCCTCCGCCTTGGGCTTGTCGCTCTTCTTGTTGGGCTGGATGTCCAGTTTGACTTCCATCTCGCCGTCGGCACCTTCGACCACGTCCACCGTCAGGCGGCCGCCATCCACCAGGCGACCGAACAGCAGCTCGTCGGCCAGCGCACGACGGATCGTGTCCTGGATCAGACGCTGCATCGGACGTGCGCCCATGAGCGGATCGAAGCCCTTCTTGCCCAAGTGAGCACGCAAGGCGTCGGTGAAGGTCACTTCCACCTTCTTCTCGGCCAACTGGCTTTCGAGCTGCAGCAGGAACTTGTCGACCACCCGCAGGATGATCTCTTCGTCCAACGCCTTGAAGCCCACGATGGCATCCAGACGGTTGCGGAACTCAGGCGTGAAGACACGCTTGATGTCGGCCATCTCGTCGCCCGCCTGACGCTGGGTGGTGAACCCGATCGTAGACTTCTGCAAGGTTTCAGCCCCTGCATTGGTCGTCATGATGATCATCACGTTGCGGAAATCAGCCTTGCGGCCGTTGTTGTCCGTCAGCGTGCCATGGTCCATCACCTGCAGCAGGATGTTGAAGACATCGGGGTGGGCCTTTTCGATTTCGTCCAGCAGCAACACGCAGTGCGGCTTCTTGGTGACGGCTTCGGTCAGCAGACCACCCTGGTCAAAACCAACGTAACCCGGAGGCGCACCGATCAGGCGGCTGACGGCGTGGCGTTCCATGTACTCCGACATGTCGAAGCGGATCAGCTCAATGCCCAGGATGTAGGCCAATTGCTTGGCCACCTCGGTCTTACCCACACCGGTGGGGCCGCTGAACAGGAAGGAGCCGATCGGCTTGTCTGGCTTGCCCAAACCCGAACGCGACATCTTGATCGCGGCCGACAGGGCATCGATGGCGTTGTCCTGGCCAAACACCACGCTCTTCAAGTCACGGTCCAGGCTCTTGAGCTTGGAGCGGTCGTCGTTGGACACGCTGGTTGAAGGCACCCGCGCGATCTTGGCGACGATGTCTTCCACCTCGGCCCGCGTGATGGTCTTCTTCTGCTTGCTCTTGGGCAGGATGCGTTGTGCCGCGCCAGCCTCGTCGATCACGTCAATGGCCTTGTCGGGCAAATGGCGGTCGTTGATGAACTTGGCAGACAACTCGGCCGCGGCTTGCAGCGCGCCCAAAGCGTACTTGACGCTGTGGTGCTCTTCAAAACGCGACTTCAGGCCCTTGAGGATCTCGATGGTTTGCTCAACCGAAGGCTCGACCACTTCCACCTTCTGGAAGCGACGCGACAGGGCCGCATCCTTCTCGAAGATGCCACGGTATTCCGTGAAGGTGGTGGCGCCGATGCACTTGAGCTGGCCCGAGCTGAGCGCGGGCTTGAGCAGGTTGCTGGCATCCAGCGTGCCGCCCGAAGCTGCACCCGCACCGATCAGGGTATGGATCTCATCGATGAACAGGATCGCGCTCGGCTGCTCTTTAAGCTGCTTGATCACGGCCTTGAGGCGTTGCTCGAAGTCACCACGGTACTTGGTGCCGGCCAGCAGCGCGCCCATGTCCAAGGCATACACCTCGGCATCGGCCAGCACATCGGGCACGTCCTTTTGCGTGATGCGCCAGGCCAGGCCCTCGGCGATTGCGGTCTTGCCCACGCCAGCTTCACCCACCAGCAACGGGTTGTTCTTGCGGCGACGGCACAGGATCTGAATGACGCGTTCGACTTCATGATCGCGCCCAATCAGCGGATCAATCTTGCCGTCACGGGCCATCTGGTTGATGTTCTGGGTGTACTGCTCCAGCGGCGAAGCCTTGGGCTCACCACCTTCTTCTTTTTCAGTCTCAGCGGGGCTGGACTCGGAGGAAGACTTGATGGGCTCTGGGGGATCAGCCTTGCGGATGCCATGGGCAATGTAGTTCACCACGTCCAGGCGTGTCACGCCCTGCTGGTGCAGGTAGTACACAGCGTGCGAATCCTTTTCGCCAAAGATGGCAACCAGCACGTTCGCGCCAGTCACTTCCTTCTTGCCACTGCCCGAGGATTGGACATGCATGATGGCGCGTTGAATGACACGCTGGAAGCCCAGGGTTGGCTGAGTATCGACTTCGTCGGTACCGCCCACGGTGGGGGTGTTGTCACGCACGAACTGATCAAGGTTCTTACGCAACTCTTCCAGGTTGGCGGCACAAGCTTTCAACACCTCGGAAGCGGAGGGGTTGTCAATCAAGGCAAGCAACAAGTGCTCGACGGTGATGAACTCGTGGCGTTGCTGACGGGCCTCGACAAAGGCCATGTGCAGACTCACTTCCAACTCTTGCGCAATCATGCGGTCTCCAGAATGCACTGCAGGGGGTGCCCGGCTCTGCGGGCGGCGGCAAGAACGAGTTCGACCTTCGTGGCCGCGACGTCTTTGGTATAGACCCCGCACACACCACGACCTTCGTGGTGGATTTTGAGCATGATTTGCGTCGCTGTCTCTATGTCGTGACGGAAATATTCTTGCAAGACGATGATCACGAATTCCATGGGCGTGAAGTCATCGTTGAGCATCACCACCCTGTAGAGCTTGGGGGGCTCCAGGCTGACAGTTTCTTTTTCGGCAATTGCCAGCCCCTCTCCACCTTCACCAGGCCCCACAGGCGGTTCGGATGAGTGGGGTTGTAACGGTTCAGTCATGAATTCATTCTACGAGACGCCATTGCTTTGTGTCTTCACATGTTGCGGTAACCCACCTGAGTTCAAGGGGGGAAATTCACCCAGCTTTCACGACTTTTCAAAGCACCGTTGATTGCGTGGCCATGCCCAGGTTCAACCCAGCTTGGGCCCTGGTCCTCACAATTCAAGTTGATTTCACATTACAAAAAATAAAGCGTGTCAAGGCCAGAAACCCAACCACTCTTGGGTGCTTGACACCCGTGGGTTCGGCCTAGAAAATGACAACAAACTAACAGGAGGGACAGTATGGCTATAGGCACTGTCAAATGGTTCAACGACGCCAAAGGGTTTGGCTTCATTGAACCCGATCAGGGTGGGGGAGATGTTTTCGCCCACTTTTCAGCCATCCAGATGGATGGGTTTCGCACGCTCAAGCAGGGCTCGAAAGTTCAGTACGAACTGATAGCCGGCCCCAAAGGCATGCTTGCGCAAAACATTCAGCCCGTTGACGCCCTCACGGCGGAGCAGGCTCAACCTGATGCCCTGAGTGACATGCACTTCAGGGAATTGTCTGGAGGGCCAGGGCACAGCTTGCCGCACTGACGCCGCGCGCCAACAAGAACCCCGCCTTCAAGGCGGGGTTCTTGTTTCAGGATGTGATTCTTGTCAGCCGTTAGTCGCAGGTCAACTTACCAGGCGCTGGGGTGCAGGCCTCTTTGCGCTTGACGGTGCCACTGCCCTCGGTGGCGGCGCGCCCCGCGCCCACTTCGCCAATCACGCTGTTTCGCACCCGGGACGACACATTGGCGCCTGTGGGCGCTTGTCCCGCCTCGGCCACGCAGTCCAAGCTGTTGGTTTTGGGCGTGCATTTGCCCGGCAAGCGCAAAACGCGGCTGCCTTCGGACACCGGCTGCCCTGAGCCCACCTGGGTGATCAGGCCACCGCGGATGCTGAGCGCGTCGCCCTGCTTCAAGGCCCGGGTCGCTGGCGTGCCTTGCGTTTGGTCCAAGGTCTTGACCGCCGAGTTTTTGGCCGCCACGCCCGGAGGCATCAGCGCCTCAGATTGAGTGGTGGGCTGCTGTCCGCCACCCTCGGTGGGGGAAGAGGCCTGCGCCCACACAGATGACGACACACCGCCAAAGTACAAGGCGGCAGCTGCCAGCGCAACAGAAAAAGATGATCGATGGGTCATGTTGGTAGCCTCGGCATTCATTCTCAGAAGTTCTTGGTCAGCACGGCATTGGCACGCGGCTGGTGGGTGTTGTTGTCGGCCAGCGGCTCACCGGTGGCGCGCCACGCCAGGTTCAGGCGGAAAGCGAAATCGCTGGGGCGCGCCCAGATCATGCCCACACCATAACCGCTGAGACTGCGGCTGGTTGACGGTGAAAGGGAGTCGGGCGCCAGCTTGGTGTGACCCCAGTCATAGAAAGTGCTGAATGCCAGCTCTTGCGCAAAACGCCCCACCCAGGCCTCGGGCGGCAAGAAGCGCAATTCGGTCGTCACCACGTGGGCGGTATCGCCTGCAGCCTCGCCCGGAGCAAACGCACGCACGCCGGTGGGCCCACCCACGGCGAAGCGCTCGGTCGCATCCAAGGTCGTGCCGGCGATCTGGCCCTTGTAGCGCGCGTAAAGCTGCAGCCGCCCGGCCACCAGGTTTTGCAGGCGCGAGTAGCCCAGGTTGGCCTTGCCAAAATTCCTCTTCAGGCCAGTGGTGGTGGTATCGGCGGCATCAAATTTCATCCGCCCTTGCAACCAGCTCAGCTCGTAGGTGTTGACCCCGCCATTGAGCCAGTTGTCGCGGAAATCACCGACCACGCCCAGCTGCACGTCGTCACTGGTCTTGCGGGTGGCGAGGCCCGGCTCCTGATCGTCGAACCGCTTGTTTTCATAGCTCAGCAGGCTGAACACGTTGAGGTTGCGCGACCGCACCAACGGGTACAGGGCAAAGCCGCTGGCCGCGACGACGGTGCCGGTCAGGTCGGTCGACACATACTCCCGGTCCAGCTCGTAGCGCACTTTGGAAAGAGCAGCCCCCAGCTTCAAGCCGCTGGCGCCGACCGGTGAAACGTAGCTTACGCCGGCGAACGCGAGGCCTCCACTGAAAGAGCTCAGTGCATTGACTGACACGGCATCGCCACGGCCGGTGGGGCTGGCCACGGTCAGGCCACCGCTGATGCGGCCCATGCCGGTGTAGCGCGAGCCCAGGGAATCCAACTCGACCCGGCCACTGACCCTCGACTCGGCCGTGGGGGTCACGATCAGCGATGCGGTGCCCGGCTCACGCCCTTCGCCAATTTCGAAGCGAGTGCGGACACCTTGCAGGTCGTTGACCAGGAAAACCGTCCGCTCGACGTCTTTCACGCGGATGACCTCACCAGGCTTCAAGGCGGCCAGGTAACCTTCAAGGACATCCCGGTTCACGGGCGTGCCGGTGTCCGGCCAGTTCAGTTGAACTTGGTCAAGGCGGCCTTCGAGGACCGCGATGTGAACGATGCCGTCCTTGGCCTGCTGTTCGGGCAGGTAAGCAAAGCCGACGTAATAGCCCAGCTCGCGCTGCATGTACAAGGTCACGGCGGCGGTGGCGTTCACCAGGTCTTCGTAGTTGCGCCCTTTGCCGGTGAAAGGTGCCGTGATGGCTGCCAGCCTCGCGGCTGAAGCATCAGGCAAGCCATCGATATGGTAGGCGACCACATCCAGGGCCATGTCTTCTTCAGGCTTGCCTAACTCGCGCAGGGGCGCTGAAGGTGCGGCGGACGCGACGGGCTGGGCAGGCTGAGCCCAGGCACCAGCGTTGACCAGCAAGAGGGCCGCAGCGGCCAGGACTTTCAAATTCAAAGACGCAAAACGCACGGCAACAATCCCTTTTGAAATGGTGATTTCGCAGGGCTGCGTGGGCCTGAAAAGCACCGCAGTCCCCGCGAGCACCCGTGAGGCCGGGCCGATGGTATATCAACGCCCATTCAATTGACAGACGCCACGGCAAAACACAACGGCGGATCGATTTGTGGTCTTGACAAGGGCGCTGGCGCCCTGGGTCACCCCTGGTTCGCGGGGAAAAGCAGTCCATTCAACAGCCGCAACAACGCTCAATATTGCTATTGCGAATCATTTGCATTTACATTCAATGGTTAGGCATGCCGCATTGGCGCCGCCCTACTTTTGGAGTTGCACATGACCCCCACGCCCGCTTTGAAACTTAAACGCCTTTCGGCGATCGTCCTGGCCGCCTTGGCCGGTTGGGGCGCCCAGGCTCAGGCCCACATGGTGTGGGTTGAGCGCGATGGCACAGCACCCCAGGCCCGGGCCTACTTCGGCGAGTGGGCGGAGGACGTCCGAGAGAAAGCCGGCGGCTTCCTGGACATGATCAAAGGGCCTCAGGCCTTCGGCACCGACATGGGCAAGGCCTATGCCGTGACGCGCAAAAACGATCACCTGGAGATTGCCGCCACCGGCTCAGGTGATGTGCGCCTGGTGGAGGCTTTGCTTCCCAGAGATGACAAGGCCAAAGGCGGCAAAAGCCGAACGGTTTTCCATGCCAAAGCGGGACGGGCCGAGACGGCCAGCAAGCTGGATTTCGAGATTGTGCCCACCGCCTCCAACGCCAACACCTTTGTGCTGACCCACAAGGGCCAACCGGTGCCCAAGACGGAAGTCACGGTGTTTGGACCGCCCAAGTGGAGCAAGGTCTTGCACACCGATGCCGAAGGCCGCTTCTTGATCACGACGCCTTGGAAAGGCCGCTACGTGATTGAGACCGCTTACCAGGACAACACGGCGGGTGAATCCGGTGGTACCGCTTTTGACCGATCACGCCACGTGGGCACCTTGAGCTTCGAGGTTGCCGAAGGCCTGCCCTGGTTGCCAGCGAACTGACCCCATCGCCCATCCCCAACTCAAACCTTGCGCTTTCTCCGTTGTACCGCCATGACCAAATCAACCCCCATCGCCTGGGCCGCCCTGGCCTGCCTCAGCCTGCCTGCCCCCGCCCAGGAGGCCCCTGCCGCCGAGACCGAGGCACTCCCCGAAGTCACCGTGCGGGCCACCCGGCGCGAAAGCCCGGTTGGCCCTGTGAAGGGTTATGTGGCCAAACGAAGCACCGCGGCCACCAAGACAGACACGCTGCTGACCGAAACGCCGCAGGCCATCACCGTCATCACCAATGATGCCTTTGAAGAGCAAGGCGCACTGACCGCCGCCGACATCGTGCGCTACACCGCTGGCGTCAACTCGACCTACTTTGACAGCCGGGGCGACTCGTTCCAGTCTCGGGGCGGCAACCCGGCTCAGTACCTTGACGGTTTGCTGCGCAACTCGGGCAGCTACAACACCACGCGACCTGATCCTTACACGCTCGAACGTGCAGAGGTGTTGCGCGGCCCGTCGTCGGTGCTGTATGGCCAGGGTGGCATCGGCGGCGTGCTCAACATGGTGTCGAAACGCCCTCAGAAAACAGCCCAGCGTGAACTGCAACTGCAGGTGGGCACGAATGACCGGCACCAACTCGCCACCGACCTCACAGGCCCGTTGAACGAAGCGGGCACCTGGCTTTACCGGTTGGTGGCGGTGGGCCGCGAAAGTGGCACGCAAGTTGACTACGTGCCCGATGATCGATTGGTGATCGCACCATCGCTGACCTGGGCCCCCAACAGCGACACCGAGATCAACCTGCAGGCGCTTTACCAGAAGGACAAAAGCGGCTCGCTGATTGGGTTCTTTCCGTGGAAGGGCACGCTCTACGCCAATCCCAACGGGCCGATTCCGTTCAACACCTTCAGCAGCGAACCAGGCTTCGACAAGTACAACACCCAGCAGTCTGCCCTGGGCTACCAGGCCAGCCACCGCATCAACCCGACGTGGACCGTGCGGCAGAACATGCGCGTAGCCGACAGCAAGGTGGACTACTACACGATGTACACCAGCTTCACCGCCGTGGCCACCGAGAACCCACCCCGCCCCGGCCGGCCAGTGTTCGACTTCGGCAGTAATCGCACGGTGGTACGCGATGTGGGCATCCAGCTCAACAGCGCCAGGTTGTCCCAGCTGGACACCCAGGGCGAAGCCCGATTCAGCACGGGCCAGATTGACCACACCCTGTTGCTGGGCCTGGATACGCAACACATCAAGACCGAGCAAAGCACGGGCCGCACGACCTCGCCTGGATTTGACTTGTATGCCCCGGTGTACGGCACCGCCTTCACTGTACCCGTCGTGGCGGAAGTGCAGCCCAACACGCTGCGCCAGACCGGGCTCTATGTGCAGGACCAGCTCAAGCTGGGCCAACATTGGGCCGCTACCTTGGGCCTGCGCCATGACCAGGCCCAGAACGTGACCGATGAGCTGGGCAACAAGGCCGCGGTCAAGATCAAAAGCCACGCCAACACCAAGCGGGCCGGGCTGCTCTACATCACCGACAACGGCTGGACGCCTTACTTGAGCTATTCAGAATCTTTTCAACCCCTGACCGGCACCGACATCGCGGGGGCGCCCTTCAAGCCACAGCGCGGCAGCCAATGGGAAGCCGGCGTGAAGTTCCAGCCACTGGAATCGCGCATGCTCTACACCCTGGCGGTGTACGACCTGTATGACGAGAACCGAAAGACCGCCGATCCGGCCGACCCGAGGTTCAGCGTGCAGATGGGCAAGGTCCACGTGAAGGGCCTGGAGCTGGAGGCGCGTGGCCCTTTGAACCGCCAGTGGGATTGGATTGGTGGCTATGCCTACACGGATGCGGTGGTGGCTGAAAGCAACACCAAGATTGCCATCTTCGATCTCAACGGCAAAAACCCCACCAACCTAGTGATTGAAGAAAAGGGCACCCACTTGTCGGGCACCCCCAAGCACATGGCCTCCAGCTGGCTGACCTATGGCATCCCTTTCGGGCCTGGGCGCTTCAAGGTTGGGGCGGGTGCGCGCTACATCGGCACCTCCACCGACGGCACGGACCGCAACAAGGTGCCCGCGGTCACGTTGGTCGATGCCATGTTGTCTTACGACACGGGGGACTGGCGCATGGCCCTGAACGTGAACAACTTGGCCGACAAGCGCTACCTCACGACTTGCCTGGCCCGGGGTGACTGCTTCCTGGGGCAGCGGCGCACCGCTGTCGCCACCGCGTCATACCGATTCTGATATCAATAGCGCGCCTGCAATGCCAGTACGACGCGGCGAGGTTCGCCGTAGTAGTTCTGGCGGCTCAGGGAGACGCTGGGCGCCGACACCTTGTCGTAGTAGGTTTTGTCGAACAGGTTGTCAACGTTCAAGTTCAATGAGAGCTGGTCGTTGAACCTGTAGCCCAGCTGGGCGTTGAAGATGGCGTAATCGCCCGACACCACGCGCACTGTGCCATTTTGCGAGAAGAACTCGCTGCGGTAAGACACCCCGCCACCCATGGTCCAGGCAGGCAGGCCCAAGGTGGCCAAAGCGTACTTGGTGGACAGGTTGACGCTGTGCCTTGGCGTGACCGCGCTGAACACCTGCCCCAATTGCGTGACCGGTGCTTTGATGTACTCGGTGTCGGTGTAGGCATAGCCGGCCAACACATCCCAGCCACGCGCCACCTTGCCACTGACCTCGGCCTCGAAGCCCTGGCTGCGGACCTCGCCGCCTGGGATCGAAAAACTCGTCGCGGCAGGGTCCGTGATGGCACGGTCTTTGTCTTCAATTCTGAAAATGGCGGCGTGCGTTTGCAGGCGCTTGTTGAGAAACTCGCCCTTCAAACCAAGCTCGATTTGAGAGCCGGTGAGGGGAGGCAGGATCTTGCCGGCCGCAGTGCGCGCGCTTTGAACCACAAAAGTTTTCGAGTAGGCAGCGTAGGCCGACAGGGCCTGGTTGAGGCTGTAGATACTCGACAGCGACGGTGTGAAGCGACCGTCGGAGTCTGCCTTCGCGGTGATGGCCCCCGTGCTCAGGGAATTAGTGATGACGTCTGCCCAACTCATGCGCCCACCCACCAAAAACTTCAAGCGTTCAGTGGCGCTGATCTGGGCCTGCCCATAGATCGCCTTCTCACGGCGCGTGGTCAGCGCGTTGTAGCCAGGCAGCGTCAACACGGGGTAAGGCAGGTCGTAGTTCGGCTGGTAAACGTTGAAGGCTAGCAAGGGGCCGTAGACATAATTGCCGCCATAGGCCTCGCTTTCGTTGTAGCTGGCCCCAACCAGGATGCGGTGCGTCAAGCGGCCCAGCTTGACCGGGCGGGTGAAGAACACGTCGTAATTCCGGTCCTGGTTTTCCTGCAAGAAATCAACGGTTTGAAGCTGAAGGTTGCCATTGGCAGCCACTGGCGAATTGGCCCGGGCAGCCCTGTAGAAGGACGAACGCCGCACATCGCGCGCCGAAAACTTGAGCAGCCCACCATCGTCCAGGCGATGTTCAATCTCCAGAAAGAGGTCTTTCGTGTCCAGATCCTGCCGATTGGCGCGCAACCCAGCCAGGGTAGAACGCGGCACTTCCAGCAAGCGCCCATCTGCAAACGTGGGCAGGCCCTGGTCAATCGCCGCGCGGACCTCTTGCTGGGTGTAACCCACCGCCAGCGTGGTCGCAGGTGTGATGTCGAACTCCAGCGTGCCGTAGCCCAGTTGCTTGTTGTTGAACACGGTGTCCACATGGCTGTTGCGGCGATCGACCACGCCAACCACCCGCCCCCGCAACGTGCCGGCCTCATTGAGTGGCCCGGTCACATCCACATCCGCCCTTTTGAAATCAAATGAGCCCACTGACGCATTGGCGCCCACCGCGAGTTGGCCCAAGGCCCGCTTGCGCACCAGGTTGATCGCGCCGCCAGGTTCGCCCGCACCCTGCAACAGGCCCGCAGGGCCTCGCAGCACCTCGATGTGATCGTAGATCGCGGTGTCCATCGCAGTGGCGTAGTTGGCGCCTTGCGGAATGGGAACGCCATCTAGCTGAATGGCCCCGATGTCGAAGCCCCGCGATTGGATGGTGTTGTAGTTGCCAGCCCCGTCCAAGCGGGTCACGTTGATGCCTGTGGTTTGCTTGACCGCGTCCTCCAACTTCGTGAAGTTGCGGTCGTCCAGTTGCTGGCGCGTGATCACACTGACGGACTGCGGCGTTTCACGCACGGACTGCACCGACTTGCCAATGCTCAGTGCGCGGGTGGTGTACTGGCCAGTGCGCTCGGTGGCTGTGCCTGACGCCACGCCGGTGACGGTCACGGTGGGCAGGGACGCATCATCCACGGCCGGAGACTGCGCATGCGCCGTGATTGAAAAGCCCATCATCAGCCATGAGGCCAAAGTGATGGGCGCGAGTTTGAACTGCGGTTGCCGCATGGGGACTGCTCCAGGATGAGAAAGAAACGAAAAGAATCTTTGGCGCGGTGGCTCAGAGCCCCGGCAAGCGCATCGCGATGGCCAAGCCGCCAAGCAGCGTCAGCGGACCCGTGACCGTGATGGCCTTTGGCCAGTAAGTCAGCGTCAAGACCAGGGCGATGCCGCTGGCCGTGAGGCAGCCCAACCAGGCCACCAGGCCAATGCCCAGGCCTTCTTGTGCCAGGCAGGCCCACAACGAAATGGCCAACAAGCCAGTACCGGCCAGTTGAAAGGGCACACGCCAGCCGCCAGGCTGCGCCTCGCGGCCAAAGCGATCAGACCAATGGCGCTCCATGGCCAGGCTCAGCGATGCAAAGCCCGCATAGGCCAGGCACAAGGCAGGCCAGTTCATGGTCTGGCCTTCGCGTTGTGTTTGCCGTGCCGCTGCAGCATCCAGACCGCCGAGGCCAGGCCCAGGCCCAAGGCCAGCACCGTCAAATCAAAACCAGCCAAGGCCCAGCGCCCGGCTGGAAGCGTGATGCCCAGGTGCGCATCGGTGGTCAGGGCATTGAGCACGGGCAACAGCATGAAGAGGCCCGCCCCCAGCACCAATTGCAGCCGCCACATCGGCCTTGTCGGCCAGATCAGTGCGAGCACGGTGGCCGCGCCCCAGGCAAAGAAGAAAGCATTGATCTCTTGCTGAGGGCGCTCGGCCAAGTCCAAAGGCAATAAACGGTTGGCCCAAAAATACGTGGCGATGGCGATGGGCAAGCCAGCGATCGCACCGATGTTGAGGCCATCCACCAGCCGCAATCCAAAACCGATGGGCAAGCCATGGCGGATTTGTTTGGCGTGCTTCTGGCGCTCTTTCACCGCCCACAGCAGCAGCCCTGTGGCCACCATGGCACAGCCCGCCAGGCCAGACACGAAGAACAAGGCACGAAGCCAAGGCTCGGCAAAGCGCGCCACGTGCAAACCATAGAGCACGCCACGGGTCGTGGCCGCGGGGGCATCGTCTCCGCGCACCGACAACAACGCACCGCTGTGGCCTTGGAATGCCATCGTCGGCCCATTGACCGAGATGCGGCGCTCGTCAACCGGCTGCACTTCGATCACGGCATTGGCGGCCAGCGGGTTGAGCACGGTGACACGGCCAGCGGGCTGGCCCCAGCGCGCCTGGGCTTGCGCCAGCAAAGGCTCCACTGCGGTCAGCGTGCCTGGCTGGGCGCTGGGCTTGGGCACAACGGCCTGAGGAAACACATCGGCGGTGAAAGCCTTCTGGTCACCTTGGTAGGCCGTCATCACGCCCCAAGGCATGTACAGCGTCATTAAGGTGATCAAGCCGCTGTAGGTGATCATCAAATGGAAAGGCAAGGCGAGGACGCCGGTGGCGTTATGGGCGTCCAGCCAGGAGCGTTGGTTCTTGCGGGGCCGAAAGGTGAAGAAGTCTTTGAAAATGCGCTTGTGCGTGATCACGCCACTGACGATGGCCACGAGCATGAACATGGCGCAAAAGCCCACGATCCAGCGAGCCCAGACCGCCGGCATGTAGTGCAGATCGAAGTGCAAGCGGTAAAAGAACTCTCCGCCCCGGGTTGCACGTGTGTGCAAAACCGCACCCGTGGCCGGATCCAGGAACTCGGTCTTGAAACGGCCTCGGGCATTCTTGGCTTGGGGTGGTGGCGGCTCAACCCAACCAATGCGCACAGCGGGTTCGCGCGACGTGGGCAACTCAATGCTCCAGCGGTTGGCCTGAGGCGCCTTCTGACGCAGCGCGTTGAGGGCATGGGTGGCCGCCAGCGGTCCGGCGTGGGCCTGCAATACCTCCGGCTGCATCCATTGGGTGATCTCCTGGCGGAAATAGGTGGCCGTGCCTGCGGCAAAGATCATGAACAGCACCCAACCGACCAACAGGCCCGACCAGGTGTGCAGCCACGCCATGGATTGACGAAAGCCTTCCTTCATCGCGACCACCCGATCAGCGCGCCCAGGACCGCAGCCGGTATGGCCAGGCCAAGCCACGCCTGCCAGGCAGAACGGGCGGCAAACACCCAGATCACCGCACCGGCATAGACCGCGAAGGACAACATCATGGCGGTCAAGGTGGCCTCTGATCGCCGGCCCGGCAAGTGCATGGCCAGTGCACCTGTGAACAAGGCGGCCACGCCATACCCACCCAAGATGGCCGCCAGCGCGCGCGAAGCCACGGCCCAGCGTTCACGGGCACTGAGAACCACCGCCTTCTTCACGATGCTCGCTTCGGGCTCAGGTTCAGGGTGTGGTCAGCCATTTGATACTCCAGGCTTGTTCAAAAAGGAACCCCCTCATTCGCAAATGCGCATGAGAATGATTCCTATTCTAACAACAAGAATGGGGCATGTGCTCGCCCGTTTTAGACTTCCGCATGCCTGATGCATTCATCACAGACACCACCCGGTCTGCTCCCATCACCTTCTGGGAGGCCTTCCGCTTTTGGCTCAAGCTGGGCTTCATCAGCTTTGGCGGCCCGGCGGGGCAGATCGCCATCATGCACACGGAGCTGGTCGAGCGTCGCCGTTGGATCAGCGAGAAGCGCTTCCTGCATGCGCTGAACTACTGCATGTTGTTGCCCGGCCCCGAGGCCCAGCAACTGGCCACCTACATCGGTTGGTTGATGCACCGCACCTGGGGCGGCATCGTGGCTGGCGCCTTGTTCGTGCTGCCGTCCCTGTTCATCCTGGGCGCCCTGTCCTGGGTCTATGTGGCGTTTGGGCAGGTGCCGGTGGTGGCGGGCATCTTCTACGGCATCAAGCCGGCGGTCACCGCCCTGGTGGTGCACGCGGCCCACCGGATTGGCATGCGGGCCTTGAAGAACGGCTGGCTGTGGGCCATCGCGGCAGCCTCGTTCGTGGCCATCTTCGCGCTACAGGTGCCCTTCCCCCTGATCGTGTTGGCGGCCGCCCTCATTGGGCACGTCGGCGGCCGGGTGGCCCCTCGGATCTTTGTGGTGGGCGGTGGCCACGGTGGCGCGCAACAGGCTTATGGGCCAGCCTTGATCGATGACGACACGCCGACGCCGGCCCACGCGCGTTTCACACGAAGCCGCCTGGTCAGGGTGCTCGTCATCGGCTTGGCGTTGTGGGCTGGCGCGATGGCCCTGCTGCTAGTCACCCAGGGCGTGGACGGCACGCTCACGCAGATGGGCTGGTTCTTCACCAAGGCCGCCCTGCTCACTTTTGGCGGGGCCTATGCGGTACTGCCTTATGTGTACCAAGGCGCGGTCGAGCACTACCAGTGGCTGACAGGGCCGCAGATGATCGATGGTCTGGCCTTGGGCGAAACCACGCCCGGCCCGCTGATCATGGTGGTAGCGTTCGTCGGGTTTGTGGGCGCGTGGACTCAGCAGGTATTCGGGCCGGATGGCCTGATGCTGGCTGGGGCGGTGGCGGCGGCCGTGGTGACCTTCTTCACTTTCCTGCCCTCCTTCATCTTCATCCTGGCGGGTGGCCCCTTGATCGAGTCAACGCATGGCCAGCTGAAGTTCACCGCCCCGCTGACGGCCATCACGGCGGCCGTGGTCGGCGTGATCCTGAACCTGGCCATGTTTTTTGCCTACCACGTGCTGTGGCCCCAAGGCCTGGACGGGCGCTTTGATTGGGGCTCACTCGCGATTGCACTGGGCGCGGCCGTCGCCTTGTTCCGCTTCAAGCTGGGCGTCATGCCCCTGCTGGGCTTGTGTGCCGCTGTGGGCCTGGCCATCACCTGGCTGCGCTAGTCGGCCAACTCGTCCAGGATGGGGCAGTCGGGGCGGCTGTCGCCATGGCAACACTGTGCCAGCCGCTCCAGGGTGCGCTTCATTTCGGCCATCTCGCGCATGCGCCGGTCCAGGTCGGCCACATGGGCCAGGGCAATGCGTTTGACATCGGCGCTTGATCGCTTGCGGTTCTGCCAAAGCTTGAGCAGCTCGGCCACCTCGGCCATGCCGAAGCCCAGTTGGCGTGAATGCTTGATGAACCGCAAGGTGTGCACCTCGCGCTCGCCGTATTGCCGGTAGCCGGCTTGCGTTCGCGCCACCTTGGGCAGCAAGCCCAGCGACTCGTAATACCGCACCATCTTGGCCGAGACACCAGACTGCGCGGCAGCCTGGCCGATGTTCAAGGCTTCAGCACTCATGTCGAGCTTCCTTTCCAGCGGCGCAACATCAGGGCATTGGTGACCACGCTGACGCTGCTGAACGCCATGGCCGCACCAGCGATCACGGGGTTGAGCAAGCCCATGGCCGCCAGCGGGATGCCCACCAGGTTGTAGATGAATGCCCAGAACAGGTTCTGGCGGATCTTGGCGTAGGTGCGCCGCGAGATGTCAATGGCATCGAACACCAAGGCAGGGTCGCCTCGCATCAAGGTGATGCCTGCGGCGTGCATGGCCACGTCGGTGCCGGTGGACATGGCGATGCCAACATCGGCCGCAGCCAGGGCCGGGGCATCGTTGATGCCATCGCCCACCATGGCCACACGCAGGCCAGAGGCCTTGAGCCCAGCCACGATGGAAGCCTTGTCCTCAGGCAATACCTCAGCGCAGATCTCGGCAATGCCCAGTTGCTGGCCCACCGCTTGGGCACTGCCCCGGTTGTCGCCGGTGAGCAGCACCGTGCGCACGCCGTGCTCGTGCAGGCGCGCAATCGCTAGGCTGGCCGAGGCCTTGACCGTGTCACCAAAAGCCAGCAAGCCCCGCAGCAGCGGTTGGCCAGGGTCGGTGACATCGGCCACCCAGGACACCGTGCGGCCTTGTTGTTGCAACTGCCCTGCCCGTGCTTGCAAGGCTTGCAGCTCAACGCCCAGTTCTTGCATCAGGCGGGTGCTGCCCAGCCTGAGGTCTCGCCCGCCCACGAGGGCGGCCACGCCTCGGCCTGCCAGCGCCCGAACCTCATGGGCGGCAAGCACGCCGACGCCCTCCTCTTGCGCCGCTTGCAAAACGGCGTGGGCCAATGGGTGCTCGCTGCCGGCCTGGATGGCCGCGCTGTCGGCCAGAAGCTCGGCCGGGCTGCCGCTCGCGGCCTCCCAGGCGACCAAGCGGGGCTTGCCCTCGGTGAGCGTTCCGGTCTTGTCAAAGGCGACCAACTTGACCGCGTGCGCCACCTCCAGGGCCTCGGCATCTTTGATGAGGATGCCATGGCGTGCCGCGACCCCGGTGCCTGCCATGATGGCCGTGGGCGTGGCCAACCCCAAGGCGCAAGGGCAGGCGATGACCAACACCGCCACGGCGTTCAAGATGGCGCCCTCCCACTCGCCCGTGCTCAGGCCCCAGGCCAGCAACGTGATCACGGCGATGCCAATCACCACCGGCACAAAGACCGCGCTGACCTGGTCCACCAGCCTTTGGATGGGCGCCTTCCTGGCCTGCGCAGATTCGACCAGACGGACGATGCGCGACAGGGTGGACTCCGCCCCAACCGCCGTCGTGCGCACCATCAACAAGCCCTGCCCATTGACCGATCCTCCCGTGACGCGGTTGCCTTCATGCTTGGCCACGGGCAGGCTTTCGCCCGTGATCAGTGACTCATCCACCTCGCTGCTGCCTTCAGTCACCTCGCCATCCACCGGCACACGCTCTCCCGGGCGGATGACCACGGCATCGTTGACGCGAACTTGCGCCACGGGCAGCTCAAGGTCTTGCCCACCGCGGCGCACGCGGGCCGTGTCTGGGCGCAGTGCATTGAGTGCGCGGATGGCTTCGGTGGTCTGGTGCTTGGCGCGCGCCTCCAGCCACTTGCCCAGCATGACCAGCGTGATCACCACGGCTGAAGCCTCGAAATACAAATGGGGCATGTCGTGCCCGCCATGGCGCAAGAGCATGTACAAGCTCAAGCCATAGCCCGCCGAAGTGCCCAAGGCCACCAGCAGGTCCATGTTGCCCGAGCCAGCCCGCAAGGCCTTCCAGCCCGCGATGTAGAAGCGCCCGCCCAACCAGAACTGCACCGGAGTGGCCAAGGCCAGTTGCAGCCAGCCGTTCAGCATCCATTGCTGGCCCAATAGCATCCCGATCATCGGCAAGACCAGCGGCACGGACAAGGCGGCGGCCACGGCAATGGGCCACCAGTCGGGCGCCCAAGGTTGAGGCGCGGGGGTTGCTGGCGCCGCCTCCGGCATGACCGGGTGGGCGGTATAGCCGGCTTTCTCGACCGCCGCCAGCAGGGCGGGCAGGTCCACATTATCTTGGCTGGCCTGCACCGTGGCCATCTCGGTGGCCAAGTTCACCTGGGCCGACGTCACGCCAGGTACTTTGCTCAAGGCCCGCTCGACACGGCCCACGCACGAGGCGCAGCTCATGCCCTCGATCGACATCGTCCACTCATGCAATGGCATCGCGGAAGCAGAGGCAACAGGTCGCGCATTCATGGCAGGGTCTTCCTCCAAACAATCAACGCAAGCACTCTAAAGCTTCCCATCATGGGAAGGTCAAGCACCAACAAGCCAAGACCCTCCGCTTGACCTTACCATCGTGGGAAGCCTGACAGTTTGAGCCTGATCAACCGTTTGAGAGGTACCACGATGTTTGAACTCCAGATTCCGTCCATGAGTTGCGGCCATTGCATCAAGGCCGTGACCGAAGCCGTCCAGTCGGTGGACGCCCAAGCCAAGGTGCAGGTGGACCTGGCGCAACACCAGGTCACCGTCGAGACCTCGGCGCAACGCGCGGCCATCGTGGCCGCGCTGGCCGAAGCCGGCTACCCGGTTCAGTGACCTTCGTGCCCGGCAGGTTTGCGCACTGACATCTCAAGCTGGGGCGCCGAGGCCTGGCCGGCTTGTCGTGCAGGCTGCGCCAGCGGGCCAGTCCATTCGTAGGCCACTGAACCGGCGGGCGGCTTGAACCAGCCCGGGTCCTTGTAGTCGCCCGCCTTCTGGTCCCTGCGCACCTTGACCATCGAGAACATCCCGCCCATCTCGACCGAGCCATGCGGGCCCTGGCCCGTCATCATGGGCAAGGTGTTGTCGGGCAAAGGCATCTCCATTTGCGCCATGTCGGCCATGCCTCGATCGCCCATCACCATGTAGTCCGGGATCAACTGCGTGATGCGGCGCGAGACATCCCGGTGGTCCACACCGATCATGGTGGGCATGGCGTGGCCCATCGCGTTCATGGTGTGGTGGCTCTTGTGGCAATGAAAGGCCCAATCGCCCTCTTCATCGGCCACAAACTCCAGTTGCCGCATCTGGCCCACGGCCACATCGGTGGTGACCTCGGGCCAGCGGGTCGATTTGGGCGTGGGGCCGCCATCGGTGCCAGTGATCGTGAACTCGTGCCCATGCAGGTGGATGGGGTGGTTGGTCATGGTCAGGTTGCCAATGCGGATGCGCACCTTGTCGTGCTGGCGGGCCACCAAGGGGTCGATGCCCGGAAACACCCGGCTGTTCCAGGTCCACAGGTTCTGGTCCAGCATGGTCATGATCTTGGGCGTGTAGCTGCCCGGGTCAATGTCGTACGAGTTCAGCAAAAAACAATAGTCGCGCTGCACGTCATCGATCAAAGGGTGCTTGCCTTTGGGGTGTGTGACCCAGAAGCCCATCATGCCCATGGCCATTTGCACCATCTCGTCGGCGTGCGGGTGGTACATGAAGGTGCCGGGCCGACGCGCCACGAACTCGTAGACAAAGGTCTTGCCTGGCTTGATGGTGGGTTGCGTCAATCCGCCAACACCGTCCATGCCATTGGGCAAACGCTGGCCATGCCAGTGCATGGTCGTGTGCTCGGGCAGCTTGTTGGTCACAAAGATGCGCACACGGTCGCCTTCGACCACCTCGATCGTGGGGCCGGGCGACTGGCCGTTGTAACCCCACAGGTGGGCCTTCATGCCAGGCGCTATCTCGCGCACCACGGGCTCGGCCACCAAGTGGAACTCCTTGACGCCCTGGTTCATTCGCCACGGCAAGGTCCAGCCATTGAGCGTGACCACCGGGTTGTAAGGCCGGCCAGTGGGCGGCAGCAAGGGCGCCATGGTGTCGGGCGATGCCTGGATGACCGGCTCAGGCAAGGCCGCCATGGCCACGCGGCTGACCGTGGCGGCCGCCACCGCTCCACCCGTCAGGCCCAAAGCCTGCAGAAAACTTCTTCTGGAACTCATGGTTGCCTCCCGGCGCTTGTAATCTTGGGTTGACCAATCAGGGCCATCTGCAAATCGCTTTGGGCCAGCCAGAAATCGCGCAAAGCGTCGATGTAGCCATTGACCGCCGCGATCTGCTCGCGGGCATCGGCCAGCAGATCAAACACGCTGATGAACATGCCGTTGTAGCGCAGCTGGTTTTCTTCGGAAATGCGCTTGCGCAGGGGCACGATCTCATCGCGGTAGTGGCGGGCCACATCGTGGCTGCTGCGGTAGCCCAGGTAGGCCTCACGCACCTCGGACCGTGCCTCGATCGCCGCTTGCGCCAGTTGGTTGACCGACTGCATGTACACGGCCTCGGCCTTGGCCACACGGGCGCCGCCCCAGTCGAACAGCGGGATCTCCAGGCTGATGTCGTAACCGCGCTCGGTGGTGGGCGAATCGCTGAACGAGTTGCGGGTGGCCCCCACCTCCAGCACGTTGATCACCCGGGTGACTTTGCTCAGGCCCAAATGGCGGGCCAGGCTTTGAGTCTGGGACCGCAAGGCTTGAAGGTCCAGCCTTTGATCGACGGCCTGTTGTTCGAGGTCTGGATACTCGTCTGGCGCGGCCGGCAACTCAGGCAAGCGCGGCGGCAGCTCAAACCGGGTTTGATCGCCCCACAGGCCCAGCAGGCGGGTCAAGTGCTCACGCGCCGACCGCTGTGCTTGCGTGGCCCTGGCCACATTGAGCGCGGCATCGGCGTAAAAGCTCTGCTCGCGTGCATGGTCAAGGCGGCTCCAGTTGCCGGCCTGGGCCATTCTGGATGCCAACTCTTCGCCCGCATCGGCCGCCTTCAGGACTTCTTGCGTGTAGCGCAAAGTCTCGTCCGCCGCCACGGCCTGGAACCAGGCCTTGCGCGCTTGAGAAGCCAACGAAAGCGTCTCCAGTGCCGCCAAGCGCCGGGCTTGCTCAAAGCGCCGAGCCTCTATGCCCGACACCAATGGCGCCAACAACAGGCGTGTCAGATCGACATGGAAGCCGCGGTCGATTTCGCGCTCGGCACCACGCGTCGAACGGCCGAAGGACAAACGTGGATTGGGCAACCGTGAAGCCTGAACCAGATCGGCTTCAGACATGCCCAGTTCAGCGTACGAGGCTTGCAGCCCTCGGTGATTGAGCAACGCCACCTGCACCGCACCATCCACCGACAAGGGCTTGGCCAGCAGCTCTGCCACGCGCTGCCGAGCAGCATTGAAATCTGCATCCGTCTTGTGCCAGCCGGCATCCAGGCCGGTGCGGCTTTTGGTGATCTGTTGAACGTCGCCAAAGCCACCATCGTTGGAGAAACTGGCACACCCGCCCAACGTCAAGGCGAACGCCATCAGCAACGCCTGGGTCAGGCGTCTTCCTGTCATGAATATCGTCATAACCGCCTCACTGGCCGTGGTGGGAATGCCCGGCATGCGGGTCGGGTTTGGCCTCTGAGGGGGCCAACGCCGCGCGTGCAACACCAGGGTTCAGAAGGAGCTCATTGGCTTTCTGCCAATTGCCGACGACCCCTTCGCTCAGCCTGCGAACGCCCACAAAGGGCGACTGGTAGACCAAAGGGGGCACAACCGCTTGGGGATCAGCGGGATCAGCTGACGCTGGCGCGGCTTGGACCGTCAGCGCACACAGCGCCATGGTCGCACTGCTCGCCAGAGCAGCGGCGATTGACCAGGCGCGCGCCTGGGATGAAGTGAACATGGGAAACCTCGCAGAACAAGACTTGAAGCAAAGGCGTGAGCGCACAGGCGCGCGACGCACGCACGGTTCAGGTGGTCAAGCGAGGGTGAATCTGGGCGGTCGCTCCAGCCCATCCGGAACGAAGGAGGGCAAGGGCAACTGCGGGATCGCGATCAAGGCCGCGTGCTGCTGAGAAACCAGCGGCCATTGGCCGACCGTGGGGAGCAGGCCGAGCCCTGTGCAACATGAAGCGCAAACGCTGCATTTGTCGGCGGCACTGGCGCTGGCGCTGGCGTGAGCTTTGGCGTGCTCCTTGGCGTGATCAGCACCGGCACCATGCCCGGCGTGCGTCGCCTTCACCAGGTGGTGATGCGAACTCCCGCAGGCAAGCTTGGTCACTGCCGCCATGCCCTGAACAGGGAGCGACAGAACGCAAAGCCAGACAAGGAGGATTTTGAGCAACTTGGTCATTCAAGTTTGATTATTGCAGGGCGGGCCCTCGGTGGCAACCGGCGGCCCAGGCCGCCGGCACGGGTTTTGCCCTTCAAAAGAACAAGCTACAACAGGATCAAGCCCATGATGAACGCCGATGATTGGGTGAGGCTTTTCACCTTCTCAATGCCGCCCCTGGAGCTCATTGCCCGGGGCTCGCTCATGTATTGGTTCCTGTTCCTGATCTTCAGGTTCGTTTTGCGGCGAGACGTGGGCTCCATCGCCATCTCCGACATCCTGCTGCTGGTCATCGTGGCCGACGCCTCACAAAATGCCATGTCGGCGAATTACGAGACCGTGGCCGACGGGATGGTGCTGGTGGGCAGCATCGTGGCCTGGAACTACCTGCTGGACTGGGCGGCTTTCCGGTTCAAAGCGGTTCACAACTTGCTCCAGGCCCCCAAGCTCCCGCTCATCCGCCACGGTCAAATCATCCACCGCAATTTGCGCCAGGAGTTTCTCAGCGTCGATGACCTCATGAGCGAGTTGCGCAAGCAAGGGGTCGAGGAAGTCCAGCACGTCAAGCATGCCTACATGGAAGGCGACGGGCAGATCAGCGTGTTGCGCCAGAACGGATCGACTTGATCTGCGAACGCAGCTGGGCTGCAAGCGCCTTGCGGGCCTTCTCTTCACCCTGCGCGTAAAGCGCCATGGCCTGGGCGCGCATTTCAATGCCTTTGGCCAGCGCTTGAACGTAGCGCTCAGGTGTGTAGGTGTTCTGGCTGCCGATGTAGATCTTCTTGTTCAGTGCACTGCGGCCAAAGCGCGGCAGCAACACCGACAACTCTGCCGTCATGGCCCGGCCAGGGCGCTCTCGCACGATGGGACCAGAGATGCCAGAAGGCAGGTCCGTTGTTTTGTGGGCGCTGGGCCCGCGGCTCAAGGCCGATGTTACGGGCATGGTGGTGATGCGGGCGAGCAGTTCACGCATCGCATTGACCAGTGAATGCCCAGGTGACCCGTGAAGGCCATCCGAGAAGAACTTGGTGCCTTGGTAGCGAACTTGCCATCCGTGGGTCGACGTGGAGTCGATCCGCTGGACGCCTTGGGGAACTTGGAAGGTTTGACCGCTGAGAAGCGTCACTTGGCGTGTTTTCATGAGGGCTGCATATTTGACAATCGCCTCCCTGTTGAATATGCCGGGATTATGCCGCCTAACCAGCCTTTCAAAGCTGGCGCATGAACGCCACCAAGTCGCGCTTCTCGCCTTCCGTCAACCCCAGCTGCAGCACCAGGTTGAAGAACTCGGCGGTGTCTTCCAAGGTCAACAGCCGGCCATCGTGCAGGTAAGGCGGGCTGTCCTTGATGCCCCGCAGCGTGAAGGTCTTCATGGGGCCGTCGCCCGGCTCCCTGGTGAAGCGCTCCAGATGCAAGTCGTGCATCTGGTGGTCCAGGTAATGGGGTGCGGCATGGCAACTCGCGCACCGCGCTTTGCCAAAGAACAGTTGCTCGCCTCGCCGCTCACTGTCGGTGGCCATTGCAGGGTTGAGCCGGCCCTCGGGGTTCAACTTGGGCGCGGGCGGAAAGTCCAGCATGTTCTGCAGCTGCGCCATGTGGCTGACGTGAATGCGGTCGATGATCGGAAAGCCCTTCTTCATGGCATGCACCGGGTCACCATTGAAGTAGGCCGTTCTGAACTCGAACTCCGTGAAGTCCTCGACCGATCTGAGGCTTCGCTTGGAGCCATGGATCTGTTGATTGAACAGGCCTCGCAGGCTGGTCGTGTCCAACCGCATGCGGCGCTCCTGGGGCCGCGTGTCGGGGTTCAAGTGGAACTGCCCGGTCGTGTGCCCATTCACATGGCAATCGAAGCAGGTCACGCCCAGGCTGGGCTGTGCGGTCTTTCGATCATCCGTGGGGTTGAACTCTTCTTGCGGCAATGGCGTCAACAAAAATTGCAGGCCGTTAAGCTGAACCGGCGTCAACAGGTCCTTGAACAAGCGGTAGAAGTTGTTGATGGACACCACCTCTCCGCGAGACACATCGCCCAGCTCGGGCCGGTTCTGAAGGAAGATCGCTGGGGGAAACTCGGGCAGAAAGGCTTCGGGCAAATCGAAGTCGACATCAAAGCGCTGAAGCCTGGGGAACATGTCGATCTGCATGGCCGGGAAAACTTGACCACCAGTGGCTTGCTTGGGGTGCGGAAGGGCCGGGTATGGGAACAGGTTTCGACGGCGTATTTCATCCGGGGACATTGATGCCAGTGCTTGCCAGGTAAGCCCCTTGGGCAGCCTGGCCGTGGGGCCCACCGCCAGTGGTTTGCCTCTGGACATCTTGGCCAGTGGGTCCAGCTTGGGGGTCAGGTTGTAACGGCTCGAGAGCAGGTTCTGCTGGCCCAGCATCACCCCCGGCTTGTCGCGAACATCCGCGGCCATGGTCTCTTCAAAGGTCTGCATGGGCCGCTTGGCGTTCAGCGGATCCCTGTAAAAATCGAAACCAGTGATCTTTCCGCCATCGGGCTGGCCCGCCAAGGCCGGCGACAGCGCTTGGGCGTTCGGCGCCATGAACTTCTCGGGCCGGTCGTTCGTAGTTTTTTGCTGCTCAATGCGCGACATGGGCACTGATGCAGCTGGCGCTTGAGCGCGGCGCACCGCGTCATCGGCGACAGGACTGTTCTGGGCCGTGGCGGCCGTCACCGTCAGCAAGACAGCGACCGTGGACAAAGCGCAGCCTAACGGCAAGGCAAGACGATTCATGAGGGGCTCCTGGAATGGAACTTCAGGGGACTGCATGAAGAGGGTTGGCCGCTACCTTAGCCAAAAATGACGGGTTTTAGTCTTGCCCATGACAAGGTCGAGGGCTTGGCCGGTGAGCCCATAGACGCCCTTTAACATTCCGCGTTGGCTTCACTGTTGACAAGGGCTGGACACCCATGAACCGCATCCTCGACTTGAGAAAGCAGTTGCAACAACTTGCCCGGTTGCGGACCAGTGGCGTCATCAGCGATGCCGATCACGACAGGGATCGCTCCTCGCTGGAACGGGAACTGGTGGACCTGGTTCTGGCCGATGAGGGCTTGAAGCCCTCCAACCCTTCCTTGCCATGGTTCCTGGCCGGGCTGGGAGCCGCCGCGCTCCTGGCTGCCGCAATGTGGTCGCAGGCGACGGGTGTGCGCGCTCCAGCTCAAAGCAACATGCCGGGCGCCGTTTCAGATGCCACCCAAGCACCGTTGCCGCAGGCCCCTCCTGACCGAGCCCGCATGGCGGCCATGACGCAGACGCTGGCGCAAAACCTCCAGCGCCATCCTGACAATGCGCCGGGCTGGATCATGCTTGCGCGCTCGCATGCCTTGCTCGATCAACCTCGGCAAGCCAGCCAGGCGTATGCCAAGGCGCTGGCCTTGAGCCCCGACAACCCCAGTTGGCTGGCCGAGTACGCTCAGATCCAGGCGGCTGTGAAAGGAGGGCCATTTGGCGAGCCAGAGAAGGCCATGGTGAACAAGGCCCTGGCTCTGGACCCGGCCAACCTGAAAGCGCTGTGGCTTGCCGGCGCCATGGCTTTCGAGCAACATGACTACGACGCGGCAGTCAGGTCGTGGGAAAAGATGCTGCAGATCGGGCCCATCGAAGACCTGGACGTGAGCCGATTGCAGGCCAGCATTGCTGAAGCCCGAAAGCGGGGGCAACTCGGCCTGGCGGCGCTGGTCAACCGGGCGTCGGGCGCCGCGCCATGATCGACCGCCCGGCTTGAATCCGCCATGAATCCTCCGGCATAGACGGTACGATGAGCGGCTTGACTAGAAGAGACGCTCCATGAACGACGACCAGCCTGGCGGCTTTAGCAAGGGTTTGATATCTGACAGCGTGGACAACGTGAGTCCAGAAACCATCCTGCCCGCAGACCATGCGGAGGAGGCCTTCGCCGACGCCCTGGACAACGTCATCCCCACCCGTGGCTACAAATTGCAACCGATCGTGGGCTTGGGCGGATCCGCCGGCAGCATCACCGCCTTGCAGTCTTTCTTCCAGGCCATGCCACCGGACTCGGGCATGGTTTTCGTGGTCATCTTGCATTTGTCGCCCGACCACGAAAGCAGGCTGGCCGAGCTGCTGCAGCGCGCCACCAGCATGCCCGTGATCCAGGTCAGCGGCACCCAGAAGGTCGAGCCCAATTGCGTTTACGTGATCCCCCCTTGGTAAGGCCCTTTCGGCCGCCGACGGCCACCTGCGCCTGTCCGATCTGGTCCACGACCGGGGCAAGCGGGTCGCGGTTGACCTGTTCTTCCGCACCCTGGCGGAGACGCACGGCCCCCATGCTTCGGCCATCGTGCTGTCTGGGGCGGACAGCGATGGCGCCATCGGCATCAAGCGCATCAAGGAGCGTGGCGGCCTGACGGTGGCGCAAGAGCCCCACGAAGCCGAGCACCAGGGCATGCCCAGGGCCGCGATTGCCACGGGCATGGTCGACTGGATCTTGCCCGTCAAGGAGATGCCGGCCCGCCTGATCGCCTACCAACGCATGGAAGGCGAACTTCGCCTGCCCCCTGAGGAAGGCCCCAAGCCCGTTGACCCAACAGGCCACGACCAGGAGGACAAAGAAGCCGCGCTGCGCGACGTGCTCACCTTCTTGCGCACCCGCACGGGCCGTGATTTCTCGTACTACAAACGCGCCACCGTGCTGCGGCGCCTGGGCAGGCGCATGCAGGTCAATGGGGTCGACAACCTGGTCGGCTACCTGGCGTTGCTCAGGTCTAACCCCGGAGAATCAGGCGCGCTGCTGCAAGACCTGCTGATCAGCGTGACGAACTTCTTCCGCGACAGCGACTGCTTTGCCGCGCTTGAGGCGCTCATCCCGGAGCTGTTCAAGGACAAGGGGCACGGAGACGCCGTGCGCATCTGGGTGGCCGCCTGCGCCACGGGCGAAGAGGCCTATTCGATCGCGATGCTGCTGCACGAACACGCGCGCAAACTCGACGCCCCCCCGGTGCTGCAAATCTTCGCGACCGACCTGGATGGCGAGGCCATCAACGTGGCACGCAACGGCGTCTATCCCGAGACCATTGCCGCCGACGTGTCCGAGGAGCGCCTGCACCGCTTCTTCACCAAAGAGCACCGCGGCTACCGCGTGCGCCGCGAGATCCGCGAAACGGTGCTGTTCGCCGTGCACGACCTGCTGAAGGACTCGCCATTTTCGCGGTTGGACATGGTGTCGTGCCGCAACCTGCTGATCTACCTGAACCGCGAAGCGCAAGCCCGGGCGCTGGAGATATTCCACTTCGGATTGCTGCCTGGCGGGCGCATGTTTTTGGGCTCTTCCGAATCGGTCGATGAAAGCAGCCCGCTGTTCACCACGCTGGACAAAAAGCACCGCTTGTTCACCCATTGGCCGGCGCCCCGCACCAGCCTGCCTGTGCCTTTCAGCCCCAGTGCCCTGGCGCTGAGCCTGCCGCCGGCCGTGGCCGCCACGGAGGGGCCCGTCGTTGCGGGCAAGGCCTTCGACCAAGCCAGGCACGGCAGCCGCAGCTTGTCCGAGGCTTCCCTCACCAGGCCGGTGTCCTGGGGCGACCTGCATTTCAAACTCATTGAAAAACTGGCCCCGCCCTCGTTGATCGTCAACGCCGATCACGACATCGTCCACTTGTCCGAATCCGCCGGGCGCTTCCTCCAGTACAGCGGCGGCGAGCTCACCAAGAACCTGCTCCGCGCCGTGCACCCCGCTTTGCGCATCGAGTTGCGCGCAGCCCTTTACCGGGCCGGGCAGGCAGGCTGTATGACCGAATCCGGCCCAGTTCGGGTGGACATCGGCCAAGAGCAAACGCAAGTCACGCTTCGGGTCTCACCGGCCGGTGACGCCGCGCCGGACTTTTTCCTGGTGGTGTTCGATGCCAAGGCCTTGTCCGCTTCCGAATTGCCCCAGGTCACGCCCGCTCAAGGCCAATCCGAACCATGAGCTTGGCCACGCCAACAGCGACCTGCACAACCTGATGGGCGCCACGGCCATTGCCACCATCTTCCTGGACCGGCAGTTGCGCATCACGCGCTACACGCCGCCAGCCGTGGCCTTGTTCAACCTCATCCCCAGCGACATCGGGCGGCCGCTGACCGATCTCACCACGCAGCTGGACTACGAGCAACTGGGCGCCGACGAACTCGCGGTGCTCGAACAACTGGTGCCCATTGAGCGCGAGGTTCGCCAAGCGGATGGCACGTGCTTCCTGGCCCGCCTGCTGCCTTACCGCACCATCGAGGACCACATCGCGGGCGTCGTGCTGACCTTTGTTGACATCACCGAAAGAAAGCGCATCGAAGAAGCACTGCGCCGCGCCCGTGACGAGTTGGAAGACCGTGTGCGCAGCCGCACCGCCGACCTGCCCACGCCAACGTGACCTTGCGCAATGAGGTGCAAGAGCGCATCACGGCCGAGCAACGCGTGCGCGATCTGCTGGGCAGGCTGGTGGGCGCCCAGGAAGATGAACGGCGGCGCATTTCGCGCGAGTTGCACGACACCCTGGGCCAGCACATGGCCTTGCTGGGCATCGGCCTGAGGGCCGTCATGGACCACACGGACTGTTCACCCGAGGTCAAGAACCAGTTGTTCCGATCACAAAATGCCCTGCTGAGGCTGGAAGACGCGCTCGATCGCCTGTCTCATGAGCTGAGGCCCACCTCGCTGGACGACCTGGGCTTGCACGATGCACTCAGGAAGCACCTGGAAGGCTGGTCGGCCGACACGAGCATCAAGGTCGATTTCCAGATCCGGGGCCTGGGCCGCGAACGCCTGCCTGAAACACTGGAAACAACCGCTTACCGCGTGGTGCAGGAGGCCTTGACCAACATCCACAAACACGCCGCAGCCACACGCGTGGGGCTCATCATCGAGCGGCGATCAAACGATTTGCGAATCATTGTGGAGGACAATGGCAAGGGCTTCGAGCGGAACGCTGCATCCGACGCAGGCACCCGCCGAGGCATGGGTTTGAGAAGCATGACCGAACGCGCCCTGATGGTGGCTGGGCAAATCGAGATTGAATCGGGCATGGGCCAAGGCACCACCATCTACCTGACCTTGCCGATGCCCCGACAACCTGGGAGCCACCATGACTGAAAAGCTGCGCCTCTTGTTGGCGGACGACCACGCGATTCTTCGCGAAGGCCTGGCCGCATTGATCGAGTCCGAACACGACATGGAGATCGTGGCCCAGGTGGCCAGCGGCCGTGAAGCCATCGACAAGGTCAGGATCTTGCGTCCTGACGTGGCGGTGCTGGATGTGTCCATGCCCGACATGGGAGGCGCAGACGCCACAGAAGTGATTCGCAGTGAAACGCGGGCCACCCGCGTGATTGCCCTGACCCGGCATGCCGATCAAGGTTATATGCAACGCATGTTCAGGGTGGGCGCATCGGGCTACGTGCTCAAACGCAGCGCCGGCGAGGCTTTGATCCGCGCCATCCGGGCAGTGGCCAACGGAGACACCTGGGTTGACCCAAGCCTGGCGGGGCCTTTGATGTCACGCCTGGCGGGCCAAGGCGACCCCGGCGCCTCGGTGGACGCCACTCGTGGTCTGACCGAACGTGAAGAGCAAGTCCTCAAGCTGATTGCCTGGGGCCAAAGCAACAAGGAGGTCTCCACCGAACTGGGCCTCAGCATCAAGACGGTGGAGTCCTACAAAGCCACGGCCTTGAGAAAATTGAACCTGCGCAGCAGGACCGACATCGTTCGGTATGCCTTGGGCCAGGAGTGGTTCAAAGGCGAGCAAAGCCCCGACAGGGTCTGAACGGATCAACCGGGAAAATCCTGGGCTTAGCGGACTTCGCCCGGGATGCGCAAGCCGATGAATGCTGGCATCGTGAGTTTGGTTTTGTTCCAAACTCATGTCAGATCGGACCCATCTCATGGACCACAACGTCCAACTTTGCGGCGTGTTGCAGGGCGTGCAATTCACCGTTGAAGACGAATTCACAACCGTGAAGGTGGTAATCCTGAAGGAAGCGCTTGAAAGGCACTTTGGCGCCTCCGGCCAGCCCCAGGATTGGATTCGCGCTTATGAAGCGCACCAGGCATTCATCGATGAAGCCGCCCTCAAAGTGCACCGCCTGCAGCCGATCTGGCCAGTGGTGGTCTTGAGGGGCCACGAGCCTCAGTTGCAGATGCCCCTGTCAGAGAGATTCAAGGTAATGCGAACGGCCGCGGTACTTTCAAAGTGAACCCTGAGCGCGTTTTGCCTTCAGGCCCCGGTAGAGTTCGTTCACATAAGGCCAGACAGAAAACAAGGCGATGGCGGTGAACAGGGTGATCAGGTAAGCCAGAGGCATGGGCTCGGTCTTCCACCTCAGGCCCAGGTCTCTCGCTTCATGGCCCACACCAAACAAGGCCATCAGCTGGCCATGGTGCAGCAGCGACACCAGCAGGATGGCCATCAGCGGGATCATCTCCAGGAAGCTGTGCATGTGTTGTTCCCACGGACTGACCTGGCGCTTGCCGACCGCATAGCTCACATCCCACAAGGCCGTGGCCTCGTGAAGAATGAAGGCGAACATCATGCAGGCAATGACCAAGGCATTGATCTCCAGGAACAACGCGGCCATCAAGGGCGCGCCAACCTCTGCCAGCATCAACAGGTGGATGAACGACTCCTTGGGGCCCGCGGTGTGCTCGATGTGAGCGCTTCGGTGGCAAAGCCAATCGGCAAAGCCCACCGCGATCCACAAGGGAACCAGCACATACATCAACAGGTTTTGGGCAAGGTAGGTCACAGGCAGCTTTCATCAGGTGGAGAGGTCACCAGCCCTTGCAGGGGGCCGCTGCTAGCGGCGCCTGCTCAGCAAGATCCCGGTGATCGCCAGACCGGCGGCGAACGCGCCATAGGTCAACACTAGGCTCTTGCGGCTGAGCCGGTGTTCAAACCCTGGCGTGAGTCGCGATGGCACCATCTTCAGGTCCACCAAAGCCGCTGCGGCCGTGAGGCCGATCGCGCCCGCCGCCAGCCCGCGCACGCCGTTGCGCTTGTTTTTTTTGCGGAAAATCTGGTCATACGTCAGCCCCCACAGCATGGAGCTGGCCTGGTGAATCACCAGCCCCGTCAAGGTATGCCGCCATGAAAAGCCATCGGCCCGCAAGGCCTCTTTGCCAAACAACCAGTGGCTGGGGGCGTTCAAGGGGCCCACGGCTGTTCCGGCGTCCCGTTTGCCCCGAACCGCCAGCATCACGATCGACAAAATGCTGGAGAGCGTGCCAGACATGACGGCCTGCTTCACCAACGCCACGCTGTTGCCACGCCAAGAACCTTTGCTTGTTTCCATGATTCGTCGTCCTTTCGTTTCAGGAATGGGCTTTGCCCCACACACCCCATTGGCAACTGACGTACCTTCAGGGGTGGGTTCATGATCGTTTTGCTGACGGGGGCCTCGGGGTTCATCGGCTCGCACCTGGCGCGGGCTTTTGCAGAGCGCGGCCATCACGTGGTTTGCGCCACCAGGGGCCGTCAGCCCGAAGGGTGCCAACGCCGGGTCGATGCCGATTTCTCGCATGACCATGATCCCGCGGCCTGGCACCCACGCCTGGCGGGGGTGGAGGCGGTCGTCAACACCGTGGGCATCTTTCAAGAGCGCGGCGAGCAAACGTTTGAAGCGCTGCACGTCCATGGGCCCATGGCCTTGTTCAAAGCCTGCGCAGACCTGGGGATCCATCGCGTGGTGCAAGTGTCCGCACTCGGCGCCGACGATCGGGCGACCACGCCTTACCACCACAGCAAGAAGCAGTGCGACGACCAATTGCTGGCGCTGATCCCCGAGGCCGTGGTGGTGCAGCCTTCACTCGTTTTTGGCACCGACGGTGTGAGCGCCCGCTGGTTCACCATGATGGCCAGCCTGCCCTTCATCCCCGTGCCAGCCGGACAGCAGTGGGTGCAGCCCGTGCACATCAAGGACGTCGTCGCAGCCATCACGCGCCTGCTGGAAGCCCCCGAGCAAAACACCGGGCGCCGCGTGGTGTTGGTCGGCCCCAGCTCATTGACCTTGCGTGACTACCTGGCCGCGCTCAGGAAGGCACTCGGCTTGCGGCCCGCCCGCTTCCTGCCAATACCTCGGCCCCTGGTTCGCATGGGGGCGTGGCTGGGCTCTCGGGTGCGCTTGGGTTTGCTCGACGAACAGAGCTGGCGCATGCTGGAAAGGGGCAACGTGGGCAGCCCCCTGGGGATCACGGCCTTGCTTGGCGCCTACCCTCGGCCCACCGAAAAATTCATCCCATCCACCGAGCGGCCCGCCGCCCTGTCCCTTGCGCGCCTTGCCTGGCTCTTGCCCATGCTGAAGCTGAGCATGGCCACGGTCTGGATCGTGACGGGCATCGTGTCGGCCTGGGTCTACCCCGTGGAAGACAGCCTGGCGCTGCTGGACCGCACGGGCGTGCCCGCGAACTGGTCCCCTTTGATGCTGTATGGCGCCGCCGGCTTGGACCTGGCATTGGGGGTGGCCACTCTGCTGACACCAGGCCGCCGCCTTTGGCTGGCGCAAGCAGCGCTGATCACCTTTTATACAGCGGTGATCAGCTGGCGGCTCCCCGAGTTCTTGAGTCATCCTTACGGCCCGATTTTGAAAAATATTCCGATGCTGGCCGTGCTGGCCTTCCTGTACATCTTCGAGGAGCGCAAATGAGCTACCTGATCGTGAAGTGGTTGCACATCCTGTCATCCACCGTGCTGTTTGGAACGGGCCTGGGCACGGCCTACTACATGTTCTTCGCCAGCCGCACGCGCGACCCAAGGGTCATCGCCTCGGTGTTCACTTATGGCGTGGTGGCTGATTGGCTGTTCACCACCACCACCATCGTCTTCCAGCCCCTCAGTGGCTGGTACATGGCCCACCTGGCCGGCATACCACTGACCACCCCATGGATCTTGTGGTCCACGGCCCTGTACTTTTTGGCCGGCGCTTGCTGGCTGCCGGTGGTCTGGCTGCAATTGCGCATGCGCGACATGGCCAGGGACGCCCTGGCCGAGAGCACACCCTTGCCCGCGCTCTATGACCGCTATCTGCAAATCTGGGTGCTGCTGGGCATCCCCGCGTTCCTGGCCCTGGTGGTCGTCTTCTATCTGATGCTGGCCAAGCCAAGTTGAGGCACCACCCAGCCAGCGCCGTCATTGACCGGCCAGGGCCACCAGGCTTGCCTGTTTGCGAAAGTGATCCAGCGTGCCCAAGGGCCCGCCCATCCCGCAGGTGTCCAGGCCCCACTCGCGGTACAGGGTGCACGCCGATGTGAAAAGGCGCTCCGGGGCCAGCCAGCGTGCAAACACCGATTCCTTGAAAGACTTGGACTGCAGGCAGGCCCGGCTGGCCCGGTGAGGGCTGATGCCCCGTTGCGCCAAGGGCTGCAAAGTTGACTGCAACCAATCCCAATAGTCGATCTGCGACTGCACATCCGCCAGGTTGGCCAACGGCCCATGCCCCGGAACGATGACCTTGGCATGCAGGGATTGAAGCTGTCGCAGCGCCGACACGATCTGGTCAACCGGCCCCGCCCAAGCCACGGGCGTGACCCCCACAAACAGGATGTCGCCGGCGTAGACCACCTCGCGCTCAGGCACGTGCACGATGCAATCGCCATCCGTGTGCGCCGGCCCCACTTCGATGAGCTGCAAGACCACACCATTCACATCGATCGTTGTGGCGCCAGAGAAAGTCTGGTTCGGCGCCTGCACGGTCACGCCTTTGAATCGATAAGGCCGGAGCATGTCGCCCATGTAGCGGCCCAGGGCATCCATGTTGCCCACGGGCAAGCGTTGGAACAAGGCCGATCCCCATTTCAAGGCGCGCAGCTGGACAGGCAGATGCTGGTGCATTTGCACGGCGCTGGCTTGCGTGGCCGTGATGGTCTGATCGGCAAACAGCTGGTTGCCCCAGCAATGGTCGCCATCGGCGTGCGTGTTGATCACATGGCGGATGGGCGCCGCCTTCAGGATGGGCGCGGCATGGCCCAGCATCTCGCGCATGAAATGCAGATCCCAGCAGGTGTCGATCAACACCGATTGGTCGCCGCAGCGCACCAGGCCCAGATTGGTCTCGCCCCAGCTGCCATTGGGCACCAGCCAGGCAAACGTGTCCGCCGTCAATTCATAGAGCCCTTCGGCAAAGTTCGGCACGTCACCCATCCGGGTTCGGGTGCGACCCGTGCCGGCAATCAGACGGGCCATGCTCATCCCACCAGTTGGTGCTTGATTTCACCCACACCGTCGATCACCAGGCGCAGGCTGTCGCCTGGCTTCAGCCAACGCCCGTTCTCCATCGAACAACCAAAGGGCAAGGTGCCTGTGGCGATGAGCTCGCCGGGCCACAGCGGCTCATCCATGGACAGGTGGCTCAAGGTGTTGGCCCAGTTGTGCAGCATGTTGGCCGTGCTGGTGGTGGCCACCACCTCGCCATTGACCTCTACGCGCGCTCTCAGTTGCTCAATGCGCGGCAGCACATCTTGTGCATCCACGAACTCATCGGACATCGAGCTGCAAAAGTGCTTGCACTTCTGCGGGCCCAGGCCCGTGGCCATTTCGGGCCGCTGGATGTCTCGCGCGCTCCAGTCGTTGATCACCACGAAGCCCCCGATCGCGGCCAGCGCCTCTTGCGGCGAGGCATTGAGCAAAGGCTTGGACAGCACCGCACCCAGCTCAAGCTCGTAGTCCAGCGCCTTGGTGAAGCGCGGCGCGCGGATCGGGGTTCCACTGGCCACAAAGCTGAGGTGGTTGCCGAAGTAGTAAACCGGCTGCTGGTAGGCCAAGGGATGCGGCTTGAACGCCGGGAAAGGCTTGCGCAAAACGCGTTCATACAGGGACGTGAAAACACTGACCGCGGGCAAAAAGCGCTTGGCATAGCCCCGTGACGATTGGATCCAATGCCGCTCATAAAGGCTGCAATCCCGAAACGACCGGGGTTGAAATGGCAAGCCCGAGCCAGCCATCGGTTCGGGCAACCATGCCCGTGACGCCGCCTCTTGCGCGGTGGCCACTCGCCACTGGCCAGACTCTTCAACGTGCCAAACTACCTGATCGGCCCTGTTTGATGACATACGGCGCCAACGCATCTTTACCCCAAAGTATCCAAATGGATACAATGTAGCCAACTGGATACTTCATGTCAAACATGAGCAGCACTTCAACCATGCCGGTGGGCAAGCGCCAACTGATGGACGCGGCCCTGCGCATGCTGGCGCGGCAGCAGCACGCCGAGACCTTGTCGCTTCGCGAATTGGCCCGCGAGGCAGGGCTGAACCACAACACCTTCTACCGCCACTTCGACAGCCTGAGCCAGCTGCAAGCCGAGCTCATGAACGAGTTCACCACCCAGTTGCGGCAAGGCACCAGTGCCGCCCGTGCAGACGTGGCGCGTGACCCATCAGTGGTCCGCCGCGTTGTGGGCTGGTTGTTTGATTTCGCGGCCAACCACCGCGATCTCTTCTTGGTGGCCTACCGCACGCTTCACGGCCCGCCCAACGAAAGCCGCATGGGCCTGCAACGCTGCCTTGACGAGCTGCGCCGCGACATGCTGATTGAGCAGCGCGCCATGAAGCTGCTGCCCGTTGGTAACGACGCCGTGTGGATGCGGGTGCTGGGCATCTACGGCCGCGCGGTTTATGGCCTGGTGGTGCGCTACCTGGAAGGCCCTGAACAAAGGGACGCTTTGCTGGGCGAATCCGAAGAACTGCTGCTCATCCTGATCACCGGCACCATGGCCTTGCATCCCCCCTCGCCCACCCGAAAAAGGAGATCCCCATGACATCCATCGAAGACATCGCAGAGCAAGCCCAGGCCGCGTGGCAGTTGGGCATGCAGGACGAGCAGGCAGGCCGCATGGAGTCAGCCCACGCGCACTTTCGCCGGGCACACGATCTGGTCGTGGACTGCCCTCGCCTGCACCACACCGCCCACGTGCACCTGCTCACGCTCAACATCAAACGGCGCGCCTACCGTGAGTTGCTCACCGATGTCTTCTTGCTGGGATTGGCACCGCTGGCCATCTTTGAGATCGTTGCCTTCCTGATAAAGCGGCAGGTGCTGGGCGGCACCATCTGCGCCCGCTGAGGTAGCTGGTACGCCATTTGCCCGCGAGAAAACCTGTTAACCCAGGAGGCATCGCGACATGAAAGAGCTTGAAAGGAAAGCCATCCTCGTCACGGGAGGTGCAGGATTTCTCGGGTCCCACCTGTGCGAACGGCTGCTGGCCATGGGGCATGAAGTCATCTGCCTGGACAACTTCTTCACGGGCACGCGGCGAAACATCGAGCACCTGCTAGACCATCCGCGCTTCGAATTGATACGCCACGACGTGACCATGCCGCTCTACATCGAGGTAGACGAAATCTTCAACTTCGCCTGCCCGGCCTCGCCGATCCACTACCAAAGAGATCCGGTTCAAACCACCAAGACCAGCGTGCATGGCGCCATCAACATGCTGGGCTTGGCCAAGCGTGTCAAGGCCAAGATCCTGCAAGCCTCGACCAGTGAGGTGTATGGAGACCCCAAAATCCATCCCCAGCCCGAGGCGTACTGGGGCCACGTTAACCCCTGCGGCTACCGGTCGTGTTACGACGAAGGCAAGCGCTGCGCAGAGACCCTGTTCTTTGACTACCACCGGCAACACCAGCTGCGCATCAAGGTCATGCGCATTTTCAACACCTATGGCCCCGGCATGCACCCGAACGATGGGCGGGTCGTTTCCAACTTCATCGTTCAGGCCTTGCGCAATCAACCCATCACGGTGTTCGGCCAGGGTCAGCAGACCCGCTCGTTCTGCTACCGCGACGACCTCATCGAAGGGTGCCTGCGACTCATGCACGACACACCAGACTCGTTCACCGGCCCCCTCAACCTTGGCAATCCGCATGAGTTCACGGTGCTGTCGCTGGCCGAGTTGATCATCAGGATGACAGGCTCCCGGTCTGAGATCGTGCACCAGCCCCTGCCTGCCGACGATCCAGTCCAACGGTGCCCGGATATCAGCCTGGCCCGGGCGCAACTTGGATGGTCACCCACCGTGTCGCTTGAAGATGGCCTGCGCAGCACCATTGCCTACTTTGAGGCGCTGCTCAACGGCGGTGATTTCCAAGCCGCACGCGGACTTCATTCCCTGGTGTCAAACCCCGTCAACATGCACGTTCACCAGTGATGACGCGCTTGCATGTTCTGAATAAAAAGGCCCATGCCAAGGAGGCGCAACTCTATCGCCCCATCTTCTTCCGCTTCGAGAAGCTCGACTTCATGTTCCTCGGCTTCATCAGTTTCGTGCTGGTCTGTGACGGCCTTGGCTTGTGTTCACACGCCCTGGGGCGATGCCCTCACGCAGGGGCAGTCACCCCAGTGAGCATGCCCGCCAGAATCACCTCCAGCCCCACTTCGATGAACCTCTCGGGCTTTTCGCCCTCCAGCATGCCCTTGCGGTCCAGGTCGACCATGCCGTGCAAGAAGGCCCACAGCGAGACCGCCAGGTCCTTGGGTTCCCAGCGGGTGGGCACGGCAGCCGCCAGCTGGGTGACGAACTGCCAGACCTCGGTGTGGCTGCTCGGCTCCTGGCCGTTGATGGTGAAGAACTGCATCTTCACGGCGTAAAGCTCGGGGTGCGACCGCGCAAACTTGAGATAGGCCTGAACCACCGCCCGAATCGCCTCAAGCGGATTCTTGCGGGCCGCGGCCTTGGTCATCGCGGCCAGAAGCAGTCGCCCCGCCTCGTCGGCCATGGCGTATTCCAGGTCCGCCTTGCTGCTGAAATAGCGGTACAGCGCATTGGGCGTGACGCCCAGCTCGATCGCCAGAAAGCGCATGGACAACTCGGCCAGGCCATGCGCCTCGATGTAGGCCATGGCCACCTGCAGGATGCTTTCTTTGCTCAGTTTGCTGGGGTAGGACATGGCCCAATTTTACCCGCTTGACGATCACCCGCTCAAAGGTGTACGCTGTACACCATGATGAACACATTCACATTGAACGGGCGCCCGGTGTCGGTGGACGTCGAGGACGACATGCCTTTGCTGTGGGCCCTGCGGGACGAGCTGGGCCTGTGTGGCACCAAGTTCGGCTGCGGCGTCGCGGCCTGCGGGGCCTGCACCGTGCACCTGGACGGCGTGGCGGTGCGTTCATGCGTGATGCCCATGGTCGCCGTGGCGGGCAAGAGCGTGCAGACAATCGAATCGGCCGACGACCCGGTGCTGGCCAGGCTGCAAGCGGCCTGGATCGCGCACCAGGTGCCGCAATGCGGCTATTGCCAGTCCGGCATGCTGATGGCGGCCTTGGCCTTGCTCAAGGCCACCCCGCATCCCTCTGACGCCGACATCGATGGCGCCATGACCAACCTGTGCCGGTGCGGCACCTACCAGCGTGTGCGTGCAGCCATCCACTCAGCGGCGGAGCAAACGGCATGAGCGCGGGCATGAACTCGCCGCTGTCCCGGCGTCGTTTCCTCATCATCGGCAGTGCCGTCACGGGCGGCCTGCTGGTGGGGTGCGCCCCTGATCCGCACGATCGACTGGGGGCATCCAACCCCGTGCCAGGCGCCGGTGGTGAAGTGTCCCTCAACGGTTGGGTCAAGATCGCCCCGGATGGCCAGGTCACTGTGGCGATCGCCCGCTCGGAGATGGGACAGGGCGTGATGACCTCCTTGCCCATGCTGCTGGTCGAAGAGCTGGACGCGCGCTGGGAAGACGTGCGCGTGGAGCAGGCCCCCGTGGCCCAGCTGTACGCCAACACGGCCCTGGGCCTGAACGTGCTGCCCTTCAGTGGCGACGATGACAGCCTGGTCGCGCGTGTCGCGAGGGGTGGCATTCAGCGCCTGGGCTACACCCTGTCTTTGCAGATCACGGGCGGCTCCTCCAGCATCCGCGATGCCTGGGAGCCCCTGCGGCTGGCTGGCGCCACCGCCCGGGCGATGCTGATCCGGGCCGCCGCGAAGCGCTGGGGCATCGACGCCGCCGGCTGCCGCACCGAGGCCGGCCACGTTGTCCACCCGACCACCGGGGCCAAGCTGGCTTATGGCGCACTGGCGCAGGAGGCCGCCGCCCTGCCCCCGCCAGATGAGGTCGGCTTCAAGGACCCGGCACACTACCGACTGATTGGCAAGCCGGTGAAGCGCACCGACGTTCCGGCCAAGGTCAACGGGTCGGCCGTGTACGGCATCGACATCCGCCAGCCGGGCATGCTGTACGCCGCCATCCTGCAGTCGCCGGTGTTTGGCGCGGCCGTGGCGTCGGTAGACTCCAGCGCGGCCACCAAGATGCGCGGCGTGGTCAAGGTGCTGCAGATCTCTGATGGCGTGGTGGTAGTGGCCGACAGCTGGTGGCGCGCCAAGCAGGCCCTGGCCACACTGAAGGTGTCTTACGCGCCCAGCGCCAACGACAAGCTCTCATCGGCAAGCATCGAACAACAGTACAAGCAGGCCCTGTCTGACGACGATGGCTTTGCGTTCGCCAACCGGGGCGATGCCCAGCAAGCGGTCAAGTCGGCCAGCAAGGTGATCGAGGCCACGTACTGGGCGCCCTTTTTGGCACATGCGGCGATGGAGCCTGTCAACTGCGTGGCCCAGGTCAAGGATGGCCGGGTGGAGGTGTGGGCATCGACCCAATCACCGTCGCTGGCCAAGTGGAAGGCCGCCCAGGTGGCGGGCGTGGACGGCGATCAAGTGACCTTGCACGTGCCCTTTCTGGGCGGGGGCTTTGGCCGGCGCCTGGAGGTCGACATGGTGGAGCAGGCCGTCGCGATCGCCAAGGAGCTCGATGGGCGCCCGGTCAAGCTGGTGTGGTCACGCGAAGAAGACATGCAGCACGACATGTACCGGCCTGCTGCGCTGTCGACCTTTCGGGCGGCCATCGACGCCAAAGGAGGCGTCACCGCCTGGACCAACCGGGTCGCATCGCAATCCATCGGGCTGGATTGGATGGGCCGCTTGCTGCCTTGGGCGGCTTCTGACACGCCCGACAAGAACCAGATCGAAGGCGCTTTCGACATCCCCTACGCCTTCGACAGCGTCGAGGTCCGCCAGGTGCGCCCGCAGACGAACGTGCCCGTGGGCTCGTGGCGCAGCGTGGGCCATTCGTACAACGCCTTCTTCACCGAAAGCTTCGTGGACGAGCTGGCGCATGCCTTGGGCCAGGACCCCGTGGCCTTCCGATTGGCGCGGCTTGGCCGCCACGCGCGCCACAAGGCGGTGCTGGATATGGCCGCGAGCAAGGCCGGGTGGGGCCAGCCCTTGCCGGCAGGTGTGGCCCGTGGCGTCGCCCTGCACGAGTCGTTTGGCTCAATCTGCGCGCAGGTGGCCGAGGTGTCCATCGTGGACAAGGCCCTCAAGGTGGGCCGCGTGGTGTGCGTCATCGACTGTGGGGTCGTGGTCAACCCCGACACGGTCGAGGCCCAAATGCAAAGCAGCATCGCCTACGGCCTGAGCGCGGCCTTGTTTGGCGAGATCACCATCGCCGATGGCCGCGTGGCGCAAAGCAACTTCAACGACTACGATGCCGTGCGCATGGTGAACATGCCCCCGGTTGAAACCCACATCATGCGCAACACGCACGCACCTGGCGGCGTGGGCGAGCCGGGCACGCCGCCCATTGCGCCCGCCGTGGCCAACGCGCTGTTCGCCTTGACGGGGCAGCGTGTTCGATCCCTGCCCATCAAGCTGGCCTGAGCCTTCCAAACCATGCTCACCAGTGACCGATCAGCGAGCATGGGCGCGGGATCTCGAGGTCTTCTGCGAGAAGAGCTGAAACAAAAAGCCCCTGACTTTCGCTATGAAAATCAGGGGCTTACGGGGCGTCACGAGACGCGGTGAAGCGAGATCACATGTGGTCGATCATCACCTGACCAAAGCCAGAACACGACACCTGCGTCGCACCATCCAGCAGACGCGCGAAGTCATACGTCACCTTCTTGCTCAGGATGGATTTCTCCATCGACGAGATGATCAGGTCAGCCGCTTCGAACCAGCCCATGTGGCGCAGCATCATTTCGGCCGACAGGATTTCGGAACCGGGGTTCACGTAGTCTTTGCCGGCGTACTTGGGTGCCGTGCCGTGGGTGGCTTCGAACATGGCCACCGAGTCCGACAAATTGGCGCCCGGGGCAATGCCGATGCCGCCCACTTGCGCGGCCAGGGCGTCAGAGATGTAGTCACCGTTCAGGTTCAACGTGGCGATCACGCTGTACTCGGCCGGGCGCAACAAAATCTGCTGCAGGAAGGCGTCGGCGATGGCGTCCTTGACGATGATGTCCTTGCCCGTCTTCGGGTTCTTGAACTTGCACCATGGGCCGCCATCGATCAGCTCGGCGCCAAATTCGCGCTGGGCCAAGGCATAGCTCCAATCGCGGAAGCCACCTTCGGTGTATTTCATGATGTTGCCCTTGTGCACGATGGTCACGCTGGGCTTGTCATTGTCGATCGCGTACTGCAGGGCCTTGCGCATCAGGCGCTCGGTGCCTTCGGTAGAGACAGGCTTGATGCCGATGCCTGAGGTTTCCGGGAAGCGGATCTTCTTGACGCCGAACTCGGTTTGCAAAAAGGCGATCAGCTTCTTGGCCTTGTCGCTCTTGGCTTCGAATTCGATGCCAGCGTAGATGTCTTCCGAGTTCTCGCGGAAGATCACCATGTCGATCTTGTGCGGCTCTTTCACGGGCGAAGGCACACCCTTGAAGTAAGTGACCGGGCGCAGGCAAACGTACAAGTCCAGCTCTTGGCGCAGTGCCACGTTCAGCGAGCGGATACCACCGCCCACGGGCGTCGTCAGCGGGCCCTTGATGGACACCACGTAGTCCTTAAGGACCTTGAGGGTTTCTTCAGGCAGCCACACATCGGGGCCATAAACCCGGGTGGATTTCTCGCCAGCGTAGATCTCCATCCAATGGATCTTGCGCTGACCACCATACGATTTCTCAACGGCCGCATCCACGACCTTGATCATCACCGGGGTGATGTCGAAGCCCGTGCCGTCGCCCTCGATGTAGGGAATGATGGGGTTGTGGGGAACATTGAGCGAAAAGTCCGGGTTGACCGAAATTTTTTGCCCACCTTCGGGCACTTTGATGTGCTGGAACATGATTGTCGTCTCCGCGTTTGGCGTTTCCGTTAAAACACTGCCATGGATGTCGGCAGCGTGTGCTGAGAATTCTACGCGAGCCCCCTGCGCAGCACGTTAAAAAGAAGCAACTCGCAAGCCAGTGCTTTTTTGCCAATAATCATGGCCGCCCCAAGCGCTGCATGCCGCATGCCAACCAGGACCACCATTTTGATGATCGAACTGATGAAGACGACCGCCCGGCGGGCCGCCACAGCCCTTTGGCTCAGCGCCGTGGCCTGCACACCTGCGCTGGCCCAGGAAGGGCCTCAGCAATTGCCCACCGTGCCACTGGGCATCACCTTCCACACCATCAAGGCCGAGGTGGCCAGGACCCCTAAACAGCACGAAATCGGGTTGATGAACCGCACCAGCATGGGGCCCAACGACGGCATGATCTTTGTATTCGATCGGCCCGTCCAGCAGTGCTTCTGGATGAAGAACACCCTGATCCCCTTGTCGATCGCCTTCATTGCTGATGACGGCACCATCGTCAATCTCGACGAAATGAAGCCAGAGACGCTCGATACGCACTGCTCGGCCAAGCCGGTGCGCTACGTGCTGGAAATGAACACGGGTTGGTTCAGCAAGCGCGGATTGAAGGCCGGCACCAAGGTCACCGGCCAGCCCTTCGGCACTGGCAAGTAAACGTCAGCGGGTCTTGGCCGCGATCTTTTCCTTGAGCTGCTGAAGCACGCTCAAGGCCGCTTCCCGCCCGGCCAGGATCGACAGGCGGCGATTGCCAAAATCACCACCGCCAATGCCCGATAGCCTGGGCCGCATTACCACGTCAGCGTCCTGCAACTCGTACTGGCTGATGCTGTGGCCCATGATGTTGAAGGTCTGCAGCAAGATGTCGACCGCGCCCTTGGTCGACTGCCCTTCCGGGATGGCGGAGATGTCGACCGCGATCACCAGGTCGGCACCCATCTGCCGGGCGTACTTCACCGGGATCGGCGACACCAGCCCACCGTCCACGTACTCTCGCCCAGCGATGCGCACCGGGGCAAACACCGCGGGCACCGAGCTGGAGGCCCTCACCGCCGTGCCCGGATCACCTCGGCGGAAAAGAATCGGCTGCCCCGAGTTCAAGTCGGTGGCCACGATGCCCAAGGGCAGCGCCATTTGCTCGATCTGCCGGCCGGCGGTGAAACCCCGCACGAACTTGGCCAGTGCCTCACCCTTCATCACTGAGCGCCCGGGGAACACCCAGTCAGTCATGGTTGATTCGTCCAGGTTCATGGCCATGGACTCCAGCTCGCTGGGCGTTTTGCCTGCGGCATAAATGGCCGCCACCAAGCTGCCGGCCGAGGTGCCCACCACCAGATCCGGCTTGATGCCCTGCTCTTCCAGCACTTGAAGCACACCAATGTGGGCAAAACCGCGAGCGGCGCCGCCACCCAGAGCCAGGCCGATTTTGGGCGGCTTGGGCACGGACTTGACCACCGGCACTTGAATGACCGCCGGGGCTGGCGGTGGCCCGGCTTGGCGCGTGGCGCAACCGGCCAGCACCGCCATCAAGCCGATGCAAACGACCACCTTGGCTCGATAGATCAAATCGAAATAAGCAATGTCGTAAAATGTTCTTCTCATTTATATAGCATCTTTTTAAACTTCTGCCATTCTTGGAGTAGGCCCTGGTTGCGCAGGCTGCGTGGTCGACCAAGCAGCTTAGTCGTTCCTCACGCCTCTCATGAAAATCAGAAATCTCGACCTGACCGACAACGCCATCAATGCAGAGCATGAAGCACTTGGCCTGCCGCCTGTTGAGGATGATGTATCGCACCCTTCAGACCATCCGGTTCTCAGAATTGCAGTGTGGGCGGTGGTGTTCTTGCTGGTGGCCATCTTGTGCTACCTGGCCTCGCGTCTTTTTAATCCTGACAATGGACGCACCGGCACTGAACTGATTCTGGAAACGCTCAGCAGCGACACTTTCTGGAAGGCTGTGGCGGTGGGCTTGTTGGCCCAAACGGTAGACGGAGCGCTCGGCATGGCTTATGGCATCACCTCAACCACGTTCTTGCTGGCATCAGGCGCATCGCCCGCCGTGGCCAGTGCCAGCGTGCACATTGCAGAAGTATTCACCACGGGTATTTCGGGCATATCCCATGTCAAGCTGGGAAACGTCAACAAGAATCTTTTTCTTAAATTGCTGATTCCCGGCATGATCGGCTCAATTTTGGGCGCATGGACGGTTTCATCGATAGACGGCAATCTTATAAAGCCATATGTGGCCGCTTATTTGTTTTGCATGGGTTTATATATCATCAGCAAGGTATTCAAAACCATTAAAACCAATAAGCAAGCGCCCAAACACGTGGCCAAGTTGGGGTTGTTTGGCGGTTTTGTAGATGCCGTGGGCGGTGGCGGTTGGGGCCCTGTCGTGACGACCACCCTCGTGGGCACCGGGCAAGACCCCCGCACCACCATTGGCTCTGTCAACCTGGCCGAGTTCTTCCTGACCTTTGTCAGCGCGATGGTTTTCGCCATCCTGGTGGGGGAAGGCCCTTGGCCCATCGTGGCAGGCCTGGTGATCGGTGGCCTTTTTGCCGCGCCCTTTGCCGCGGTGCTGACCCGGCGCCTGAACACCCGCATTTTGTTGGCGCTGGTAGGCACCGTGATCTCGGTGACCAGCGTTTATAATATATACAAAGCATTCCATTAAATCGACAGATTGAATCCGCGTCAGCATTTTGCTCACAGGCGATGAACCATGTATCAGTACACCGAATTTGACAAACAGTTCGTCCGCGCCCGCGCGGCGCAATTTCGCGACCAACTGGAGCGCAATCTGGCCGGCAAGCTGACCGACGACGAGTTCCGCCCCCTGCGCCTGCAAAACGGCTGGTACGTGCAGCGCCATGCACCCATGCTGCGCGTGGCCGTGCCTTACGGTGAGCTGTCGAGCGTGCAGTTGCGCCAGTTGGCCAAGATCTCGCGCGAATACGACCGCAGCTACGCGCACTTCACCACGCGCCAAAACCTGCAGTACAACTGGATCCCGCTGACCAAGAGCGCCGACGTGATGGACCAGTTGGCCGCGGTCAACATGCACGGCATTCAAACGTCGGGCAACTGCATCCGCAACATCACCAGCGATGCGCTGGTCGGTGTGGCCGCCGACGAGATCATCGACGCGCGCCCCTATTGCGAAGTGATCCGCCAGTGGTCCACGCTGCACCCCGAGTTCGCCTTCCTGCCGCGCAAGTTCAAGATCGCCGTCAACGGCGCCAAGGAAGACCGCGCGGCCACCTACTGGCACGACATCGGCCTGCACCTGCGCTTTAACGACGCGGGTGAAGTCGGGTTCAAGGTGCTGGTGGGCGGTGGCATGGGCCGCACGCCCATCACGGCCAGCGTCATCAGCGAGTTCATTCCCTGGCAACAGATCCTGATCTACATCGAAGCCATCGTGCGGGTCTACAACCGCTATGGCCGCCGCGACAACATGTACAAGGCGCGCATCAAGATCCTGGTCAAGGCTGAAGGCCAGAAGTTCTTCGACCAGGTCGAGCAAGAGTTCAAGCAGATCATGACGCGTGACGTCGATGGCGCTTCGCACGTGATCCCGCAGGCCGAGCTGGACCGCGTGTCGGCCAGCTTCGTGCAGCCCGCTGGCGTGGTGGCGCACGATGCCGCCGGCAATAGCGCCCCGGCTGACGCCCCCGTGGCCTTCACGAAATGGCTGGAGCGCAACACGCACGCCCACAAAGTCAAAGGCTACAAGGCCGTGACGCTGTCACTCAAGCGCGTGGGCCAGGCACCTGGCGATGCCACCGATGATCAGATGGACAAGGCCGCCGGCCTGGCCGACCAGTTCAGCCAGGGCGAATTGCGCGTCACGCACGACCAGAACCTGCTGCTGCCCTGGGTTCGTGAAGAGGATTTGTACACGCTGTGGCAAGCCGCCCGTGATGCCAGCTTCGCCGCGCCCAACATTGGCCTACTCAGCGACATGATCGCCTGCCCCGGCGGCGACTTCTGCGCCCTGGCCAACGCCCGATCCATCCCCATCGCCAACGACTTGATCGAGCGCTATCAAGACCTTGATGAGCTGTACGACATCGGCGACATCGACCTGCACATCAGCGGCTGCATCAACTCCTGCGGCCACCACCACAGCGGCCACATCGGCATCCTGGGCGTGGACAAGGACGGCAGCGAGTGGTACCAGGTCACCCTGGGCGGCTCCGATGGTTCCAGCCACGCGCCCTTGAGCGCGGTCGGCAAAGTCATCGGCCCGTCTTTCGCGGCCGATGAAGTCACCGACGTGATCGAAGCCGTGATTGAGACCTACCGCGGCCAACGCGCGGCGAACGAGAAGTTCATCGACACCGTGCAGCGTGTGGGCCTGGACCCGTTCAAGAGCGCCGCCAACGCTGTGCGCCGCAGCACCGCCAAAGCCGCCTGACCGCCTGAACCGCCCAAAGAAGACCCGACCATGAAATTCATCGACACCCACCACGACCAGTGGCGCACGGCCGGCGGCGAAGACGGCCCCATCTCTCACCCACCCAAGGTGGACCACAGCTTGCTGACGCTGGGCCAATGGCACGCCGTGCGCGAGCAATGGCCCGCCGACAAAGCCGTGGGCGTGATCTTCCCCAACGATGCCGACATTGAAGTGCTCGAGTGCGACGTGAACAAGCTGTCGCTGGTGGTGCTGCAGTTCCCCAAGTGGGTGGATGGCCGCGCCTACAGCCAGGCCCACATCCTGCGCTCGCGTTACCGCTTCAAAGGCCAGATCCGCGCCACCGGCGAAGTGCTGGTGGACATGATGCCGCTGCTGCAACGCTCGGGCGTGGACGCCGTGGTGCTGCGCCACGACCAGGAACGTGCCGCCGCCGAGCGCGCGCTGGGCTTCTTCGCCGCGCGGGGCCACTACCAGGGCGACGTGCAACAAACCAAACCGGTGTTCGCACGATGACCGCCATCGCCCTGTACGCCAAGGCCAGCCCCGACTTCGAGGCCAAGCTGGCCGCGACCGTCGAGTTGCTCAAGGCTGCGGCGGCCGAGCACCCGGGCAAGGTCGTGCAGGCCACCAGCCTGGGCGTCGAGGACATGATCGTCACCGACCTGATCGCGCGCCACCACATCGACATCGCCATCGGCACGCTGGAAACCGGCATGCTGCACCCGCAGACAGTCGCCATGATCGGCACCATCGAGTCCACGTATGGCTTGAAGGTCGAGGTCTACCAGCCCGTGCAGGAAGTGGCCATCGAGTTCGTTCGCAAGAACGGCGAGAAGGCCATGTACGACAGCATCGACCTGCGCAAGGCCTGCTGCGGCTTCCGCAAGCTGGAACCCCTCAGCCGCATGCTGGCCAGCCGCGAAGCCTGGATCACTGGCCTGCGCCGCGAACAGTCCAACAACCGGGGCGGCATGCTGGCCCGTGAGGAAGACGACAAGGGCCGCGCCAAGTACAACCCCATGATCGACTGGACCTGGGGCGATGTGTGGCACTACGTGTCACTCAACAAGGTGCCCTACAACCCGCTGCACGACGAGTTCATGCCCAGCATCGGCTGTGCGCCTTGCACCCGCGCCATTGCCGTGGGAGAAGACTTCCGCGCCGGCCGCTGGTGGTGGGAAGACGAAAAGGCCAAGGAATGCGGCCTGCACGTCCATGAAGACAACATCGCCGAAGAGTTGCCCCCGCTTGTGTCCAGCATCCCAACCAAGACCACGATATGAATGCCCCCGTGAATGTGAACCAACTGCTGGCGGATGTTGACCACCGCCACCTGGACGCGCTGGAGGAAGAAGCCATCTTCATCCTGCGCGAAGTCGCCGCGACGTTTGAGCGCCCTGCCCTGCTGTTCTCCAGCGGCAAGGACTCGTGCGTGGTGCTGCACCTGGCTGAAAAAGCCTTCAAGATGAAGAAGGAAGGCGGCGGCTTTGAAGGCAAATTGCCCTTCCCCTTGCTGCACGTCGACACCGGCCACAACTTCCCCGAAGTGATCGAGTTCCGTGATCGCCGCATTGCCGAAATGGGCGAGCGCCTGATCGTGGCGCACATGGACGAGTCCATCAAGAAGGGCACCGTGCGCCTGGCCTACCCGCTGGAATCGCGCAACGGCCATCAAACGGTGACCTTGCTGGAAGCCATCGAAGAAGGCCGCTTCGACTGCCTGATGGGTGGCGCCCGCCGCGACGAAGAAAAAGCGCGCGCCAAAGAGCGCATCTTCAGCCACCGCGACAGCTTCGGCCAATGGCAGCCCAAAGAGCAGCGTCCCGAGCTGTGGAACCTGTTCAACACCCGCATCAAGCCGGGCGAGCACTTCCGCGCCTTCCCGATCAGCAACTGGACCGAGCTGGACGTGTGGCTCTACATCGAGCGCGAAAAGATCCCGCTGCCCAACATCTACTTCAAGCACCCCCGCCAAGTGATGCGCCGCAAGGGCCTGCTGGTGCCCCTGACCGACGTGACGCCGCCGCTGGAAGGCGAAACCGTTGAAACCGTCGACGTGCGCTTCCGCACCGTGGGCGACATGACCTGCACCTGCCCGGTCGAGAGCGATGCGGCCAACCCCGCCGACATCGTGGCCGAAACCCTGCACGTGACCGTGAGCGAGCGTGGCGCGACCCGCATGGACGACCGCACGTCCGAGGCCTCGATGGAGCGCCGCAAGAAGGAAGGCTATTTCTAAAATGAGCACCCCCGTGATTGATTGCCACGCCAAAGAACAAGTCGAACACCAGGCCCTGCGCTTCCTGACTGCGGGCAGCGTGGACGATGGCAAGAGCACGCTGATTGGCCGCCTGCTGTTTGACAGCCGCGCCATCCTGGCCGACCAGCTGGATGCGCTGGAGAAGCGCGCCGCTGGCGCCCCGATCGACCTGTCGCTGCTGACCGATGGCCTGGAAGCCGAGCGCGAACAGGGCATCACCATCGACGTGGCCTACCGCTACTTCGCCACCAAGACGCGCAAGTTCATCATTGCTGATGCCCCTGGCCATGAGCAGTACACGCGCAACATGGTGACGGCCGCCGCTGGCAGTGATGCTGCCGTGGTCCTGGTCGACATCACCAAGATCGACTGGAAGGCTTCGCCCGTGCCCCTGCTGGCGCAAACGCGCCGCCACAGCCTGCTGGCGCACCTGCTGCGCGTGCCGAACATCGTGTTCGCCATCAACAAGCTCGACGCCATCGAGCAGGACACGCAAACGGCTTTCGAAAACGTCGAAGCCTCGCTGCGCGCCTTTGCCGAGCAAGCCGGCATCGCCGTGAAGGGCGTGATTCCCGTGTCGGCCCTGCGCGGCGACAACGTGACCACCCCCAGCGCCAACTGGCCCTGGTACACCGGCCAGACGCTGCTGCAGTTGCTGGAATGCCTGCCCGCCACCGATGAGCGCCACGACGGCGCGCTGCTGCAACCCGTGCAGTACGTGACCCGAGAAGGCGAAGGTACCGGTCACCAGCCGCGCACCTTCTGGGGCCGCATCGCCCACGGTTCGGTCAAGGCTGGTGATGCCGTGCAAGCCTTCCCCAGCGGCGAAACCGCCGTGGTGGCCGAGGTGCGCTACAACGCCGAAGTGGTCGACCGTGGCGAAGCAGGCCAATCGGCCGGCATCGTGCTGGACCGCCAGGTCGACATCTCGCGCGGCGACTGGTTGGCCACGCCTGGCGCCATCAAGCCCACCGACCAGTTCACGGCCACCCTGGCCTGGCTGGACACCGAGCCCGCCGTCGTCGGCCGCAAGTACTGGGTTCGCCACGGCAACCGCTGGGTGCAGGCCCGCATCACCGCCATCGACAGCCGCATGGACATCCACACCCTGGAAGACCATGACGCCGAGCAACTGGCCGTGAACGAGATCGGCCGCGTGCAGATCCAGACGCAGCAGCCGCTGCCGGTCGAGCCCTACCTGGACAACCGCGTGGGCGGTGCCCTGATCGTGGTCGATCCCACCACCAACCGCACCAGTGGCGCGCTGCTGGTCAAGGCTGCCTGAGTTTGCAAGACATGGACAGCAAGCCCTGCTCGCTCACCGCCGCCAAAGTCGTTTTCATTGGGGCCGGCCCCGGTGAGGCCGACCTGATCACGGTGCGTGGCAGCCGCCTGCTGGCCCAGGCCCAGGTGGTGTTGTTTGACGCCCTGGCCGACCCTGCCCTGCGCGATCTGGCCCCCCAGGCCGACTGGATCGACGTGGGCAAGCGTGGCTTTTCAGGGCAGCCTGGCAGCGACTTCAACGGCCAGACACGCATCAACCAGTTGCTGGTTGAGCAATCACTGGCCGTGGGCGCCATCCATGGCGAACGTGGCCTGGTGGCCCGGCTCAAGGGTGGTGACCCGAGCCTGTTCGGCCGCCTTGAAGAAGAACTGCATGTGCTGCACGAAGCCGGCATCCCCAGCGAGGTGGTGCCCGGCGTGACTTCAGCCCTGGCCGCCGCTGCCGCCACGCAACGCCCGCTCACGCGGCGTGGCACCGGCCGCAGCGTCAGTTTCACCACCGCCATGACGCGCACCGGCGAGCTGCAATGCGGCATGGGCCCAGGCCAACGTGCTGATACCGAAGTCTTTTACATGGCCGGCCGCCAGCTCGATCCGCTCCAAAAAGGCCTGATCGACGCCGGTTGGCCGCTTGAGACCGCCGTCAGCGTGGTCTCTCGCGCTGGCTGGCCCGACATGCGCCACACCGTTCACACTGTGGGCTCGCTGGACCAGGCCAGCAACACCCACGCCGGCCGCCCGACCCTGGTCATCGTGGGTGCCGGGGCCACCGCCCTGCCCGATGAACCCTTGACCCATTTGCCGATTTGCGGAGACGCTGGCGCGCACCCGTAAAATCCGACCTTCGTCCCGAAATTCAACTTACAAGAGATCGTCATGACTCACGTCGTCACCGAAGCCTGCATCAAGTGCAAATACACCGATTGTGTGGACGTGTGCCCGGTGGACTGCTTCCGCGAAGGCCCCAACTTCCTCGTCATCGATCCCGATGAATGCATCGACTGCGCTGTGTGCATCCCAGAATGCCCGGTCAACGCCATCGTCCCCGAAGAAGACGTGCCCGGCAACCAACAGCAATTCATCAAGATCAATGCTGACCTGGCCAAGGGCTGGCCCAGCATCACCAAGCGCAAGTCGCCCTTGCCCGAGGCCGATGACTGGAAAGACAAGACCGACAAGCTGGATCAGTTGATCCGCTGATCGTGGCGGTGATCAACACCGACACCATCGTCATTGGCGCAGGCCCGGTGGGCCTGTTCCAGGCTTTCCAGTTGGGCTTGCTGGGCCTGACCACCCACGTGATCGACGCGCTGCCCGAAGCTGGCGGCCAATGCGTGGCGCTGTACCCCGACAAGCCCATTTACGACGTGCCCGGCGTGCCCGTGTGCACCGGCCGTGAACTGGCGCACTTGCTGCTGGCTCAGGCCAAGCCCTTTTTGCCGCGCGATGCGGCATCCGGCCTGATCGCCAACCTGCATTTGAACGACCAGGTTGCCAGCGTGCAGCCCTTGGCCGATGGCGGCTTTGAAGTGACCACCCGACAAGGCTTGCAACTCCAGTGCCGCGCCGTGTTCGTGGCCGCGGGCGCCGGCGCCTTCGTGCCCCGCACTTTGAACGTGGCCGCACTGGAAGGCACGTCCAACCTGCACTACCACCTGCCCGATGAACAGGCCGCCGCACCCTGGGCTGGCCAGCACCTGGTCATCGCCGGTGGCGGCGAAGAGGCCCTGTCTACCGTGGCGGCGTTGCTGGACGGCCCGGCCAACGCCGGCCCCGCTGCAATCACCTTGCTGCACCGCCGCGATCAGTTCCAGGCCGAGCCCGCGCTGGAGGCCCAGGTGCGTGCCTGGATAGCGCAGGGGCGCGTCAAGCTGGCCTTGGGCGTGCCCTCAGGCGCTGACCTCCAGGATGGCCGCGTAGCCGCTCTGCACATCTTGGGGGCCGATGGGGCCACCCTAGCCCTGCCGCTGGACCACTTGCTGGTCAGGCTTGGCCTGAGCCCCAAACTCGGCCCGCTGGTCGAATGGGGCTTCCAGCTTGACCGCAAGCAAGTCAGCGTGTCGCCTGACAGCTTTCAAAGCTCGGCCGCGGGCATCTATGCGGTGGGTGACATCAACACCTACCCGGGCAAGAAGCGCCTGCTGCTGTGCGGGTTTCATGAAGCCACCTTGGCGGCACACCATGCCCTCGCGCAGCTCAAGCCCGACCAGCCCCAACACCTTCAATACACCACCACCAGCGCCTTGCTGCACCAGCGCCTGGGCGTGGCCCGCTAGTTCTTTGTTTCGTTCTTTCTTTTTCTACACATGCAGCCCACATTGAACCTTCTGCGCCACCCCAGCGGCGCAGCACTCACCTTGCTCGCTTCGTTGGCCAGTGCCATTTGCAGCAGCGCTCTGGCCCAGCAGGCCGATGCACCAGCCGAGTCACTGCCCAGCGTCACGGTCACGGCACCCGCCCCGCGCACGGGCCAGGCCAGCATCACCGGCTTCGGCAGCACGCCATCGTGGCAGCTGCCCATGCAGGCGCAAACCATCACCAGCACCGCGCTCAAGAACAGCGGCGCACAGCGCCTGGCCGACATCACGAGCCTTGACGCCAGCATCAGCGATTCCTACAACGCACCGGGCTATTGGGACTTCCTGTCGGTGCGTGGCTTCACGCTCGACAACGTCTACAACTACCGCCGTGAAGGCCTGTCCATCAACGCCGAGACCAGCATCCCGCTGGACAACAAGGACGCCATCGAAGTGCTCAAAGGCACCAGCGGCATCCAGGCTGGTGTCAGCTCGCCCGGCGGCCTGGTGAACTTTTTGGTCAAGCGCCCCCAAGGCCGCGTGCGCTCGGCCACCTTCGGCTTCACGGGTGGCGACAGCGTGCTGGGCGCAGTTGACCTGTCGGACCGCTTTGGCGTGGACAAAGCCTTCGGCCTGCGCATTAACGCGGCCTACGAACAGCTGTCGCCCAACGAACGCTACGCCGATGGCAAACGCCATCTGCTGGCCCTGGCCACCGATTTCCGCATCAACCCCGGCAATCTGATCGAGTTTGAGATCGAGCACAGCCGACGCAAGCAGCCCAGCGTGACCGCCTTCAGCTTGCTGGGCGACAACGTGCCTTCCGCGAAGAGCATCAACCCCGACATCAACCTGAACAACCAGCCCTGGGCCATGCCCGTGGTCATGGCAGCCACCACGGGCACCTTGCGCTGGACACACCTGCTGAGCCCCGACTGGAAGCTGACCAGCACCTACGGCATCCAGCGACTGAAAACCAATGACCGCACGGTGTTCTCTTTCGGCTGCTTTAACGAAGGGCTGGGCGACCGTTATTGCAGCGATGGCACCTTTGATGTCTACGACTTCCAAAGCGAGAATGAATACCGCCTTACACAAGCTCTGAACGTGGCCTTGCAAGGCCAGGTCAAAACGGGCGGGGTAAGCCATGCCTTGCGAGCAGAAGCCTTGCGCAGCAGCTACCGAATCCGCGTGAACAACGCCGCACTCAACTACATTGGCCCCGGAGATATCTCAGGCAACTATGGCCCTTTGCTGCGCGACCCCACTGCCGACGACCCGCAGCACCTGCGCCACCATGTCAGCACCGAATTGTCGGTGAGCGATGCCGTGACCTTCTCCGAGCAGTGGCGCGCCTGGCTGGGCCTGCGCCACAGCCGTCTAAGCCGCGACACTGTGCGCAGTAACAACAGCGCGCCCAATGTGGCTAGCGATCAAAGCTTCACCACGCCCTGGGCGGCCATTGGCTACAGCTTCGCGCCCCGTCGACAAATTTACGCCAGTTGGGGCGAAGGCATCGAATCCAAAAACGCACCCGAACTGCCCCCGGCCGCCTATGGCCTGGTGAACTACACCAATGCTGGGCAAGCCCTGACCTCTCAGAAGAGCCGCCAGATCGAGGTTGGCGTCAAGGGGCAGGAAAGCAGCTGGCAATGGGGCCTGGGCGCTTTCCGTGTGCATAAGCCACAAGACGGCATCCTCGACACCCTGCCTGACCCTACCTACGTCATTGATGGCGAAGCCGTGCACACCGGGCTGGAAGGCCAGTTGCAAGGCCGATGGGGCGCCTGGGAGTTGAATAGCAGCGCCATGGTGCTGGACGCCAAACGCCAAGGCAGCTCGCACGCCGAGATCAACGGCAAGCAAGCTGTGAACGTGCCCGAGCACACGGTGAAGTTGTCGGCTGACTACAAGGTGGCGGCCCTTCAAGGCCTGACCTTGCAAGGCCAGGTGGTGCATGAGGGCAAGCGCATGGTGCTGGAGGACAACAGCATGAGCATCCCGGCGTGGACGCGTTTTGACACCGGGCTGCGCTATGTGCAGCAGGCCTTCAGCCAGCAAGGCAGCCTGACCTGGCGCGTGGGCGTTCGCAACCTGTTCGACAAACGGGCGTGGCGCGAATCCCCCAAGCAGTTTGACCACCTTTACCTTTTCCCCCTGGCCCGGCGCACGGTGACGGCGTCGGTGCAAGCCGACTTCTGAGGTGAATGCGCAAAAAAACGTGCCCACTTGCTGTGTGGGCTGAAAAACTGCTATAGTTTCGTTCTCGATTGATCACTGCAACGCGCAAGCCAAGCAGCACAATTGAACCGACATATTCCTCGATAGCTCAGTCGGTAGAGCGCCGGACTGTTAATCCGTAGGTCCCTGGTTCGAGCCCAGGTCGAGGAGCCAAATAAGCGAAGCCCTGTACGAAAGTACGGGGCTTTTTGCTTGGTGGGTTCGGAAACCGAACTCGAATGGTCTGTAGCCTTCGAGCGGAAAGGCGGCCTGGGTCTGCCACTCAAATCGTGCAAATCCTTGCCTTCCTGCACAGGTAAGCTGGTTGCACAACGTGAACCGAGGGAGCGCACATGTACCGTGATACCAAATCGCACGCCGCGAATGTCTGCAATACGGCCCTCAAACGCATCAGCCTAGCACTGGCGCTGGCTAGCATTTCAAATGTCAGCGTCGCGGACACTTGGCCAAAGCTGATAAACGGATCAATCGATCAGTGCAAAGAAGCACTTCGAATAGCCGATGCCGCATTCCACTCCAATGCAGGTCTGCTCCACACCCTTCCAAAATTGCCCTCTGACTTGAACAGCATGTTGGTGCTTGGGACTCGGGACTCAGATATCTCAGGAGGAGATGCACTACATGCGGATTCCACCCAGTTCGACAAGCGCCCCAACATGCGACAAGACTCGCAGCAACTCATCTACTGGCAGAAAGTGGCAAAGCAAGGCAGCCGCTTGGTGATGGTTGAAACGCCGCAGGGATGGCAGGGTAGTACATACACCCTTTTCTTGACTAAAGAAGAGGTGGATTGGGGCAGCTTTCTCACCCGCATCAAGACAGAGGACCAACCTCAGGAGTTCAGGTTAATTGCTTCACGCCGGTGGTGGCCACCTTTCATATTTCAATCGAAAGGGTCGCCACGACCTGCGTGGATCATCGACATCGAGCAACCTTACCGATTTCTATCCGATTGGCAAGTTCACATCGCCGAGCCTGACCGGACGGGACCCGCCTGCACCATACAGTTTCGTCGTGATGTTAGGTATGCGGTCAACTTCTTGCCAAAGCCCGTTCAGAAGCTGGAAAACTTGCTTGATCGAACCATGGGCCGAGGAGAGAACGACGGGACCCTTCGATCCACTGCCCGGCTAAGGACCACGGTTGAGAATATGTGGGCAAACGCCGCTTTGCGCCCTTGGGCCAGCCTAGGTCTGCCCTACAACAATCGCACTGAAGTGGACACTGAACTCAAGGCATGGGCGAAGAAGGGGCCAAGCTATCGAGAGGTCTATCAAGCCATTCAACGTCAATATCCCCTTGCCCAGAAGTCTCTGGCCGCGTACTACCGCTCGAAGTTCCAGCGATCGCCTCAAGAGGCAGAAGCACTGGCCGCCTACGTTCTGGACATCGCGTTCCGCACTCACTACACATTCCACAGCGAACGCCCGGGCGAGAACAACGAGACCCAGGCGCCTCACCCTTGGCAGACCAGGTAAGCCCACCTGCGCCCCACTAGCCCCTATGGGCTACTCAACAAGAAAGTCCTCATGAAACCCATCCAAGCAGGCGATCACGCCGAAATCATCGAAGGCGCCCTGGGCACCAAGGGCCCCAATGTGGGCAAGAAAGTCCGGGTGGTGTGCCTGCGTGGAGAACACAGTGAGCACAGCCGCATCTGGAAGGTTGAGGGCGAAGGCCTGATCAGTGAATATGGTGCTATGGGCACGACGGTGGACTGTGCTCAGTCATGGTTGCGCAAGATCGAGCCGCCTGAGGTGGGTTCGGAAGATGGCATCAAGAAGGAAGTTGACGCGCCACTGACGCAGTCATAATTGATCGACTGCCCATTAAGTAAAAGTGTAGCGCTGGAAAATCGCCAATAGTGGCTAGGGAGAATTTCTCATGGAATATGAAAAAGAATTAAAAGAAATTCTAGACGCTGTGAATAAATACTTCACCAACGAGTCGCCGCATTTCTTAGATTATCACATCAATAATGAGACAAGTTTTTTTAATGATCTAATCGGCGCCCTATGCATGTTAAACAAGCGTTGCCCCGATGAAGGAGTCAAATTTCTAAAAAGAATTGGATCTATTAAAGGTGTTGCGCGGAGCGATTTCGATCAAATAGTTCAGGCGCTATGCGAGTTAATTATTGCACTGCATTTTATGGTTAACTTTCCCTCCAGCGATGGATACAAAATTGTCTGGGAACCGCTTGGAAGGAATGGGAAAAATCCAGAATTCTTGATCTCATCAAAGGATTGGAGAATCTTTGTGGAGGTGAAATCGCCTTCTTTGTACGAGTGGGAAAAGGCGAACGAAGGAAAAGCACAACAACTTGTAGGCAGACTCGGCTGTATGAAAGAGGTTTTAGAGAATTTGCACGGAAGCGAATCCGTATCTCTACCTTTGGACAATCGCATCAAAGATTTTCTAACAAGTGCAGAGGCAAAATTTTCTAGCTTCGATGAAATCGGTGTTCCCACTTACGGCTTGCTCTTTGTCTGTTGGGGAGAGCGAATGTTTGAAGCAATCACCCCTCTCTATAATGGTGGATGCGGTCTTCTAAGGGATTCTAGTTTTTACAAAGACAAGGATAATAATCCAATCCGCTTTCCTCATATCAGTGGCGTTTACGTTACGCAGCATAAATTTTTTCTCGAACATATATTGTCAGAGCGGTGGATGCTCAAGCCCGGCAAAAGTCTAGCATATGGAGAATATTGGACGTTTGGCAGCCCGCCAAACCCGATTCTTTGCATGAATGAGCATGCAATGCATCCAATTCCAAATAAGCTATTTGAATTTCTCCAAGCCGTCCCAGCTGGTCAAAGCTTAGATCCAATTTCATCACCGATGGATTTCGTAATGTGGTTACCAACGAGAAGGACGCCAAATGCATAAGAAGAGCCATTTGACGATGTCACTATGAGAACTCCCAAAACGGTTTCAGTTATACACTAAACCGTCGAGAAATAATTATTGTTAACGCGATAGGGAGTGCTTCAATGAGTGGTGTTCAGGATATATTGGGCTGGGGATGGACCTTGCTTGGCGGATTGATTTCCGGGGACTTGGGATCACAGATAACTGCATATGCGAAAGTTCTCGCAGAAGAAACCGCAAAAGGGTTAGGAGATGATGCGGCCAAGCAAAGTGCAAATTTTCTAGCTGCTAAAGCAGGAAAAATGGCGGTAGAAAAGAGTGCGAGCCTGTGGCAAGGAGTTAAATGGGCAAAAGCAGAAAGAGACTACCGGGATCGCTTGTACTCGCACGTAAATACTACTCGCCTTCTCGGACACCCTAAACCGGTAAAAATTGATCACCTATACACAGACGTTTATGTTTATGAAAAACTCTCTGCGTTTCGTCGATCGGCATTAAATCTAGCCACCCCTGAATCAGATCCATACACATTTGAAGAGCCATACCAACGTCGTAAAGCACTTGAAATAGTTCATGAAAATCAGCATGTTTATGTATTAGGACATCCAGGCGCAGGAAAAACGACTTTCATGAAATACTTGGCGCTGTTGGGTTGTCGCGGCGACATCAAGCGGACTCCGATTTATATCCCATTAAGGGAGGTTGCGCAACTTAAAATTGGAATACATGACTATATTGAACGTGAATTCGATATTTGCGGCTTGCCTGACTCAAAGAAATTTGTTGAGAAATTACTTACCAATTCAGAAACACTACTACTCATCGATGGTCTTGACGAAGTTCAAGACGAACATGGGCCCCGTTCAAATATCATAATTGATGTTAATGAACTTACACGGAGATATCCTCTCACCCAAATAATAGTCACATGTCGAATCGCTGCATCTCAATATGCCTTCCAACAATTCACTTATTGTGAAGTTGCAAAGTTTACGCAGGAACAACAAAAAACATTTATATCAAAATGGTACGATGGAGACGCTAGAAGTTCAAAACTTCTTTCCGAATGGGAAGCGCCAAAAAATGCACCATTGAGGGATTTGGGCCAGACGCCACTTCTGCTTGCACTGATTTGCATGGCATTTGATGAGTTCGGAGAAGTACCCGAAAGGCATGTGGACTTATATCGTGACTCAATTGATGCACTCCTGAAAAAGTGGGATACCTCAAGAAATATTCGTAGAGATCCATTCTATGCTAGTTTGTCCCCATATCGCCGCGAACTGCTCTTACAAGAACTAGCCGCGGCCTTCCACACTTCAAATCGAATAATTTTTCCTACCAATATTGCATCCCCAGTTATTGAACATTGGTTTAAAAAGCTACCCGATCCTCCTCCGCAAGATCTTGGGACATGCTCAGACCTCTTGGATCAAATTGAATCCCAGCATGGGCTCATCGTTCAACGTGCTTCTGGAATATATTCCTTCTCTCACTTAAGCCTTCAGGAATTTTTTACCGCTAGATCCATAGCTCATGGACACCCGACAAATTCTATTGAACACGTTGTCAAAAATCATTTTGCAGATCCGCGATGGCGAGAGGTTATCGTTTTCCTCGCTGGACTTTTACCAGACGGCTCAGGACTACTAGAACAACTAAGAGGGAATATTGCTAGGGTGGGAGCTGATGCGCCAGTTGTCCACCGCCTTATCTCATGCGTAATGACAGAATACTTAAAAGAAGAGCCTGCCTGGCGAATTCTTAAAGACACCCCGATCCAAAGCTCAATCACTTATGAAACTAAGCATGCGACTTTAAGAATGCTAGCAAATCTACAACGCCGCATATCTGAAATCAAATGGCTTGAACCGAAAAGTGGTCTTCGCTTAAAGATAAATATTGTAGAAAAATTGCTTTTGCAAGCAGAAAACAATCCAAAAGACATCTTGAAAGCTTCGCTGTATTCAGACGAACTGTTGGCTTATCTGCAAGGTGCAATATTAACGCTGGATTGTGCTTCGGTTGCTGTTAGCGATAACCGGATAAGAGCAGTTGCCTGGATTTTCTCGCCATTGCGGTCCTAATGACTCCCTCACGGTTGGTGACCGTCTGCACAAATGGTGTGCTGAATGCATCTAGGGCCAGAGATGTTGATTTCCTTATCGAATTTCCAACGGGCAATACATCGCATTTATGCAGGGCGATCAGTTTGCCTTCTAACCCTGCTGCACCTTCATACGCCGCTCAACATCCTTCAGCAAATCTGAGGGCGTGATGTCCAGAGCATCACACAAGCGGAACACCATGCGAACGCCGGGACTGTTCCTGCCCAGTTCGATCAACATGGCCACGGTCCTAAGAATCGACCAATACCCACTTCCTCCAGTCACCACCTGGAAGAAGGCAGAATCTCAGCATGCAGAACGCCATTCCTTTTAAGGTCGTCCTCTATGACGCCTTTTTCGATGAACCCACCACGCTAAGCGCGGAATCTCTGTACCGGAACGCGCTAAATGACGCTCTGGGCGGGGCGGAACATGTCGTGCCTGCCCATTCTCGATTTGCTGCGATCGTGAAAGCCTACCGCACGTCGGCGTTACCTGAGACTGCAACGGTGGAAGAGCTTGCTTCTGTCAATGCCTGGGAGAAAGCTCATGCTGCCGGATGGGCTGCAGCCGAGACCGTTTGGAAGGACCGGGCGGACGTGTGGGACGCGCATTTTGAAATCGAGTACAACTGACCGTCATGCCCTGGCGATAGGTACCTCGGCCCACTTTGTGGTGTATTGAGGGGTTCGCCGCTCCTGCTTCATCCCCCATTCGCGGCGGTGATCATCCAGGCCAGTGCTGGCCACGTGCACTGTGCCCTTTCCAAACCTGCCGTTCAGGCAATCCATCGCAGACATGAGCCGAGTTCGGTCCTTGGTGTCGTCGCCTTCCAGGTCCAGTTCACATTGGTGGATGTTGTCCGGCACCAAGTCCAGCAGCATCACCCCCGCCTTGATCAGATCAAACCCCGGTTGGTAGATCGCCCTCATGCCGACGACGGCCGCGCTCACCAAGGCAGACGTGTCTGCTGTGGGCCGACGCAGAGGCACCACGATGCTTTTCGAAAACTTGGGACCCTCGCGGAAAGGCGAAGTGTGGGCGAACACCTGGACCTCGCTGGCCACACTGTGCTGCATGCGAAGCTTCTCACCAGCCCGCCCGGCGAACTCGCTCACCGCCTCGATCAGCGGGCCCAGATCGCGCACCGGCCTGCCGAATGACCGGGTGCAGGCGATCTCCTTCTTTGGGGCCGGTGCATCGTCCATCTCAATGCACGACTGGCCTTGAAGCTCTCGCACGGTCTTTTCAAGTACCACCGACCACCGTGCACGCACAGTCGATGGGCTGAGCCTGATCAAGTCCAGCACGGTGTTCACGCCGGCCTCTTGAAGCTGCAGCCCGATTCGTCGACCGACGCCCCATACCTCGCCCACAGCGGTGGTCATCAGGATTGCTTCCAGGTCAGACGCAGGCAAGGCCGCCAGGTTGCACACCTGGGCCAAGTCCTCGGGGTAGCTGCCCGGTTTGCGCTCGGCTGTCTTGGCGATGTAGTTGGCCAGCTTGGCCAAGGTCTTTGTCTGGGCAATGCCAATGCCGCAAGGGATGCCCACCCACCCATTGATCCGCGCACGAATGGCTCGGGCACGCCGCGTCACATCCCGCACGCCAACCAGGCCGATGAACGATTCATCGATGGAGTAGATCTCCTGGGTGGGCCCCAGGCCGGCGGCAAGGCTCATCATCCTGTCGCTCATGTCGCCATAGAGCGTGAAGTTGGCCGACAGCCCCACCAGACCTGCACTTTCCTCCAGGTGTCGAATCTGGAACCATGGGGCGCCCATCTTGATGTCCAGCGCTTTGGCCTCGTTGCTGCGCGCGATCGCACACCCGTCGTTGTTCGACAGGACCACCACGGGCCGTCCGTTCAGGCTCGGGCGAAAGACTCGCTCGCACGACACATAGAAATTGTTGCCATCAACCAATGCGAACATGGCTCAAACCGAAAATCGCTTGATGGCGGCTGTGACCACGCCCCAAACTTCCAGGGTCTGCCCTTCGTGCGGAACGATGTCGGGAAAGGTCACATTGGCCGGCTTGAGTCGGGTTCGGCCCGCACGTTGATACAAGGTTTTTACCGTGAACTCGCCATCAACAACTGCCACCACAACCTGGTTATGGCGGGGTTTAATGGCGCGGTTCACCACGATCATGTCGCCGTCGAAGATCCCGGCATCTTTCATTGAATCGCCGCTCACCTTGAGCAGAAAAGTCGCTTGTGGGTGGGTGATCAGTTCCGCCGTGATGTCGATGCGTTTGACCGTGAAATCGTCAGCCGGCGATGGGAAACCGGCACACACCGATCCCACCAGGGCCAGTAAGGTGCTGGCTTTGGTAATTGGGACGGGCTTTCCGGGATCAATTTCACTGTACATGCATACAGTGTACGCCGCCAGAAATTGCGTGCAAGCCGGCCCTTACCGCGATACGGGAAGAATCCCGAAGTTCGCTCAGATCAACGGCGGCTCATCGGCCGACATCACCGGCTTCTTTGCGCGTGGTGGAGCAGGTGCCGGCTCGGCGGTCAACATTTCGGCCGGGTACATGGTCATCATGGCCATCATTTCGCCCTGCGGACAATCGAGCCAACGGTCGTAGTCGGCCGGGTCCAAAACCACCACCATGCGCTTCTCGTCGTCTGGCTTGTGAAAGCGCCGCATGAGATGGTGTTGGTCCGCGTTGACTGTCAGCATGGTGAACGACTCCAGCTCCTGTCCATCGGGCCCGCGCCACTGAGACCATAGCCCGGCGATGCCCATGGGTTCACCGTCTACATGCTGGATCTTCCAGCGAACAGGTTTTCCCGTCTCGTAGTTTGGCTCGTAGATCCACTCAGCCGGAATGATCGCCCGGTGGCCTCGCTTCCATGCGTCACGAAAGGCCGGCTTGGTGGCCGAAGTTTCAGTGCGTGAGTTGTAGGTCTGCCGCCCAATCTTCGTGTCCTTGGCCCAATGAGGGATCAGGCCGAACTGCCCCGCCCGCATCTCTCGCGCGTACTCAGCGCTGTCATGGTCGCGGCGGATATAGGGCGCCAGGTAACCTGGCCATGTCTCACGGGGGAAATCAGGAATCACACCATGGATGCGGAAATATCGCTCCATTCGTTCGATCTCGCGCAGGGCTTGGAAGTTTGAGCACATGGCTAAAAATACCAGATCACAACGCGTGGTCAACGCCACGCCCGAAGCAAGGGTTTTGAAGCCTTCACCTGCCAGCGGAACACCATGCGAACGCTGGGACTGTTGCGCCCCAGTTCGATCAACGAAATGTAGTTCCGGTCGACCTCCGCCCGTAGCGCCGTTCCCAATACGCTATTCGCCAGCGGCCGCAAGCAATGTCGCGATCTCATTCTTGACCGTCTCAAGCACCTGCGTCTTTGCCGGGCGGTCTATGTACGCCAGAGCAACAAGCGTCAACGGATGAACTTGCAGGACTGAAGCCAGTGCTTCGATCTTCGGCAGCGTTGGCTGCTTCAGGCCCCGCTCAATCGCACTGACATACGTGCGACTCGACACCTGATCGAACTCTTCCTGAGGAATGTCTTTGGCCTTCCTTGCACGGCGAAGTGAATCGCCCCGGCCCAGCT
>PNKV01000014.1 GCA_013822685.1 Leptothrix sp. (in: b-proteobacteria)
CCAGCGTAAGGCGTAGCGCTAGCAACACCAGCAGCCACAAATGCAGCCGTGGCCACCAAGGTTTTCAATGCAAATTTCATTTAATTTCTCCACTGTGAATACGGTCTTTTTTCGAAGATTCCTCAACGTCAAAAAGGCGACCGGCTTACCTCATCGACCGTTGCACTCTAGCGATCTGTCGAAGTGGCGCCTATAGGGTTCTACCGATTGTGTAACCGTTTGCTAGGGGAACTACTTAATTTTCCTCAGTGCAGAAAGTCACGTTGTGGCATTTTGAAACAAAAAAATGCGGGATTCTGCGCAATACGAGGCACTTTCTGCACTTGACAAGGGCAGCAGCGATCCCTTCAGGCCAGGTTCAACTCATTCAGCCGTGCAGGCGTGCCCACATCAACCCACTGGCCTTCATGGATTTCGGCACTCAGCCGCCCTTGGTCAATGGCCCGGTCCAGGCAGGGGCGAAGTGCTGCCCGGCTGCCCACCGCCACGCCGTCCACCATCACGGCGCGGTACAAGCCGATGGTGGAGTAGGTCCAGCATGGCGTTGCTGAGGGTGACTGGTCTTTGCGCAGCACTCGGCCTTCGCGTGACAAGGCGAAATCGCCGCTGGGGTTGTGCGGCGGGTTGCCGACCATCCACAGGTGCGCCCAATCGGTGCCTTGGGCAAAGCGCTGCGCTGTCTGGTCGTTGAAGCTGAAGTCTGGGGCGAAAACATCGCCCGCCAGCACCCAGAAGGCATCGCCCAGCCAGGGCAAGGCCTTGGCCATGCCGCCAGCAGTTTCGAGTGCGCCGCCGTGGTCGCGGGCTTCCATGGAATAGTGGATTTGCAAGCCCCACCGCGAGCCATCACCCAAGGCCGCCGGGAACTGCTCTTCTAGCCAGGCGGTGTTGATCACCACTTTGCGCACGCCATCCCGGGCCAGGGCTTCCAAGTGCCATTCAATCAGGGGTTTGCCCCTCACCTTGAGCAAGGGTTTTGGGGTGTGGTCGGTCAACGGGCGCATGCGCTCGCCACGTCCGGCGGCCAGGATCAGGGCGGGCAAGGTCATGAGGGGTCAGCGTTGCGGTCGGGTTGTGCGAAGGCGTTGATGGTCTCCAAAATGGTTTTCACCTTGAAGGGTTTGAGCAGCACGCGCCTGACGTCCAGCTTCTTGAGCGTTGCAATGCTTTCCTGGTCAACGCTCTCGGTGGTGATGGCCACGGCCGCCGTGCTAGGGCTGGACGTGCCTCCATTGCGGATCAGGCTGACCAAGGCCAAGCCGGCCCGGTCGTCGCCCAGGGCAATCACGAAGCCGTCGAACGCGCGGGCACGCAACAAGGGCGTCGCGGCGTCAATGCTGGGCGCATCCTGGATGTCGACGATGTCCAGGCTGCGGGCGACCGAGGCGACGGTGCTGCGCACCACCGAATAAGGCTCAACCAGCAGGATGGAAAAGCGCTTGGTGCTGTGGTCAGGCGCCATGGTGCTCTCCGGCCAACTCGTTCAATGCCAGGTCGCGCAGCGCGCCCAAGATGGACAGGTCAAGCGGGTCTAGGGCGCGGGGCTTCTGGTCGATCAGGCACAGGGTGCCGGCCACGTGGCCCGAGGGCAGCACGAGCGGTGCGCCGGCATAAAAGCGAATGAAAGGCGCGCCAGTGACCAGCGGGTTGTCGTTGAAGCGGTCGTCCGCGAGCGTGTCAGGCACGACCAAAAAATCGCTTGATGCCAAAGCATGCCCGCAAAAGGAGATCTCACGGGATGTTTCGCACACCGCCAACCCCACTTTGGCTTTGAACCATTGGCGGTTTTCATCCACGAGCGAGATCAAGGCGATGGGCACGTCGAATTCGCCGGCGGCAAAGGCCACCAGCTTGTCAAAGCGCTCCTCAGCCGGGGTGTCGAGGATCAGCAGCTCGCGCAAGGCTTGCAGGCGCTGCTGGTCATGTTCTGGGATGGGCGCGGCTTTCATGCCTGGAATGATACCCAGGCGTGTGTCAGTTGGGGGTGCTCACATGCAAGCCGCAGGCGGGCGAGGCGAACGCTTTCGGCACTTCATTTGGCCGTTCTCGTTCTCGATCCTTTTGCAGGTGGACACATTGGGCAAGGCCGTGCGCACATCACGGCCCCGGCGGTCCTTGCAGGTTGCCAATAGCTGGTTTTCATAGTGGCAGCGCATCTCGTAGTCGCGGCAGGTCTGTGAGTAACTGCCGCCCGGGCGGCGAGTGGGATCGCAGCACATGCCTGAGCTTCTTGAGGCCGGAAGGATGGGGCGGACGGCAGATCCCGGGGGGTAGGTGCCGGGGGTGGGATTCCGTGGCGGAGGAGGGTGGCAAGCCACCCTGTGGCACGACACTGGCGACGGGCCCGTGGTCACGCACTTGTTGCCATCCTGGACGCACCCGCTGGGGCAGCACACCTGAGCAAACAACGCCGTGGGCAGCGCGATCAAGGCAAAGAGCAGAGATAGATACCGCAACATGTAGCCTCCATCAGGTGGGATGACGATGGGGCAGTGTCTGGCGGGGTGCGGGCGGTGACAACACCTAGAAGGGTGAGTCCGCCAAAGAAAAAAGCCCCTTGGAGGGGGCTTTCAAGTGGTGCCAGGGTTTGCGCCCCTTGGTTGGGGAGCTTGCCTGGTACAAATTCGTTTGGTGGCGCTTCACGGATTCGAACCGCGGACCTGTGGATTATGATTCCATCGCTCTAACCGACTGAGCTAAAGCGCCACTGAGCCCAAGATTATACGCCGGATTTTGGTGCTCTCCAAAAATTATTCGTGATGTTGTTCAGGTGGGCAGGGCCGAGCCCAGATCCTCCAGCAGGGCGAACAGCACATCGAAGTCAAACGGCTTTTGCAGCCAGACCGCGTCCACGAGCTCGTCCTTGCGCGGGCCATAGCCGCTGGCGAAGATCACTTTCAAGGGTTGGCGCTCGCGGGCCAGGGCGGCGAACTCTCGTCCAGACATGCCGGGCAGGCTGATGTCGGTCATCAGCACATCGAACTTGGCCTGGTCCAGCAGCTCAAGTGCTTGCTCCGCCGAGGGCGCACCAACGGCCGTGTAGCCCGACAGCTCGAAAATCTCCAGCAAGGAGCGCAAGGAGTCTTCTTCATCCTCGACTACCAGGATGCGCAGGCTGGCAGGGGTTTTGTCCATGCTTGGTGAGGCCTCGGATTTGGCGGTGTTTTCAGCAGCCAGGCTCTCTGCGCGGTTGGCCTTGACGTGCGCCTTGAGCGTGGCGGCAAACTTGCGGTTCACGAACATGTGCCGGATCTTGCGGGCCAGGTCTTCACGGCGATAAGGCTTGCTCAACAAGGCCACGCCCGGGTCAAGCCGGCCGCCATGCACGATGGCATCTTCGGTGTAGCCGGAGGTGAACAGCACTTCGATGTCGGGGTGCAGTTCGCGGGCCATCTGGGCCAACTCGGGGCTGCGCAAGGTGCCGGGCATGACCACGTCGGTGAACAGCAGATCAATCGGCACGCCGCTTTGCACGATGGACAGCGCGCTGGTGGCGTCCGACGATTTCAGGACGGTGTAGCCCAGCTCGGACAAGAGCGCGACCACGGTCTCCCGCACCTGCGCATCGTCTTCGACCACGAGGATGGTTTCATCCCCGCCGGTCACGGGGCCGCTGAATTCGGGCAACATGGTTTCCTGGATTTCATGTGAGCGTGGAAGGTAGAGTTTGACGGTGGTGCCGTGGCCCACGTCACTGTCGATCTTGACATGGCCTCCGCTTTGTTTGATGAAGCCGTAGACCATGCTCAGGCCCAAGCCCGTCCCGTGGCCCTCAGGCTTGGTGGTGAAGAAGGGCTCGAACACGCGCTCCAGGATGTCCTGCGGCATGCCGCTGCCGGTGTCCGACACGGCGATCATCACGTATTGACCAGGCTGCGCATCCAATGGGTCCTGGGCATGATCGTCGCCCAGGCTCACGTTGTCGACTTCCAGGGTCAGCCGGCCCGCGCCGCCCATGGCATCGCGTGCATTGATGGCCAGGTTCAGCAACACGTTTTCCAGGCCGTGCGGGTCGACAAAGATGTTCCACAGGCCGGTGCCGATGCTGGTTTGCAACTCGATGGCATCGCCCAGCACCCTTCGCAACATGTCGTCCAAGTCCGGCAGCCGCAGGCCGATGTTGAGCACGTCGGGGGCGAGTGGCTGTTTGCGCGCAAAGGCCAGCAGATGCAAGGCCAGCTTGGCGCCGCGGTCCACGCCTGCCACAGCGGCCTCGACGCGGCGCTGCAGGGATTCATCGTTCCGCGTGGCTTCTCGCAGCAGTTGCAGGTTGCCGCCGATGACTTGCAACACGTTGTTGAAATCGTGGGCGATGCCGCCTGTCAACTGCCCGATGGCTTCCATTTTCTGAGCCTGGCGCAGGGCGTCCTGGGTGCGCTCCAGCGCGGCCTCGGCTTCCTTCTCGGCGGTGATGTGGCGGCCGTTGCCGTAAACCAAGCCACTGCTGCCGGGTGACGCCGTCCAAGAGAACCAGCGGTGGCCGCCATCCTTGTGCCTGAAGCGGTTCTCGAACTGGGTCAGCACATCGTGGGTGGCGTAGCTCAGGGCGTTGCGCGTGGCTTCCTGGTCGTCAGGGTGGATCAGGCCATCCACGTGCTGCCCCATGATCTCTTCGCGGCTGAAGCCCAGGATGCGTGTCCATGCCGGGTTGACGTCTCGGAACAGGCCGTCGCCGCTCATCACGACCAGCAAATCCTGGGAGTTGCGCCAGACGCGGTCACGCTCTGCGGTGCGCTCTTCGATGCGTTGCTCCAATGTGGCGTTCATGGCCAGCAGGGCTTCACGCGCCAGTCGCTGGTCTTCAATGTCGGTGTTGGTGCCGATCCAGCGGGTGATCGTGCCATCCACAGACCGGATGGGATGGGCGCGCACCAGGTGCCAGCGGTAGGCGCCATCGGCGCGCCGGATGCGGAACTCGATCTCGTAGATCTGACCGCTGGCCAAGGCTTGGACCCAAGCCATGGTGGCGCGTTGCAGGTCGTCCGGGTGCACGATCCGCGCCCAGCCTTCACCGGCCAGTTGGTCGTGGCCCAAGCCGCTGTAGGCCAGGGTTTGCTCGTTGAACCAGTCCAGCTCACCGCTGGGTGGCGAGGTCCACACGTGGTTGGGCATCACCTGGGCAAAGGTGCGGAATTTTTCTTCGCTTTCGCGCAGAACCTGTTCTGCTTGGTGGCGCTCGGTCACGTCCTGGACCACGCCCACCAGTCGAACACGCTGCCCCTGCTCGTCACACTGGAACTCGGCAGATCGGGCGATCCAGCGGATCTGGCCGTTGTCCGGGCGGCGAATGCGGTATTCGGTTTTCAAGGGCAAATCGCCCTGGGCGCGCGTGGCCAGGCTCGATACCCTGTCGGCGTCTTCGGCGATGACCAGTTGCTCCACGATTTCTGGCGCCATGGTCGATTGCTCGGGCAAGCCAAAAATGCGGCACATCTCGGGGGTCACCGTCAGCACGTTGCGGATCAGGTCCAAGGTGAAAATGCCCACGCCTCCGGCCGCTTGCGCCCGGGCCAATTGGTCGTTCGAGGCGGCCAGTGCCTGGGCGGCCTCGTGCGTGGCGGTCACGTCAACGCCTTCCACAAAGATGCCGCTCACCAGGCCTGGCGTTTCGTGGATGGGTTGGTAGACAAAATCAAGGAAACGGCGCTCGGGGGGCATGCCGGGTTGGCCGGACAAGAGCACCGGCACCGCCCGGCCCAGGAAGGGCTTGCCGCTGCGGTACACCTCGTCCAGCAAGCTCACGAAGCCTTGCTCGGCGACTTCGGGCAGGGCCTGAACCACCGTTTTGCCAACGATGTCCTGACGCGAAACGATTTTCAGGTAGGCCGGATTGGCCAGCTCGAAGACATGCTCTGGCCCGCGCAGCACCGCCACAAAGCTGGGCGATTGCTCGAACAAGCCGCGGAAGCGCTGCAGTTCGGCCACCCGCTCACGCTCCGCAAAAACCTGAGCGGTGATCTCGTTGCAGGCGCAAAAAACGCCTTGAACCTCGCCGTTTTCATCGCGCAGCGGGGTGTAGAAAAACGAGAAGTGGGTTTCCTCCGCCCGGCCATGGCGCAGCATGGTCAGTTCGATGTCATCCATGGACGTGGGCACGCCAGCGTAGGCCTTCGCCATGATGGGGCCCACTTCATCAATGATGTCGTACCAGACTTCGGCGAAAGGGCGCCCCAATGCGGCAGGGTGGTGGCCGCCCAGGATGTCGGCGTACAGGTCGTTGTAGAACATGACCTGCTGCGGCCCCCAGGCGGCGAACATGGCCTGGTTGGCCCCCAGCATGACGCCCACGATGGTCTTGAGCGGTTGCGGCCAATCGGCTGGCCGGCCCAGAGGGGTGCTGGCCCAATCCCGGTTGCGGATCAAGGCGCCCATGGCGCCACCGCCGTCTAGAAATCGAAGTGACATGGTTAATCAGTTGCCTGGCATTTTTACCCGGGCGACCTACCCGTCATTCGTCCCATTGTTCCATGGCAACAGGTCATTGCGCATGACGATGATTTGCGGCATGGGGCCTTGAAATCCGCGGCGGCTGCCTTATCTTCTGGGCTTCTTTGTTGCCCGCATTAAAAATAGACCATGGACAAAACCACGCTTTCATTCCAGGCCGAGGTCAAGCAATTGCTGCACCTGGTCACCCACTCGCTGTATTCCAACAAGGAAATCTTCCTGCGCGAGTTGATTTCCAATGCGTCTGACGCCTGCGACAAGCTCCGTTTTGAAGCGCTGGACAACAGCAGCCTGTATGAAGACGCACCCAATCTGGAAGTGCGCGTGCTGGTCGACAAAGCCGCCCGCACCATCACCATCCGCGACAACGGCATCGGCATGAGCTCGCAAGAGGCCATTGAACATCTGGGCACCATCGCCAAGAGCGGCACCAAGGAGTTCATGGGCAAGCTGTCGGGCGATCAGCAAAAAGACTCGCAGCTGATCGGGCAGTTCGGCGTGGGCTTCTACAGCGGCTTCATCGTGGCCGACCGCCTCACCGTTGAAACCCGCCGTGCTGGCGCTGCCGCTTCTGAAGGCGTGCGCTGGACCAGCGAAGGCGCCGGTGACTTCGAAGTCGAGGCGATCGACAAGCCTGTCCGCGGCACCGACGTGATCCTGCATCTGCGCGAAGGTGAAGACGAGTTCCTGTCCAGCTGGAAGCTGCGCAGCATCATCAATAAATACTCGGACCACATCTCCCTGCCCATCCTGATGCAGAAGGAAGAATGGGACCAGGAAAAACAAGAGCAAGTGCCGAAGGACGCGTGGGACACCGTCAATCAGGCCGCCGCCCTGTGGACTCGCTCCAAGAGCGAGATCACCGAAGAGCAGTATCAAGAGTTCTACAAGCAGATCAGCCACGACAGCCAGGCGCCCTTGGCCTACACGCACAACCGCGTTGAGGGCCGCAGCGAATACACCCAGCTGCTGTACGTGCCAGCCCACGCGCCGCACGACCTGTGGAACCGCGAAAAGCGCGGCGGTCTCAAGCTCTACGTCAAACGCGTCTTCATCATGGACGACGCCGAAGCGCTGCTGCCCTCCTACCTGCGCTTCATCAAGGGCGTGGTCGACAGCGCCGATTTGCCCTTGAACGTCAGCCGCGAGATCCTGCAAGAGAGCCGCGACGTGAAGGTCATCCGCGAAGGCTGCACCAAGCGTGTCTTGTCGATGCTGGAAGACCTGGCCAACCACGAAGACCAGGCCAAGAAAGACCAATACGCCAGCTTCTGGAAAGAGTTTGGCTCGGTCTTGAAGGAGGGCATCGGCGAGGACTTCGCCAACCGCGAACGCCTGGCCAAGCTCTTCCGCTTTGCCTCCACCCACGCCGACGAAGGCGTGTCGCTGGCCGACTACGTCAGCCGCATGAAGGAAGGCCAAGCCGCCATCTACGTGCTGGCCGCTGAAACCTTGGCCGGCGCCAAGAGCAGCCCGCAACTGGAGATCTTCCGCAAGAAGGGCATCGAAGTCCTGCTGCTGGTCGACCGCGTGGATGAGTGGATGCTCTCGCACCTGTTCGAGTTCGAGGGCAAGCCGCTGCAAAGCGTGGCCAAGGGCGCCGTCGATCTGGGCACCCTGCAAGACGAGGAAGAAAAGAAGAAGGCCGAAGAAGCCGCCACCGCCTTCAAGCCTTTGCTCGAGCGCCTGAAAACCACCCTGAAGGACAAGGCCAAGGACGTGCGCGTGACCACCCGCCTGGTGGATTCACCTGCCTGCCTGGTCGTGGAAGAAGGCGACATCAGTGGGCACCTGGCTCGTTTGCTCAAGCAAGCGGGGCAAGAGGCGCCGATCAGCTTGCCCGTGCTCGAAGTGAATCCCGAACATGCATTGCTCAAGAAGCTGGACACCAGCGAGCAATTCGATGATTTGGCCCACATCGTGTTTGACCAGGCCATGTTGGCCGAAGGCGGCCACCTGGACGATCCGGCGGCTTATGTGCGCCGGGTTAACACCCTCTTGGCCGCATGACGGCCTAGTGGGCGGAGGCTTTCACCGTTTGCCAGATGCCTGAAGCGGTGTCGGCTCTGTGTGAAGGCTTCCTTCCAGGCGGCTGTCAAACGCAAAAAAGGAGTCCTGTGCAAAGCTGGACTCGGCCCAGCGCGCGGCCCGCTCTGCGCGGCGCTGGCGCAACTTGCGCGCCACCTCGTCATTGGCGTCGTGCAGTGACTCGCTGATTGTGTTGGGCGTGGGGCCCATCTGGCTGTGGCCCAGCGCCCAAGCCGCAATCAAAGCCTGGTGTGGCCATTGCCCTGGGCGGCAACGCACATAGCGCACGCGGCAAGCCTCGAGCACGGCTTCCTTCATGCGCTGCGATCGTGCCGACGACGCCTTCTTGGGTGATTCGATGTCGATCACCGACACCACGCTCCCATTGGGCGAGCAGACTGCGAACGACACGTGCAGGGTGTGCAGCCGGTCATACCAGCTCCGGGCTTCGAACTCATCGGCCGCTTGGCAAAAACGCAGCAGGTTCAATTTGGCCAGCACCACATGATTGGGCAGGGCGGCGCGCAATTCCTTGAACAGGATGCGCTCGTCGGTGGTGAAGATGGGGCGGGCGTTGAGGTTCCAGCGCCGGGGCCACTCGCGTTGGCTGGCCGGGCGGCGACGTTGCGAGACGACGCCCAGCAGCACACCCGCAGTCGCGGCCAGCACCATGACGCCTATCAGCAACGGATCCAACTGCATACTACCCCTTGAATAAGTGGTGGTAATAGTACTCAGTTTTGCCGATGTTCCAACCCCCAAGAAAGGGGCGCTCGAACGCGGGAGCCGCTTTTCACGACGCGGAAGACACCAACATCCTCAGCCAATCGCTGAAATGCGCCGTCCAGTACTTGACTCGGTAAATGGCCTCGGCCGCCAATGATTGCAAAGAGCTTTCCAGGTGGGTGGCCACCGTGTCCTTGGGTAACTTGAGCCAGCCCTCTGCGTCCTGGCCAAATTGCTCGACCGTGGCGCCCGCTTTGGTGGCGATGCGCAGCATGGGCGCGTTTTCGGTCAAGGCATGAATCACCAGGTGGCTGGCCCCGCGATTGCGGGCGTGGGTGATGGCATGCTGGAACAGCCGCAGACCCAAACCCTTGCCTCGCCCTTCTGGCAGCACCGACACCCCAAATTCCATGGCCGATCCCCGCACATGCCCGCGAGGCATGGCCGCCAAGTGGGCCACGGCCAGCAGTTGCAGGCGCCGGCTGAAGATGCCGAACACTTCGTCGCGGCGGAAATCGATGGCCGCCACATACCTGGACAACTGCTCCAGGGGCGCCAAGAAGCCGAAGCGCAGGTAGCGATCGTGCTCGTTCAGCGACAGCAGGTGGTCTAGGATTCGTCGTCGGTGGTGGGGCTTCAGATCGCGAATCGGCACCCAGTGATGGACGAGATCAGCGCGCGAGTGCTTGCCCGGCGTGCCACCATTGGGGTGGGCCAGTCCAAACTTGTCCAGCGACGATGGTGATGATTCAGACTTTTGAGCGGTCATTGTGTGACCCCTTCCTGGCCGTGGCGGAGGCAACCGGTTGTCATCCCCACCCTCGATCGAGGGTTAGTACCATGTTAGGGGCAGGGCCAGGGGTTGGCAAGACAGGGATGCGTCTGTGAAACAAGGTTTTACCTCGCTATTGCGCTGAAAGTGCTTATCGAAGTAGAATTTCCGATTCCCGACTTGACTGCCGGGGATGGATTGCTTCAATCCAGCTATTTTCTATAGACGTTTTATAGAACAGCGGCGTTGTCTGAGAGGCCACCACAATTTTCCAAGAAGTGGCACCAATGATGACAGTCAGTCAGTTTCACCACTTAGGAAAATTCATGAATACCTTCAGCGCCAAGCCGGCCGAAGTGACGCACGAGTGGTTTGTGATCGACGCCACCGACAAGGTGTTAGGACGAGTGGCCAGCGAAGTCGCTCTCCGTCTGCGCGGAAAACACAAAGCCATTTACACGCCTCACGTTGACACCGGTGACTTCATCATCATCGTCAACTCGGACAAGATTCGTGTCACTGGCAACAAGGCCACTGACAAGGTGTACTACCGCCACTCGGGTCACCCCGGCGGTATCCACGCCACCACGTTCAAGGACATGCAAGCCAAGCATCCTGGTCGTGCCATTGAAAAGGCAGTCAAGGGCATGCTGCCCAAGGGCCCCCTGGGCTATGCCATGATCAAGAAGCTGAAGGTTTACGCAGGCAGTGCTCATCCGCACGCCGCGCAAAGCCCGAAGCCCCTGGAAATCTAAGGAGCGGCCATGATCGGTAATTGGAACTATGGCACCGGACGTCGCAAGTCGTCCATCGCCCGCGTCTTCATCAAGAAGGGCACCGGCCAGATCATCGTCAACGGTAAGCCTGTCGAAGACTACTTCGGCCGTCAAACCTCGATCATGATCGTCAAGCAACCCCTGTTCCTGACCAACAATGTCGAAGCTTTCGACATCAAGGTCAGCGTCAAGGGTGGCGGCGAGTCTGGTCAAGCCGGCGCTGTGCGTCACGGCGTGACCCGTGCTCTGATCGATTTCGACGCAGCACTCAAGCCTGACTTGAGCCGCGCCGGTTTCGTGACCCGCGATGCTCGCGAAGTCGAACGTAAGAAGGTCGGTCTGCACGGTGCTCGTCGCCGGAAGCAATTCAGCAAGCGCTGATCCGATTGGGCAGAGCCCGAAAACCCGCCCAGGCAACTGTGGCGGGTTTTTTTTCATTCACCCTAGAATGGCGAGCTTCTCGCTCTAGGCACCAAAGGAATCATCATGATCAAGGTCGGCATCGTTGGTGGCACAGGCTACACGGGCGTCGAATTGCTGCGCCTGCTGTCGCAGCATCCTCAGGTCCAGATCCAGGCCATCACCAGTCGCAAGGAAGCCGGCATGCCGGTGTCCGACATGTACCCCAGCCTGCGCGGCCATGTCGATCTGCCCTTCGTGACGCCGGACGAAGCCAAGCTGTCGGAGTGCGACGTGGTGTTCTTCGCCACGCCGCATGGTGTGGCCATGGTGCAAGCGCGCGAACTGCTTGCCGCAGGTGTCAAGGTGATCGACCTGGCGGCTGATTTCCGCCTGCAAAACCTGGCCGAGTTCGAGCAGTGGTATGGCATGGCGCACAGCTGCCCTGATCTGCTGGCCGAGGCGGTGTATGGCCTGCCCGAGATCAACCGCGAGGCCATCAAGAAGGCCCGCATCATTGGCAACCCGGGCTGTTATCCCACGTCAGTGCAGCTGGGTTATGCGCCCTTGCTCAAACACAAGCTGATTGACCCCACGCACCTGATCGCCAACTGCGCCTCAGGCGTGTCTGGCGCAGGGCGCAAGGCCGAGGTTCACACCTTGATGGCCGAGGCCAGCGACAACTTCAAGGCGTACGGCGTCAAGGGCCACCGCCACGGTCCGGAGATCAACCAGCAGCTGCGCATCATCGCTGGCGACGACAGTGTGAATTGCCTGTTCGTGCCGCACCTGCTGCCCTTGATCCGGGGCATCCATTCGACTTTGTACGCGCGTCTTAACAGCGAAGGCCAGGCGGCTGATCTGCAGGCTTTGTACGAGTCCTTCTACCAAGGTGAGCGCTTCGTTGATGTGTTGCCCGCGGGCAGTGCACCCGAGACCCGCAGTGTGCGCGCCAGCAACACGGTGCGCATCGCGGTGCATCGGCCCTTGCCCGACACGGTCATGGTGCTGGTGGTGGAAGACAACCTCACCAAGGGTGCGTCGGGCCAAGCCGTGCAGTGCATGAACCTGATGTGTGGTCTGGAAGAACACCTGGGCCTGACCCACGTGCCGGTCTTGCCCTGATGCGTTGGCGGCTGATCAGGCGGCGCCTGTCCATCAGCGCGCCGCGCATGTCGGTTCGCAGTCACCTGCCGTGGCCGGTTCGTTGGGTTTTGGCGGCCCTGGTGTTGGGCTTCTCGGGGGCGATCGGGCTTTGGGCCTTTGAGTTTGGCCGCAACATCGCCGGCTTAAACCCAGGCGCCCGCCCGGCGTCTGACGATCTGCTGCAGGTTCGCCAGCAACTGGACGACACTCGCCAGGAGCGAGACCGCGCACAATCCCTGGCCAATGCCGCCGACAGCCTCATCAAGGCCGAGCGGGCCACCCAAATCCGCTTGACTGAACAGGTCAAGGCCCTGGAGTCTGAAAACCAGGCCTTGAAGGATGACCTTGGTTTTTTTGAGCGCCTGCTGCCGGCTTCCACCAGCGAAGGCCTGTCGGTTCGCGGGTTGCAGGCCGATTTGCCGGCGCAGGGCCAGTTGCGCTTTCAGGTGCTGGTGATGCAGCATGGCGGGCGAGTGCAGCCCGAGTTCAAAGGGCGCTACGAACTGCTGCTGTCGGGCACCTTTGATGGCAAGCCATGGCTTCAGCCGGGGCCGGTGGTGAGCCAGCCCTTGCAATTCAAACAATATCGCCGTGTAGATGGCACAGTTCAATACCCTGCCAATGCAGTGGTGAAGCAGGTTCAGGTGCGGGTGCTTGACGACAATGGCAAGGAAGTCGCCACGCAATCCCTGCGGATGTGATCACGAAGGAACGCCTCATGATGTTTGGTTGGAAGAAAACCCCCCTTATCCGCACCCTGGTGGGTGAAGGCACCGTCATCACGGGCGAACTGCGCTTTGCCGATGGTTTGCGCATCGACGGCGAGGTGGTGGGTAACATCACCTGCACGGGCGAAGGCCGCTCCCTCTTGGTCATCAGTGACAAAGCCAAGGTCACCGGCAAGGTCAGGGCCGGCCATGTCATCATCAATGGCACGGTGAATGGCCCTGTGATCGCTGAAGACCTGCTGGAACTTCAACCCAAAGCGCGCATCGTGGGTGATGTACGCTACGAGGCTCTGGAAATGCACCAAGGTGCCACCATCGATGGTGAGTTGCATCCCTTGAAATCTGACGACAAGCCCGCAGCTTTGAAGCTGGCGTCGAACAATGGCTGAGCAAGACTCGCCTCTTTATTTGTACCTGGAGTAATCCCATGACCGCTGTTCTTGAAACCACCGCCCCCGAATCCCTGGCTGGCGACATGCCCCCAGCCCCCATTGTTTTCACTGACAGCGCGGCAGGCAAGGTGGCGGAATTGGTCGCCGAAGAGGGCAACCCTGACCTCAAGCTGCGCGTGTTCGTCCAAGGCGGCGGGTGCTCGGGCTTTCAATATGGGTTCACATTCGACGAGATTGTGAATGAAGATGACACCCGCATGGAAAAGAATGGCGTTTCCCTGCTGATCGACGCGATGAGCCTGCAGTACCTGGTGGGCGCTGAGATCGACTACAAGGATGACTTGGAAGGCGCTCAGTTCGTGATTCGCAACCCCAATGCCACCACCACCTGCGGTTGTGGTTCCAGCTTCTCGGCCTGATCAGGCAGGTCAAGCTGGGTAGAGGGCGCCCAGGATTCTGGGACCCTTGGCGCCTGTCACTTGGGGCACATTGCCGGCCAAGTGGTGAACATGGCGCTGGGCCAACCACGCAAACGCGGCGGCTTCAACCTGCATCACGGGCAGGCCATGCGCATCTGAGGGCTGAACGGTCACGCCAGGCAAATTGGCTCGCAGCCGTTGCATCAGCGCGCCGTTGAGTGCGCCCCCTCCACACACCACCAATCGACTGGCCATGGGCGCAAAGGCCTGCGTGGCCATGGCGGCGCTGCGCGCGGTCAATTCGCACAGGGTGGCCTGAACATCTTGCGCCGGGCGGTTTGCCAGGCTTGCGATGGTTAGCCACTGCTGCAGCCAGCCAGCATTGAACAGGTCTCGCCCTGTGCTCTTAGGGGGTGGCAGGGCAAAGAATGGGTCTGACAGCGCCACCTCCAGGGCGGCCGAGTCCGCCGTGCCCTGGGCCCCCCAGGCGCCGTCGTCGTCATAAGCTTGGCCCGTGTGCTGTTCGCACCAGGCGTCCATCAAGGCGTTGCCTGGGCCGCAGTCAAAACCAAGCGGAGCTTCGCTCGGCCGCAGGATACTGAGGTTGGCCATGCCGCCCACGTTCAGCACCACCACCGTGTCTACCGGGCTTTCAAACAAGGCCTGGTGAAAGGCTGGCACCAGGGGGGCACCTTGCCCACCAGCGGCCACGTCGCGGCTGCGGAAATCGGCCACCACGTCAATGCCCGTTAGTTCAGCCAGCAAGGCCGGCGCGTTGATCTGCAGCGTGTAACCCAGTTCGGGCCGATGGCGAACGGTCTGGCCATGGGCGCCGATGGCGCGAACTTGTTGGGGTGTGACTCCGGCACGGGCGCAAACCGTTTTCACGACTTGTGCACAACTGGCCACCAGGTCTTGTGCGGCCAAGGCGGCTTCGTGCAGCTCATTGGAGCCGGCCGTGTTGAGGGCCAGCAGTGTGCGCTTGAGGGCAGGGTCAAACGGTTGGTGCGCATGGGCCAGGGAGCGCCATGGTGGCGGCGAGCCCAGGTCCATCAGAACGCCGTCAACACCATCCAGCGACGTGCCCGACATCAAGCCAATGTAGAGCTCGCTTCGGGCTGGATTCATCCGGAGTTATTCGAAGCGGGCCGTGGATTGGGCGCCCGCAAGGCTTTGCTGCTCGGCGGCGTCAAGCCGCTGGGCAATGCTTACCACCATCTGCTTGAACTGAGCCAAGGCTTGGGGCGACAGCTGCGTGCTTTCAGACGAGCGGGCAATGGCAATCGGGTCCACTTGGCGGCCGTTGACCTTGAATTCAAAGTGAAGGTGTGGACCAGTGGCCCAGCCGGTGGCGCCCACGGCGCCGATCAATTGGCCTTGCTCCACGATTTGCCCCACGCGCACATTGATGCGGCTGAGGTGGGCGTAAACCGTCTTGCGGTCGCCGGAATGCTGCAGCTCGATCACATTGCCGTAGCCATTTTGCCGACCGGCAAAGCTCACCTTGCCGTCACCAACCGAGCGCACGGCGGTGCCGTTGGGGGCGCCATAGTCCACGCCCAAGTGCGCTTTCCAGCGCTGCAGGATGGGGTGAAAGCGCATGGAAAAGCCGGAGGTGACCCGAGAAAACGCCAGCGGCGATGCCAGGAAAGAGCGGGTCTTGCTCACGCCGGTCATGTCGAAGTAGGCGCCCTTGTGGCCGGCTTCTTGGTACCAGATCGCGTTGTGGACTTTGTCTTTGTTGATGAAGCGGGCCGCCAGCACCCGGCCGGCTGAACCGCCCCAGGTGATGGGTTCGCCATCGGCGGTGTGGGCTTCGTAAAGCACGCTGAAGGCGTCGCCCTTGCGCAGTTCGCGGCGAAAATCGATGTCGCTGCCAAAGATCTCGGCGACCTGGTTGGTGATCGAGTCGGGCATGTTCGCCTCATCGGCGGCCGCGAACAGGGAGGACGAAATGGTGCCCGTGGCCAGTTGCGTGCTGGCCTGCAGTGGTGCTTGCTCGGTGTGGGCGGACAAGGGCGCGTGGTCGTCAGTGCGGCTGACGGTCAGGCGGGTGAAGTGTGAATCCAGCTGCTCGGACTGACGGGCAGGGCTGCGGGCCACCAGCTCCATCAATCGGCCGTGCAGGGTGACCACTTTGATCATTTTCCCTGGGCGACCTAACAGCAAGGTCTGCCCCACCGGGTCGGTGCGTAAAAATTCTGCGGCTTGCGTATCGCTCACGCCCAGGCGCTGAAGCAGGGTGTCGACCGTGTCGCTCGCGCGCGAGACATCGCTGCGGTACAGCGACAGCCCCTGCTCATCCAGCTGCACGACTTGCCCGGCCAAGTCTGGCAGGGGCAAAGCTTCGCTGATCTGCGAAATGCTGGGAGGATTGTTGAGTTGAGCCGCCGTGAGCGGAGCGACACCAAACGCCGTCATGGTGGAGCCGGCCAACACCGCCAGCACAGCGGCGGCGACGCGGCGAGGATGCCGGTGCAGGGCATCCTGGGTGGCTTGCAGGCCCGAAAGGGCGGAACTGCGCAAAGACTTAAGCGTGGTGAACAGGTCGTTGTTAGAAGCCAAAACTCGAATTCCCGCTACATAGGGGCTGTCCCCTAAAATCCCTGAAAAGCAAGTATAGCTGTCACGCTCTTGTCACCTGCCGTAAGATTTTCACCCATCGGTAAATATGCTGCCCCCTGAAAAACCCCCTGAACCATCGCTTTCTCATCCTGTAACCGACAGGGTCCTGGAGGCCCTGGCCATCACCCGCCGCGGTTGCGATGAGCTCTTGCCTGAAGGCGAATGGGTGAAAAAGCTGGCTCGCGCCGAGGCCACCAAGGTGCCTTTGCGCATCAAGTTGGGCATGGACCCCACCGCGCCAGACATCCATTTGGGCCACACGGTGGTGCTCAACAAGTTGCGTCAACTCCAGGATATCGGCCACACGGTCATTTTCTTGATAGGCGATTTCACCTCTTTGATTGGCGATCCTTCTGGTCGCAACAGCACCCGCCCGCCTCTGACCGCCGAGCAAATCAAGGTCAATGCCGAGACTTACTACAAGCAGGCGAGTCTGGTGCTGGACCCTGAGCGCACTGAAATCCGCCAGAACAGTGAGTGGTGTGACGCCTTGGGCGCGCGGGGCATGATCCAGTTGGCCTCGCGTTACACCGTGGCCCGCATGATGGAGCGGGACGACTTCACCAAGCGGTTCAAGGCCAACACGCCGATCAGCGTGCATGAATTCCTGTACCCCTTGATGCAGGGCTATGACTCTGTGGCGCTCAAATCCGACTTGGAATTGGGCGGCACGGACCAGAAATTCAACCTTCTGATGGGGCGGCATCTGCAATCCGAGTATGAGCAAGAGCCCCAATGCATCTTGACCATGCCTTTGCTGGTGGGCTTGGACGGCGTCGAGAAGATGTCCAAGTCCAAGAACAACTATGTGGGCATTAGCGAGGCACCCAACAGCATGTTTGGCAAGCTGATGAGCATCTCTGATGAGCTGATGTGGTCCTACTTCGAGTTGCTGAGCTTCGCGCCGCTGTCCAGCATCGCACAACTCAAATCGGAATGCGCTGCTGGGCGCAATCCACGGGATGCCAAGGTGCTGCTGGCCCAGGAGGTGGTGACCCGCTTCCACGGCGCGCAGGCCGCTGAAAGCGCACTGGCTGACTTTGTGAACCGATCCAAGGGGGGGGTGCCCGACGACATCCCCGAGGTCCATCTGGCCCTGCCTGCCGATGGGGCTGGGCTGGGTGTGGGCGCGTTGCTCAAGCAGGCTGGTTTGGTTCCATCCACGAGCGAGGCCATGCGCATGGTCGAGCAGGGCGGTGTGAGGGTAGACGGCAGCGTGGTCAGTGACAAAACTTTGAAGCTGCCCAAGGGAACTTTTGTGGTCCAAGTGGGTAAGCGCAAGTTCGCCAAGGTGTTTTTGGCTTGAATAACGCCGAGGGTTGCCACTGGTTCTAGGGTCAACCCCACCCCTAGTCAGGGGGGCGACGGGCTCGGCCGGGGGTTTCCCTGGCCGCCAAAGGTGGGCAATGCGCACCTGTCCCGTTGTCTGCCCAGACTAAAGGCCCTTATGCTTAAGCTAGACAGATCGGTAAAGTCTGTGAGTCGACAAGAGGAATACGCGGACGCCTCTCTAGATTTTTGGATTTCGAAAAAAGGGACCGCTTTTGTGTGGAGATAAATATGAAATTTGCATTCAAGAGCATCGTGGCTGCTGCCGCGTTTGTTGCTGTCGGTGCTGCTAGCGCGACTCCTTATGCCGGCACCTGGAGCGTTGTCTCCGGTTCGGGCGGCCTGACTTTCTCGGCTGACGCTCTGTCGGCTCTGAGCGCTTCGGGCTCGACCGTGGTGACCGCTGCCACCATCCCCACCATCACCGGCCTGCCCGGCGCTGGCGCCACCAACACCGCGGTCTACACCAAGGCCACCGGTAACGTGAGCCTGTCGTTCAACACCGCCACCATCACTGGCGACGCACTGACCTCGCTGCAAGCCGCGAACTCGTTGGTTCAAATCCGCCGCACGACGTTCAACGACGACGAAACCACGACCACGCGCAGCGTGTTCATGGCTAACTTCGACGTGAACCTGAGCAACTCCACGATTTTCGCCAACCTGTACTCGCGTACGGATGCCGGCGCTCTGATCAGCTACGGCAAGCAAGCCATCTTCACGGCTGACGTTCCTGGCGTCGTGGGCGGCACGGGCGGCAACATCCAAGTGACTTCGGTTGCTGGTGGCGTGGCCAACGGCACGGCCAGCGGCAGCTTGGCTGGCAGCCTGCGCATGAATGGCACCACGGCCAACACCGTGTTGACTTCGCTGGGTCTGTCGACTGCAGCCACTGACCCTGTCGCCACCCTGGTGCGCACGGCCAACTGGGGCACGACCAACGCTTCGGGCACTTTCACCGCCCCTGCTCCTCCTGTCCCTGAGCCTTCGACCTACGTGTTGATGGGCCTGGGCCTGGTTGGTATCGCTGCTGTGGCTCGCCGCCGCCGCGCTGCCTAAGTTGTTAAAGCGCTTGCGCTTTAACGCCAGGACTTGAAGTACTTGGCTGGGAAAGCATAAAAACTTTCCCTCTTAAAACCGCTCTGTGTACAGAGCGGTTTTTTACATCAGGGTTGGGTCGATTGACGATAATTGGGGCATGACCCCAAAGAACCTATCATCGCTGGAGACAATATGACAATGCCGTTCCGTTTGAGTGCAGTTGCTGGATTGATTTTCTTGGGTGCCATGGCCAATGCCGGCGCTGAAACTACGACCGACCGGTATGGTAAGGAGCTCAAGATTGAGCCGACGCGCAATATATTTGCGCGGTTTGGGGTGCTGGGTTTTAAGTTGAATAATAAGTCTGAGGCTGCGAGAGATGTTAGCGGGGCGGTATTGGCTCCGCCTGCGGTTGCTCGTACGAACCCACTGCTTCCTCCTGTTATTACTCCAGGTGATCGAAGCTGGACTTGTAATAGAGGTCTTCCAATCGATCCTGATGACCCAGATCTGGGCTTTTTGCCGCCATGCAGTCCAGCAGCGGACCCTGTGGATCGATATGGCACCATTTATGGCAGCAGTAATCAAGAGGTTTTGTTTGGTGATCCAGACGTCCCGGGAAGTCCTGCCAGCCAAGGGATTGATACACTTGGGTTGCCTCCCGATGTCAGGGCCCACATTACAAACCCGGCGCCGGGCGCTGTTGCAACAGTCGGGATGTATTTTGACGAAGCCCATAAATGGGCCGTTGAAGTCCCAGTGATGGCACTGCCCTTTAAGGTCGATATTTATGGTCGGGGAACCTTTCAAAATGCGGGCAAAATCATCACTGGCAAAACTCTTGGATTTTTTGTTTTCGGGCATTATTACTTCGGACAAAAAGCAGATAAATTTCGGCCATCGGTTTCTTTGACAGCCAATTATTTGATTCCGTTTGATTTGCAGGCAACGTCGTCGCTTGAAAATTGGGCGGGCGGCAAGACTAAGATTTCCAGTAAGGGATCAATTGGTCTTGGATGGTTAATTGGTGGTAAGTACGCAATTAATGATCGATGGGATGTGAATTTGCACATGGGGCAATTCAAGGCCAAGGTGGAGAATACGCTGGTCACTCGTGACACTGTATTTACCGATCAATCTATTGTTTTTCAGAACTGGCCCGGGGCATTGGGTGAGAGATTGAGGGCGCTTGCGGCTGGCGGTAGCAGTAATTTGTTGAAAACGCAGTTGCAAGAACTCATTCTCTATCGTAACTATGATCCCTCCCACAGGGTCAATGGCGGCGCCAATTTAGGTACCTTCACCCGGAAGCAAACGCAAACATTGGATCCCTATGTTGTGATGATGACGGTTGGCTATAACTTTTGAAGAAGTTGGGTCTCCAGTAAAAAAGCTGCCAATTGGCAGCTTTTTTACTTTGATAGGTAAGCCCGCTTGCGCGGGCTTACACCTTTCAAATCAAGGAGCAGGAACGTAAGGCTTGTTCGACACGGCAGGCTTGCGAACCTTGACAGCGATTTCTTGCGTCAGGGTACCGAAGTCGGTGTCGCGCACCAAGCTGATCACGGCGTCGCCAGACAGGCCCAAGGAGGTGGCGAACAGGTCCACGGCGGCGGGAGTCAGCTTCAGCTTGTCGAGCACTTCACGGCCGGTGATGCTCAGGGGAAACTTGTACTTCAGGGCCAAAGGCGTGGCCGTGTTGAAGTCGTAAACCGCGAACATGGGCTGGGTGGTGGCGCCGTGGGTGGTGGCATCTGCCAACACTTGGTGACCAATGTAGTCCAGCTTGAAGTTAGCCAGGACGATGCCTGAAGTGATGACTTCACCGGTTTCTTCGTCCAAGGTGCGGCGGACGATGTCCAGGGCCGAGCCGCTGGCTTGGCCGGCACCAATCTTCAGCGAAGGCGTGACAGTGATGCTGGTGATGGGCAGGCTGAACGACCAGGCGGTGGTGGCGCCAGTTTCGAGGATAGGGGTGGTGTTGCCCAGAGCAACCACCTTGCCGCCGTTGGCCTTGAACAGGCTGATGGCGTTGGCCGAGAAGTCCAGCCTGGAGGTGCCTTGCAGGCCGCTCCAGTTGATGGTCAGGGCGTTGGCAGAGGCGGCCATGGCGAGGGTGGCGGCAGCGAAAGAGATAGAACGGATGGTCAGCAGTTTCATTTTGGCTCCTTGGTGAACAAGCTTGCTTGATGCAAGTGATTGGATGGCTCAATGTTGCATCAAAGCAATTTTCCAATGCCCCCCGCAAACAGGGGGTCGAGGCGCCCACCCCCCTGGATAGTGTGAAAAATTGGGGTAACCAAGTAGTTGTAAGTTACGCAGAGACTACGGGATTTCACTATTTCCCGGTTTTGAGGGCGTCTTGGGTGCGAGGACTCATTCAGCCCAACGCAAAATGCAAAAAGGCTCCCGGGGTGGGAGCCTTTTTTGCAACATGAAACTCTGAATGAGTTAGCCAAACGGAGCTATTTGGCCAAGCCCATCACTGAGATTCAGGGAGCGGGAACGTAAGGAGTCTTCGACACGGCAGGCTTGCGAGCGTTGGTGCTGATGTTTTGGGTCAGCGTGCCGAAATCGGTGGTGGCCACCAGGTTCAGAACGGCATCGCCAGACAGGCCCAGCGATGAAGCGAACAAGTCCACAGCGGCGGGGGTCAGGATCAGCTTGTCCAGCACTTCATTGCCAGTCACCGTCAGAGGGAACTTGTACTTCAGGGCCAAAGGCGTGGCCACATTGAAGTCGTACACGGCAAACATAGGTTGCGTGGCGCCGCCACGGGGGGTCGAATCGGCCAGAACCTTGTGGTTGATGTAGTCCAGCTTGAAGTTGGCCAGAACGATGCCCGAGGTGATGACTTCACCGGTGTCTTCGTCGATGGTGCGGCGGACGATGTCCAGGGCCGAGCCGCTGGCTTGGCCGGCAGCAACCTTCAAGGAGCCGTTGATTTCGATGCTGGTGATGGGCAGCGAGAAGCTCCAGCCGCTGGTGCCGACGGGGGTGGTGTTGCCCAAGGCAACCAGCTTGCCGCCGTTGGCTTGGAACAGGCTGATGGCGTTGGCCGAGAAGTCCAGCTTGGACGTGCCTTGCATCTTGGTCCAGTCAATGGTCAAGGCATTGGCGGAAGCGGCCAGAACGAGGGTAGCGGCGGCGAAAGAGATGGAACGCAGTTTCATTTAGTAGCTCCTTTGGAAGTGCTTGCGGGTTGCAAGATTTGGTGAATGAATAGTGCCGCAGCACCGTTTTAAGGTCCCCCCGTGAGTGGGGGGCTTTGCTTGGTGAAAGCCCGGAAAACTAGGGAAACCATGGAGCGTGGAACATCGATCGTTCCTCGGGATTCCACTAGTTGGGGCTTTTTGCGACCATTTGCGCGCCTTATGAGCGCCGCTGGTGCCTTGCCAAGCTCAGCGGGGCGCCAAGTTGGTGCTGTGCAATTGCACGCGCAGCTGGGCCAAGCCACTTTGGGCGTCTTGGGCCATCAGCACACCAGGATCATCCACATCCACACCCATGGCGGGGTAGCGGGCAGTCAGGCGGGCAAGATCGCGCTCGCTGTCCAGACGGATGAGTTCAGAGAACAACTCGGCCGAGAAGCCCACGGGGTGGCCACGGCGGTGGCGGTACTGAGGAAACACCACGGTGTACAGCGCAACGGCGTTGGCCACAGCGCGCAAGGTGTCCACTTGCAGCATGGGCATGTCGGCAGGAAGCAGCAGCCAGCCAGGGGCGTTGGCACTGGCTTCCACGCCCGCTGCCACAGCCCTGGCTAGGCGATCAGCGCGTGACCGTGTGGGGGCCATGTCGGGGAGGTCGATCACGTCATTGCCCGGCAGCAGTTGGCGGGCTTGTTTGGCCATGTCTGGAGGCGCCACGACGACCATGGGCAGTCCACTGGCCAAACCGCGGCGAACGGTGCTGTCCATCACTGAGAAAAGCCCCAATGCCTGCTGCCCGTTGGCCGCCGATTGGCCGGCCGCACCCGTCGCACCGACGCCAGCGGGCGTGGGTTCGGCCAGGATGATGAGCGTGGGCTGGTGGTTCATGGTTTGGCAAGGACTTGCAACAAAGTGTGAGCCAAATTGCTGCAATGCACCAGAGCACCATTACTTAGGCAAATACCCCAGACGGGTTTAAGCGGTTTTGGCTTCGCAGCCAGGGCCAGACTGGCCGATACTTGATGGATGGAAAAAACATCACACGACTTGGCGCAGATGCGCCAAAGCTATGAACGCGCAGCCCTTGACGAGGAGCATGTGCAGAACAACCCCCTGGCGCAATTTCACCAATGGTTTGACGATGCTGTGCAGGCGAAGCTGTCGGAGCCCAATGCAATGACCCTGGCGACGGCGGGGGCGGATGGGCGGCCTTCCACCAGGGTGCTTTTGCTCAAAGGGGCCGATGAGCGTGGGTTGGTGTGGTTCACCAATTACGCCAGCCGGAAAGGGCGGGATCTGGCCTCCAACCCATTCGCGGCGATCCAATTTTTCTGGGGGCCCTTGGAGCGGGTGGTTCGGGTAGAGGGGCGCGTTGAAAAGGTGGCCGAGCCTGAATCAGACGATTACTACCGCTCCAGGCCACTGGGTTCGCGGATTGGCGCTTGGGCTTCGCCGCAAAGTGAAGTCATCCCGTCTCGAGAGGCTTTGGAGTCAGCCTGGGCCGATCAGCAGTCAAAGTTGGGCGATGATCCACCCAGGCCCCCGCATTGGGGCGGATATCGCCTGGTGCCCGACCGCTGGGAATTCTGGCAAGGGCGCACGTCACGCCTGCATGACCGATTGGTTTTTGAATTGAACCCAAGCGGTCAGTGGCTGATGCGCCGGCTGGCGCCCTGAGCGGTCAATCCTTTTTGAGGAGGTCGGCAAAGGTCTTCTGGAACTTGGCAACCTTGGGCGCGACGACGAATGCGCAATAGCCGGCGTGGGGGTTGTGCTCAAAATACCGCTGGTGGTAGGCCTCGGCGGCGTGGTAGTTGACCAGGGGGCGTACCTCGGTCACGATGGGTTTGCCAAACGCGTGGCTCGTCTCCAGTTGTTCGATCAAGGCCCTGGCTTGGTGAGCTTGCTCGCTGTTGTGGGTGTAGATACCTGAGCGGTATTGGGTGCCCTCGTCGTTGCCCTGGCGGTTCAGCGTGGTGGGGTCGTGGATGGTGAAAAACACCTCCAGCAGCTGGTGGTAGCTGACTTGGCTGGGGTCAAATTTGACCCGCACGACCTCGGCATGGCCCGTGGTGCCTGAGCAGACGTCGTCGTAGCTCGGGTTGGGGTGCTCGCCGTTGCTGTAGCCGGATTCGGCGTCGATCACGCCCTTCAGCTGGTTGAAAACGGTTTCGATGCACCAAAAGCAGCCGCCACCAAACGTGGCTTCTTCAATGGTGTTGCTTTGGGGGGCATTGGCTTCCATGGGCGGTATCCTTGTGCGTAGACTGACGTGCGATGCGCAATGATCATCCAAACCAAGTCAATTCCATGAGCAAAGCCACATTTTCCTGGACAGATCCTTTGTTGTTGGATGCCCAGCTGTCGGACGAGGAGCGGGCCATCCGCGATGCTGCCCAAGCTTATTGTCAGGACAAGCTGCAGCCCCGCATCCTCTCGGCCAACCGCGAAGAGCGCTTTGACCGCGAATTGATGAACGAAATGGGTGCCCTGGGCTTTCTGGGTGCCACCATTGATGGGTATGGCTGCGCGGGCGTCAACCATGTCTGTTATGGCCTGATCGCACGCGAGGTGGAGCGGGTTGATTCGGGCTACCGCAGCGCCATGAGCGTGCAAAGCTCTTTGGTGATGCACCCCATCCATGCCTACGGCAGCGAGGCGCAGCGGCAAAAATATTTGCCCAAACTGGCCACGGGCGAGTGGGTGGGCTGCTTTGGCCTGACCGAGCCCAACCATGGCTCTGATCCCGGCAGCATGGTCACCCGGGCCACCAAGGTCGAGGGCGGCTATGTGCTCAACGGCGCCAAGATGTGGATCACCAATTCACCCATCGCCGATCTGGCGGTGGTGTGGGCCAAGCTGGATGACACCATCCGCGGCTTTGTGGTCGAGCGGGGCATGAAAGGCTTCAGCACGCCGCGCATCGAGGGCAAGCTCAGCCTGCGCGCCAGCGTGACCGGTGAGATCGTGCTGGACCAGGTGCTGGTGTCGGACGAGCACATCCTGCCCAATGTGTCAGGCCTGAAAGGGCCATTTGGCTGCCTGAACAAGGCGCGCTATGGCATTGCCTGGGGCGCCATGGGCGCAGCCGAGTTCTGCTGGCACGCCGCGCGTCAGTACACGCTGGACCGCATCCAATTTGGCCGGCCACTGGCCCAAACCCAACTGGTGCAAAAGAAGCTGGCCGACATGCAGACCGAGATCACCCTGGGCCTGCATGCGGCCCTGCGCGTGGGGCGCCTGCTGGACGAGCACCAGGCCGCGCCTGAAATGATCAGCCTGATCAAGCGCAACAACTGCGGCAAGGCGCTTGACGTGGCGCGCCTGGCCCGCGACATGCACGGCGGCAACGGCATCCACGATGAGTACCACGTCATGCGCCACATGGTGAACCTGGAAACAGTCAACACGTATGAAGGCACGCACGATGTGCACGCCTTGATCCTGGGCCGTGCCCAGACCGGCTTGCAAGCCTTTTTCTGACAAGGGCCCGCCATGCAGGATTGGGCGGCTTGGAAGCCATTGATCAGCGCGTTGTTGTTGCCACCCGTGCCCTGGCTGGTGCTGGTGTTGGTGGGCGCCCGGCTGATCCTGCCTAGGCGCAATCTGGGTTATTTTTTGCTGCTGGTGGGGGTGGTCGGCGTGTGGATGGGCAGTTGCTCTGGCACAGCCACCTGGCTGCAAAACCACGTGTTGCGCCCGCCGCCAGCCTTGCTGGGTGAAGCCCAGGATCGGCTGACCGCCAGCGGGAAGGTCTACGCACAGCAGGTGGCGCTGGCCCTGCGCCAGGGCAAGGCGCCGCCACCGCCCACGGTGGGCATCATGGTGCTGGGTGCGGGCCTGGTACCCAAGTCTCAAGAATACGGTGTCACCGACCTGACTCATTTTTTTGCGGAACGCCTGCGCTATGGCGTGTGGCTGAGCCGCTTGACGGGGTGGCCCCTTGGGGTGACCGGTGGGGTGGGTTGGGGGCAGAAGGACGTGCAGGAGGGCCCTGCCGAGGCCGAAGTGGCCGGGCGCGTTGCCGAGCAGGCTTACGGACTGCCATTGCGCTGGGTTGAAAAGGACTCGGCCGACACACGGGGCAATGCGGCGGCCGCCGTGACCTTGCTGGCGGATCAGGGCGTGACCGAGATTGTGTTGGTGACCGATGCCTTCCACATGCCGCGTTCAAGGCGGGCCTTTGAGCAGGCCGCGGCCAGTTGGGCGGCGCGCGCTGGCAAGCCTGCGCCGGTGATCACACCGGCCCCGGGCAAGTTCTGGGGCAAGGAAGCCAATCCCATCCTGGAGTGGGTTCCTTCAGGCGGCGGCATGGTCAATGTGCGCCTGCTCTGCCGTGAACTGCTGGGCATGCTGGCCGGTAGTTAGGCTCCGTTAAAAAGCGGGTCCACAAACAGAAACCCCCGGACTAGGCCGGGGGTTGGAGCGGCCTAAGCCGTCCTTGGAAAGGGCAAAGATTAACGTTTGCCACATCCCGTCAGACGCAGTGACTGCGTCTTTTCAAGGTGCCTGTTCAGCAGGCAAATTCAGATTAATCCAAGCGGCGGCCGGGCGCAAGTCCTTTTGTCAGCATGGGGTCAACCTGCCGTGAATTTCGTCCCCATGATGTCTTGAAGCAATCCATCGACCCGGCGAGTGACCTCGTCAGGCATGGTGATGGTGCGGCCCCACTCGCGGCTGGTTTCGCCAGGCCATTTGTTGGTGGCGTCCAGGCCCATCTTGCCGCCCAGGCCGCTAACCGGTGAGGCGAAATCCAGGTAGTCGATGGGTGTCTGATCGACCAAAGTGGTGTCACGCACCGGGTCCATGCGGGTGGTGATGGCCCAGATCACTTCCTGCCAGTTGCGGGTGTCCACGTCCTCGTCCACGATGATGATGAACTTGGTGTACATGAACTGGCGCAGGTAGCTCCACACACCAAACATCAGCCGCTTGGCATGCCCGGGATAGGACTTCTTCATGCTGATGATGGCCATGCGGTAGCTGCAGCCCTCGGGCGGCAGGTAGAAATCGACGATCTCGGGAAACTGCTTCTGCAGGATCGGCACGAAGACTTCATTGAGGGCCACGCCCAGCACGGCGGGCTCATCCGGCGGCTTGCCGGTGTAGGTGGAGTGGTAGACGGGGTCCTGCCGGTGCGTCATTCGGCGCACTTCGAACACCGGAAACCAGTCCTGTTCGTTGTAATAACCGGTGTGGTCGCCGAAGGGGCCTTCCAGCGCGTGCAGGTAGCCGCCGCGCTCCATCAAGGGCACGCCATGGTCGCTGGTGCCTTTGAAGCCGGCCGGGGCCGTCGGGATGTGGCCTTCGAGCACGAACTCGGCGCTGGCCGGCACTTGCAGCCAATGGTCGCCATCTGGCGTGCGCTCACCCACTTGCGTGTTGACCACCTCGGTGCGGCTGCCCCGCAGCAAACCGGCGAACTGGTATTCGCTCAAGGAATCGGGCACGGGCGTGACCGCGCCCAGGATGGTGGCCGGATCGGCGCCAAAGGCCACGGCGATGGGGAAGGGCTGACCGGGATTGGCCAGCGCGAATTCGCGAAAGTCGAGCGCGCCGCCACGGTGGGCTAGCCAGCGCATGATGACCTGGCGAGGGCTGATCAACTGTTGGCGGTAGATGCCCAGGTTCTGGCGGGTCCGGGCTTTGGGCACGCCTTGGGGCCCGCGGGTGACCACCAGGCCCCAGGTTAATAAGGGGGCGGCGTCGTCCGGCCAGCACAGCTGAACGGGCAGCTTGCCAAGATCGACATCGCTGCCTTCCAGCACCTGCTCTTGGCAAGGTGCCTGGCCCACGCGGGAGGGCTTCATGTCCCACAGGGCTTTGGCCATGCTGAACAATTTGCCAGCGTCCTTCAGGCCCTTGGGCGGTTCTGGCTCTTTCAGGCTGGCCAGCATGCGGCCTATGTCGCGCAATTCGCTGACGTCATCGGCCCCCATGCCCAATGCGACGCGGCGCGGGGTGCCGAATAGGTTGGCTAAAACTGGGATTTTCGGAGGTGGCGCCCCCCCGGTTCGCGGGGGTGTCAGGCCGGTCGGTTGTTCAAACCAAAGTGCCGGCCCGCCAGCCCGAAGTACGCGATCGCTGATGGCGGTCATCTCCAGCCGCACCGACACAGGTGTTGCGACACGTTTCAGTTCGCCCAACTTTTCCAGGCCGGACACGAAGTCCCGAAGGTCTCGATATTTCATGTTTTATGTATAAGAGATGAGATCTTTATGCTTGACTGGTTATTACAGGCTTGCCTAGAATCCGCTCGCAACGACCCCGGAGTCTTTTTATCCGGGTTTTCCCTGTGTCTCAGCGGCGCAGTACGGCCAGCAGTGGGCGTGCCCATGATGGGGGTGATTATCGCCATCGACGCTACTGGAGACCTCCAGTGAACCGTGGTGAGGAAAGGAGTGTCATGACAGCAATCAATCGTGACGTGAGCGAGCTGGTCTCGTCCGCACGCGCTGGCGTGAGTTTGTTTGTGCAGGATGTGGTGACTGGTTTGCGCCAGGTGAGCCACAACGCATTGGCCCTGTTGGGCTTGGCCGCAGTGGCCGTGGTGGTGTTCTTGTCGGGCCGTGATGATGTGCGCCATGGCTTGGAAAGCCAAGTGCTGAGCTGGTTGGTGGACCGTGCCACCGCCCGCACGCAAGTGGCGGTGGACCCTGAGCTCAATGATGTCTTGCTGGCCATGGCCGAGCCTGAAGCCATTCAGCGTGCCACGGCGATTGATCCCGCCGATCTGACCCGCCAGCAGGCCGCCGTGGCCTATTGGTTGTCGCGCCGTTACAGCGTGGCCCCGGAGCCTGTGAGCCGTTTGGTGCAAGAAGCCTGGGACGTGGGCCGCCGCGCGGGCGTCGAGCCCACGCTGATCCTGTCCATCATGGCGATCGAGTCCAGTTTCAACCCGTTTGCGCAAAGCCATGTGGGTGCGCAGGGCCTGATGCAGGTCATGACACGCATCCACCACGACAAGTACCAGATCTTTGGCGGGCAGAACGCCGCCTTTGACCCGGTGACCAATTTGCGCGTGGGCGTGCAGGTTTTGAAGGAGTGCATTCAGCGCGCCGGCAGCCTGGAGGGCGGCCTGAAGTATTACGTGGGCGCCGCAAATCTGGCCAATGACGGGGGTTATGCCTACCGGGTGCTGGCTGAGCAGTCCTTCTTGAAGCAGGTGGTGGCTGGGCAAAAGGTGCCCACCAACGCCTCCACCCCTGCGCAGACCATGGTGCAGGCTGAATCGTCGGCACCCCAGATGCTGGCTCCGGCGGCGGTCTCGGCCACGCCTGAGGCGGCGGTGCAGGGCGGTCATCCCACCCCTGCTGCTGTGGTGATCCCGCCTGCGGCCATGCCGACGGCGCCCTCTGCCAGCGATTCGGCCCCCATTCGCAGGGCTGAACAGGTGGCTTTGGCGCACTGAACGCCTGGGTCCGATACAATCCAGACTTGCCGCGCGACTGGCGATAGACGGTCCCCTTCTGGGATCTGAGGTGGTGAACCACCGGGAAGCGCGGCCGGCACCAGGCATCTGGCCTGATCGCTGTTACGCCGTTCGCCTGGGCAGCCCTCTGGCGGCACTGATGTGCTGCGGTGGGTCTTCACACGACTGAAGAGGACTGCCTTTCATGTTTGACCGCGCCCAACAAACCCTGGCCAACGTTGATGCCGAGATTTGGTCTGCCATCCAGCTTGAGAACAAGCGCCAGGAAGACCACATCGAGCTGATCGCCTCGGAAAACTACACCTCGCCCGCCGTGATGCAGGCGCAGGGCTCCCAGCTGACCAACAAGTACGCCGAAGGCTATCCCGGCAAGCGCTACTACGGCGGTTGCGAATACGTCGACGTGGTCGAGCAATTGGCCATCGACCGCCTGAAGCAATTGTTTGGCGCCGAATACGCCAACGTGCAGCCCAACTCGGGCTCGCAAGCCAACCAGGCCGTGTTCTTCGGCCTGCTGCAGCCCGGCGACACCATCATGGGCCTGAGCCTGGCCGAAGGCGGCCACCTGACCCACGGCATGCCTTTGAACATGTCGGGCAAGTGGTTTAACGTGGTGAGCTACGGCCTGGATGCCAAGGAAGACATCGACTACGAGGCCATGGAGCGCCTGGCGCGCGAGCACAAGCCCAAGTTGATCATCGCGGGCGCCTCTGCGTTTGCCCTGCGCATTGACTTCGAGCGCTTTGGCAAGATCGCCAAGGAGATCGGCGCCTACTTCATGGTGGACATGGCCCACTACGCCGGCCTGATCGCCGCGGGCGTGTACCCCAACCCCGTGCCGCACGCCGACGTCGTCACCTCGACCACGCACAAGAGCCTGCGCGGCCCCCGTGGCGGCATCATCCTGATGCGCGGCGAAGACATCGCCAAGAAGATCAACAGCGCCATCTTCCCGGGTATCCAGGGTGGCCCGCTGATGCACGTGATTGCGGGCAAGGCCGTGGCTTTCAAGGAAGCCCTGTCGGCCGAGTTCAAGGCCTATCAGCAGCAAGTGGTGAAGAACGCCGCCGCGCTGGCTGACACGCTGACCCAGCGCGGCCTGCGCATTGTTTCGGGCCGCACCGAGAGCCACGTGATGCTGGTAGACCTGCGCCCCAAGAACCTGACGGGCAAGGAAGCCGAAGCCATTTTGGGCAAGGCGCACATGACCTGCAACAAGAACGGCATCCCCAACGACCCGCAAAAGCCGATGGTGACCAGCGGCATCCGCCTGGGCAGCCCCGCCTTCACCACGCGTGGCTTCAAGGAAGAGCAGGCCATTGCCGTGGGCAACCTGATCGCCGATGTGCTGGACAACCCGCACGACGAAGCCAATCTGGCCCGCGTGCGCGAGAAGGTCGCGGCGCTGACCCGCGATTTCCCGGTTTACCGTTGATCGGTTGACGTCCTAACCCGGCCCTTGTGCCGGGTTTTTTGTTCTTTGCTGGATGGATGGTCCTTCACCATGCGTTGCCCTTTCTGTGCCCACCCCGACACCCAGGTCGTTGAAACCCGTGACTCCGACGAAGGGGATTCGACGCGCCGCCGCCGCCGCTGCGGTGGCTGCGACAAGCGCTTCACCACGTATGAACGCGCTGAAATCGAGTTGCCTGCCATTGTGAAACGCGATGGGCGGCGCACTGACTATGAGCGGGCCAAGCTGAAGGGCTCGATGATGGTGGCGCTGCGCAAGCGGCCGGTGAGTGCCGAGGCGCTGGACCTGGCCATCGAGTCGATTGAAGCGCGCTTGCGCCAGAGTGGCGACAAGGAAGTGGACTCGACGCAGCTTGGCGAGTGGGTGATGAAGGAGCTGCGCAAGCTGGACAAGGTGGCTTATGTGCGCTTTGCGTCGGTTTATCGCAGCTTTGACGATGTGAGCGAGTTTGTGGCGGCGATCAAGGAGACGGCGAAGCGGGGGGGGAAGGAGACAGGCTGAATGGGTTGCTGCAGCCACTACTTCCAGCAACTTTGAATGACGTCGCTGCTTGGTGGTGTTTTGCTGTCGTCAATGATCACGCTTTTTTGGCCCAACTGGTTGAGTGTCAGTGTTTTGCACTTGTCGTTGTTCATCATGCCACCATTGGCTGGAACGGCTTGGAGCACATAAGACGTTTCGGTCAATAACTTGTCTACAAAGCTGAGGGTATACAGCGTGGTGCCGGTTTCAGGTACTTTAGTGACGGGCAATGCAGTAGCGGTGCCACTGAGGGTTTGGTCGTAGCGATTGTTCGCGGCATAAAAGCGCTGCATGAACTGCGCCGCTTGCAGGAGTGCCGTTTGGGCTTCGGCGCGATGCGCCCGGCGCACATGTTCTGTGTAGGACGGGTAGGCAATGGCGGCCAGTATTCCCACGATGGCGACAACGATCATCACCTCTATCAATGTGAACCCCCTGGAGGTGGGCAGTGCTTTTGAATTCATGAAAACCATCGTGGTATGTGATTGGATTGTCAGAGAGCGGGTTGGGGAACATTGAGCAAGCGCTTCCAGACCCGGTCTGTCAGTTCATAACCCCCTTCGGGATCTCTAGGTAGCTCGCACTGGACGTCTCCGGCGGTGTTCTGGATGGAACATTGAGGGCCTGAGGGTCCCGGCCCGCCACCACCCCCGCCTCCAGGAAGAATGATGTCGTTACCATCGGCCCCCGTTTCGTAGCCAGAATAATTGCCATCATCCTTCGTCACAACGCCATCGCCATTGATGTCCAAAATGGCGACGTTGGCTTGGGCGCCCGTCAAGCCGGGCAGCAGGAAGTTGTAACCCTTGGCGTTGAGGTTTTCGCAGTCTGTGGCCGTGGCTGACGGCACAACGGTGCCGAGCAAGACATAGTTGCTGATGGACTGAACTGGGTAAATCAAGCGTTGGCCATCCTGAATAGTCAAGTCCATGAACCACCCTAGGGACGAGCTGGTTTGCTGAGCTGAGCTGACGTTGTAGGCCCCGGCAAGAGCCCCTGCCGTGATGGTCTGTTGGATTAGCACGCCATCGCGTGGGTTGCCAGTGCCCGTCAAGGTGAATGGCGAGCTCAACCCCGTGGTGTCAACGTCAAGGGCCACCCGCATTTTGTCCCAGATGCCGTAGACGCTTTGCACGCCAAGGGAATTTGATTTGTCAGTGGACTCCAGCAGTTTGCCCGTGCCAAACACAATGACATTGCCTCCAGATGGATGGGCTAGAACGGCGGGCGCGGCCGTGATGGGCTGGGTCGCGCCTTTGTCGGACTTCGCGATGAAGAGTGGCAATTTCGAGCTGCCCTCGTCATAGCCTTTGACCATGGCACCGGTTTTGGGGCTGTACTCGAATCGCCATAAATTACCTTGCAGGTCCCCGGCGTAGGCGCCTACCACCTCTTGGTTGGAGTTGCGCACCAGCACCACGCCACCCAGGCCGTTGCCGCCCCCGCCTCCGACAGGGATGGATTCCAGCGTGCCATCCGACATGCTGTAAATCAGCAAAGCCGCTTGACCACTGGTGCTGTCATAGCCATTGCCGACGAAAACCTTCCATTCTCCGTTGGGCAGCACGCCTACCTGGGGGGGCGTGACGATGTATCCGACATCGGCTCCTGCACCCGCGGTGTTTGGCACGGTCTTGTCCCAAAGCAGGCTACCAGTGCCCAACGCGTCAAGCTTGGTCACATCCAGCGCATAAATGCCTTTGCCACCCGCACCCAGTGAACCCACGAGCACATTCCGCCACGCACCTCTGAAGTAAGCGTCGGATTCAGCAATCAGTCCATCGACAAAGTACTGATGCTCGTTGGCGCCACCACTGCGACCATAGTCCTGCTGCGCCAACTTGGGCAGGTTGGAAAGAACACCCCTGGGAACAAAGGCGAACAACTCGGTGCCATTTCTCTTGTTGAGCTCAATGTCTTCACTGGCGGTGCTGCCGGCGTTGTCTTGGAAGCCATGAAGGAAGCCGCCATTGCTGCCGATGAACACCACGGCTGGCTTGCGAAGGGCCTTTCTGTCAAGAAAGTGTCCGTAACCAGTGGGATCATCGCCCGTGGGCAGCGTTGTCCGGCCTACTGCAACTGCCGGCAGTCCACCGTATTTCAGGTTGACGTGGTCCTTGACGTAGACGATGTTGGAGTTGACAAAATCGGCAAACCTGGCGCCGTTTCTTTCTCTGTATTGATCTGCGCCCGGACCTTCTTTTGACGTGTCGCCACGCAAGTACTTGACCAATTGTTCCGAACCGCCTGGCATCAAGGCTTGGTTGCTTGCGCCCATCGATGCCCAGTCGAAAACCGTAGGAGCATCGGCGCCGGCGTCGGCATTCCAGATGACGATGTTTCGGTCAGCCGCGTTCATCGGTGGTACGCCAGGAGTTTTGCCGTTGGCCTGCTCTGTGACACTCCATGCTTTTTCGCCGTCCACCTTGCCTGATGTCGTGAGGTTGTAAGCGTAAAAATCACCGCTCCACGGACCATCCTTGTTGGTAATGTAGGAAGAGATGTACTTTCTCGTACTGCTTTGAATGGTCGTGCCTGCCGTGGCGACGCCGCCTTCGCTCTGAGGGGCATTCTGCGTTTGCCCAATGGCGTTTTTGATGGCGGTCTTGAAGGTGCTGGCATCCTTGACTACGTAGAACTGTCCGCGCGAGTTGACGGCAGCATGCCAAAGGTCATCGATCTTGCTGGCATCCGATGAAATCTTCGGCCAAACTTTGGTTCCGTTCTTCAGGGCGGCCAGATCGGTAGCTGGGTTCAAGGAGCCGGACACGCCCACGCCGACAGTGAACTGTGTGAGGTGCTGCCACGTCGCGGGATCCTTGCTGGTGTCGTAATAGTCAGGGTCTGAAATCGAGATGGCCTTGTTCAGGACCTTGTTTGGAATAGACGTGTTCAGGTCATGGGCCCAGTAGTACATGGCGATGTCGGCCAAAGTGCTTGCATTGGCCGCATCGGAATAGGGCTTGGTTGGCGTGTAGCGTGTCGCGCCAACATCTACGATGGTTTGACCGTCCACATCGCCGATGTGGTTTGTTGGCGTGGTGTAGTTGACGGTGCTATGAACCGTCCCGTTGTCGTTGTAATAACCGTCTGTGGTGAGGATGTTATAGGCGCGGCGGCACGACAGGGGGGTCCCTGTTGAGCTACCGCTGGCCGGGTTGTCCTGCCAGGGACGATCGGAGTTCTTGAAGTACTGGCCGACACCATCCATGACGAAGCGCAAGGGCGTGCTGCCCCTGAGTGAGATGTTCTGCATGGCCGCCAGGAAAGTCAGCTTGTGGCTGTCCGTGAAGTCGCGTACGCCTTGGGATGGGCCGCCCAGGATGCGCTGACCGTCCACCTCGGGAGGGTCGGTGACCAAGCTGCGGTCAGTTTCTTTGGTGACAGAGGACGTGAAGCCCCAGCCCAGCCGAATCGTGTCGCCTTGCGTGGCAAAGGCTTCCGACAAAGCTGCCTTCGTGAACAAAATGCGAGCGCGGTAATAGGTGAACCAGTTGGCAAAGTTGGTCTTTTCAGCATCTTGAGTACAGAGGCCCTCGTTGGGGCAATCCAGCCGCTGGGAATACTGGCGGCGGCCATGGGTGGGCGCGTCGGTGCCCACGTTCACCAAGGTGTAGCTCGTGGCCTGGTCAGTGGCAGTGCCGGTTAGCTTGTAGTAAATGCCAGGGGTGAACGTTTTGCGGCTGTCACTGCAGTCGTTTCCGGAACGGCACCATCTGATCGGCGTGGCGCTCGCCTCATTCACTGAGACACTCAGGTTGACGGCTTTTGCGCGATTGAGTGGATCGATGGGCGCCGCGGTAAAGGAGGAATCCGGTAGGCGTGCGCTTGGGTTGTTGGCATCGATCCAGGGACGGTAGTAGGTAGCCGGGTTGTAGTAGATGGTGTTGACATCCGGTGAGCGCATCATGCATTCGAAAACGTTGTCCACACACTTCCCGGTGGCGGGTACATACCCCGCTACAGAGCGCAAAATGCTGTGCGAAGCGATGGAAAGATTGTCCTCCGGGTGCATCCTCACGATGTTGGTCCCGGCGAGAGACTCGGGCATGTGGTTGAGGGCCATGGATTCGGAGTTGTCCAGCGACAGGATCACGTTGGGCTTGGGCAGAACCCCACTACTGGACAGCAGCGGTTTCTGGGCCAAGGCGGCCCACACCGGTGCCATGGTGTTGATTTGCAGCGCGGCAATGGCCACGCAGGCGATCAGCCTCTTGCCGAATTGGCGCCAGTTCTGATGTGAGTTAGGCATGGTTTTGCTCCGGAGATGGATGGCTGGCTTATTTTTTCTTCAGGCGCAGCGTGGATTGCAACCAGACGGCGGAGCCAGATATGACCTGGCCCTTTTTCGTGGTGTCTTCCTTGTAGTCGGGCGTGAAGCCTCGCGCAGTGACGGTCACGACAATGTCATCTGTGGAAGGGGTCGGCGCACCACCTGGGAGCGTAGTTTGCTCGGCCATGCATTGCGGCGCCTTGCTGCCTGCGGACGCGGAAGCGCTGCCGGAGCCATCGCGCGTGCCCCAGTTGGGTGGGCTGATAGGGCCGTTGGCGCTGCCATCGAGCCAGTTGTCCAGTTTGGACCAATGGCCCTCGGCGTCAGCCGGCTTGAGGACCAGTACGGCGCCCCCTTTGAGGAGTTGCTGCTCGCAATAGCTCAGGGCCAATTGGGCGGCTTCGGTGGCCAGGGTTTCTGAGCGGACATTGCCACTGACCAAGTCGGTCGTCAGGGCATTGCGCATCACGGCGGCCGAAGTTAGGCCGATGATGACGAGCATGATGAGCACGACGATCAGGACGACGCCTTGTTGTTGCCGGTGTTGACCGGATGGGATGTTGGTTTGCATGGTCAGCCACCCAATCTGTTTTGCACCATTACGGTGGTGGTGAACGCGCGGTACAGCCTGCGATCCGTTGGTGTAATTGGCTTGGGAGCGGCGTCCTCGACGGCATCGCAGTCGTAATACGGAGTCTTGTCCTGCATGACTTCGTCTTCACTGCGCACGACGACGCAGATGCGGACGGCTACCACGTCCTTCCAGGCTGCGGTGGCGGCGTTGCCAATTTCGCTGGCCTTAACGAACTTGACTGGAGTTAGGGGCAAGGCGGCGCTAGCCAAGCTCTTCGCCACACCATAGCGAATGCGCATGCTCTCAATGTTGTTAATCAATGGACTGGAGTCTTTGTTAGTCAACTGAGCGCCTCCTGCCACAGGCGCAGTGTCTTGAGCATTGCCTTTGCACGACAGCGTGCCGTTCTTGGCATCGCTGAGAAAAAGACGTGATTCTGCAACGTAGTATTTCTTACCGCCTTTTAAGCTCTCGGCGATGGCAGCGCCTTCGCAATCGCCGGGGCGTGCGTCGCCGGCCTCCGGTTTGCGCAGAACGGAATTGCGCTCGTCGGCTTCGTAAGCGATGGCAATGCTGGGGCCATCTCCATCTTTGCAGGTCAACTCGCTGATGACGGGCGCCCTGGGGTTGGCAAACTCACCATCACAGCCAAAAATGGCCCGCCCGCTGTAGAAACGTTCGATGCCGTTGGTGCCGCCGAGCGCATACGCCCGGCTGTAGCCCGCCTGGGTGATCTGCTTGCGCAAAAAATTGAGCGCCGTGGTGGCGTCCTCTGACATCTGACTCAATGCGGTGTTGCTGTTCTTGCCGGTTCCGCTGGTGAGGTAGTTGGCAAAGACCACGCCGATGATGACCAGGCCGATGACCATGGAGACCAGCAACTCGACGAGTGAAAGCCCGCGATGCCGCGTGTGAATGCGCGTGCTTTGGGGTAGGGCGGGGCGAGTGATCATGGGGTCCATGTGGTGGCAAGGCTGACGTCAGAGTGGGGGCGGCAAGGCGATGCGGAAGAACATGCAGCGTGGTTGATCCTTGACATCTTTCACAAAGTCCGTTGGGCATTCGCTTTTAGAGCCGGGGGCCGCAGCCTCCGTTTCACCAGGGTCTTGCCATGCCACCCAGACATCGACCACACGGTCGGTGGGGTTCGTTTTGACATAGCCATTACCACCCGGCAACGAAAAGTAAAGTGCCCGCTTCCACTCACCCACATCGCGTTTCGCCAGTTCGTCCGGAGTGCAGTCGTCAGCCTTACAGCTTGGGCGTGAGGGCACCGCGCTGGGCCTGCTGTAGGCCTCGGTGACGTCGTAGGGACTGCCAGTGGCCAAGGCGGCCGGGACCGAGTTAACGCGCATGCGGTCTGCCAAGTCATTGGCCAGCAGCGTGGCGATGGATCGGTATTCGCTGGTTTTGCTGAACTTGATAGCATTGGATTGCAGGGCGATCATGGCCAGCACGCCGAAGGCCACGATCAAGGCGGAGACCATGACCTCGATCAGGGTTGCACCGGTTTGCCTGGACAAAGAGCGGGAGGGCTTCATCATGATGACTTCTTCTGGCAGTCCGCTGTTTTCAGTTTGGAGGTGGTGACCCGGCCTGTGGATGCCAGAGTCACCAACGTGCAACCTGTTTCAGAGAATGCGTAAAACCCGTTCTGGCTGCCCATGGCCAAGCCATCTGATGTGAACTTGATGGTTCTTTGCTCCTTGCCATCATCAGCTTTGAATACACCGCTGCCGGGCAGCGCCTGCTGCACCTTGATCAGCAACTCTTTGTTCAAGTCATAGCTGCCATTGGCCGGGGCGTTGTCTACAAAGATCAACCACCCGCTGTTCCAGTCGCCTGTGCCGGTGTCACAGGTCGGGGTAATCGAGTCAGCTGTGGTGGTCTGGCAAATGGTGACCGGCTGCGCGCGCTTGAGGGCCTCTGACCGGGCGTAGCGCATGGCGGAAACCAGCGCATCGGCCTTGCCGGCCACCTGCCGGTTGGCCAGGAAGCCTTGCATCGCGGGGACACCGATGGCCAGCAGGATCACGAGGATGGCCAGCGTTACCATCAGCTCGACCAGGGTGAAACCCCGGGCACGGCATGGAGTGCGGCGAAAGTCACATATCTTCATGGTTTCAATTGTGCACGGTCGTGCTTTTGTCTCGACTGGACATCCGACGTGCGGCATGCTGGATCCGACCAGCGGTCATGATGTGCGGCAAGATGCGAGCACGTTGCGGTGGTTTGGTGGTTAACCCGGTGCGGGTTTTCGCGAGATGGATGATGGGTTGGCAGGCATGTCTGATTCGCAGTTTTTGACGCAGGCGCTGGCGTTGGCGCAAAAGGCCATCGGGCTGTCCGATCCGAATCCCAGGGTGGGCTGCGTTCTCGTTTCCGCTGGGGGCGAATTGCTGGGGCAAGGCCATACGCAACAGGCCGGCGGGCCGCATGCTGAAGTGATGGCCTTGCGGGATGCTGCGGCCAGGGGCGTGTCAGTGCGAGGCGGGACGGCCTATGTGACGCTGGAGCCTTGTTCACACCACGGGCGAACTCCGCCTTGTGCAGACGCGGTGGTGGCCGCCGGACTTGGCCGGGTGGTGGTGGCGTTGTTGGACCCCAACCCCTTGGTGGCGGGCCAGGGTGTGGCCAGATTGCGCTCTGCTGGCGTGACGGTGGATGTTTTGCCATCTGACGATCCGCACGCCGTTCAGGCTCGGGAAATCAACGTGGGCTTCCTGTCCCGCATGGGCAGGCAACGGCCCTGGGTGCGCGTCAAGATGGCGGGTTCGCTGGATGGGCGCACGGCGCTGGGCAGTGGTGATAGTCAATGGATCACTGGTGGGGCTGCGCGTGCCGATGGCCATGCCTGGCGCGCGCGGGCCGGGGCGGTGCTTACCGGCATTGGCACGGTGCTGGACGACGACCCGCGCTTGGATGTCCGCCCCAGTGCCCACCCGGAGGTTCAGGTGGCGTTGCCCCGCGAACAGCCCCTGCGTGTGGTGCTGGACTCACGATGGCGAACCCCCGCGTCTGCGGCCTTGCTTTCATTGGCTGGGCGGGTCCGAATCTACGGGTTGGGCGAGGTCTTGGCCCAGGATGGGGCTGCTTTGCAACGGTACGAGGCTCTGGGTACGACGCACGCTGACCTAATTCCGATCGAGGGAAGTAAGGGCATTGATCTGGGCTGGGTGCTGAAGGACCTGGCTCAGCAAGGGGTGAATGAACTCCACGTCGAGGCTGGCGCCCGTTTGAACGCATCCCTGATCGAGGGGGGGTGGGCTGACGAACTATTGGTGTATCTTGCGCCCAAATTGATCGGGCCAGGTCGAGGCTTGGCGGCTTTGACGCCTCTCTTGCGAGTGTCGGATGCGCACGCTTTTGCCTTCCACGACGTGGCCCGGATCGGCGATGATTTGAGGCTGATCCTCCGGCCGAAAAAATAGGAAATCATGTTCACAGGCATCATCAGCGGCGTAGGCGCCATCCTGGAGTCAATCCCCTTGGGCACAGACCCATCGCATGGGCGGCGCTTGACCTTGCAGGCGCCAGCGGGCTATCTGGATGATGTGGGTTTGGGTGACAGCATCGCCATCAATGGCGCCTGCATGACAGTCACCAGCCAGGACCGGCAGCAAGCCAGGTTCACCATCGATGTCTCGGCCGAAAGCCTGGTCCGGACCGCAGGGCTGACTGAGAACGGACCCGTAAACCTGGAGAAAGCCATGCGGCCTCAGGACCGGCTTGGCGGGCACCTGGTGTCGGGCCATGTCGATGGTGTTGGCGAGGTTGCGCATTTCGCGCCTGTGGGCGAGTCCTGGGAGTTGCGCATCCTGGCGCCACGTGAGTTGGCCCGCTTCTTGGTCTACAAAGGTTCGATCACGGTCAACGGCGTGAGCCTGACGGTAAACGTGGTCAACGATCGGCCCGACCAGCGGGCCGAGTTTTCCATCAATGTGATTCCCCACACCATTGACAACACCGCCTTGGGCCAGCTTCAGGCAGGTAGTCTGGTCAACTTGGAAGTCGACCTCATTGCGCGTTATGTCGAGCGCATGTTGACGGCTGGCGTCCGCCCGCAGTAACGCGTGGGGCTGAATGATGGGCGATGGCGAACGACTGACGTCAAGCCGCGCAGTTTTTCATTTTTTGGGCCCAAGAGTTGACGGCGAGGGCAGGAAAGCTGCCCCATCCTGCTGAAAGGTCACAAGCTGGATGCTGTCAATTGGGGCCCGCCCGCCTACAATCGCGGGATGCCCATATCTCCTATTCCTGAGCTGATCGCCGAATTGGCCGCTGGTCGCATGGTCATCCTGGTGGATGAAGAAGACCGCGAAAACGAAGGCGACCTGGTCCTAGCGGCCGACCACGTTACACCCGAGGCCATCAATTTCATGGCCCGCTTTGGCCGTGGCCTGATCTGCCTGACGCTGACGCGAGACCGTTGCGAGCGCTTGCAGTTGCCGCCCATGGCCACGCGCAATGGCACCAAGCATGGCACCGCTTTCACCGTGTCCATTGAGGCCACCGAGGGCGTGACCACCGGCATTTCGGCCGCTGACCGCGCCCGCACGGTGCAGGCCGCCGTGGCGCGCGATGCCAAGGCGACCGACCTGGTCCAGCCCGGGCACATCTTCCCGCTGCAGGCGCAGGATGGCGGCGTGCTGATGCGCGCCGGTCACACCGAAGCCGGCTGCGATCTGTCGGCCATGGCCGGCCTGTCGCCCACGTCGGTGATCTGCGAGATCATGAAAGACGACGGCACCATGGCCCGCTTGCCGGACCTGGAAGTCTTTGCCAAAGAGCATGGCCTGAAGATCGGCACCATTGCCGCGCTGATCGAGTACCGCAGCCGCAACGAATCGTTGATTGAATGCGTGGGCGAACGCCCCATGCTGACGCCGGAAGGCTCTTTTGACGCCAAGGTGTTCCGCGACCGCATGGGCGGCATCCACCTGGCCTTGAGCCTGGGCCAGTGGAGCTGCACCGACGAAGTCATGGTGCGCGTGCACGAACCCCTGTCGGTGCTGGATTGGCTGGACGCAGGGGCCCCGAGCCATTCTTGGCCGCTGCCCAAGGCCTTGACCGCCGTGCAGGAAGCTGGCCGCGGCGTGGTGGTGTTGCTGAACGCGGGCGAAGAGTCCGTCAGGCTGATGGACCGCCTGTTGCCGGTCAATCCCGGCGAAGTCCCGCGCACGCCACCTGATCTGCGCACCTATGGCGTGGGCGCGCAAATCCTGCGCACCCTGGGTGTGCAACGCATGAAGCTGATGGGCAACCAGCAACGCCTGCCCAGCATGGTGGGCTTTGGCCTGGAAGTCATCGGCTTCCTCACGGCCGATGGCCAAACCTTGGCGCCGTCACATTGATTTTTTGTTCTTTTTTGATTTTTCTCTCGCTCTTTTTCAGGATCACAACACATGCAAGGCGCTGACAAAGGACAAGCCGGCCGACTCGACGGGCGCGAATTGCGCATCGGGATCGTCCAGGCTCGTTTCAACCACGATCTGACCGGCCGACTGGCCGAGTTCTGCATCAACGAACTCGTTGCCCTGGGGGTGGTCGCCAAGCACATCCAGCACGTCACCGTGCCCGGCGCCCTGGAGGTGCCGACCGCCCTGCAGGCCATGGCCGACAGCGAGCGTTTCGACGCCCTGATCGCCCTGGGTTGCATCATCCGTGGCGAGACTTACCACTTCGAGTTGGTGGCCAACGAAAGTGGTGCGGGCGTGACCCGGGTCAGTTTGGACCACCACCTGCCGATTGCCAATGCCATCCTGACGGTGGAAGATCAGGCCCAGGCCGAAGCCCGTGTGGAAGAAAAGGGCCGTGACGCGGCCCGCGTTGCCGTTGAAATGGCCAATTTGCTGGACGACCTGCTGTGAGCACTCCCGAGACCCCCAAGGACGACGCCGTCGGCGCGCCTCCTGCCGCGCGCCCGGCCCGCAAGACCGCGGGTGGCGTGCCTGGTCGCGACCGTGCCAAGTCATCCCGCCGCCGCGCCCGCGAGTTCGCCTTGCAAGGCCTGTACGAGTGGCAGTTGAACAGCCGCGAGGCCAGCGGCGTCGATGCCCACATCCGCGAGCTGGAAGAGTTCGCCAAGTCTGACCGCGCGCACTACGATGCCTTGCTGCACGGCTGCATCGACCAGCATGTGCAGCTCGACGAAGCGCTGTCCAAGTTCCTGGACCGTCCGGTCAAGGAGTTGTCGCCGGTCGAGCACGCCGTGTTGTGGATTGGCGCCTACGAGCTGACCCATTGCCTGGACGTGCCCTACAAGGTCGCGATCAACGAGGCGGTCGAGTTGGCCAAGAGTTTTGGCGGCACCGATGGCCACAAGTACGTGAACGGCGTGCTGGACCACCTGGCGCCGGTGTTGCGTCCTGACGAAGTGCGCTCCACACGTTCGGGGCCGCGCTGACACTGTGGCCGCGTCTGACTTCAACCCTGCGGTGACTCGTCCCCTGGACGAGGATGGCGAGCCCATTCCGGGCGACGATCCGGACACCGTTGCACAGACGCGCCCGCTGCCCGAACCCGATCCCAGCGAGATCCCGAAAGAGCGGCCCGACCTCCTGCCCACCATCGGGCATATTGGCCGCTATGCACTGAAGTACAAGATCGGCGCGGGCGGCCTGGGCACGGTCTATGCTGCCCATGACCCGCTGCTGTCGCGCCTGATCGCCATCAAGACCTTGAATGTGGACCTGCCCGCCGAAAACCGCGAGCAGTTCAACGCCTTGTTCCTGAACGAGGCCAAGGCCGCCGGCAGCTTGAACAACCCGCACATCGTGACCATGTACGACGCGGGCTTGAGCGAGCAGGGCACCTACATCGCGATGGAGTTGCTGCGGGGCAAAGACCTGCGGCAGCTGCTGACGCTGGGCTGGAAGCCGACGCCAGCGCAGGCCGCCTTGATCGTGCGGCGTGTGGCCGATGCGCTTTCGTATGCGCACCACAAGGGCGTGATCCACCGCGACATCAAACCCGCCAACATCTTCATGGTGGGGCGCACCTCGCCCCGCGTGCTGGATTTCGGCATTGCGCGCATCCGCCAGGCGGAGTCCATGAGCCGTGATGACGAGCAAAGCCGCTTCCAGGAAGTGTTTGGCGGCTCGCCGTACTACATGGCGCCCGAGCAAGTGCGACAGGAGCCCACCGACCGGCGTGCCGACGTGTATTCGCTGGGCGTGGTGCTGTACGAACTGCTGACCACCAAGCGGCCCTTCACGGGCAACAGCCTGGACGAGATTGCCTACGCGGTGTTGAAGGGCGAGGTGGCTGCGCCACACGAGCTCAACCCGGAAGTGCCCAAGGCCCTGTCAGAGATCGTGGCCAAGGCCATGGAGCGTGATGTGGCGGCACGTACGCGTTCAGCGCGTGCCTTGTCGCAGGCCTTGCGCGATTGGCTGAGCCAGCAGGGCGATGTGCCGCAATCGGGCGCTGGTTCTTCGTCATCGCGTCTTGCAGGGTCGGGCCCATCTGCCCAGAAGTTATCGCGTTCGTGGATGTGGTCTTTGGCCGCGGCCGGTTGGTTGACCGCCTTGGGTGGTCTGGGCTGGTTTGTCTGGCAAGAGCGCTCCAGCGCCAAGCCTGATGAGGCGGTGGTGGCCGTGGCGCCAGTCGCGACCAAACCAGTGCCGGCCACAGCGCCAACCACGGCGTTGAACGCCACGCCGACCGTGCCGACCGTGCTGGCTGCGCTGCCCACGCTGTCAGTGGCCCCCACCTCTGTGGTTGCCGAGCCTGTGGTGGTGGCACCTGCCCCAGCAGCCAGCGAAGCCGTGACCGCGCCGGCAATCAGCATCGACAAGCCTGCCGCTGTTTCCACGGGCGTCGTCAAGCTGACCATCAGCCCCTGGGGCGAAGTGTTCGAAGGCGAGCGTTCCTTGGGCGTGACGCCACCCCTGACGCAACTCAAGCTGCCTGTGGGCAAGCACACCCTGACCATCCGCAACGGCGACGCACGACCTCTGCGCAAGACCGTGGATGTGAAGGCTGGCGCGCCCGTCAGCATCAACCACCAATTCTGACCGCGAGGCTCCATGCGCATCCATGCCCATTTCGCTTTCAATCGCCTGACCACCGTCTTGGCCGCGCTGGTGTTGTCCGCTTGCACCACGCCCGCGAAGAAGGACGCGCCGCAACCGCCCAACCTGGTGGCGTCGGCGCCCGCCCCGGCCGTGGTGGCACCCCCCACGCCTGCGGCCACGCCCGCCAATGCAGCCTTGGCGCAAGGCCTCAAGGCGTATCAGGCAGCGCAGTACACGATTGCCGAAACGCAGTTCAACACCGCATTGCAAGCCGGTCTGACAGCGCCCGCCGATGTGGCCACCGCCCACAAGCACCTGGCCTTCATTTATTGCACCAGCCGCCGCGAAACCGCTTGTGCGAAGGCCTTCAAGGCGGCCAGGGCGGCAGACCCGAGCTTTGCCCTCACCAAGGCTGAAGCCGGTCACCCTATGTGGGGCCCGGTCTACCGCAAGGCCTTGCCTGCGGCCAAACCGACCAGCCCGCCGCGGGCCAAGAAAGGCGCTGTCAAGCCTCAGTCTTGATGACCAAGGTGCGGTCACCCTGATTGGCCCAACGTTGCGCCTCTTCGTTCAAGAGGTGCATGGTGCGTGGGCTGTGCTGGGCCCACTGTTCGTCCAACGTCAACACGGCCTTGCCGCGTGAGGAGCGCAACTGCGCGACGTTGGCCGGCAAGGCCGTTCGCGCGTGGTGCAGGATGCTGGCCAGCCGCAGGCACAAGACCTGGTTCATCATGCCCGTGTCCTGGCGGTGGTCGGCCAGCTTGGTCAACTCGCCACGTTGGCCCAGCACCAGCCCGGCCAGATGGCGCAGTTGCGATTGCGAGAAGCCCGGCGCATCCACGTGGCCCAGCAGGTAGGCGCTGTGGCGGTGGTGGTCGTGGTGCGAGACCATCATGCCGATCTCGTGCACGGCGCAGGCCCAGCCCAACTCGCGCGCGGCATCGGTGTCGGCTTGGTGGGTGCCATCTTCGTGCAGGCCCTCCCACAGCGCCAGGGCGCTTTGACGAACCCGTTCGGCTTGCGACAGGTCCACGTGAAAGCGCCGCTGCAGTTCGCGCACCGAGGTGTCGCGCTGGTCATGCTGCCGTTGGTTGCTCGCGGCCTCAATGCGCTCTTCCAGGTCGAAGATCACCCCTTGGCGCAAGGCGCCCTTGGCGGGCTTGAGGGACTCGATGCCGAAGTGGATGGCCAGCGTGTACAGGATGGACAAGCCGCCGCCCAGCACCGCCTTGCGGTCGGGCTTCAGGCCAGCCAGGGTCAGCGCGTCCATCGAGCCGGCCTCCAGGCACTGCTCCATGCACCAGCGCAGGCCATCGGCCGTGATGCAGCCATCGCTGATCTGGTTGGCCACCAGGATCTGTGAAACGGCGCCCACCGTGCCTGAAGAGCCCAGGGCCTCGTTCCAATTGGCGCGGGCAAAGGGGGTCAGGGCTTCTTCAAGCTCGGCGCCTGCCGCGATCTGGGCGCTGCGAAACGCTTGGGCGGTGAAGCGCCCTTGCGGAAAATGCGCCATCGACAGGCTGACGCTGCCCACCCGGAATGATTCGGCGCGCAAGGCGCTGCGGCCGTGGCCCAGGATCATCTCCGTGGAGCGGCCCCCGATGTCGATGACCAGACGCGGCAGCTCGTTGGGCTGCAGGCGCGCCACGCCCTGGTAGATGAGTCGGGCTTCTTCGCGGCCTGAGATCACCTCGATCTCATGACCGAGCACCTGGTCTGCGCGTGCCAGAAAGGCATCGCGGTTGCGCGCTTCGCGCAGGGTTTGCGTGGCCACGGCGCGCACCTGCCAGGGCGCAAAGCCTTTCAGGCGTTGGGCGAAGCGGGCCAGGCAGGCCAGGCCGCGCTGGGTGGCGTCTTCGGTCAGCAATCCCTGGGCATCCAGGCCAGCGCCCAGGCGCACGGTTTCCTTCAAATAATCGATCCGCTTGTAGCGCCCTTTGCTCAGCTCGGCGATCTCCAGCCGGAAGCTGTTGGAGCCCATGTCGATCGAGGCCAACAAATGCGGCCATTCACTGGCTTCAAGAGGAAAGGAGGTGGCTCGCATCGGCTTGGCAGCGGTGTTCGTGTTCATATTGATCATTGTCTTCGCAATGTATGACGTCACGGTTGACAGCATTGCTAAGATCCGATGATGACCTTGATTTACATCGTATTGGCCACCTTGTTGGGCGGCGTGGCTTCCGTGGTGCTGGCCGCCGCTTTGTCGGCCCCTCTTTTGAGCCTCATTGTTCGCCACCTGGTGAGTCTGTCGACCGGGGTCTTGCTGGGCACCGCATTGCTGCACGTGCTGCCCGAAGCGTTCGAATCATCCGTGGCGCCGCATGCCTTGTTCATGACCTTGCTGGCCGGCCTGATCTTTTTCTTCCTGTTGGAAAAGGCCGAGTTGTACCGCCATGGGCACCACCATGAGCACGATGGGCACCACCACCACCATCACTTCGACCGGGAACAAGCAGGCCGGGGTGGCTGGAGCGTGTTGGTGGGCGACAGCATCCACAATTTTTGCGATGGCGTGATCATTGCCGCGTCATTCCTGGCAGATCCGCAAGTGGGCGTGGTGACGGCATTGGCCATCATCGCCCACGAAATACCGCAAGAGGTGGGCGACTACATCGTGCTGCTCAACGCGGGTTTTTCGCGCACCCGGGCCCTGGTCTACAACGCGATTTCGGGCTTGGCGGCGGTGGTGGGTGGCGTGCTGGGCTATGTGCTGATCGATCCCTGGCAGCACTACCTGCCCTACATGATGGTGGTGGCCTCCAGCAGCTTCGTCTATGTGGCGGTGGCCGACCTGATCCCGCAACTGCAGAAGCGGCTGAATTGGCGCGATACGTTTTTGCAGTTGTTCTGGCTGGTGGTGGGGTTGGTGATGATTGGGGCCATCGTACACAGCATGCATTGAGCGTTTTTGTCCTGGCAGCGCGGGGTGGGGGATTCGGCGGAGGCGGGCGGGGCTCCTATGGTGGCGGTCCACCGCGTGGCGGCGGACTGCTCTCGGTGCTCGGCCACGGCGGGCGGCTGCGGAACTCGCGCTGCGCGCTCAAACAGTCCTTGCCGACCCCTCGCTTTGCGAGGGGCAACCCGCCGTGGCCTGTGCTCCTCGACGCCCCCGAAGTCGCCCCGCCCGTCTCCGTCGAATCCCTGGTCCACCCCGCTGGTGGCGCAGCACGATTGCACTGGTGGCAGGCCACCAGCGGAGCGAAACAGGGCTGGGGCGGTCTCCGGCGGGGCGCCTGGGTGGGCGCTGAGACGCACAGGACCGAGGTGGGCGCGCGGTAGCGCGCATCGTTAACTGACTGGCCGTGGTTGTTTGAGTGAAGCGGCCAAAGGCCGCGCAACGAGTTCCACGGCCCCACCTCGGTCCGAGCATCGAAGGCAGTCCCGCCAAAGGCGGGACCACCCACCTGAAGCCCTGCCGGAGACCGCCCCAGCCCGCGCCCCGCGCTCCAAAGAAAAGCACTCAGTCCTTGATCACCGAACTGGACCGCGTTGCAGCGATCCCCGCCAACACAATCAAGGCCATCCCCACCAGCGACAACGCATTCACCGGATCATCAAACAGCCACACCCCCAACACGAAGGCGTGCGCAATGCCCAGGTATTGCAAGCTGGCCATGACCAAAGCCTGACCGCGCGCATAAGCCCGCGTCATGGCCAGCTGGGCCAAGGTGGCAAAGCCCCCAATGCCCAACAGCCAGACCCAGCCCATGGCGCTGGGCCGGTGCCATGCCATCTGGCCGGTGCTGGCCATGACCAAGCTGATCAACAAGCCCGCCACCGTGCCAAACAGCGAAAAATAAAACACCACGCGGTGCTCTGGTTCGCCCGTGCGGCCCAGGCTGGCCACTTGCAGATAAGCCCAGGCCGACAACATGCCCGAGGCCAGGCCCAGCAGCCCTTCCAGCCATTGATCACGCTGCAGGGTAGGGCGCAGCACCAGCGCCACGCCGACAAAACCCACGGCCACTGCCAGCAGCAAAGAGGGCGGAATGCCTTTGCCCGGCAGTCCGCGCCAACGTCGCCACGCCAGCCGCAAACCCAGGAACACCGCCATCCAGACCGAGGACATGTAGTTCAGCGTCACGGCTGTGGACAGCGGCATGTGGGCAATGGCGTAGAACCACAAGGTCAGGGCAGACACACCCGCGAAGCCGCGCCACAAATGCAGCCGGGGCACCGCGGTCACCAAGGACAGGCGTTGATGCCACGCCAGCAAGGCCATCATCACGGCACCCACCAGCCCCCGAAAGAACACGACTTCGCCAGTGGTGACCTCGACCGAGGCCTTCTTGACGCACACCCCCATGGCCGCGAACAGCAAGGTGGCGATCACCATCAACCCGGCAGCGGATTGACGCGAGGCCACCTTGACAAGCGCGTTCACGGGGCGGTGCGCTTTTTCATCACTCGTCGCGGAAATCCATGGTGCGGCGGTACCACTCGTGGAAGTGCTGCATGCCGTCTTCCATCGGGCTTTGATACGGGCCGACTTCGTTGTCACCGCGCAGCATCAAGGCCTTGCGGCCGGCGTCCATGCGTTCGGCGATCTCGTCGTCTTCCACGCAGGTCTCCATGTAGGCGGCCTGGTGTGCTTCCACAAATTCGCGCTCGAATGCGACGATCTCTTCGGGGTAGTAGAACTCGACCACGTTGAGCGTTTTCTGCGGCCCTTGCGGGTACATGTTCGACACCACCAGCACGTGCGGATACCACTCCACCATCATCGTGGGGTAGTACGTGAGCCACACGGCGCCTTGCGTGGGCTTTTCGCCGTTGCCGTGCTTCATGACCACGTCGTGCCACTTCTTGTAGGTGGCCGAGCCCGGGCGGTCAAAGTTCTTGGCCACGCCCACGGTCTGCACCGAGTACTCGCGCGCCATGTCCCAGCTCAGGTCGTCGCAGGTCACGAAGTTGCCCAGGCCAGGGTGGAAGGGCCCGACGTGGTAGTCCTCCAGGTAGACCTCGATGAAGGTCTTCCAGTTGTAGTTGCACTCGTGCAGCTCGACCTTGTCCAGCACGAAGCCGGTGAAGTCGAGGTCACCACCGGGCGCAAAGCGCGGCGACATGCCGGCCAGGTCAGCAGCCACGTCGCGGCCGTTGTCTTCAAAGATCAGGCCATTCCAGTCGCGAACCTTGTAGTTGTTCAGGTTCAGGCAGGGGTCGTGGTCGAAGTGCGGCGCGCCGATCAGTTGGCCGTGCAGGTCGTAAGTCCAGCGGTGCAGGGGGCAGACCACGTTGTGGCGACTGTTGCCGCGCCCGCGCAGCATCACGGCCTGCCGGTGACGGCAGACGTTGGAAATCAGCTCGACGCCTTTTTCAGTGCGCACGAGCACGCGGCCTTCGCTCTCTTGAGGCAGTGCATAGTAATCGCCGACCTCGGGCACCGAAAGGGCGTGCCCCAGGTAGCGAGGACCGGACTGAAAGATGCGTTCGAGCTCCCGCTGATAAAGTACTTCATCGAAGTAGCTGGAAACAGGCAGCTGCGTGCGGCTGCGGGCGAGAGCATTGAGCGCAGGACTCAGGTCGGACATGATCCCCAGGTTCTCCAAAAACCTATGTCAACCAAACCTCGGCCGCAGCCGAGGACCACCCCGATTCGTGACGGGAAAACCCGAAATTGTACCCGCCGGGCAAATGGTGGGGCTCGGTAAGGTCAAGCACCCACCCCAGACCGGGGGCCGCGCTGAACTTCCCACGGGGGCCGAAGTCTACATTTGGCCCTTCAGGCGAAATAGAATACGCGTTTGCCCTCACGCCGGGCTTGCCCGGGCGACACCATGGCCAAAATCCCCGTTCCTGCTGCAGATCCCTCCCAAGAACCGCCCTTGCCGTCCACTTACGAGGAGGCTCAGTCGGAACTGGAACGCCTGGTGAGCCAGATGGAGTCCGGTCAATTGCCCCTGGACGGTCTGCTGACCAGCTACCGGCGCGGCGCGCAGTTGCTGCAATTCTGCCGCGCGCGGCTGGAGGCAGTGGAGGCCCAGGTGAAGTTGCTGGAAGACGGCCAACTCAAACCCTGGGACGCGGCATGAACCCCCAGGCTTATGCCGACTGGTCATCCCAGGTGCTGAGCCGCGTTGAATCGGCGCTGGATGAGTGGGTGCCGCTTGAGGCGCCGGCTGGCTTGGGCGAGGCAATGCGCTACGGCGTGCTGGACGGGGGCAAACGCCTGCGGGCCCTGCTGGTGATGGCCGCCGCGCAAGCCGCCGGGGCCGAGCAAACGCCCGCCGGCCAGGACGCCGCCTTGCGCGCGGCGTGTGCCGTTGAACTGATCCACGCCTATTCCCTGGTCCACGACGACATGCCCTGCATGGACAACGACGTGCTGCGCCGGGGCAAGCCCACGGTCCACGTGCAGTTTGGCGAGGCCCGGGCCATGTTGGCTGGCGATGCCCTGCAGGCCTTGGCCTTTGAGGTGTTGACGCCGGACGTTTGCCCCGCCGACCTGGTGATGCGGGCGCCCATCCAGGCCCGTTTGTGCCGCCTGCTGGCGCGCTCCGCCGGGCAAGCTGGCATGGCGGGCGGGCAGGCCATTGACCTGGCCAGCATTGGCATGGCGCTCGACGAAACCGCGCTGCGCGACATGCACCACCGCAAAACTGGTGCCCTGCTGCGCGCCAGTGTGCAAATGGGCGCGGCCAGCGCTGGCATCGACGAATCCGGCCCGATCTGGGAAGCGTTCAGCCACTATGGCGACGCCATGGGCTTGGCTTTTCAGGTGGTTGATGACATTCTGGACGCCACACAGCCCTCCGACACCCTGGGCAAGACCGCGGGCAAGGACGCCGACGCCAACAAACCCACCTATGTGAGCCTGCTGGGCCTGGCCCAGGCCCGAGCCGAGGTTGACCGCTTGCTGCGGCAAGCTCAGGATGCCCTGTCGGGCAGCGGTTTGTCGCTCGAGCGAACCCAGGCCTTGTCCGCCTTGGCCGACCGCATCGTGCACCGCGACCATTGATCCCGACAACAACACTCCATGCCCCAAGGAAGTCCACCCATGAACGCCACCCTGCTGTCCAGGATCGAGACACCCGCCGATGTCAGGCGCCTGTCCCGCCTTGAGCTCAAACAACTGGCGGGCGAGTTGCGCGAGTACTTGCTGCAAAGCGTGTCGCGCACCGGTGGGCATTTGTCGTCGAACCTCGGCACGGTGGAGCTGACGATCGCGCTGCACTACGTGTTCAACACGCCCGATGACCGCCTGGTGTGGGACGTGGGCCACCAGACCTACCCGCACAAGATCCTGACCGGCCGGCGCGACCGCATGCCCACGCTGCGCCAGATGGGTGGCATGAGCGGCTTCCCCCGCCGCGACGAGAGCGAGTACGACACCTTCGGCACGGCGCACTCGTCCACATCCATCTCTGCCGCTTTGGGCATGGCCCTGGGCGCGCAACTGCGCGGCGAGGCCCGCAAGGCCGTGGCCATCATTGGTGATGGTGCCATGACGGCGGGCATGGCCTTCGAGGCACTGAACAACGCCGGCGTGCCGCACAACGGGCGCCCGGCCGATGTGCTGGTGGTGCTGAACGACAACGACATGTCGATTTCTCCGCCAGTGGGCGCGTTGAATCGCTACCTGGCGCGTTTGATGTCGGGCCGTTTTTACTCTGCCGCGCGTGAAGGCGCCAAGCAGGTGCTGCGCAACGCGCCGCCCTTGTTCGAGCTGGTCAAGAAGCTGGAAGAGCACGCCAAGGGCATGGTCGTGCCCGCCACCATTTTTGAAGAGTTCGGCTTCAACTATGTCGGCCCCATTGATGGCCACGACCTCGACTCGTTGATCCCCACGCTGGAAAACCTGCGCGACCTGAGCGGCCCGCAGTTCCTGCACGTGGTGACCAAGAAGGGTTATGGCTACAAGCTGGCCGAGGCCGATCCCATCGCGTACCACGGCCCTGGCAAGTTCGACCCGGCCGTGGGCCTGGTCAAGGCGGCTGCCTCAAGCGAGCCGCCCAAGCCGACCTTCACGCAGGTGTTCGGCCAGTGGCTGTGCGACATGGCCGCGCACGACACCCGCTTGGTGGGCATCACGCCCGCCATGCGCGAAGGCTCGGGCATGGTCGAGTTCCACCAGAAATACCCTGGCCGCTATTTCGACGTGGGCATCGCCGAGCAGCACGCGGTGACCTTCGCCGCCGGCATGGCGTGCGAAGGGCTCAAGCCCGTGGTCGCCATCTACTCGACCTTCTTGCAGCGTGGCTACGACCAGTTGATCCACGACGTGGCCATCCAGAACCTGCCCGTGGTGTTCGCGCTGGACCGCGCTGGCATCGTGGGGGCCGATGGTGCGACGCACATGGGTGCGTTCGACATCGCCTTTGTGCGCTGCATTCCCAACATGAGCATGCTGACGCCTGCCGACGAGAACGAATGCCGCCAGGCGCTCAGCGCGGCCTTCATGCAGCAGCACCCGGTGTGCGTGCGCTATCCGCGTGGTGCGGGTGCGGGCGTGGCGGTGTCCAGCGACCTGCAACCCATGCCTTGGGGCAAGGGTGAAGTGCGCCGCACCAGCCAGGCCGCGAGCGGCCAGCGCGTGGCCATTCTGGCGTTTGGCACCTTGCTTTACCCCGCCTTGAAGGCCGCAGAAGGCCTGGACGCCACCGTGGCCAACATGCGTTTCGTCAAGCCGCTGGACACCGAGTTGCTGTTGGAGCTGGCCAGCAACCACGATGCCTTCGTGACCGTGGAAGAGGGTTGCGTGCAAGGGGGCGCCGGATCGGCCGTGGCCGAGGCCTTGAGCAAGGCGGGCATCACCAAGCCTTTGGTGATCCTGGGGCTGCCGGACGAATTTGTGGAGCACGGCGACCCGGTCAAGCTGATGTCGATGTGCGGGCTGGATGCGGCGGGTATCGAGAAAACTGTTCGCGAGCGCTTGCCTCAGATGGTGGGTGTGCATGCAGGCGCGGACGCCTCAAACGTGACCGCATTGCGCGGGTAAGCAACTCGCCGGTCACGGGTTCATCCAAACAACGAGGCCCGTGAGGCCAGTGGCGCGGCCCTAAACCGACCTCGACTTGGCGCAATGTCAGCCCAGGCGGCTCCGGTGCCTTGCCACCTGCGCGCGCACCTGCTCAGGCGCCGTGCCGCCCAGCAGGTTGCGGGCGTTCAATGACCCGCGCAATGACAACACCTCGAACACATCGTGCTCGATGGCCGGGTTGTAGTCCTTGAGCTTGTCCAGCGGCAACTCCGACAAATCCACGCCCAGCGCGATGGCGTCTTTCACGGCATGCGCCACCACCTCGTGGGCATCGCGGAAGGGCAGGCCCTTCTTGACCAGGTAGTCGGCCAGGTCGGTGGCGGTGGCGTAGCCCTTCTTGGCCGCACGCTCCATGGCCTCCGGCTTGACGGTGATGCCACCGGCCATTTCCGCGAAGATGCGCAGCGTGTCCTTGAGCGTGTCGACCGTGTCGAACAAGGGCTCCTTGTCTTCCTGGTTGTCCTTGTTGTAGGCCAGGGGCTGGCCCTTCATCAGGGTGATCAGGCCCATCAGGTGGCCCACCACGCGGCCAGTCTTGCCGCGCGCCAATTCGGGCACGTCGGGGTTCTTCTTCTGCGGCATGATCGATGAGCCGGTGCAGAAGCGATCTGCCAGGTCGATGAAGCCAAACGATTGGCTCATCCACAAGATCAGCTCTTCGCTGAAGCGCGAGATGTGCACCATCACCAGTGACGCGGCGGCGGTGAATTCAATGGCGAAGTCGCGGTCGCTGACGGCGTCCAGGCTGTTTTGCGAAACGCCTTCGAAACCCAGCGTGCGGGCCACGCGTTCGCGGTCCAGCGGGTAGCTGGTGCCGGCCAGGGCAGCAGAGCCCAGGGGCAGTCGGTTGATGCGCTTGCGCAGGTCCAGCAAGCGCTCGGCGTCACGGGCGAACATTTCCACATAGGCCAGCAGGTGGTGGCCAAAAGCCACAGGCTGGGCCACTTGCAGGTGGGTGAAGCCCGGCAGGATGGTCTCGGCGTTCTGCTCGGCCACGGCCACCAGGGCTTTTTGCAGCTCGGTCAGCAGCACGCCGATTTCATCGACCTCGCCGCGCAGCCACAGGCGCACGTCGGTGGCGACCTGGTCGTTGCGTGAGCGGCCGGTGTGCAGGCGTTTGCCAGCGTCGCCCACCAGGGTGGTCAAGCGCGCCTCGATGTTCAGGTGCACGTCTTCCAGGTCGAGCTTCCACTCGAACTGGCCTGCTTCGATCTCTTGCGTGATCTGGGCCATGCCTTTTTCGATGGACGCCCAATCGGCGGCCGAGATCAGGCCTTGGGCGTGCAGCATTTCAGCATGCGCGAGCGAGCCCTGGATGTCCGCGCGCCACAGCCGTTTGTCGAAAAACACGCTGGCGGTGTAGCGTTTGACCAGGTCGCTCATCGGCTCTGAAAAGAGGGCCGACCAGGCCTGGGACTTGGTGTCGAGTTGATTTGTGCTCATGGCGCAGCGCGGTTGGGCGAGAATGTTCCAACCATGGATTGTAGAGAGCCCACGCCCCCCACGTCGAACCGATCACCTCGGCTGCGGGATGCCGCGCCGGCCAAAGCCCCATACAGGGGGCGCGGGAGCGACCAGGCGGGCGACACCTTGGCCGCGCCGACGATGTGGGCCGCCACGGGTTTTGACCAGCCGGCCAACCCCGCGCGCAGTGCAACGCGCTCGGCTTTTGACGTGTGCCATGTGGGTGTGGTGTTGCGGGTGGTGCTGGGCATGCAGCTGGTGTTGGCGTTGGGCGTGGCCCACGTGGCGGCCAGCCCGGCCGATTGGCTGGTGCGTTGGTCTCAGGCCCTGGCCACGGCCTTGCCGGCCAGTTTGCTGTGGTTGGTGCTCACCTGTGCGGGGCGTTCGGTGCTCGAGCGCATGTCGCCCGCAGGCCAATGGGTCAGCGCCGCGGTGCTGGGGGCCTTGGCGGGCCTGTATGGCGAGGTGCAGTCCTCCATGCTGGATTGGTGGATGGGGGGCGCCCCGCGCAGCTGGTGGGCGGTGTGCCCAGCCATGCTCACGGGGGCCACGTTTGCTTCGGTCACCTTGGCCTGGTTGCGCCAGCGGGGCCGCAGTGAGCTGCCGGCCCAGGCGCAGGCACGCCTGGCCGAGTTGCAGGCGCGCATCCGCCCTCACTTTTTGTTCAACACCTTGAACACGGCGATTGCGCTCGTGCAGATTGAGCCCACGCGGGCAGAGGCCGTGCTGGAGGACCTGGCCGAGTTGTTCCGCCAGGCCTTGACTTCGCCGCACTTGCGTGCCTCGCTGACCGACGAAGTCGACCTGGCCCAGCGCTATCTGCGCATCGAGCAATTACGCTTTGGCGATCGACTGACCTTGCACTGGACGCTGGACCCCGCTGCCGGCGAAGCCGAAGTGCCCGCCCTGATGCTTCAGCCGCTGGTGGAGAACGCCGTCAAACATGGCGTGGAGGCCGACCCCGATGGCGGCTGGGTGCGCGTGTCCACGCATGTCAAGGCGGGCCAGGCGGTGTTGACCATCACCAACTCCATGCCGGCGCACCCACAAGCGGCGTCCACCGCTGGCCATGGCATCGCCTTGCGCAATGTGCGCCAGCGTTTGCGGCTGATGCACGATGTCGAGGCCAATTTTTCGGCGGGCGTGCACAAGGGTGAAACGGCCGAGCACGCCTCGGTCTACGTGGTGCGCGTGTCGGTGCCGCTCAAGCCTGGGATGAATGCATGATGGCGAACGACGCTTTGCGGGTCATGGTGGTGGACGACGAGCAACTGGCGCGCTTGCGCATGAAGACGCTGTTGTCGCAATCGGACTGCCCTAACGAAGTGGTGGCCGAAGCGGGCGATGCCCGGCAGGCATTGGCGGTGTTCAGCCCGACCGACGGCGCGGCGGCCCCCATGGTCGACCTGGTCTTGCTCGACATCCAGATGCCGGGCCCGGATGGCCTGCGCCTGGCCGAACGGCTGCGCTCCTTGCCCAATCCGCCTGCCGTGGTGTTCGTGACCGCGCACGCAGGCCATGCCTTGCAGGCTTTTGAGCTAGAGGCGCTGGATTACCTGACCAAGCCGGTGCGGCTAGACCGCTTGAACGCGGCGCTGGCGCGGTGCGTCAAACGCAAGCCCTCGGCTGCCACGCCCGTCGTGCCCGAGCAGATCGAAGAGCCTACGTTGGTGGCGCAAGACCGGGGTCGCCTGGTGCGGGTGCCGGCCTCACAAGTCATCTACCTGAAGGCGGAACTGAAATACGTGACTCTGCGCACGGCCGAGCACAGCCATGTGCTGGATCAATCGCTGACGGAGCTGGAAGGCCAACTGGGGGACAAGTTCGTGCGCGTGCACCGCAATGCGCTGGTGGCACGCTCGGCGATGAAGGCGCTGGAGCGCCGTGCCGATGACGAAGAGGGCGGCGAGACCTGGGCGGTGCAGGTGCAGCCCACCGGCGAGTGGCTGGCCGTGTCGAGGCGACAGGTGGCCACGGTGCGCGAAGTGATGGCAGGGCGCTGAACAGCGCGCCCTTGCAAACCGGGTTCAGAAGCCCAAGCTGGCCAGCAAGTCGTCGACTTCGCCTTGGTTGTTGACGACGTCGGTGCGGCTTTGACCGTCCACCACCGGCCCGCTCAAGGAGGGTTCGATGTGTTGGTTGGCTGTCATGGCCACTTCGGCCTTGTGGGCCAACTCGGGCGGGGCGGCTTGCATCAGCACGCCAGCCAGTTGCTTTTCCAGGTCAGTGGCCAGGGACACGACCTTGGCGACCACCTGACCCGTCAGGTCATGGAAGTCCTGCGCCATCATGATGTCGGTCAGGTGCCCATCAACGCGCTGCGTGACGGTTTCCACGTCTTCCACAAAGTTCATCACGGCACCGCTGGCCACGGCCTTGACGGGGTCGGCCACCAGCAACTGGGCCAGCTTGCGCGTTTCCGCCACGATGTGGGCCTGATCAGCCTTGGCTTCGTCGACCAGGTTCAGCACCTTCTCGGCGGCGGCGGCGGTCTTGGTGGCGATGTAGCTCAGGCGGCTGCGCGCATCCGGCAGGTTGTTGACCGAGTCGGTCAGCCTTGGCAGCACGCCCAACTGGTTGAGCGTGTCGTGCAATTGTCGTGTCAGCGTGCCCAGCTGCTGAAAGATTTCCGGCGAAGCGGCTGCAGCTGAAGCCGCCGGTGCCGCCATCGTGGGCAGATCATCCATCTTCATCATCGGTTCCCCCTGCTCAGGCCGCGGCCGTGAGTTTTTGCATGATTTTTTGCACCTTCTCTTCCAGCGTCGCCTTGGTGAAGGGCTTGACGATGTAACCCGCCGCACCGGTCTGGGCAGCCAGCACGATGTCTTCCTTGCGGGCTTCGGCGGTGACCATCAGCACTGGCAGGTGCTTGAGCGTGTCGTCCGCCTTGATGGCCTTGAGCAGGTCAAAGCCATTCATGTTGGGCATGTTGATGTCGCTGACCACGAAATCGTATTTGCCGTTCTTGAGCATGTTCAAGGCCACGGCGCCGTCTTCGGCTTCCTCGGCGTTGTTGTAGCCAATTTCCTTGAGCAAACCTCGGACGATGCGGCGCATCGTGGAAAAGTCGTCAACGATCAGGAATTTCATGTCGGGGGAGGGATTGCTCATGGCTCGTCCTTGATTCAATCGTTAGAGACCCTGAGTGGCCTCCGCGAGGTGTTCACAGCCGTTATCGGCGTTCGGTAGGGAGGCTTGAGGCCTTTATGGGGCTGGCCAAGTCGGGGAGGGCGTCGGCGGCTTCTTCGTCCACCTGGCCTGATTCAACCTTGGCTGCCTGGAAGAAGCGGTCTTCGGCCTCGCGGTTCATCACCACGATGCTGATGCGCCGGTTCAGGGGGCTTTCAGGGTCGTCTTTTTCATAGAGCAGGCTGGCGGCCAGGCCCTGCATGCGCAGCACCTTGTCGCCCGGCAATCCGCCCGCGATCAGCTCGCGGCGGGAGGCGTTGGCTCGGTCGGCCGACAGTTCCCAGTTGCTGTAGCCGCGCTCGCCCGCGCTGAAGGGCTTGGCGTCCGTGTGGCCTTCGATGGTCAGGCGGTTGGGCACCACCGACAGGACCGCGCCAATGGACTGCAGGATGTCCTGCATGTAGCCCTTGACCTCGGCTCTGCCGCTGTCGAACATGGGTCGGCTCTGGTCGTCCACGATCTGGATGCGCAAGCCCTCGGCGGTCAGGTCCAGCCGGATCTGTGATTTGTACTGGGCCAGGCGCGAGTCGTTGGCGATGATCTCTTCCATCTTCTGTTTGAGTGCGGCCAACTGGGCGCGCTCGGCCATGGCCTGTTCGGCCTTGATGGCTTTCTTGCGCGCCTTGACCTCGGCGGTTTCCGAGGCGCCTTTCTTGAGCTGCCCCACGCTTTCGGCCAGGTTGTTGCCGCCGCCCTTGATGATCGAGGTGGCATCGCCCGCGCCGGAGCCGCCAAACATGGCCACCTTCAGCGGCGAGTTGAAGTAATCGGCAATGCCCTTCTTGTCGCCCTCGGTGGTCGAGCCAAGCAACCACATCAGCAGGAAGAAGGCCATCATGGCCGTCACGAAGTCGGCATAGGCAATCTTCCAGGCGCCACCGTGAACAGCGTGGCCGCCCTTCTTGACGCGCTTGATGATGATCGGCTGGACTTTTTTGGAATCACCGGCCATGAGCGGTCTCCGCGAGGTTCGTCATGGCGTGGGTCACTTCTTGCCCTTGACGTGGTTTTCAAGCTCGGCGAAGGTGGGGCGCTCGGTGGAGTACAGCACCTTGCGGCCAAACTCGATGGCCACTTGCGGCGCGTAGCCCTGCATGCTGGCCAGCAGCACGGTCTTGACCACGTTGAATTCCTTGGTGCCTTCGTCGAGCTTTTGCTCCATCAGGCCGCCCAGCGGTTCGACCACGCCATAGGCCAGCAAGATGCCCAGGAAGGTGCCGACCAGGGCCGAGCCGATCATGCCGCCCAGGATGGCGGGCGGCTGGCCCACCGAGCCCATGGTGTTCACCACGCCCAGCACGGCGGCCACGATCCCGAAGGCGGGCAGGGCGCCGGCCAGGCGGGCCACTGCGGCCACGGCCGAATGGCCTTCGTGGTGGTGGGTGTCGATCTCGTTGTCCATCAGGCTTTCGATCTCGTGGGCATTGAGGTTGCCCGAGACCATCATGCGCAGGTAGTCGGTGATGAACTCGACCACGTGGTGGTCGCTGCCCATGGTGGGGTACTTCTTGAACAGGGCCGAGTTGTGCGGGTCTTCGACGTCCTTTTCAATGGACATCAGGCCTTCCTTGCGCACCTTCTGCAAGATCTCGTACATCATGGCCATCAGCTCCATGTAGCGCGCCTTGGTGTACTTGGAGTTCTTGAGCAGCGGTCCGAAATTGGCCAGCACGGCCTTGATCGTCTTGGGCTGGTTGTTGACCACGAAGGCGCCCAGGGCACCGCCCAGAATGGCCATCATTTCCGTGGGCAATGCGTGGATGATCACGCTCATGTTGCCGCCGTGAAGGATGTATGCACCAAAGATGCAGCCTAGGGCAACAACGTAACCAATGAGAACGAACATGGTGATGGATGGTGGGTCGAGCCCCAGGGGTGAGGCCATGACACATCTTCGGTCAGGGGTGGATTTTCTAAACCGTGAACAACACGACGAGCACCGCTTTTTTCATGCCGCAGAAAAAAGCGGGCCCGATTGGGGGCCCGCTAAAAGCACTCATCGTGCTAGGAGGAGACAAGCAAGGACGTTTCGTTTCCAACCCGTCCACCAGTTCTATCGGCAGCGCGGGTTCAGGCTTGAGCCCAGCTGGCGTGCGGACTTCACGAATCAATGCATGTGCAGGGCACCAGCGGCCTTGCCCTTGCCAGCGCGGGCGGGCGGGTTGCACAGGCCACAGGTGAAGTGGCGGGCGATTTCATGGGGGTGGGTCACGTAAGAGCCACCGCACTTGTTGCATTTGGTCAGGCTGAGCATGCCGTTGTCGATGAACTTGACCAGGCGCCAGGCGCGGGTCACGGACAACAGGGGCTCCAGGCCTTGGGACTGGGTTTGCTCCAGGTACAGCTGGTAAGCCTTGATGACGACATCGATCTCGTCGATCTCGGAAGACTTGTTCAGATACTCGTGGATGTTGAGGAACAAGCTGGCGTGGATGTTGGGCTGCCAGGTCATGAACCAGTCGGTCGAGAAAGGCAGTTGGCCCTTGGAAGGCGACTTGCCGGACACTTCCTTGTACAGGCGCAGCAGGCGCTCGTAAGAGATGTCGGTCTCCGACTCCAACACTTGCAGGCGGGCGCCCAAGCCGATCAAGGTGACAGCGCGTTCGATTTGCTTGGCTTCGGTCAACAGGCTCTTGGTGCGCATGGTGTGGCTTTCGGGAAGTGTGGAAATCAAAGAACGAGAAGAATCAAAAAGCTCAGGCGGCTTCTTGGTGGCGGCCGGCCATCAGGATGTTGGCGTGCAGGCGGGTCACGTCGCTGGAGCCAGACTTGCCGTGGTTGGTCAGCAGGGTCCAGACCAGGTCATCGTCAACACGCATGCGGCACAGCAGGGTGTTGCTGGAGGCGATCTTGAGCACTTGAGCAGGCGACAGCATGGAGATCATGTCGGCGGCTTCTTCCGACATGCCCAGGCGGAACAAGGCTTGTTCGCGGTCGGCGCGGATCAGGCTCTGGGCCAGCATCAGGTACGACAAGTTGGTTTCGCGAATTTCCATCAGGATTTGGTCGGCGTTCATGTGGGGCTCCGGGGGTGTCTTGCTTCGGTGGGGGTGGGTGACTTGCGTCTCACCATGGAATGGATTCTGCGCAGTCACCTGGGATAACTGAATAGGGTGGCCGCTGTAAGGCGCGTCGGGTCCGCGCTGCCTGTCGTGTAGGAAGAAACCTGACAAAGCGGTTTTGTCGGCCGCAGTAACAGGCCAAAACCCATGCAGAAAAAAGCCCGGCAATGCCGGGCCAGTCTCACGATGTGAACGCCGGGAAGCCCCCGGCGTGCGCTGCATCACGAAGGGGCGTGAGCGGGCGCTTCTCCCGCGGTGGCCGGCCGCGACATCGGGCTTTGGCCGCCCGGAAAACTGTGGCGAAGCACCCGCCACAGCACCGTCGGGAACTGCCTGGCCAGGCTACCGGTGTTGTAGGGCACGCCATACCTCGCACAGATCTCGCGCACGCGGGGCGCGAACTGGCCGTAGCGGCGCGAGGGCAGGTCCGGGAACAGGTGGTGTTCGATCTGGTGGCTCAGGTGCCCGGTCATGAAATTGAAGACCTTGCCCCCACTGATGTTGGCCGAGCCCAGGCACTGGCGCAGGTAGTACTGCCCCTTGGTTTCTGCCTTCAGGTCCACCGGGTCAAAGGTGTGGATCTGGTCGGTGAAATGCCCGCAAAAAATCGTCACAAAGGTCCACAGATTGCGGATGACATTGGCCACCAGGTGCCCCAGCAAGGAGGCGCCCAGGCCGGCCCAGAAGCCGTACCCCAGTGCCAAGCTGACGATGCCGCCCAGCAAGGGCCACAGCATGTAATCCTTCTTGATCTGGCGCCACATCTTTGCGCGGGCGCCCGGCCACAGCCGCGCGATGTTCAGCTTGGTGGCTTCGCGGTCGTTGCGCAGTTGGTCAAAGGCCATGTTGTGGATGCCGATGGCCCACTCGAACAGCAGGGCCACGATGACCATGTAGATGGCCTGCACGGCGTGGCGTGGCTCCCAGGGCGTGTCGCTGGACAGGCGCAAGAAGCCATACCCAAAGTCGCGGTCAATGCCTTCGACGTTGGTGTAGTAGTGGTGCATGTGGTTGTGGGACTCCTTCCAGTTCTGCTGGCTGCAGATGGTGTCCCAGTCACAGGTGAGGCCTTCAAAGCGCGGGTCGTTCAGCCAGCTGTACTGGCCGTGCATCACGTTGTGCCCGAACTCCATGTTCTCAATGCACTTGCTCAAGCCCAACAGCACCGCGCCCAGCAGCCCAATGGGCCAGCCGATGGCCGCCAGCGTCAACAAGGCGCGCCCCAGCGACTCAAGGCCTCGGATCAGATACAGCACATGGCGGATGTAGCGCGCATCGGGCTCGCCCAGGCTGGCCTTGAAATCAACGCGGACCTGGTCGATCTCGCGGGCAAAGGCCTCGAACTCCGCCGCCGTCCTCGGCCCGGGCGTGATCCGCACGGGCGGTCGACTGGCGGCGCTGAGGTTCATGTCATGCGTTCTCGGGCACGATGGATTCGACTTCGATGTGCACGGCCTTGTGCGGGCCGCCCGGCAGGCTGTAGCGGGCCACGCGCTTGAGCACGGTCATCAACTGCCAGGCGAACTTGCCGGTGTTGTAGGGCACGCCGTACTTGGCGCACACGGCCTGCACCTTGGGCGCCATCTCGGCGTAACGGTTGGCCGGGATGTCGGGGAAGAGGTGGTGCTCGACCTGGTGGCTGAGGTTGCCGCTCATGAAGTGCATCCACTGGCCGCCCTGGATGTTGGCCGAGCCCAGGATCTGGCGCAGGTACCACTGGCCGCGCGATTCGTTCTTGATCGATTGCTTGCTGAAGGTGTAGATGTCGTCGGTGAAGTGGCCACAGAAGATGATGGCCCAGGCCCACACATTGCGGATGATGTTGGCGGCGAAGTTGCCCACCAGCACGGCGATACCGGCATCCACCGCGTGGCCGAACGGCATGGCCAGGGCGGCGGCCAGCAAAGGCCACGCGGCGTAGTCACGCAGGAACTGGCGCGCGAACTTCTTGCGCACCACCAGCCATTGCGGCCGAACATCCGCCCACTTGCGGCGGCCGATGACCACCTTGTCGACCTGCATGTCGTGCACGGCCACGAACCACTCGAAGTAGACCGCCAGCAAGGCCGTCAACAGCAGCTGGAAGGGGTGCAGCCAGCTCCAGCGCAGGTCGTTCGACAAGCGCAGCAGGCCATAGCCAAAGTCGCGGTCCATGCCGATGACGTTGGTGTAGGTGTGGTGCACATAGTTGTGCGCATGGCGCCATTCGGAGGCCGGGCAGGTGTTGTCCCAGTCGAAGGTGTCGCCATGGAAGCGCGGGTCGTTCATGAAGTTGTACTGGCCGTGCATCACGTTGTGGCCCAACTCCATGTTGTCCACGATCTTGGAGATGCCCAGCAGGAGCGTGCCCAGGAACCACGTGGGTGGGAACCAGCCGAACAAAAGCAGCGCGCGGCCCAACGCCTCGGTCACGCGCACCGTGCGCAGCACTTTGCGAATGTGAAGGGCATCCTGCTCGCCGACCAGCTTGCGGGTCTCGTCGCCAATGGCGTCCAGGTCGCGTTGAAAAGCGTCCATCTGCTCGATGGTCTTGGGGCCGATCTGTTTCGTGGGGTGATTCATGGTCGTACCTGCAAGGCTCAATAATCAATTCAGGGATTCGAGGTCGAGGTCGCTCATCGCCGCGCTAACGCACAAGCGGATGGGCTGGCCTTCGCCATCGATGCGGGCGCCGGAGGTCAGGTCGCGCACGCTGCCACTGCGCAAGCGGCAGGTGCATTCGTGGCAAATGCCTTGGCGGCAGCCGTGTTTCAAGGTCAATCCAGCGGCTTCGCCCGCGATCAGGATGGTCTGGTCGCCGGCGGCGGAGAAGCTGCGGGTCTGGTGGGCCCGCTCCATCTGCACGGTGTGCACCGCGTGGGTGTCACCGCTGGGCTTGGCGGGCGCGAAGGCTTCCAGGTGCAATTGCGCGCCAATGCCGGCGTCCAGCCACAACTGGCGGGCGGCGTCCATCAGCGGGGCCGGGCCGCAGCAATAAGCGGGCATCTGGCGCCATTGGGGCACGTTCTGTTCGAGCAGGGCAGTGTCGAGCACTTGCTGCTGCGCCGGGCTGCCTGGCACATTGGCCGTGTTGGCCACGCTGTCGATGGCCACGTACGTGAACTGAGGCCAGCGCTTGGCCATGTCGTCCAGGGCCTGGGCAAAGATGCGGTCCTCGCGGCCCCGGGCAAAGTAGATCAAGGTGGGGCGCGTGGCCGCCTTGCTGCGCAGCAAGTGCTCCAGCATGGCCATGCAAGGGGTGATGCCACTGCCACCTGCCATCAGCAGGACCTGGGTGGGCGCGCTGGCTGGCAGCGTGAATGCGCCGCCGGCCTGGTCGATTTCAATGATGTCGCCAACCTGGGTGTGCTGGTTCAGGTGGTTGGACATCAGGCCGCCCGGCTGGCGCTGCACGGTGATGGCAAAACGGTTCTGGTGGCCGTCGATGCTGCGGGGCGAGTAGGCCCGGCGGTGGCGCACGCCATCGATCACCACGCTGAACAAGATGAACTGGCCGGGCTGCAGGCCTCGAAAGGCCGAGCCCGCCTGCAGCACCAGCGTGGTGGCGCCGGGGGTCTCGGTATGTTTGGCCACGACACGCGCATGCAGGCGTGTCACGGTCAACAGCGGGTTGATGAGGCTGAGGGTGTCGTCGAAGGCCAAAGGGCTGATGCCCCAATGCGTCAGCCACCCTGACACGCGGCCCATGGCCGAGGGCGTCAAGGAGGGTGAAGAAGAATCAGCCATCAAAGAAAACTCCAAACAACAAAACCAAGCATTCAGTCAACCGCCGTCTGTACAACGACAAGCGTTCAGTTTAGCGACGCTTCTATGGAGGCTACAAGTCAGGGGGTTTTCAAGCATCGGGGGAAGTCCTTGAAAGCTCAGGGTTCCCCCGCAAACAAGGGGGTTCCGGCCCTCTGTCACGCAGAGGCCTGTTGGGCCCAGAATTGAGGGTCAGACCCGACCGGAGCAAAGCACATGGCGCGCATGCCACGTTTGAGCGGGGCCGATTGGCCCCACATGGTTGTTCAGCACGTTCATGAAGGCCAGGCTTTGGTCCGCGATGAGACCGATGTGGCCTTGCTGCTGCGCACCTTGAAAGAGGCCTCGCGCGAGGAGTCCGTGGCCGTCCATGCCTACGTGATCGCCATCGACCACCTGCACTTGTTGGCCACGCCGTCGGCGGACGAGGGCTTGAGCCGGTTGATGCAATCTGTGGGGCGGCGCTACGTGGCGGCCTACAACCGGCGCCATGACCGCCGGGGCGGCCTGTGGTCAGGACGTTACCGCTGCACCGTGATGGAGGCGGCTCGGTACTTGCTTGATGGGATGGTTTTCATCGAGCAGCACGCTTTGCGAACGGGCGCAGTGCAGGAGCTGGCCCAAGACAAGTGGTCCAGCGTGGGGCACCACCTGGGCTTGCGGATTGACCCTTTGATTCAAGACCACGCGCTTTATTGGGCCTTGGGCAACACGCCATTTGACCGCGAAGCAGCTTGGCGGAGGCGTCTTGAGCAGGGTTTGTCCAGCAAGCAGATTGCTGAGATCACCAACGGCACCCACAAAGGTTGGGCGTTGGGGGGTGAGGAATTCCTCAAGAAGGTTCAGGGGGCAGTAGGGCGACCAGTGCAGCCCCGGCAGCGCGGACGGCCAAGAAAATTGGTCGCTGCGCCCGATGCCCCAAAAGAGAGCAAAAACGCTGCAGATGATTGATGTGTCCCCAAATAATCCCCCTGCTTAAATTAATGATTGATTAATTGTGGTCTGACCCTATTAAATGAACTTGATACTTGGGGCCCCAGGCAGTATCCTTGGGTTTCTTTGCCGTTGTTTTATCTCCACTCACTTCTGGAGCGCGCCATGAACCAGGCGACTTCGGGAACTCCGTTCCCCACCACCACCGAAGCTTCCACCTCGGCCACGAAACAAGAAATCCTGCATGCCGCTGAACACGGGATGTACGCCAACGCCGAGCACGACGCTTGCGGTGTGGGCTTTGTCGCGCACATCAAGGGCCAAAAAGCCCACAGCATCGTGCGCCAAGGCCTGCAGATCCTGGAAAACATTGACCACCGTGGCGCGGTGGGTGCCGATCCGCTGATGGGCGACGGCGCTGGCTTGCTGATTCAGATCCCCGACGAGTTCTACCGCGCCGAGATGGCCAAGCAGGGCGTGGACCTGCCCCCGCCTGGTGAATACGGTGTGGGCATGATCTTCCTGCCCAAGGAAAGTGCTTCGCGCCTGGCGTGCGAGCAAGAGATGGAACGCGCCATCAAGGCCGAAGGCCAGGTGCTGCTGGGCTGGCGTGATGTGCCGGTGGACCGCGACATGCCCATGTCGCCCACCGTGCGCGAAAAAGAGCCGGTCATGCGCCAAGTGTTCGTGGGCCGCGGCCCGGACATCCTCGTGCCCGATGCGCTCGAGCGCAAGCTCTACGTCATCCGCAAGACGGCGTCCAGCAAGATCTCCAGCCTGAACCTGACGCATGGTGGCGAGTACTACGTGCCCAGCATGTCGTGCCGCACCATCATCTACAAGGGCCTGCTGCTGGCCGACCAGGTCGGCAAGTACTACCTTGACCTCGCCGACGAGCGCGTGACCTCGGCCCTGGCCCTGGTGCACCAACGCTTCTCGACCAACACCTTCCCCGAATGGCCTTTGGCCCACCCGTACCGCATGGTGGCGCACAACGGCGAGATCAACACCGTCAAGGGCAACTTCAACTGGATGCGCGCCCGCGAAGGCGTGATGAAGTCGCCCGTGCTGGGCGATGACCTGAAGAAGCTCTACCCCATCAGCATGGATGGCCAGTCGGACACGGCCACCTTCGACAACGCGCTCGAGTTGCTGACCATGTCGGGCTACCCGCTGGCGCAAGCCGCGATGATGATGATCCCGGAAGCTTGGGAACAGCACTCGACCATGGACGAGCGCCGCCGCGCCTTCTATGAGTACCACGCCGCCATGATGGAACCCTGGGACGGCCCGGCCGCCATGGTCTTCACCGACGGCCGCCAGATCGGCGCCACCCTCGACCGCAACGGCTTGCGCCCCGCCCGTTTCATCATCACCGATGACGACCTGGTGGTCCTGGCCTCGGAATCGGGCGTGCTGCCCATCCCCGAGAACAAGATCATCAAGAAGTGGCGCCTGCAGCCCGGCAAGATGCTGCTGATCGACTTCGAGCAAGGCCGCATCATCAACGACGAAGAGCTCAAGGCCCAGTTCACGCAGGCCAAGCCTTACCGTCAGTGGATCGAGAACGTCCGCATCAAACTGGACACCATCGAGGCCAGCGGCACGGTGGGCGAGTTCAGCGAATCGCTGCTTGATCGCCAGCAGGCTTTTGGCTACACGCAAGAAGACGTCAAGTTCCTGATGGCCCCCATGGCCACCAATGGCGAAGAAGCCACGGGCTCGATGGGCAATGACTCGCCCCTGGCCGTGCTGTCGGACAAGAACAAGCCGCTGTACAACTACTTCAAGCAGTTGTTCGCGCAAGTGACCAACCCACCGATCGACCCGATCCGCGAAGCGGTGGTGATGTCGCTGGTGTCCTTCATCGGCCCCAAGCCCAACCTGCTGGACATCAACGCGGTGAACCCGCCGATGCGCCTTGAAGTCAGCCAGCCAGTGCTCGACTTCAACGACATGGCGCGCCTGCGCAACATCGACAAGCACACCGGTGGCAAGTTCAAGCCTTACGAGATCGACATCGTCTATCCGCTGGCCTGGGGCCACGAAGGTGTCGAAGCCAAGCTGGCTTCGCTGTGCGCCGAGGCGGTCGAGGCCATCCAGTCGGGCCACAACATCCTGATCATCAGCGATCGCAAGATGGACCGCAGCAACATCGCCATCCCGGCCTTGTTGGCGCTGTCGGCCATCCACCATCACCTGGTCCGCAAAGGGCTGCGCACGTCGGCCGGCCTGGTCGTTGAGACCGCCACGGCGCGCGAAGTGCACAACTTCGCCGTGCTGGCCGGTTATGGCGCCGAAGCCGTCCACCCCTACCTGGCCATGGAGACCCTGGTGTCCATGCACAAGGACCTGGGCGGCGACCTGTCGGCCGACAAGGCCATCTACAACTACGTGAAGGCGATCGGCAAGGGCTTGTCCAAGATCATGTCCAAGATGGGCGTGAGCACGTACATGTCGTACTGCGGCGCGCAGTTGTTCGAAGCCATCGGCCTGAACAAGGACCTGATCGACAAGTACTTCCGCGGCACCGCCACGCAAGTGGGCGGTATCGGCGTGTTCGAAGTGGCCGAGGAAGGCATCCGCAACCACCGCGCTGCCTTTGGCAATGACCCGGTGCTGGAAAGCATGCTCGACGCTGGTGGCGAGTACGCCTGGCGCACCCGTGGTGAAGACCACATGTGGACGCCTGATGCCATCGCCAAGCTGCAGCACAGCACCCGCGCCAACAAGTTCGACACCTACAAGGAATACGCGCAGATCATCAACGACCAGTCGCGTCGTCACCTGACCTTGCGCGGTTTGTTCGAGTTCAAGATCGACCCGGCCAAGGCCATCCCGCTGGAGGAGGTCGAGTCGGCCGCCGACATCGTCAAGCGCTTTGCCACGGGGGCCATGTCGCTGGGTTCGATCAGCACTGAAGCCCACTCGACGCTGGCCCTGGCCATGAACCGCATCGGCGGCAAGAGCAACACCGGTGAGGGTGGTGAAGACGACCGCCGCTATCGCCAAGAGCTCAAGGGCATCCCGATCAAGCAAGGCACCAAGGTGTCCGATGTGATTGGCGCCAATGTGGTCGAGGTGGACTACGAGATGAATGCGGGCGACAGCTTGCGCTCCAAGATCAAGCAAGTGGCCTCGGGCCGCTTCGGTGTCACCACCGAATACCTGACGTCGGCCGACCAGATCCAGATCAAGATGGCCCAGGGTGCCAAGCCCGGTGAAGGCGGCCAGCTGCCTGGTGGCAAGGTGTCCGACTACATCGGCAAGCTACGCCACTCGGTGCCGGGCGTAGGCCTGATCTCGCCTCCGCCACACCACGACATCTACTCGATCGAAGATCTGGCCCAGTTGATCCACGACTTGAAGAACGTGAACCCGGCGGCCGACATCTCGGTCAAGCTGGTGTCCGAAGTGGGCGTGGGCACGGTGGCCACTGGCGTGGCCAAGGCCAAGGCCGACCACATCGTGATCGCCGGCCATGACGGCGGCACGGGCGCTTCGCCCTGGTCGTCCATCAAGCACTGCGGCACGCCGTGGGAACTCGGCCTGGCCGAAACCCAGCAGACCCTGGTGCTGAACCGCCTGCGCGGTCGCATCCGCCTGCAGGCCGACGGCCAGATGAAGACAGGCCGCGACGTCGTCATTGGCGCGCTGCTGGGCGCTGACGAGTTCGGCTTCGCCACCGCACCATTGGTGGTCGAAGGCTGCATCATGATGCGCAAGTGCCACCTGAACACCTGCCCGGTGGGCGTGGCCACGCAAGACCCGGTGCTGCGCAAGAAGTTCTCTGGCAAGCCTGAGCACGTCGTCAACTTCTTCTTCTTCATCGCTGAAGAAGCGCGCCAGATCATGGCGCAACTGGGCATCAAGAAGTTTGACGAGCTGATTGGCCGCGCCGACCTGCTGGACACCCGCAAGGGCGTCGAGCACTGGAAGGCCAAGGGCCTGGACTTCACCCGCGTGTTCGCCTTGCCGCCGGTGCCCGATGACGTGCCACGCCTGCACGTGTCAACGCAAGACCACGGCCTGGACAAGGCCCTGGATGTGCGCCTGATCGAGAAGTCGCGCGCCGCCATCGAGCGTGGCGAAAAAGTCCAGTTCATGGAAGAAGCCCGCAACGTCAACCGCACGGTGGGCGCCATGCTGTCGGGCGAGCTGATCAAGCACCATCCTGATGGCCTGCCTGACCAGACGGTGTTCATCCAGATGGAAGGCACGGGCGGTCAATCGTTCGGCGCTTTCCTGGCCAAGGGCATCACCCTGTACCTGATCGGTGAAGCCAACGACTACACCGGCAAGGGCCTGAGCGGCGGCCGCGTGGTCGTGCGCCCCAGCATCGACTTCCGTGGCAACGCGGTCGACAACATCATCGTGGGCAACACGGTGTTGTACGGTGCGACCAGCGGCGAGGCCTTCTTCCGCGGCGTGGGCGGCGAGCGCTTCGGCGTGCGCCTGTCGGGCGCCACGGCGGTGGTCGAAGGCACGGGCGACCACGGTTGCGAGTACATGACCGGTGGCACGGTGGTGGTGTTGGGCCAGACCGGCCGCAACTTCGCGGCCGGCATGTCGGGCGGCGTCGCTTATGTCTACGACGAAGATGGCCAGTTCAACAAGCGCGCCAACCTGGCCCAGGTCAGCCTGGAAAAGGTGCTGCCCGCCGCCGACCAGCAAGCCGATGGCATCCCCTTCCACAAGGGTGTCGCCGACGAAGCCCTGCTGAAGAAGTTGATCGAAGACCACCACCGCTGGACCGGATCGCTGCGCGCGCGCGAGATCCTGGACCACTGGAGCGCTTCGCTCAGCAAGTTCGTCAAGGTCTTCCCGCACGAATACCGCCGCGCCCTCACCGAAATGGGCGCCAAACAAGAAACCGTCGCCACCATCGCCAAAGCCAAGGACGATGTGAAGGCCAAGTCTGGCAAGGCCAAGGCCTGATCGGCCAGACACTCAGGAGTTCATCGACATGGGAAAACCCACCGGCTTTTTGGAATTCGACCGTCTTGAAGAGGGCTACGCGCCCGTCGAGACGCGGCTGAAGAACTACAAGGAATTCGTCATTGGTCTGAAGCCTGAAGAGGCCAAGATCCAGGGCGCCCGCTGCATGGACTGCGGCACGCCGTTCTGCAACAGCGGCTGCCCGGTCAACAACATCATCCCGGACTTCAATGACCTGGTCTACCGCCAGGACTGGAAGAACGCGATCACGGTGCTGCACAGCACCAACAACTTCCCCGAGTTCACCGGCCGCATCTGCCCCGCACCCTGCGAGGCCGCCTGCACCTTGAACGTGAATGACGACCCGGTGGGCATCAAGTCCATCGAGCACGCCATCATCGACAAGGCTTGGGCCGAAGGTTGGGTTCAAGCCCGGCCTGCCACGGTCAAGACTGGCAAGAAGATCGCCATCGTGGGCTCCGGCCCCGCCGGCATGGCCGCTGCACAGCAACTGGCCCGCGTTGGCCACGACGTCACGGTGTTTGAGAAGAACGACCGCGTGGGCGGCTTGCTGCGCTATGGCATCCCTGACTTCAAGATGGACAAGGGCCACATCGACTTGCGCGTCAAGCAGATGGAAGCCGAGGGCGTGACCTTCAAGACCAACGTCATGGTCGGTGAGTTGCCCAAGGGCAGCAAGGTCACCAACTGGGCCACGGAAGCCGTCTCGCCCAAGCAACTGAAAGCCGACTTCGATGCCGTGCTGCTGTCGGGCGGTGCTGAGCAATCGCGCGATCTGCCCGTGCCTGGCCGCGACCTGGCCGGGATCCATTTCGCGATGGAATTCCTGCCCATGCAGAACCGCGTGAACGGCGGCGGCAAGGTCAAAGACCAGATCATGGCCACGGGCAAGCACGTGATCGTGATCGGTGGCGGCGACACCGGCTCCGACTGCGTCGGCACCTCGAACCGCCATGGCGCGGCCAGCGTGACCCAGTTCGAAGTCATGCCCCGTCCGCCTGAAGAGGAAGACCGCCCCATGACCTGGCCTTACTGGCCGATCAAACTGCGCACCTCGTCCAGCCATGAAGAAGGTTGCGAGCGCGAGTTCGCCATCGCCACCAAGGAATTCATCGGCGAAGGCGGCAAGGTCACCGGCGTCAAGACCGTGCGCGTCGAGTTCAAGAACGGCAAGTTCGAAGAAGTGGCCGGCAGCGAGAAGATCCTCAAGGCCGACCTGGTGCTGCTGGCCATGGGCTTCGTCAGCCCGGTCGAGTCCATCATCAGCGGCTTCGGCGTGGACAAGGACAACCGCGGTAACGCGCGCGCCAGCACCGACTTCATGGGTGGTTACGCCACCAATGTGGACAAGGTGTTCGCTGCTGGCGACATGCGCCGGGGGCAGTCCCTGGTGGTGTGGGCCATTCGCGAAGGCCGTCAAGCGGCTCGCTCTATCGACGAGTTCCTGATGGGCACGTCCGATTTGCCACGCTGATTTCCCCCTTTGTGGCGCCTAACCATCGGCGCCACAGCGAGGCGGCGGGGAATCCCCTATCATCCAATGGCCGGTGCTTGCTCACCGGCCAATTTTTTTGCCATGATCGCCGACACGCCCGCCGACTCCCCCTCTGCCCTTTCCCCCTCATCTCCCGATGTGCTCGTGGAGTTGCGCGGGGTCACGTGCGGCTATGGGGACCGGGTCATCTTGTCGGACATCGATCTGGTGGTGCCGCGCGGCAAGCTGGTGGCCTTGATGGGCACCTCGGGCGGCGGCAAGACCACGGTGTTGCGCCTGATTGGCCGGCAACTTTCGCCCCTCAAGGGCCAGGTGCTGATCAACGGGGTGGACATCGGCACCCTCGATGCCGCTGGCCTGATGGCCGCACGTCGGCGCATGGGCATGCTGTTCCAGTTCGGCGCCTTGTTCACCGACCTGTCGGTGTTCGAAAACGTGGCCTTCCCGCTGCGCGAACACACCCGCCTGCCCGAGTCCATTGTCCGCGACCTGGTGTTGATGAAGCTCAACGCCGTGGGCCTGCGCGGTGCGCGTGATCTGATGCCCAGCGAAATCTCGGGCGGCATGTCGCGCCGGGTGGCCTTGGCCCGGGCCATGGCGCTGGATCCTGAGTTGATGCTCTACGACGAGCCTTTCGCCGGTCTGGACCCAATCTCGATGGGCGTGGCTGCCCGCCTGATCCGCGAGTTGAACGACACCATGGGGCTGACCAGCGTGCTGGTCTCCCACGATGTGGACGAGTCTTTCCTCATCGCCGACCACGTGGTGCTGCTGGCCAATGGCCGCATTGCCGCGCAAGGCACCCCGGCTGAATTGCGCGCCAGCGACGATCCTTTGGTCAAACAGTTCGTGACGGCCGCCCCGGATGGGCCGGTGCGCTTCCACCATCCTGCGGTGGATGCGGGCCAGGACTACGGAGTTCGCGGATGATGAAGGCCTTGTCTCCCGCCAACGTGGGCTATGCCTTGCGCGGCAAGATCGCCGACCTGGGGTATGGCACGCGCCTGTTCTTGCGTTTGCTGGGCTCACTGTTGCCCACCTTGAAGCGCGGGCGCTTGCTGAGCGAGCAGATCCATTTTCTGGGCAACCGCTCGCTGGCCATCATCACGGTCTCGGGCCTGTTCGTGGGCTTTGTGCTCAGCCTGCAGGGCTATTACATCCTGCAGCGCTACGGCTCCAGCGAGGCGCTCGGCCTGATGGTGGCCTTGTCGTTGGTGCGTGAGCTGGGCCCGGTGGTGGCGGCCCTGTTGTTCGCCGGGCGCGCTGGCACCTCGCTCACCGCGGGCATTGGCCTGATGAAGGCGGGCGAGCAACTGGCCGCCATGGAGATGATGGCGGTGGATCCCATCCAACGGGTGTTGGCGCCCAGGTTCTGGGGGGGCGTCATCGCCATGCCCCTGCTGGCGGCGGTGTTCTCGGCCGTGGGCATTTTTGGTGGCTGGGTGGTGGGCGTGGTCATGATCGGCGTCGATTCGGGCGCGTTCTGGTCCCAGATGCAAGGCGGGGTCGACGTCTGGTATGACGTGGGCAACGGGCTGGTCAAGAGCGTGGTGTTCGGACTCACCGTGACCTTCGTCGCCTTGTTGCAGGGTTTTGAATGCCAGCCGACGCCCGAAGGGGTGTCCCGGGCCACGACGCGCACCGTGGTGGTGGCCTCGCTGGCCGTGCTGGCGCTGGATTTTGTACTGACGGCCATGATGTTCTCGGTCTGACAACTGACGAACTTGGGCCCGGAGAAAAGCAATGCAACGATCGAAATTTGACGTTTGGGTGGGTTTGTTCGTCCTGTTGGGCGGGGCGGCCATCCTGTTCCTGGCACTCAAGGCCGGCAACCTGCTGACCTTGTCGTTCGACCCGACCTACCTGGTCACGGCGCGCTTCGACAACATCGGCGGGCTCAAGCCCAAAGCCGCCGTCAAGAGCGCGGGCGTGGTGATTGGCCGTGTGCAGTCCATCAAATTCGACGACAAGACCTTTCAGGCCAGTGTTGAAATCGCTTTGAACAAGGGCGTGAGCTTTCCAAAAGACAGTTCCGCCAAAATCCTCACAGCAGGTTTGTTGGGCGAGCAGTACATTGGCCTAGAGCCAGGCTACGAACAAACCAACCTGGCTCAGGGTGATGCCATCAAAACCACCCAATCGGCCATCGTGCTTGAAAACCTGATCAGTCAGTTTTTGTACAGCAAGGCGGCGGATGGCGGTGGTGCTTCGGGAGAGAAGAAGTGAAACAAAATCTGGACTGGGTCAAGACAGGCCTGGGCGGTTTGGTCATCGCGTCAACGGCTTTGTTGCAAGGCTGCGCCACACGCCAGAATCCAGATCCACTGGAGCCCATGAACCGCAAGGTGTTCTCGTTCAACCAGGCGCTGGACGACAACGTGCTCAAACCCGTGGCCACAGGCTACAAGGCGGTGACGCCCCAACCCGTGCGCACGGCGATCAGCAACTTTGGTGGTAATTTCAAAGACCTTTGGTCGGCCCTCAACCTCTTTCTGCAAGGTCAGCCCGGTGACGGGGCCACGCAGATCATGCGGGTCAGTGTCAACACCACCTTCGGGTTGGCGGGCTTGATCGACATCGCCACACCCATGCGTCTGGAACGCCAGAGCGAGGACTTCGGGCAAACGCTGGGCGTGTGGGGCGTCAAGCCTGGTGCCTACATCGTGTGGCCGTTTTTGGGCCCCTCCACCCTGCGTGATTCGGTGAGCATCCCGGGTGACATGTATTTCAGCCCCCGTTTGGTGCTCGATGACGAGACCGCCAATGCCGTCTCGATCTTGCAGGTGATCAATGCCCGCGCTGGCGTGCTGGACGTCACCAATCTTCTGGGCGAAGTGGCCCTGGACCCGTATTCTTTCGTGCGCGATGCCTATCTGCAGCGTCGGCAGAACCAGATTTACAACGGCGAGCCGCCTGAAGAAGACGAAGAAGACTATGACAGCGACCCGGCTGCCGCCCCCGTGGCCCCGCAATCCAAGCTCAATGCTGCTGAAGAAGACGGCCCTCAATGGCCTGTCATCACCGTCGCGGAGCTGCAAGGTCTACGCGCAGACGGGTTCGTGCGTTAAGACAGCATGACCATCATCCTTAGGACGAAGATCTTGAACATTTCAAAGCTTTCCACCCGCACCGTGCTGCGTTCCGTGGCATTCGCCGTGGCCCTGGCGTCGGCTGGTCCCGCCGTGTTGGCACAAACCGCGATGGCGGCACCGGCCGATTCAAGCGCGGCCACGGGCGCGCAGACGGCCGACGTGTTCGTCAAAGGCATCACCGCCGATCTGATCAACACCGTGCGCAGCGACAAGGCCATCCAGTCGGGTGACCTGCGCAAGGCGATTGCGGTGATCGAGACCAAGGTGCTGCCTTACGTCAACTTCCAGCGCATGACGGCCTCTGCCGTGGGCCGCAACTGGCGCCAGGCCACGCCTGAGCAGCAAAAGCGCCTGCAAGAAGAGTTCCGCACCTTGCTGACCTACACCTACGCTGGTGCTGTGGCCCAGATCAAGGACCAGGTCGTGGAGTTCAAGCCGGTGCGTTCGCGCCCGGAAGACACCGAGGTGATCGTGCGTTCGCTGGTGCGCGGCAAGGGCGATCCCGTGCAGATCGACTACCGCGTTGAAAAAGCGGGCGACGGCTGGAAGATTTACGACGTGAATGTGCTGGGCGCGTGGTTGGTGGAAACCTACCGCAGCAGCTTTGCCCAAGAGGTCACGGCCTCGGGCGTGGATGGCCTGATCGCCAAGCTGGCCGAGCGCAACAAGCAGTTGGCCGCCAAGAAGCCAGCGGGCTGATTCCGATGCTGATGTTGCCCGCCGTGCTGACCCACGCCCAGGTGGGGGCCACCTTGCGTTTGTTCCGCGAGACGCTGGACCGCGCAGCGGCCGCTGGCTCGGGCGAGGCGGCCATGCTGACCGTGGATGGCTCGACCCTGGAGCAGTTCGACTCCAGCGCCCTGGCCGTGCTGCTGGAGTGCCAGCGCATGGCCCGGGCCAAGGGCAGGGCGTTTGCCGTGCAATCGCTGCCCAAAAAATTGCAGGAATTGGCGCGGCTTTACGGCGTCGATGGGCTGCTGCAATCGGTCTGATGACCGAGGCGGCCCAGCCTCAGGACTCTTCCTCGGCCCAGGCGAATCCGTCGCGCGCCACCAAGGCACTGGCGGCCGGTGGGCCCCAGGTGCCAGCGGCGTAGGGGCGCAGTCCATTCGGATTGGCGTCCCAGGCGTCCAGAATGGGCTCCACCCACCGCCAGGCCTGCTCCTGCTCGTCTGAGCGCACGAACAGGTTCAAGCGGCCTGCCAGCGCATCCAGCAGCATGCGCTCGTAAGCGCCCACGCGGTTGGTCGGAAAAGCCTTGTCAAAATCCAGGTCCAGCGACACGGGGGACAAGGCCTCGTGCTCGGCGCCCGACGAGGTGCCCTTGGCCGCCAACAGCTGCAACTCCAGGCCGTCCTCAGGCTGCAGCTTGATCACCAGCTTGTTGGCCGCGTTGGGGCCCGGAAAAATAGGGTGCGGCGTGGCCTTGAAATTGACCACGATCTCTGCCTGCCGCTGGGCCAATCGCTTGCCGGTGCGCAGGTAAAAAGGCACGCCCGCCCAACGCCAGTTCTGGATCTCGCAGCGCAGGGCCACGAAGGTTTCAGTGTGGCTGCTCGGCGGCACCTTGTTTTCTTCAACGTAGCCCACGGCGGCATGCCCCTCGACATTGCCTGAGCGATATTGGCCACGCACCACATCGCGCGCCACCGAGACGGCATCAAAGGGTTTGAGCGACCGCAGCACCTTGAGTTTTTCATCGCGGATGGCGTCGGCGTTCGCGCTGGACGGCGGCTCCATCGCGATCATGGTCAGCAGCTGCAGCGCATGGTTTTGGATCATGTCGCGCAAGGCGCCAGTGCGGTCATAAAAGTCGCCGCGGGTGCCCACGCCAATGCTCTCGGCCAGCGTGATCTGGATGTTGGCGATGCTTTCGCGGCGCCACAGGGGCTCGAACAGTACATTGCCAAAGCGCAGGGCCATCAGGTTCTGCACCGAAGGCTTGCCCAGGTAGTGGTCAATGCGCAGGGCCTGTTGTTCAGAGAACACCGAGCGCACGGCGCGGTTGATTTCCTGCGCGCTGGCCAGGTCATGGCCCAAAGGCTTTTCAAGCACCACGCGCACGCGGTCGTGGTTCAGGCCGCAGGCGCCCAATTGCTCGCAGATCGAGGGGAAGAGGTGCGGGCTGGTGGCCAGGTAAATGACCACCGTGTCGGCGTTGCGCGCCGTCAGCCACTCCTTGAGCCGCTGGTAATCGGTGGGCTGCGACAGGTCCATGCGCAGGTAGTGGATCAGCTCGGAGAAGCGCGCGAACTCCTCTTCGCTGGGCCGCTTGGCGCTCTCGGCCTCCTGCAGCCGATCCTTCAACCAGGCGCGGTAACCGGCGTCGTCGCGGTCATCGCGGGCCACGGCCAGGATGCGGCCATGGGCAGGCAGCTTGCCATGGCGCCAGGCCTGGAACAAAGCCGGCATGAGCTTGCGCCAGGTCAGATCGCCGGTGCCGCCAAAAAAAACGAGGTCAAAAGACATGGCTCAAGAGGGTGTAAAAAAGGTATCGCAGCGGTTTGTCACGAAAAACCATTCAAAATCAAGCCCACGATAAAACAATTTGAGAGCAAGAGCTCACTTCATGGCTTCCCAACTCGACCAGCTCAAGCAATTCACCACAGTCGTGGCCGACACCGGCGACTTCAAGCAGTTGTCACAGTTCACGCCGCAAGATGCCACGACCAACCCGTCGCTCATCCTGAAGGCGGTTCAAAAGGCCGACTATGCGCCCTTGCTGGCCGACACCGTGGCCGCTCACCGGGGCGAGGCGCTGGACGCCATCGTTGACCAGGTGCTGGTGCGTTTTGGCCTTGAGATCCTGAAGGTGGTGCCGGGCCGAGTCTCCACCGAGGTGGACGCGCGGCTGAGCTTCGACACCGAGGGCACGCTGGCCCGGGCCCGCCGCATCATCGGGCTGTACCAGGCCGCTGGCATCGACCGCTCGCGCGTGCTGATCAAGATCGCCTCGACCTGGGAGGGCATCCAGGCCGCGCGCCAGCTGGAGCAGGAGGGCATCCATTGCAACCTGACCTTGCTGTTCTCGTTCTGCCAGGCCCAGGCTTGTGGTGATGCGGGCGTGCAACTGATTTCGCCTTTCGTGGGCCGCATCTACGACTGGTACAAAAAGACCGCTGGCAGCGCCTGGGACGAGGCCGCCAAAGCAGGCCTGAACGACCCCGGCGTGAAGTCGGTGACGCGCATCCACGCTTATTACAAGCAGCAGGGCATCCGCACCGAGGTGATGGGCGCCAGCTTCCGCAACGTGGGCCAGATCCTGGCCCTGGCCGGGTGCGATCTGCTCACCATCAGCCCAGAACTGCTGGCCCAATTACAGACCACGGACGCGAGCAGCCAACCCGTGCTCAGGCAACTGGGTGGGGGCACCACGGGCACCACTGAGCGGGTGGCACCGTTGACCGAAGCCGCTTTCCGCTATGCCTTGAACGACGACGCCATGGGGACCGAGAAGCTGGCCGAAGGCATCCGATCGTTCGCGGTGGATTCGGCCAAGCTTGACGCGCTCATCGAAGCGTTGCGCTGATGGCTGGAGCGGTGGGCATGACTTTTCCGCGCTGTGATCAAACGGTGGCCTGGCAGGCCTTGAAAGGGCATTTCGAGGCCCATGGCCGTGGCCTGGATTTGCGCGAGCTGTTCGCCCAGGACCCGCAGCGCGCCAGCCGTTTCGGTTTCGAGGCCGCCGGCGTCTTCGTGGACGCGTCGCGTGCCCATTGGGATGTGGCGACCACCCGCCATCTGCTGGACCTGGCCCGCGAGTGTGGCATCGAGGCCCGGCGCGATGCGCTGTTGTCCGGCGAGCCCATCAACCAGACCGAAGGCCGCGAGGTGCTGCACACGGCCTTGCGCGCCCCCCGTGGCCAGGCCCCGCACAGCGACCTGGTGCACGAGACCCTGGATCAGATGCTGGCCTATGTGGAGGGCATTCGCGCCACCGCAGGCGGGCCAGCCAGCGGTGACATCCACGATGTGGTCAACATCGGCATTGGCGGCTCGGATCTGGGTCCGCAAATGGTGGTCCCGGCGCTGGACCCCTTTGTGCACCCGGGCTTGAATTTCCACTTTGTCTCCAATGTGGATGGTCACGATCTGGCGGCGGTGCTGCGCCGCGTTCGGCCTGAGCACACATTGTTCATCATCGCCTCCAAGACCTTCACCACCCAGGAAACCATGGCCAATGCGCAAGCCGCGCGCCAATGGTTCCTGGACCAGGGCGGCCAGGACATCGCCCGGCATTTCGTGGCCACCACCACCAATGTGGAAGGCGCGGCCGCTTTTGGCGTGACCACCACCTTCGGTTTCTGGGATTGGGTGGGTGGGCGATTCTCGATGTGGTCGTCGATCGGCCTGCCCATTGCGCTGGCTTTGGGCCGCGATCACTTCAAGGCCTTGCTGGCGGGCGCTCACGCCATGGACCAGCACTTCGCGCAGGCACCGCTTGAAACCAACCTGCCGGTGTGGCTGGGGCTGCTCGATGTTTGGTACCGCAACTTCAAGGGGTACACCAGCCACGGCATCGCGCCTTACCACCATGGGTTGAGACGTTTGCCCGCTTACCTTCAGCAGCTGCTGATGGAGAGCAACGGCAAGAGCGTGGACCACGACGGGCAGCCTTTGCCGTATGCCACCAGCGACGTGGTGTGGGGCGAGCCGGGCACCAACGGCCAGCATGCCTTCTTCCAGATGCTGCATCAGGGCTCGGATGTCATCCCGCTGGAGTTCATCCTGGTCAGGCAAGCCACGCACCGCGATGAAAGCCAATGGTCGCCTGCGCTGCAGGCCTTGATGGCGCAGCAGCACCAGGTCTTGCTGAGCAATGGCCTGGCGCAGGCGCAGGCCTTGATGTGGGGCAAGACCCAGCAGGAGGCTGCGCAAGAGACCGTGCCCACGGCAGCGTCCAGCGGCCTGCCGGTTGATGTGTTGGCGCGGCACCGCACCTTCGCCGGCAACCGGCCCAGCCTGACCCTGGTGCTGGACCAGCTCACGCCCGAGTCCCTGGGTGCCTTGGTTGCGCTTTACGAGCACCGCACCTTTGTGAGCGGTGCCCTGTGGGGCATCAACTCTTTCGACCAATGGGGCGTGGAGCTGGGCAAGGCACTGAGCAAGGACTTGCTGCCCCGCCTGGCCACGGGCGATGTCGCTGGCCTGGATGCCGCCACGGCGGCGCTCATCGGGCGCCTCCGATGAAAGACCTGCCTTGCGAGGCGGTGGTGTTCGACTTGGGCGGCGTGGTCTTCAACTGGAGCCCGCCTGATCTGATCTTGTCGTTGTGGCCGCACCTGGCCACCACACGCGACCAGGCGCAGGCCCTGGCCTTGAACATTTTCCAATCGTTCACGCCCGGCAGCGACTGGACCGAATTTGACCGGGGCACTTTGCAGCGGCCCGAGATTGAACAAAGGCTGGCCCAGCGCACCGGGCTGGCGCAACAAGACCTGCATCGATTGCTGGATGCCATTCCTGTTCACCTGGCGCCCATCGCCGCCACGGTGAGCTGGATCGAACGCTTGGCCGGGGCTGGCACGCGACTGCATTACCTGTCGAACATGCCGAGCCCCTACGCCGACCACCTGTTGCGCGAACATGCTTTCATGAAGCACTTTCGCGGTGGCGTGTTTTCGTGCGAGGTGGGGCAGATCAAGCCCGAGGCAGCCATCTTTGCCACGGCAGCAAAGCAGTTCGGGCTGGCGCCCAGCCGCTGTGTGTTCATCGATGACCACGCGGGCAATGTGGCGGCCGCCCAGCAGCTGGGCTGGAAGGCGGTTCAGTTTGTGGATGCCGGGCAGTGCGAGCGCGAGTTGATCGAGCTGGGTGCCTTGCCCAGCTCCGATCAGGTGCCTTGATGGATCAAGCGGTTTCGGCTTCGCTCAAAGCCTTGCGCATCTTCTTCATCGCGGCCACTTCGATTTGACGAATGCGCTCGGCGCTGACGCCGTAGTTGGCGGCCAAATCATGCAGCGTCATTCCGCCCGAGCCATTGTCATTCACCTTCAGCCAGCGTTCTTCAACGATGCGGCGGCTGCGGTCGTCCAGCTGGTTCAGGGCGTGCGTGATGCCGTCGCTGGCCAGCCAGTCGCGGTGGTGAGCCTCGATGACGCGCGTGGGCTCATTGGCATCGTCCGACAGGTAGGCCATGGGGGCGGCAGGGCCCTCATAGTCGTCGTCGGCCGGTGCTTCGAGCGCCACATCGCCACCCGACATGCGGGTTTCCATTTCGATGACGTCTTCGGGGCGCACATCCAGGTCGTGCGCCACGCGCTGGATCTCTGATTCGCTGAAGCCCATGCGGCCCACGTGGGCGTCATCGGCATCGCCCTTGTACTGGTGCTTGAGCGAGCGCAGGTTGAAGAACAGCTTGCGCTGGGCCTTGGTGGTGGCCACCTTGACCATGCGCCAATTCTTCAAGATGTACTCGTGGATCTCTGCTTTGATCCAGTGCATCGCGTAGCTCACCAGGCGCACGCCCTGGTCAGGGTCAAAGCGCTTGACGGCTTTCATCAAGCCCACATTGCCTTCCTGGATCAGGTCGCCCTGGGGCAGGCCGTAGCCCACGTATTGGCGGGAAATCGACACCACGAGGCGCAGGTGGGACAGCACCAGGCGTCCGGCGGCCTGAACGTCGCCTTCCGAACGGAGCTTGCGCGCCAGATCCTGCTCTTCTTCCACCTTGAGCATGGGAATGTCTTGCACGGCGCGAATGTAGGCGTCCAGGTTGCCCAGCGAGGGAACCAGGGTCCAGGGATCACGGGTGGTCAAGGCGGTAGCGGCAGTCATCGTTGGCGTCCTTTCGGAATCATCCTTTGCTGTGAGCAGAAATATTAGCACTCTATTGCTTTGAGTGCTAAGCGCTGAAAAGTTCCCGCAAGGGGCTTCTGGGATCCACACCCGTAAGCGCAGTCGGTGCTCCTGCCAAACCATCCCAGTTGGCAAGAACTCGTCATGGGCCAAGCCAACACGGTTGCATCAAAAACACACACCGCGTTCGAAATGCAACTCGGGGACTAATGAGTGAAATTTCACATGTCACATGGAATGCCTTGCGTATCTGGCTCTTGATAAGTGATTGATGCGCAAGGGTTAAATCAACTTCGTAATTGAATGAAATATTGGAAACGTTAATCGTTGAGGGTTTTTGCCCAATCACATTATTCGAGCAACTTCTAATCTCGCGCCCGCTGACTTCTTCAGCATGCGTAGATCTGTTTGGATTAATAAACCCTAGGAGTAGATACTTTGAAACCGTCCATCCTTTTGAACCGCTTACGCGGCACGATAGCCCTGGCTGCCATTGCAGCGGTGACGCTCACGCCAAACACGGCAAGCGCGTTGGACCCGGCCTTGGTGCCTTCCATTGGCGCTGATACCGGCCGCTTCACACTGCCCATCTCGTGTCAGATCAGCGTCGGCACCCTCAACATCATCAAGATCGCGGGCACGGTTGACATCCAAGGCATCGCGCCTGTCCAGCTTGGGCCCGGACAAGAGTTTTACCTGTCGCAGGGAAGCGGCGCGCTGACGCTGCCACCTTGGCTCTCGTCACTCGGAGGCCTCGTTGCCATCGACAAGGCCGATGCCATCGTTTCCAGCCTGCGGATCGGCGCAACGCGGTCGACCCCGGCCACGGTTGATCTGGCAAAGCTCTACGACTTGAGCGTGGCGGATGTTCCTGTCACGGCAGGGCAGGCCATCACCGTCGGTTTGCCGAAAACGGGCGATTTCCGTGTGGGGCCTTACACCGCCCCGGCCGATGGCCGCATTCAGTTCCGCTTTGAAGGAGCTTCCGCAGATGTGACCTTGAAATCCAAGATTGGTTTCAAAATCAAGGTCCATGCCGAATGCGCCGCCTCGCAGGGCAACGCCCTTTTGTCGGTTGCGGTGGGCAATGAAGTGGATCCGAGCAAGCCAGCGTTGTACGAGGGTGAGCCGCTGTCTTATCCGAAGGTGGCGGCCGGCAACTTGGTGGGCATCGTCCACGCGCCATACAAGTGCAATATCGGAGGGCAGCAATACGACGTTGGTGTGGCCGTTGGCGGGGTGATTCCACTTGCCGTGAAACGCGCAGGCACCTTGTCCATCACGGAGGCATCAGGTGCATTCACCTTGCCAGCATCGACCGTGAACAGGCTCATGGACGCTGGCGTCACTTCGGTGCAAGGCAAAGTCAGTGAACTCAAGTTGATCGTGGACCACGGCACACCATCGAACCCGAACGTGCTGCCAGGCGGAACTGACATCCCAGCCACCACCCTCCAGCGCGATAAGCCGGTTGTTGTGTCCTTGCCGGTCAGTGGCACCGTCACGGCCGGACCGTTCAAGCCTGACGGTACAGCCGAGTCCATGGTGATCGGCATGGGCAGCGCTGCGGGCACTCTGCAGTTCAATGGCAATGGCCAGAACGTTCCAGTGACCTGTCCAAAGCCTCAACCAGATGCCCTGCTCGTCGATGCGCCACTGATCTAACTACCAATGTTGATTTAAAGGGCGCCTTAATGGCGCCCTTTTTATTTCAAATGCGCATTCCAATAATCAAGCTACTTGAAGCAATTCATTGAATAACTAAAAGGACCTCCGGCAAACCACCTACTGAACTCTGTTGCTCGACTCGCTGGTCCCAGATCACATGCAGTGACACCCAGGCGCGTTGCTGTGCTTGTCACTGGAAGTCCGTATTGAAATTCAGACTAGAACGAAGAAAATTCCAGCAGAGTTTGATATCTTGGGCGCCCCTGCCAGGAGAGTTCCCATGTCCGAAGATCGGATGCTTGAACACGCGCTGCCTGAATTGGCCGAAGCGCGTGCAGATCTACAAAAATTCACCATGCGGGAGTCGGTGGTGCGGTTTTATGCGCGCCATGAAGCCCGCCTGAGCAGCGCTGTACAGGCGTCACCTCAGGCTTTGGCTTGCGAGGCTGGCTGCAGCTTCTGTTGCCGCCAGTTCGAGGTCGTGGCCCATCCTTTCGAGGTGTTCGAGGTTCAAGCTTACGTGAGCAAGCACTTCACGCCAGAGCAACTGCGCGGCGTGATGGAACGCGCCACCCGCAATGTGAACGAGCGCAAGGCCGCGACGGAGGCGGATCGGCTCACCCTCAGGCCGACTTGCCCGTTTTTAGTCAACCACAGCTGTTCCGTTTATGCGGCCCGACCGTCGGTGTGCCGAAACTACCATTCCACCGACAAGGACAACTGCCAGAAGGCGTTTGAAGACCCTTTCAGCACGTGGCCCAACACCTATGCGGACGAGGTTTTCAACACGTCCATGGGCAGTGCGGCAGGGTTCAAAAAAGCGGTGGAGGAGTTGGGGTTGGACACGCGGGCATACCACTTGTCGGCCGCCTTTCTGGAGGCCATGCGGAGCCCGGACAGTGCCAAGCGTTTCAAGAGCGGGAAGCGGGCTTTCTTGAAGGCGACCACGTCCAGTTTTGAGGACGGAGCGGCTTCGTAGCGAATGCTGGGGCTTGGCTAGTGTGGCGATGTGCTGTATAAATACACAGTACCATGTTGCCCGACGACCGCCTCTTGGCCAAGCCCTTCAAAGGGCGTGGCACCGCCACCCGCATCCTGCACCGCTTCAACAAAGAGGGGCGGGAGCGGGTCGACGATGGCTGGCCGGCTGATGGCGAGAATGAGGATGCCGAAGCGCTCCCAGTGCAGACCCAGGTCACCCACGAATACGCCAAGACCATTCTGAGTCGCAATGACTCGCCAGACTTGCCCTTCACCTGGTCGATCAATCCCTACCGGGGCTGCGAGCACGGTTGCATCTATTGCTATGCCCGCCCCACCCACAGCTACTTGAACCTGTCGCCCGGCCTGGATTTCGAGACCCGCCTGGTGGCCAAGGTCAACGCGGCCGATTGCCTGCGGCGAGAGCTGGCCAAGGCGAGTTACCAGCCCAGCGCCATCAACCTGGGCTCGGCCACCGATTGCTATCAGCCCATAGAGCGCGAGCTGGGCATCACCCGGTCGGTGTTGGAAGTGCTGACCGAGTGCCAGCACCCTTTCTCGATCGTCACCAAATCCAGCGGCGTTGAGCGGGATCTGGATTTGATCAGCTTAGCAGCGCGACGCCATCAGGCGTTGGTGCTGATCAGCATCACCACGCTTGATCCGGTGTTGTGCCGCAAGCTGGAGCCGCGTGCGGCAGCCCCCCACCGGCGTTTGTTGACGGTCAAGCGCCTGGCCGAGGCGGGTGTTCCGGTCGGCGTCAATGTGGCGCCCATCATCCCGTTTTTGAACGAGCCTGAGATCGAGCAGGTGATCAAGGCGGCGGCCGAGGCCGGGGCCCGCTCCATCCACTACACCGTGGTGCGCTTGCCCTGGAAGGTCAACCCCTTGTTCCAGGAATGGCTGCAGCACCACGTGCCCGAGCGGGCCGACCGCATCATGGCCCGCATCCGCGACATGCGCGGCGGCAAAGATTACGACGCCGACTTTGCCCACCGCATGCGGGGCCATGGCCTGTGGGCTGAGTTGATCGCGCAGCGGGTGGCCAAGGCGGCGGCTCGGCATGGGCTGGCACGCAGGCCCCTGGCTGAGTTGGACATCGGCCTATTCAAGCGCCCTCAGGCGCCGCCTTCCGAGGCCTCCGCCCGGCAAGGGACCTTGTTCTGACGCGGCCGGCCCTGGAGGGTTATAAAGCTTGCACCGTCACTTCATCATCGAGCACGTGTCATGGGCAAGAACAAGGACAACCAATCGGGCGAGCGCTTGAGCAAGCAGCAATACGGCGACTTGCTGGCCCCGTTGCAGATCGAGCTGAACAACCTGGCGCGTTGGGTGCAGCACCGTCAAAAGCGCTTGCTGATCGTGCTGGAGGGCCGGGACACGGCGGGCAAGGGCGGCGTCATCAACGCCATCAGCGAGACGCTCAACCCGCGCATGTGCCATGTGGTGGCGCTGAGCAAACCCACCGAGGCCGAGCAAACCCAATGGTACTTTCAGCGCCATGTGGCGCATTTGCCAGCGGGCGGCCACATCGTGCTGATGGACCGCAGCTGGTACAACCGCGCCGGGGTTGAGAAGGTGATGGGCTACAGCAGCGATGAGCAGGTTCAGCGCTTTTTAAAGCAAACGCCGGTGTTTGAAAAGCTGCTGGTGGACGATGGCATCCTGCTCTTCAAGTACTGGCTCACGGTCGATCAGGAAGAGCAGGAAAAGCGCCTGGCAGAGCGTTTGAACGACCCGCTCAAACGGTGGAAGCTGTCGCCCATCGACCTGGAAGCGCGCCAAAAATACAAAGAGTATGGGCAGGCGCGCGACGCCATGCTGGAGGCCACGCACACCAAGCACGCGCCCTGGACGTTGGTGGATTTCAATGACCAGCGCCTTGGGCGTCTGACCTTGATCCGCCACTTGCTGGACCAATTGCCCGACTGCCAAGTGCCCGAGACCGAGCTGGCGTTCCCGCCCTTGCCCGGGAAACCGGCCAAGGAAGCGTTTGGCGGGCCCCTCAAGCCCATTCCCGCGGTCAAGGTGGCTTGATCAAGCAAACAAGGTCTGGCCCACCACCGTGTGGTCGTTGGTGGTGCGAACGCGGCCATAGGCCTCTTCCGCCTCAGGGTAGTGGCGCCTCAAGAAATTGAGCCACTGTTTGAGGCGGCCGGCCCGGTGGCGGGGCTCGACGCGGGTCTGGATCAGCTTCCAGAACTCGGCCATCAACGGCAACAGCGATGACCAGGGCAGGCCAGGGTGCCCCGGCGTGGCGATGCTGAGCGCCAACCCCGGGTTGACCACCATGCCACGCCCCAGCATCAAGTCCTGGCAACCCGAGGCCTGCTGGCAGCGGCGGGCATCGTCCACGTTCCAGATCTCGCCGTTGGCGACCACGGGGATGTTCACGGCCAGGCGGATGTCGTTCACGCGGTCCCAGTAGGCGGGCGGGCGGTAGGCGTCGGCCCGGGTGCGGGCGTGCACCACCAGCTCTTCGGCGCCACCGCTGGCCAGAGCCTGCGCGCATTCCACCGCCATCGAGTCATCCAGGTAGCCCAAGCGCATCTTGGCCGACACGGGCATGTCGGCAGGCACGGCGCGGCGCACCGCGGCCACGATGGCGTGCAACAGCTCCGGGTCGACCAGCAAGGCCGCGCCGCCGCCGTGCCGGTTCACCACTTTGGCCGGGCAGCCAAAGTTCAGGTCGATGCCGGCCGGGCCCAAGGTGGCCAGCCGGGCGGCGTTCTCGGCCAGGCAACTGGGGTCGGAACCCAACAATTGCGCCCGCACAGGGACCCCGGCGTGCGTGCGGCCGCCGTTGAGCAGTTCGGGCACGATGCGCGTGAACACCCGTTCTGGTAGCAGCTGGTCGGTGATGCGGATGAACTCGGACACGCAACGGTCGATGCCGCCCACGCGGGTCAGGATGTCGCGCAGCGGGAAATCCAGGAGGCCTTCCATGGGCGCGAGCAGGATGGTCATGAAAATTCAAGGAGGGAGGAGCCGGGGCGTAGTGTACGGAGCTTGGCCCAGCGTGTCCTGCATGCGAGACTGAGGGCCCACCGAGACGGAGCCACGCCCTTGAGCACTTTGCTGAGCCATCCGCCCCTGCGCCGTTTGGACCAACTGCCCGGCCCACGGCCGCTGCCCGTCGTGGGCAACGCCTTGCAGGTCAAGCGCCCACGCATCCACCTGGATTTTGAGCAATGGGCGCGTGAATACGGGCCGACCTTTCGGGTGAGCTTGGGCCCCACGCAGGTGCTGGTGGTGACCGACCACGAGGCCATCAATGCCGTGATGAAAGACCGCCCCGAAGGCTTTCGGCGCCCCGCCAGCCTAGAGCGGGTGGTCAAGGAGCTGGGCGGCGCTCAGGGCCTGTTCAGCGCCGAGGGCCAAGACTGGCACCACCAGCGGCGCATGGTGATGGCGGCTTTTTCGCCCACCCATGTGCGCGCTTATTTTCCGGCGCTGCTGAAGGTAGCGCAGCGCCTGGATGGGCGCTGGCAGAAAACAGTCGCGCAGGGGCAGGCGATTGACCTGCAAAGTGACCTGATGCGCTTCACGGTGGACGCCATCGCCGGACTGGCGTTTGGCGTGGAGATGAACACCCTCGAGTCGGATGACGACGTGATCCAGCGCCACCTGGACAAGATTTTCCCGGCCCTGTTCAAGCGGCTCAACGCCTTGTTGCCGTATTGGCGTTACGTCAAATTGCCCTCGGACCACGACCTGGACCACAGTTTGAAAACGGTGAACCAGGCCATCAGCGGCTTCATCGAACAGGCACGCGAACGCATGCGCCGCGAGCCCGCCCGGCGTGAGCAGCCCACCAACCTGATCGAGGCTCTCATCGTGGCCGCCGACCAGCCCGACAGCGGCGTGAACGACGAGGTCGTGGCGGGCAATGTGTTCACCATGCTGCTGGCCGGTGAAGACACCACGGCCAACACGCTGGCCTGGTTGATCCACCTGTTGCACCGCCACCCCGAGGCCTTGAAGCGGGCGCAAGACGAGGTGCGCCGTGTGGTGGGAGCGGACCTGTCGGCCTTCACCATGGACCAGGTGGGTGAGCTGCCTTACCTGGACGCCTGCATCCAGGAAACCATGCGCCTCAAACCGGTGGCGCCCTTCCGGGTGCAGCAGGCCTTGCGCGACACGGTGGTGGGCGACGTGCTGGTGCCCACCGGCACGCTGGTGTGGTGCGTCTCGCGCCACGACGCGCTGGATGATCGGCACTTTCCTCATGGCGCGGCCTTCATGCCCGAGCGCTGGCTGGCCGATGGCACGGCCAAGAAGGTGTCGACCCCCTTTGGTGGCGGGCCCCGCGTGTGCCCTGGGCGTTACCTGGCCATGGTGGAAATGAAAGTGGCCATGGCCACCTTGCTCAGCCAGTTCGACATCGAGCGCGTGGACACGCCCCAGGGCGGTGAAGCGCAAGAGTTGATGTCGTTCACCATGACCCCGGTGGGCCTGACGATGCGCCTGAAGCCACGCCTCAATTGATGCCCAGCAAGTGCTCGCGCAAGTCGCGGGGCGCCAGGGGGCCCATCACCGGGCGCAGTGACACATCCCACAGCAATTCATTGTTGTGGGCCGGCCCCATGGGGTGGCCATTGAGCGAGGCCACGATGCCCTCCTGCGGCACCCAGTCGATCAGCACCACATCGCCTTTGTGCAGCATGTCGATCTTGGCGTAGCCCGCCGCGATGGCTTCGACCTCGGCGGTCAGCGCCTGGGCTTCGGCCTCGGTGGCACTGGCCGCGAAGTCATTCAGGAACTGGCGTGCAATGAGGAAGCCCTTCACGTCGCGCAGCATGACCAGGTGCACGCGCTTGGGGCCGGCCAGCTTCACAACTTCGTCCAGCGTGTGGCGCTTTTCGGTCAGGTACAGGGCGCAGGTGTTGGTCTTGAAGAAGCCACGCTTTTGAACCGACGCGCCGTTGAGCACCAGCCTGGTTCCGGCCACCTGCGCGGTGTCGTCGATGGGCACGCCCTCGAGCTCTCGCGGCGGTTCGGCCTGGGCCGCACCAATCACCATGAAGCATGACCAGGCCAAATACCGCCACGAGTGTCTGGTTTTCACAGAGGGCTTCCTTTCCTGTATGAGCTGGCCATTGTGTAACACCGATTTTTTCCCTCTTCATTTTCCGGGCAAAACGCCGATACCCCTGGCAGTGCACCACTTCAGGCCTTTTCTCCATGACGACCACGGATCTGGCGCCAACGCGCACCTCTGCCATCCAGCAAGAGCTCGATCAGGCGAGGGCGAAAGGGCCGTTGCAGCACATCGTCATCCCGCCTTGTCCGGAGCTGCTGACGCGCTTGCAAAAGGCCATGGCGGCGAGTGAGCCCGACTTGAACGAAGTGGCCCGCATTGCCTCCAGTGACGTGGCCATGTCGGCCACCTTGCTGCGATCGGCCAATGGGCCGCTGTACGCCAGTGGCCAACCCGTGCAGAGCATCGGCCAGGCCATGAACCGCCTGGGGTTGACCGACACCGCGGCCATCCTGACGGGTTTCCTGGCGCAAAACGCCATCCGCGTCACCAGCCCGCATCTGCAAGGCTTTTGGGAGCGCGCCACCAAGCGGGCCCTGGCCATGGCCTTCATCGCCAAGCGCCTGCCTGGCATGTCGCCCGACCTGGCCTACACCTACGGCCTGTTCTGCCACGTGGGCCTGCCGGTGATGATGCAAAGCGTGAAGGGTTATGTGGGCACCATGGTGGAAGCTCAGGCCCGCGTCGATCGCTCTTATGTGGCCACTGAAAATGCGAACCACCGCACCGACCACGCCGTGGTGGGCGCCCTGGTGGCGCGGGTGTGGCGCCTTTCGCCCAGCCTGATGGCCGCGATCCGGCAGCACCACGATTTGGCCACGTTGGGTGATCGTTTCACCGAGCCCGAAGTGCACACCTTGGTGGCCGCCGGCTTGCTGGCCGACCACCTGCTGCGCCTGCAAGAAGGCTTGCAGCCCGAAAAAGAATGGACGGCCTATGGCGCGAAGGCGCTGGCGTGGCTCCAGATCTCGGACGACGAACTCGCTGTATGGGAAGACGAGGTCATGGAGATGCTGGAGATCGGTTGATCAGCCGATGGCCCGCACCAGGCGGATCGTCTCGATTTTCACGCCGCCCACGTCCACCGTCTGGGCGGTTTTCAATTCGCGCTTGAAACCGGCCTTTTCGTGGAAGGCCAGGGCGCGTTCGTTGCGCAGTGGCAGCCACAGCGAAACGTGGGTGCAGCCCTCGTCTTCCAGGCCGTCACGGGCGCCATCCCACAGGGCCAGGCCGGCGCCGGTAGACCACAGGTCAGGCCTGACATAGATCTGCCAGATTTCGCCCATGGTGGAGGGGGTCTTGGGATCGCGCGAGCGGTCGTAGCCCACGAAGCCCACCACTTGCTCGCCCTCGGTGGCCACCTGGATCTGCGGCTCGCCCATTTCGATGGCTTCGCGCCAGTAGCCCTGGCGCTTATTGGCGAAGAGGGTGCTCAGCAGCTCGTCGGGCACCAGGTCCTTGTAGGAAGCCTGCACGGCGGCGGCGTAAATGTCGGCAATGGCCATGGCATCGCGGGGAATGGCGGAGCGAACCTGATATCGGGACATGACAGATTGGAGAGGTGGTTGGACGGATAAGTTCTGGACGAGGATTGTCGTCGCATCCGGGCAGCGCACAATGCGCACCATGAAAATCCCCAAAAGACTGGAACCGCTGATTGAAGATGGCTTGATCGATGGGGTGGTCCGCCAGCTGATGAGCGGCAAGGAGGCCATGGTCTTCGTGGTGCGCTGCGGTGACGACATCCGCTGCGCCAAGGTCTACAAAGAGGCCAACAAACGCAGTTTTCGGCAGGCGGTGGACTACACCGAGAACCGCAAGACGAAGAACAGCCGGCAGGCACGCGCCATGGCCAAAGGTACGCGCTATGGCCGCCAGGCGCAAGAGGCCGCGTGGCAGAACGCCGAAGTCGATGCCCTGTACCGGCTGGCCGGCGCGGGCGTGCGCGTGCCCAAACCCTACAACTTCCACGAAGGCGTGTTGCTGATGGAGTTGGTGACGGGGGCCGATGGCGACGCGGCACCGCGCCTCAACGACTTGTCTTTCGAGCCCGAGCTGGCCCGCCAGTATCACCACACCCTGATCATGGAAGTGGTGCGCATGCTGTGCGCGGGGGTGGTCCATGGTGACTTGTCGGAGTTCAACATCCTGGTGGGCGCCGATGGCCCGGTCATCATCGACCTGCCCCAGGCGGTGGATGCTGCGGGCAACAACCATGCCTCCGACATGCTGGAGCGCGACGTGGCCAATCTGCGCAATTACTTCGGCCAATACGCGCCCGAGCTGCTGGCCACCGACTACGGCCGCGAGATCTGGGCTTTGTACGAGGCGGGGGCCCTGCACCCCGAGGTGCAGCTCACCGGCCAGTTCGCCCGAAGCGAAAAAGCCGTCGACCTTGGCGCGGTGCTGCGTGAGATCGACGATGCCAAGGACGAAGAAGCCGCCCGCAGGCTGCGCCTTCAAACGCCGGCTCAGTAAGGGCTTCTTCGGGGGCTCGTTCTATGCGGAGCGCAGGGTATCGTGCAGGGCCACGAAGTCCTGGGTGAGCTTGTGGCGCGGATCCAGGTGGATCATGGGCGTGGCCTGCTGGTGCGATTCACGGATGCGCACTGACGCGCTCAGGTAAGGCTGCAGCACGGGCAAGCCTTCGTCGATCAGTTCCTGCACCAGCTTTTGCGGCAGGTTGGCGCGCGGTTGGAATTGGTTCACCACGATGCCATCGACCTGCAGGCCCTGGTTGTGGTCGGCCTGGATCTCTTGCACGTTCTCGAGCAGGGCATACAGGGCGCGGCGCGAGAAATCGTCGCAGTCAAAGGGGATCAGGCAGCCTTGCGCGGCGATCAGCGCAGAGCGCGTGTAGAAATTCAGGGCGGGTGGGGTGTCGATGTAGACGCGGTCGTAGGCCTCGTCCAGCTCACCTAGGGCGTCGCGCAGTTTGTAGATCTTGTGGCGCGATTCGAGCTTGCTTTGCAGCTCTTCCAGTTCGGGGCTGGAGGGCATCAGGTCCAGGTTGTCCCATTGGGTGGCCACCACGAAGTCGGCGGTGCTTTTGGGCCGAGCGCTGAACTTCAAGGTCTGGTCAAAGAACTCCGCCAGGTTGGGCGTGCCTTCGTCCAGGCCATCGCCCATCAGGTAATGGGTGGAGTTGCCTTGAGGGTCCAGATCGACCACGAGCGTGCGCAGGCCTTGGCTGGCGCTGATGGCGGCCAGGTTGCAGGTGATGGTGGATTTGCCAACACCACCTTTTTGGTTGAACACGACGTAGCGCATGGTCCGGTCCCTTCTGCTGATGAATGCGCATTGTGCACTGCAACAATGCGCATTATGGTGACTGATGGCGGCTGATTTCAGGCAGAGTGTGGCTTGATCCAACCACCCCACATGACATGACGCAGAGCTGCCCCAAGTGCCACCATGTTCGCCAGCCCGGCGCGCTGGCCCCCGACTGGCAATGCCCCGCTTGCGGCGTGGCCTACGCCAAAGCCTCCGAAGGCCTCAGGCCTTTGCCTGTGCGCACCGATGTGTTCGTGGCCCGCCAACAAAGCCAGTTCGCGTGGGGCAAGTGGGTGGCGGCGGCGGTGCTGGCTTATGGCGCGTGGATGGGATGGCAGGTGTCCGCCAAGCACCGGGCCGAAGGTGGCGCCACCGAGCAGTCTTCGTCAAGCGATGTGCAGGCCTTGGCCGCGTCGGTCAAGTCTGGCGATGTGATCATCTACACCACCACGACCTGCCCCTATTGCGCGCAAGCCAAGGGCTGGTTAACGCAGAACGGCTTTGCCTTCACCGAATGCGATGCGCAAACCAGCATGGACTGCGAACGCAAGCTGCAGGAGCTGGGCGGCGTGGGCGTGCCCTTCCTGATGGTCAAGGGCAAGCCCATGAAGAACGGCTTTGACTCGGACGAGTTTCTGGCCCTGCTGAAGTCTTAGCCTTCAGCGAGGCTTTCTGCGCCCGGCGGCCTTGTGGGCCATGCCGCCACCCGCGCTTTTCACCGAGCGGGTGGGCGATGCGCTGGCACCGGTTTCGCGCGGGGGCAGGCCGGTGTGCTGCGTCAGGATGCGGCCCTTGGTCACGGGCGAGGTCTTTACCGCGCCCGTGGGGGTGGAGTTCTTGCGGCGCGCGGTCTGGTAGCTGCCATCGATCACCGGCTGGTAGGTCGGGATCAGGTGGTGCTTGCCATTGCCGATCAGGTCGGCGCGGCCCATGGCCTTCAAAGCCTCGCGCAGCAAAGGCCAGTTGTTGGCATCGTGGTAGCGCAGGAAGGCCTTGTGCAGGCGGCGGCGGCGGTCACCGCGCACGATGTCGACAGTCTCGCTGTCGCGCGTGATCTTGCGCAAGGGGTTGCGGCCCGTGTGGTACATCGCCGTGGCCGTGGCCATGGGCGAGGGGTAGAAGGTTTGCACCTGGTCGGCCTTGAAGCCATTGCGCTTGAGCCAGATGGCCAGGTTCATCATGTCCTCGTCGCTGGTGCCGGGGTGGGCGGCGATGAAGTAGGGGATGAGGTACTGCTTCTTGCCCGCCTCTTCGCTGAACTTCTCGAACAGCTGCTTGAATCGGTCGTAGCTGCCGATGCCCGGCTTCATCATCTTGGTGAGCGGGCCTTGCTCGGTGTGCTCGGGCGCGATCTTCAGGTAGCCGCCGACGTGGTGCGTGACCAGCTCTTTCACGTACTCGGGCGACTTGATGGCCAGGTCATAGCGGAGGCCAGAGCTGATCAGGATCTTCTTGACGCCCTTCAAGGCCCGCGCGCGGCGGTACATCTTGATGAGCGGGCCATGGTCGGTGTTCAGGTTGGGACACACATCGGGGTAGACGCACGAGGGCTTGCGGCAGGCGGCCTCGATCTCGGGCGATTTGCAGCCGATGCGGTACATGTTGGCCGTGGGGCCGCCCAGATCGGAGATGACGCCGGTGAAGCCTTTCACGCTGTCGCGGATGGCTTCGATTTCCTTGATGACCGAGTCTTCACTGCGGCTCTGGATGATGCGGCCTTCGTGCTCGGTGATCGAGCAGAAGGTGCAGCCGCCAAAGCAGCCGCGCATGATGTTGACGCTGAAGCGGATCATCTCCCACGAGGGGATCTTGGTGGCGCCGTCGTGGCTGCCGTTCTCGTCGGCGTAGGCCGGGTGGGGCGAGCGCGCGTATTGCAGATCGAAGGTGAAGTCCATCTCGGCCGTGGTCAGCGGGATGGGTGGGGGGTTGATCCACACGTCGCGGTGGCCGTGGGCCTGCACCAGGGCTCTGGCGTTGCCGGGGTTGGTTTCCAGGTGCAGCACGCGGTTGGCGTGGGCGTAGAGCACCTGGTCGCTCTTGACCTGTTCGTACGACGGCAGGCGGATGACGGTGCGGTCGCGCGGCGGCATGTTGATCTTGCCGGTGGGCTTGACCACGCTCAAGGGGTTGCGCACGAAGGCGATGGGCTTGACGCCGCTGCCCATGGCGGCGGCCATGCCGTTGTTGCCATCACCTTTGCCATCGATCAGAGCCGCGGCAGGCGCGGGCGGGCCATCGGCCTTGGCGGCGTCTTCCTTGGCGCAGGTCGTGCCTTGGGCTTCGGCCTGCTCCGAGGTCGTCTGGTAGGGGTTGATGTGCTCGTCAACGCGGCCCGGCATGTCAACTTCGGACGAGTCCAGCTCGAACCAGCCGGCGGCTGTGGGGTCGTTGGTGCGGCGCATGAAGGCGGTGCCGCGCACATCGGTGATCTGCTCGATGGGCTCGCGGGCAGCCAGGCGGTGCGCGATCTCGACGATGGCGCGCTCGGCATTGCCGTAGAGCAGCAGGTCGGCCTTGGCGTCGGCCAGGATGGAGCGGCGGACCTTGTCCTGCCAATAATCGTAGTGGGCGATGCGGCGCAGCGAGCCTTCGATGCCGCCCATGATGATGGGCACGTCGTTGTAGGCTTCCTTGCAGCGCTGTGCGTAGACCAGCGAGGCGCGGTCGGGGCGGCTGCCGCCCTGGCCGCCGGGGGTGTACACGTCGTCGCTGCGGATCTTGCGGTCGGCGGTGTAGCGGTTGATCATCGAGTCCATGTTCCCGGCGGTGACGCCATAGAACAGGTTGGGCTTGCCCAGCACCTTGAAGGGGTCGGCGCTCTGCCAGTCGGGCTGCGCGATGATGCCCACGCGGAAGCCCTGGGCCTCGAGCATGCGGCCGATCACGGCCATGCCGAAGCTGGGGTGGTCCACATAGGCATCGCCCGTGACGATGATGATGTCGCAGCTGTCCCAGCCCAGGGCGGTCATCTCGTCCCGGCTCATGGGCAGGAACTTGGCCGTGCCAAAGCGCTTGGCCCAGTACGGACGGTAGCCGTTCAGGGTCTTTTCAGCTTTTGGGATGGTGATCGGCGAGGCGGTGGCGGACATGGCGGGGGGCACTGACGGAGGGGCAACCCTCTATTGTCCACTTTTGGCCCCAACCGAAGGCCACTTTCTGAGTAGGGTGACCCCGGTTCAAGGGTGTTCAGAGTTCGTTCAGGAAACGAACCTTGACCTTTTTGCCCTTGACCTTGCCCGCCGACAGCTTGCTGACCGCCTGCCGCGCGATGCTGCGCTCGACCGCCACATAGGTGTGGAAATCGGTCACGTTGATCTTGCCGATCTGCGCGCCGCTGAAGCCCGCCTCTCCGGTCAGGGCGCCCAGCACGTCGCCTGGGCGGATCTTTTCCTTGCGGCCACCCAGGATCTGCAAAGTGATCATGGGAGGCAATAAAGGCGCGTCGCTGGCGGGCGTCAACTCGCTCACGGGGTGCCATTCGGAAGGCTTGCCCTGCGCCACTTCGATGTTGCCCACGCGGCCCATCTCGTTCATCGTGGCCAGGTTCAGGGCCCAGCCGTTCTGGTCGGCGCGGCCGGTTCGGCCAATGCGGTGCACGTGGATCTCGGTGTCGGGCGTGATGTCGACGTTGATGACGGCCTCTAGCTGGGCGATGTCCAGGCCGCGCGCGGCCACGTCGGTCGCCACCAAGACCGAGCAACTGCGGTTGGCAAACTGGATCAGCACCTGGTCACGGTCACGCTGCTCCAGGTCGCCATGCAAAGCCAGGGCCTCGATGCCTTGGGCCTTGAGCACATCGACCAGGTCGCGGCATTGCTGCTTCGTGTTGCAGAACGCCAGGGTGCTGACCGGGCGGTAATGCTTGAGCAGCAATGACACGGTGTGCAGGCGCTCGTTCTCGGTGATCTCGTACCAGCGCTGGCGGATCTTGCTGTCATCGTGCTGCTGGGTCAGCTTCACCTCTTGCGGGTTGCGCAAGAACTGCTGGCTGAGCTTGGCGATGCCTTCGGGGTAGGTGGCCGAGAAGAGCAGGGTCTGGCGGTCCTTGGGGCATTGCTTGGCCACCTTCACGATGTCGTCGAAGAAGCCCATGTCCAGCATGCGGTCGGCCTCGTCCAATACCAGCGTGTTCAGGCTTGAGAGGTTCAGGGTTTCGCGCTCCAGGTGGTCCATCAGTCGGCCAGGCGTGCCGACCACGATGTGGGCGCCGTGCTCCAGGCTGTCGATCTGGCCGCGCATGGGCGTGCCGCCGCACAGGCTCAGGATCTTGACGTTGTCTTCGAAGCGGGCCAGGCGGCGGATCTCTTGCGTGACCTGGTCGGCCAGCTCGCGCGTGGGGCACAGCACCAGGGCTTGCACGGCGAAGTTCTTGGGTTCCAGGCGCGTCAGCAGGGCCAGGGCGAAGGCGGCGGTCTTGCCGCTGCCGGTCTTGGCCTGGGCGATCAGGTCTTTGCCCTCGAGCGCGATGGGCAGGCTGGCGGCCTGGATCGGCGTCATGGTCAGGTAGCCCAACTGCGTCAGGTTGTCCAGCATGGCGGGGGCCAGGTTCAGGGTGCTGAAGGGCTGAGCGGCGGAGGGCTTGGCGGTCGGTGTGGGGGCGTTCATGTGGCGGATTATCCGCGCCGAGCCCGCCTCCCCCTAACTTGTTGCCCTCGGATTGGTTGGCAGTTGCCTCAATTTGCAGCAGCATGGGGCATGACCAAGTCCATCCCCTCTTCTCTCGAACATCCCGGCCAGGCGGTGCCCAAGGGTGCCGAATCACCACTGCAAACCGCCGAGCATGACGCTTTGCTGGCGCGCCGGCGCCAGGTGCTGGGAGAGGCGTCCGTCCACACCGAGGCCGAGTTGAAGCTGCCGCGGGTGGGCCTGGCGTTGTCAGGCGGCGGCGTGCGCAGCGCCACGTTTGCCTTGGGCTTGATGCGCGGCCTGGCGCAAAACAAGCGAGGCGGGCCAGGCGGTGTACCCAACGATCAACGCACGCTGGACGCCGATGGCTTGTTGGGGCGCATCGATTACCTGTCCACGGTGTCGGGCGGGGGCTACATCGGCGGCATGTTCGGACGCCTGGTGTCCAGCTTTGGCATGGCGCGTGCGCAAGGCCTGATGGCCGACGCCTCTTCGCCTGTGCTTGAGTGGTTGCGGCGCAATGGGCGTTACCTCTCGACCTCGGGCTCGCGCGATTGGGGCACGGCGGTGGTCACCTACCTGCGGGCGGTGCTGGCCATCCATGCCGAATTCATGGTGGCCTGCATGCTGCTGGGCCTGATCGTGGTGGCGCCGCATTTGTGGCAGCACAGCACCCAGGTGCTTGACCCCAAAGGCTGGGCCTTCTGGCAGACGCCCTGGTGGGTGCTGGCGCTGGCCGGCTGGCTGTTGACCGCGCCCGGCCTCATCTCAGGCTATTGGTCGGCGCGCGACACGCCCAACCCTGGGGTCAAGGCCGCCGGTCCCAGCGTGGGCGATGCGCTGTTCCTGTCGGGCTGTGCTTTCGGGACCTGGGTGTTGGTGCGTTGGTCTTTGGCAGCGCAGTTGCTGGATCCCCTCCATGATGGCCTGACCGCCATCAGCGCGGCAGTATTGGCTTTGCTGTCCATTGTGGTCGGTCAGTCGCTGTCGCAAGGCTGGCTGTTTTTCAGCCGCGACCCTCATGCCCTGGCCGTGGCCCGTTTGCGCAATATCCTCACCCGCGCTTTGCGCATGGTCACCTTGGCGGCGTGTGCCGTCGCGGGCCTGGGCGCGCTGGATGTGCTGAGCTGGTGGTTGCTGGAAGCGCTTCAATCCCAGGCGGGCAACGACAACTACCTGTGGCGCGGCGTGGGCTTTGGGGGCTTGGTCGCCCTGGGTTTGCGCACCATGGTGCAGCCCTTGCAGCAGATGGCGTCCGAGGCCGGGGGGCGTGCGCGCGAGTGGTTGCCGCGCTTGATCAACGTGGGCAGCCTGGCGGGCTTGTTGGTGCTGGTGCTGGGTTGGCTGGTGCTGCTGCAATGGTTCGTCTTCGCGCCCGACACCTTCGCGCCGCTGATCAACACGCCTTCATGGATGCGGGCCGCCTTGGTGGCCATGATCTGGTTCGTCTGGGTGGCCTTGACCGCGGGCAACGCGCAGATGCCCAACACCTCGTCGCTGCACAGCTTTTACCGTGCGCGCCTGACCCGGGCCTACCTGGCGGTGGGCAATCCCCGGCGTGGCCTGGATGGAGAGGGGCCTGGCAGTGCCGATGTCACGGCCGTGGAAGAGGGCGATGACATGGGCCTGCGGCACTACCAGCCCGAGGTGCGCGGCGGCCCCATCCACCTGGTCAACACCTGCCTGAACCAGACGAGGGATGACCTGAGCGGCCTGTACAACGCAGACCGCAAGGGCGCGGCTGTGACCGCGACCTGGCGCGGCCTGGAGGTCGGGCCTTCGCGCTTCATCCCCATGCAGCCCGACCATGACGCGGGCACGCTGGGTCGGTGGGTGGCCGTGTCTGGCGCGGCGGCGTCGCCGGGGGCGGGGGCTTACACCACACGGGGCCTGGCGCTGCTGTTGTACTTTCTGGGCGTGCGCCTGGGACATTGGATTCGCTCGCCCGGGGCCGTTGTGCCCTTGCGTTGGCTGAGCGCTCTGTCATGGCGCTTGCTGCCCAAGCCGCTGATGTTGACCAGTGAAGCATCGGCCGTTTACTTTGGGGGGGATCGGCCCTGGTGGTACCTGTCGGACGGTGGCCATTTTGAGAACACGGGCGTCTATGCCCTGATCAAGCGTGAGCTGGATTTCATCATCCTGTCCGACGCCAGTTGCGATCCACGCTATGAGTTCGGCGACATCGAAAACCTGGTGCGCAAGGCCCGCATCGACTTTGGGGCCGAGATCGATTTCTACTCGCGTGAAGAGGCTTGCCGCCTGTTCACCTCCGATTGCGACGGCGGTTTGACCGTGTTGTCGCCCGAGGATGTGTGCAACAGCCATTCGTGCCGAGGCGTTTTGCTGGCGCGCATCCGCTACCGCGAACGGCCGGTCAAGCGTGACGATGGCCAGACGGTCTTGACGCGCCCCGAAGGCACGCTGCTGATCGTCAAGCCCAACCTGCACAACGCGCTGGACGTGGACGTGCTGGCCTACGCGCAAAAGCACGAGGACTTCCCACACGAGTCCACGGGCGATCAATCTTTTGACGAAGCCCAATGGGAGAGCTACCACCGCCTGGGCGAGGACTTTGGCCTGGCCCTGCGCGAGACCTGGCTGGCCCAACTGCCTGGCTGGCGCAGCCCGGCTCGCCATGGCATCCGTGTGGCGGCGCGTTTGTGCGATGCCAAGGATGCGCCGGACAAGGTCCAGTCGGCCCCCTGGTGGCGCCGCACGGTGCGCGCCACGGCCATCGGCACCACCCTGGGCCTGGGCGCCTCGGGCACCTTGCTCTTGTCGGCCTGGCAGACGATCGACCAGGTGCAGCGCAAGGAGACCGAGTCGCGCACCGAGGCCAGCAAACTGTTTGCCGAGGTCTCGAAGGGCCTGCAAGGCGTGGATGCCGATTGCCCCAAGATGCCCGAGTTCCTGTATGTGCAGACGAAAACGCTGCTGCAGGTGATGCGGGGCAGCCCCATGTTGAGCTTGCTGGAGCGCGAGGGCGTGGACCTAGTGGCCACCCGCATCGCGAAGGACTTTGCCAAGCCCTTGCCGTCCCAGGCCGACTGCCCGGCCACCGCTTTGCGCATGCGCAATGAGCTGCAGTTGGTGGCGTCTTTTCAGCCGGCCAGTTCGGCCCTCAGCTATTGGGATTCGGGCAACTCGCCGGGCGTGCAGGCCTTGGCGGCCAAGGCCGTGTGGGATCAACTGAAAAACTGGAGCGCCAAAGGCCCGTTGACCACCACCGCGCAGGCGCCCGCCGAGCAGCCGGCGCCAGTCGTGCCTGACGATCCGGCGGTGACGGCGCCCACCACGGCGGCCCCGATCGTGTCGCTGGCGGCCTGCCGCCGCACGCAAGGCAACACGATCTTGTATGTGCAGATCTACGACGAGTTCTCGCGCGGGCCGGCCACCACCTTGCGTCAGCTGCTGCAGATGCAGGCGGGAGACCTGGTCCAGGTGGCTCCGATCGAGAACGTCACGCTCAGCGCGCAAGTGCGCCAGCAGCGTCGGCCCGCGCCCTGGCCTCAGCCGACCTTCGTGCTGCACGATCCCGCCAGCCGGGCTTGTGCCAAAGCCATGGCGGGTTTGCTGGGCGTGCCGTGGGTGGGGCCGGGTGAAACGTCGGACAAAGTGTGGGTGCGCGATCTGCCCAAGTCGCTCAACCGGCGTCCGGGCGTGATCGAGTTGTGGTTGCCACCCAGCGTTCAGCAGACCTCGTCCAATAAGCCGGCCATGGGCCCGGCGTGAGGCGCGGCGGTGGCTGAGTGCCTCAGGCCTTCAAGATCGACGCGTGGTGCGCAATGTGGTCGCGCATGAAGGTGCTGATGAAGTAGTAGCCGTGGTCGTACCCTTCATGCCGGCGCAGGGTGAGGGGCTGGCCGTGTTGCTGGCAGGCGGCTTCCAGCAAGTGGGGATGCAGCTGCTCGGCCAGGAACTTGTCGGCCAGGCCCTGGTCGATCAGGATGGGCGCGCAGGTGGCGCCAGCCTTGACGAGTTCGGTCGCGTCGTGCCTCGCCCAGGCGGCCGACTCGTCGCCCAGGTAGCCTTGCAGTGCCTTGCGGCCCCAAGGGCATTGCGTGGGCGCCGCGATCGGCGCGAAGGCCGACACGCTCTTGAACAGACTCGGGTGCTTCAATGCCAAGGTCAAGGCGCCATGCCCACCCATGGAGTGGCCAAAGATGCCCGTGCGCGCCGCGTCACCCTTGAAGTGCTGCAGCACCAATGGCAGCAGCTCGGTCGTCAGGTAGCTCTCCATGCGCCAGTGGCGCGCCCAGGGTTCGGCCGTGGCGTCCAGGTAGAAGCCGGCTGCCGTGCCGAAGTCCCAGCTGGCATCGGCCCCCTCGATGCCCGTGTTGCGCGGGCTCGTGTCGGGGCTGACCAGGATCAGGCCGTGCTCGGCGGCGTATTGCTGCGCGCCGGCCTTGATGGCGAAGGTTTCTTCGGTGCAAGTCAGGCCCGCCAAGTAGAACAGCACGGGGGTGCTGGGCGAGGCCATCGCCTGCGGCGGCCGGTACACGCTAAAGCGCATCGGCAGGCCGATGGTGCTGGAGGCGTGCTGGTAAAAGCCTTGCACGCCGCCGAAGCAGGCGTGTTCGCTGAGGGTCTCGATGGCCATGTCAGTACATCACCACCGAGCGGATCGACTCGCCGCTCTTCATCAGGTCAAAGCCCTCGTTGATCTGGTCCAGCGACAGCTTGTGCGTGATCAGGTCATCGATGTTGATCTTGCCGTCCATGTACCAGTCGACGATCTTGGGCACGTCGGTGCGGCCACGCGCGCCGCCGAAGGCCGAGCCCTCCCACTTGCGGCCCGTCACCAACTGGAAGGGGCGCGTGCTGATCTCGGCGCCGGCCTCGGCCACGCCGATGATGATGCTGCGGCCCCAGCCCTTGTGCGTGCACTCCAGCGCCTGGCGCATGGTGGTGGTGTTGCCGATGCACTCGAAGCTGTAGTCGGCGCCGCCGTCGGTCAGTTGCACGATGGCATCGACCACATTGGGCACATCTTTCGGGTTGATGAAGTGCGTCATGCCGAACTGGCGGGCCATGGCTTCGCGCTTGGGGTTCAGGTCCACGCCGATGATCTTGTCGGCGCCCACCATCTTGGCCGCCTGGATCACGTTCAGGCCGATGCCGCCCAGTCCGAACACGACCACGTTGGCGCCGGCCTCGACCTGCGCGCTGAACAGTACCGCGCCCACGCCCGTGGTCACGCCGCAGCCGATATAGCAGACCTTGTCGAAAGGCGCATCAGGCCGGATCTTGGCCAGCGCGATCTCGGGCACCACGATGAAGTTGCTGAACGTCGAGGTGCCCATGTAGTGCAGCAGCGGATCGCCATTGAGCGAGAAACGCGAGCTGCCATCGGGCATCAGGCCCTTGCCCTGCGTGCCGCGGATCTTCTGGCACAGGTTGGTCTTGCGGCTCAGGCAGAACTTGCACTGGCGGCATTCGGGCGTGTACAGCGGGATGACGTGGTCGTCCTTGCGCAGCGAGCTGACGCCGGGGCCCACATCCACCACGATGCCTGCGCCTTCGTGGCCCAGGATGGCGGGGAACAGGCCTTCCGGGTCGGCGCCCGACAGCGTGTAGTAATCGGTGTGGCAGATGCCGGTCGCCTTGACCTCGACCAGCACCTCGCCCTCTCGCGGGCCCTCCAGGTCGACGGTTTCAATGGTCAGGGGCTGTCCGGCTTTCCAGGCGACGGCGGCACGTGTCTTCATGGGTGTTCTTTCAAGGCATGCGGTGAGGTGGGGACATGATAAGTGCGGCATGATGCCGCCATGAAAAATCCCCCCAGCCAGGACCCGTTGCACGGGCTGACGCTCGAGACGATCCTCAACGAACTGGTGGCCGGTTATGGCTGGCCGGAGTTGGGCCGGCTCATCAACATCCGCTGCTTCCAGTCGGACCCCAGCATCTCGTCCAGCCTGCGTTTTTTGCGCAAGACGCCCTGGGCGCGTGAAAAGGTCGAAGGCCTGTATTTGTTCATGCTGCGGGAGCGGCGCCGGTCGGGGCAAAGCTGACCCATGTCCCTGTCCGCGCTCGTCACCCGGTTCATCTTCCGCCATTGGCGTGCTTACGGCCCCTCGGCCGTGATGCTGGTCGCCATCGCCTTGCTCACCGTTTGGCTGCCGCGCCAGGTTGGGCACCTGGTCGATGGCCTGGTGGCACGACGGCTCGACACCGAGGGCCTGATCCGTGAGGTGGGCCTGATGGTGCTGGCCGGCGTGGCCATCTACTTCATGCGCGTGACCTGGCGGCAACTGCTGTACGCGGCGGCTTACCGGCTGGGCGTGGACTTGCGCACCCGCCTGTATGAACGCCTGAGCCTACAGGGCCCGCACTTCTACCAGGACCGCCGCACCGGCGACCTGATGGCCCTGGCCACCAACGACATCGACGCGGTCGAGCAGGCGGCGGGCGAAGCCGTGCTGGCGGGCTTTGACGGCACCATGACCTTGCTTTTGGTGATTGGCGTGATGGCGCTGGGCGTGGACTGGCGCCTGACCCTGGTGGCCTTGCTGCCGTTTCCCATCATGGGCTGGGCCTTCTGGTGGATCTCCAACCACGTGCACACGGCGTCGCGCCAGTCGCTGGACAACTTCGGGCACTTGAACGACCAGGTCCACGAGACCTTGTCGGGCGTGCGCACCGTGCGGGCGTTGGGCCTGGAGGCGCGCAGCACCGCCGACTTCACCACACTGGCGGACAAAGCCGCGCAATCCAGCCTGAAGGCGCAGCGCTGGGAGGCCGCCTACGAGCCGGCCGTGAGCCTCACCCTGGGCGCGGCCACCATGTTGAGCCTGGCCATGGGCGGCTACCTGGTCTGGCACCAGGAGTTGACCATCGGCCAATTGACCAGCTTCAGCCTTTACCTCGGCCAGATGATCTGGCCCATGTTCGCGGCGGGCTGGGTGCTGTCCTTGATCGAGCGGGGCCGCGCCGCGTGGGACCGCCTTCGGCCCGTGCTGGAAGCACCGCTCACGGTGCAGGACCACGGCACGGTGCACAGCATCCAGCCTGGCGCGGTGCAGACCCACGAGGTGGTGTTCTCTTACCCAGGCCATCCCACGCGGGCCTTGGCGGGCGTCTCGCTGTCGGTTCAAGCCGGGCAGACTCTGGGCTTGGTCGGCCCCACGGGGTCGGGCAAATCCACGGTGGTGCGTTTGCTGCTGCGCCAGTTCGCGCCTGACTCGGGCAGCGTGCAATGGGGCGGCGTGGCCTTGGCCGATTACACGCTGGACACCTTGCGCCGGGCCGTGAGCTGGGTGCCGCAAGAGCCCTTCTTGTTCTCGGCGTCGGTGGCCGAGAACATCGCCTTGGCCAAGCCCCAGGCCACGCGCGCTGAAGTGGAACACGTGGCCCGCATGGCCGCAGTGCACGATGACATCCTGCGTTTGCCACAAGGCTATGACACGCCGGTGGGCGAGCGCGGCGTCACGCTGTCGGGCGGGCAGCGCCAGCGCGTGGCCATTGCGCGTGCGCTGTTGGCCGACGCCCCCTTGCTGCTGCTGGACGACGCCTTGTCGGCGGTGGACACCGACACCGAGGCCAGCATCCTGCGGCACCTGCGCGAGCTGCGCGCCCAGCGGCCCGAGCGCATCGTGATCGTCGTCAGCCACAGGCTCAGTTCCGTGGCCGATGCTGACCACATCCAGGTGCTGAAAGAAGGCGTGGTGGCCGAGCAAGGCAGCCACGCTCAACTGCTGGACCAGGAGGGTTGGTACGCCCGCCAATGGCGCTACCAACAGCTTGAGCAACAACTGGAGGCCGATGATGCAGCCGCTTGACCGAGGCCAGGCGTTGGCCCTGCTGCGCCGCGCGGCCCAACCCGAGCTGCACCACCTGCGGCGTGGCCTGCTGTGGCTGATGCTGGCGGCCGGCCTCGAAGCGCTGGGCCCCATCCTGGGCAAGGCCTTCATCGACCGGCACCTGATGCCGCACCAGGGCACCTTGCCCGAGATGGCGGGCCTGCTGCTGGGCGCGCTCTTCGCCACCTGGGTGGCCAGCTGGATCCGCTATGGCCAATTGATCCGCCTGGCGGGCCTGGCCATGCGCTCGGTGTTGCGCCTGCGTGAAGAGGTGTATGGCCATGTGCTGCGCTTGCCCATGGCCTACTTTGACCGGGCCATCACCGGCCAACTGGTCAGCCGCGTGACCAACGACACCGAGGCGGTCAAGGCCCTGTATGTGCAGGTGCTGTTCGTGATGCTCGACAGCGTGGTGGCCCTGGTGGCCGCGCTTTTCGCGATGGCTTACCTGGATTGGCAATTGATGCTGGTGGTGGCCTTGCTGGTGCCTGCCGTGACCGCCATCGTGTGGCTGTACCAGCGCCTGAGCGCCCCGGCCGTGACGCGCTCGCGCCAGTTGCGCAGCGACCTGAATGCGCAGATGGGCGAGTCCATCGCGGGCATGTCGGTCTTGCAGGCCAGCAACGCCACGCCCCGTTTTGCCGAGCGCTTTGCGCAGACCGCGCACGCCCAGTTGCAGGCCCGCCGTGACGAGCTGCGTGCCAACGCTTGGCTGCTGCGCCCCGCGCTCGATCTGTTGAACATCTCCTTGCTGGCACTGGTGATGATGGTGTTTGGTTTGCGCAGCCAGGGTGGCACCTTGAGCGCGGTTGAGATCGGCGTGCTGTACGCCTTCATCAGCACCATGGCGCGCGTGGTCGAGCCCCTCATCCAGATCACCACGCAGTTCTCGCAACTGCAGCAATCGATGGTGGCCGCGGCACGCGTCAACACCTTGCTGCAAGAGGCCGAATCCCTGCGCACCAGCGGGCAGGGCCGCGTCACGCAAGGCGCCATCGACATCCGGCACCTGACCTTTGCCTACGCCGCCAACCCGCCCGTGTTGCACGATGTGAACTTGAACATCGCGCCGGGCCAGTTCATCGGCATCGTGGGGCACACGGGCAGTGGCAAGTCCACGCTGTTGTCGCTGATGCTGCGCTTTTACCAGGCGCCCGCCGGCAGCGTGACCATCGATGGCCAGCCGGTGGATGACATCGACGACGAGGCCTTTCGCCATGCCGTGGGGCTGGTGCCGCAAGAGCCCTTCCTGCTGGCCGCCAGCGCACGCGAGAACATCGACATGGGCCGCGGTTTGAGCCCGGCCCAGATCGAAGCCGCCGCACGGGCCGCCCAGGTGCACGGCTTCATCCTGGCGCTTGAACACGGCTACGACACCCCGCTGGGTGAAGGCGGCGCGCGCCTGTCGGTGGGCCAGAAGCAATTGCTGGCCATGGCGCGGGCCTTGGCGGGCCAGCCGCGCATCCTCTTCCTGGACGAGGCCACCTCGCACATCGACAGCGACACCGAGCGCCTGGTGCAAAAAGCGCTGGATGCCTTGCATGGCCAGGTCACCGTGGTGGCCATCGCGCACCGCCTGTCCACCATCCGCGATGCCGATGCCATCGTGGTGCTGCACCATGGCCGCATTGCCGAGCAGGGCTCGCACGACGCCTTGATGGCCCTGCCCGAGGGGCGCTACCAGCGCCTTTACCTCCTGCAGCAATGGCAGGCCCAGGAAGCGGCCTGAACAGGCGGCGCGGCGTCCAGGCACCATAATTGCGCTCTGTCGCCATTCAGAAGGCGGGCCGCCGGTCCGCGTTCAACCGTCATGTTTCAAAGACTTGTGTACCTCGTCAAGGCCATTCTGGCCAGCACTGTTCTGGTCCTGAACACCTTGGTCGGGTTCACCGCCATGATTCCATTTGCGCTGCTCAAGCTGCTGTTGCCATTCAGGGCCGTGCGCCGAGTGACCGATTACGTCTTGAACAAGATCGGCGACATCTGGGTTGCCAACAATGGCCTGTGGATCGATGCGGTGGGGCACACCCATTGGCAAATCACCGGCGTTGAGAACTTCAAGCGCAAGGGCTGGTACCTGGTCAGCAGCAACCACCAAAGCTGGGTGGACATCCTGGTGCTGCAGAAGGTGTTTGGCGGGCGCATTCCGCTGCTCAAGTTCTTCATCAAGAAAGAGCTGATCTACGTGCCCATCATCGGCCTGGCCTGGTGGGCGCTGGACTTCCCCTTCATGTCCCGCAAGGGCGGCAAGGCCAGCGCGGCCAAGGACCTGGAAACCGCGCGCAAGGCCTGCGAGAAATTCCGCGTGGTGCCCACCTCGGTGATCAGCTTTCTGGAGGGCACCCGCTTCACGCCCAGCAAACACAACGCACAGCAATCACCGCATCAGCACCTGCTCAAGCCCAAGACGGGCGGCATTGGCATGGCGCTGGCGGTGATGGGCGAGCAGTTCGACGCCTTGCTGGACGTGACCATCGTCTACCCCAAGGGCGTGCCCACCTTCACCGATCTGATCTGTGGCCGGCTGAGCGATGTGATCGTGGACGTGCGCCAAGTCGCCATCCCGCAAGACCTGAAGACCGACACCGGCCGCGACGCAGGCTACCGTGCCCGCTTGCAAACCTGGGTCAACGGTTTGTGGGTTGACAAGGACCGCCGCATCAACGAGCTGGCGGCCGGCTTCAAGCCTCACTGAACTGTGGCGGGTGTCCTCAACGGTTCACGCAAGCGCATGAACTGGGCGGGCGCCACATACTGCAGCAACTCCTTGCCCTCGCTGTCGAGCGTGATGCCCAGGCCCTTGTCCGGGTAAAGCCAGTGCTCTGCATGCGCGTTGCTGCGCACCCGTTCAGCGGGCATGCCAAAGCGCGCTTTCACGATGTTCTCGTCCAGGTTGGCCTGGGGGATGAAGGCCAGCGCCAGGATGGGCGCACGCAAGGCCAGGGCCTGGTCTTCATGGCTCAGCCGGTATTTGCGCGTGCTGCTGTTCATGTAGTCGACCTTGGCAGCACGTTCGCGAAAGCCCTGGATCACTTGCGGGCCGAGCTGCGCGGTCACCACCAGTTTGCCGATGATGAAGCCCATGGTGGCGGTTTCCACATAGGCTTCCAGGCTGCCGGTTTCGCCGGGCGCGGCCACCACCGCCATCTGGAAGTCCGAAGCCCAGCGGCGCTGCACATCGCCCAGCGTGCTGGCGGCCTCGGGCCGCGCGGACAGCCGCAAGCCAAACACCTGCGTGTCGCCCGAGGGCATTGACTCAATGTGCCATGGCAGCACGTTCATGGGGCTTGGCTCGGCGTTGGACTCAGTGCGCGCGCCGTGGTCCAGCGCCACGAAGGTGGCCACGGCCACAGAGGCCACCAGCAAGCCTGCGATCAATCCCCATTTTTTCATGCTGCGCGTTGCTTCAAGTTTGGTAGCTGGGGTCCGTGCGTTCCAGCTTGCGGATCAAGGCCGGCCACACAAAAGCCCCGCCCAAGCTGCCAGTCTGCACCTTCATGGCCTGGGCCACGCCATCAACGATCTGAGGATTGACCTGCGTCAAGGCCGTGCCGCCTGATTGCGCCGCGATCTGGATCTGGCAGGTGCTCTCGAAGATGTACATCGACAAGAAGGCATCGGCGATGGTGGGCCCCACGGTGAGCAGGCCATGGTTGCGCAGCATCAGGAAGTTCTTGTGGCCCAGATCGGCTTGCAGGCGGGGCTTCTCTTCGTCGCGGAAGGCCACGCCTTCGTACTCGTGGTACGCCAGCGAGGCCAGCACAAAGGTGCTTTGCTGCGAGATGGGCAGCACGCCGTCTTTCTGGGCCGACACCGCCACGCCCGACCGCGTGTGGGTGTGCAGCACGCAGCCCGCGTCTTCGCGCGCGGCGTGCACCGCACTGTGGATGGTGAAGCCAGCGGGGTTGACCGGGAAGGGCGAGTCGCTGAGCTTGTTGCAGTCCTGGTCGACCTTGACCAAGCTGGACGCGGTGATCTCGTCGAACATCAAGCCATACGGGTTGATCAAGAAGTGGTGCTCGGGCCCGGGGATGCGCGCCGATACGTGCGTGAAGACCAGGTCGCTCCAGCCATAGGCGGCAACGAGGCGGTAGCAGGCGGCCAGGTCCACGCGCAGCTGCCATTCTTCGGGGCTGACGCGGTCTTTCAGGGAGGGGATGTTCAGGCTCATGCGAAGGTCTCCTGGTGTTGCTGGCGAAGCAGGTTTTTCTGCACCTTGCCCATGGCGTTGCGGGGCAGGTCAGGGGCGAAGAACACGCGCTTGGGCACCTTGAAGCCGGCGATGGTGTTCTTCATGGTCTGGATCAGGGCTTGTTCGTCGACGGCATGGTCTGCCTGCCGCACCACGATGGCAATCACGCCCTCGCCAAAGTCAGGGTGGGGCACGCCGACCACGGCCGATTCGACCACGCCAGGCAGCTTGTCCAGGTGGCCCTCGACCTCGGCGGGGTAGACGTTGAAGCCACCCGTGATGATCAGGTCCTTGGCGCGGCCGCTCAGCTGCACATAGCCTTGCGCATCAATCTGGCCGACATCGCCAGTCCTGAACCAGCCATCGGGCGTGAAGGCCTCGCGGGTTTTCTCAGGCATGCCGAGGTAGCCCTTGAACACATTGGGCCCGCGCACTTGCACGTGTCCCACGGTGCCTGCAGGGCAAAGCTGATCGTGGTCGTCGGTGATGCGCAGGCCCACGCCAGGCAAGGGACGGCCCACGCTGCCAGGCAGCCTTGGGCCTTCACGCGGACGGCAGGGGTTGGAGCACAACATGCCGGTCTCGCTCATGCCGTAACGCTCCAGGATCTGGTGGCCACTGCGCTGGGTGAAGGCCTCGGCTGTGGCGTTCAGCAAGGGGGCCGATCCACTGATGAACAGGCGCATGTCCGCGGAGGCCGCAGGCTGCAGGTAGGCGGTGTCGAGCAAGCGGCCATACATGGTGGGCACGCCCATGAACACGGTGGCGCGGGGCTCGGCGGTGTCCTGGATCTGCTGCATCACGCTGCTGGCATCGAACTTGTTCAGCCAGCGCATGGCCGTGCCCGACAGCAGCGCGCAATGGCCCGCCACGAAAAGGCCATGGATGTGAAAGATGGGCAGGGCGTGCACCAGCACGTCGTCGGTGCGCCAATCCCAGTGGCGCAGCAAAGTGCGGGCGTTGCTGAGCAGGTTGCCGTGGGACAGCAGGGCGCCCTTGCTGCGGCCCGTGGTGCCCGAGGTGTACAGGATGGCGGCCAGCTCATCCGCTTGAACAGAGGCCACTGTGTGCTGGTCTGATTGCGAGGCGGCGTGCAACAGCAAGCTGCCCGTGCGGTCGTCGTTCAATGTGAACAGGTGTGCAACTCGGCCGTGCGCCGCGAGTGGCACGACCCAATCCTGGTCCGTTGACCGGCACACCAGCACCGAGGGCCGGGCGTCGTTCACAAAATAGTCCAGCTCGCTTTGCCGGTAGGCCGGGTTCAAGGGCAGGAAGGCGCAGCCGGCCCGCAAGGTGGCCAAGTACAGCATCAGCGCCTCGACCGATTTGTCAACGTGCGCCGCGACCACGGGCGGGCGCCCGCCATGTCCTTTCAGGCGCAGCCCGCTGAGTAAGTTGGCCATCATGGCGGTGGCGCGGTCCAGGTCACGCCAGGTGTAGCGAAGTCCGGTGTCCGTGAGGATCGCGGGCTCGTCCATGGTGGCCGGCCAGGCGGCGGTGAGGGCGGTGAACAGATTCATGGGTGTCATGGTGGGGCAACCTGATCCCGCCATCATGCGGCATTTGGCCGCCTGCCGGCTTTACGAACTGAAACCTGTCAGGACTTGAACTTCACGGGGCCCGCCCCCATCCTATGTGGACTGCTTTGGAGGTAACCGACATGCGCTTGAAACGATATTGGATGACTGGCTGCATGGCCCTGGTGCTGATGGCGGCCGGTCGTTTGCCGGAGCTTCGCGACAGCGAGGATGTCCCCGATTCAAAGGTCGGCTGGGTGACGCTGACCAGCAGGCACAACCTGGACGACACGGTGACCAAGCTGATGCAGGCGGCGCGCTCGCGCGGCATGTCGGTGCTGGCCAAGGTGTCGCCGCAGCGGCCAGGCGGTCAGGATATGAGCAAGGCGCCAGCCTTGGTGCTGGTATTGGGTGACACCGATGGCCACACGCCGGTGGTTCAGGACACCGCGAACGCGAACCCGCATCTGCCCATGAAGGTGCTGGTGGAAACCCAGCGCGATGGGTCGACCACGGTGAGCTTCCATGATGGCGCCACCTTGCTGAGCGATGCCAATGTTCCGTCTGAATTCATTGGTGGGATGAAGCAGTTGCCGAGGGTGGTGGGGGCTGCGGTGGGTTAGTTTTTTTGCGTGCGTGCGCGCCATGGCCTGCGCTCCTCGACGCCCCCGAAGTCGCCCTGCCCGCCACCGACTCATCCCTGATCACCCCGCTGGTGGCGCAGCACGGTTGCAGTGGTGGCAGGCCACCAGCGGGGCGAAACAAGGGCTGGGGCGGCATTCGGCGGGGCGCCTGGCTTGGTGCTGAGACGCACAGCGCCGAGGTGGGCGCGCGCAGCGGGCATCAACATCTGATCTGCCGTGGTTGTTTGAACGCAGCGGACAGGGTCCGCGAAGTGAGTTCCACGGCACCACCTCGGAGCGAGCATCGAAGGCAGTCCCGCGCAGCGGGACCGCCAAGCTGAAGCCCTGCCGGATGCCGCCCCAGCCCGCGCCCCGCGCTGCATCACCAAGCGCTTCAGCTGGCCCGCAACGATTTAGGTGTCAATCGCCTTCGCCGACCCCGCCACCTTGCGCAATTCAAACTTCTGAATCTTGCCCGTCGATGTCTTGGGCAGCTCCCCAAACACCACCGCCTTGGGCACCTTGAACCCCGCCAAGTGCCGCCTGCAATGCGCCACGATGTCCTCGGCCGTGACCTCGGCATCCGCCTTCAACTCGATGAACGCACAAGGCGTTTCGCCCCATTTGTCATCCGGCTTGGCCACCACCGCCGCCGCCAGCACCGCAGGGTGCCGGTAAAGCACATCCTCCACCTCGATCGACGAGATGTTCTCTCCGCCCGAGATGATGATGTCCTTGCTGCGGTCCTTGATCTTGACGTAGCCGTCGGGGTACTGCACCGCCAGATCGCCCGTGTGGAACCAGCCACCGGCAAAGGCCTCTTGCGTGGCCTTGGGGTTCTTCAGGTACCCCTTCATCGTGATGTTGCCGCGGAACATGATCTCGCCCATGGTTTCACCGTCCAGCGGCACGGGCTGCATGGTGCTTGCGTCCATCACGGCCACGCTACGCTGCAGGTGGTAACTCACGCCCTGGCGCGCATTCAGCCGCGCGCGCTCGCCAATGTCCAGCGCATCCCAGTCATCGTGCTTTACACAGACCGAGGCCGGGCCGTAGACCTCGGTCAGGCCATACACGTGCGTCAGGTTGATGCCCAGTTGCTCCATGCCTTCGATCATGGCCGCCGGTGGGGCCGCCCCGGCCACCATGGCCTGGATGCCGCGCGGGATCCCTTGGCGCAACGCTTCAGGCGCGTTCACCAGCGAGGCGTGCACGATGGGCGCGCCGCAGTAGTGGGTGACCTGGTGCTCGCGGAAAGCGTCGAACACCGCTTTGGGATCGACCTTGCGCAGGCACACGTTCACCCCTCCCCGCGCGGCCACCGCCCAGGGGAAGCACCAGCCGTTGCAGTGGAACATGGGCAGCGTCCACAGGTAGACGGCGTGTTTGGGCATGTCCCATTCCAGGATGGCCGACACCGCGTTCATCGCCGCACCCCGGTGGTGGTAGACCACGCCCTTGGGGTTGCCGGTCGTGCCCGAGGTGTAGTTCAGGCTGATGGCGTTCCACTCGTCGCTGGGCAAGGCCCAGTTGAAATCCGGGTCGCCGCTGGCCAGCAGCGCTTCGTAGTCGAGTGCGCCGATGCGCTCGCCCTCGCCGGTGTAGACCACGTCATCCACGTCGATCACCAGCAAGGGGTGCGTGGATTGGCGCAGGGCCAGGGCGCGGGCCATCACTGCGCTGAATTCAACGTCCACCAGCACGGCCTTGGCTTCGCCGTGGTCCAGCATGAAGGCGATGGCCTCGGCGTCCAGGCGCGTGTTCAAGGCATTGAGTACGGCCCCTGCCATGGGCACCCCAAAGTGGGCTTCGACCATGGGCGGTGTGTTGGGCAGCATCACGGCCACCGTGTCGCCCACGCCCAGCCCACGTTGGTTCAGCGCGCTGGCCAGTTGCCGGCAACGCGTGTAGGTTTGGGCCCAGGTCTGTCGCAAGGCGCCATGCACGATGGCCAGGCGCTCAGGGTAAACCAGGGCGGCGCGCTCAATGAACGACAACGGGCTCAGCGCCGTGAAATTGGCCTCGTTGCGGGGCAGATCCTGGTCGAAGATGTTCTTGCTCATGGCGATGTCTCCTGGGGTTCCTCGGGCGTGACCACCCGGATGCGAGCGCCGTGCAAGCTCACCACCTGGCCCGCGCGGATCTTGCAGGTCTTGCGCAACTCGTCCTGGCCGTCCACCTGGATCATGCCCTCGGACACCATGGTTTTGGCGCGGCCGCCGCTTTCCGCCAGGCCGGTGGCCTTGAGCAGGCTGTCCAGCGCGATGAACTCGCCGCGCAGCTCGAAGGTGATTTGTTTCAGGGTGGCCATGGATTTTTGGGGCGGTCGGATTGCGTCTGGTGGAAGCCCGGCGTCTGGCGAGCATGAAAAGGTGCATGACTGACAGGGGGCCGGTGCACAATCGCGGGATTGTCGACTTATTGTCCAGGCCTTGAAACCTGCCGCTGATGAAAAAAACCGATCTCGAAAAGAACAAGGCCTCGAAAATTCTGGGCCAGATGCGCCAGGCACCATCGTCTGGCCGTTTTGGCAGCGCGGCCGCTTCCGTGCCTGATCGCCGTGAACAGCGCAAAATCGACCAGGCCAATGGGCTCGTGCCTTTCGCCGTGAAATTAAACGCCGACCTGGTCAAGCAGTTGCAAGCCCAGGCCGAGCAAGAAGGCGTGCCCTTGGCCGAGGTGGCGGACCGTGTGATCCGCGCCGGTCTGGCCGCCAAGTAAGTTGAATCTTTCTGAGTCCAACTTTCATTGATTGGAGACAAGGATGAGCCAAGTCATGATGCACGTCGTTGATCCGAACACCGGGGAATCCGACCCCGCCGTGATCCGCCAGGTGTTCGACCGCCAGTTGGCCACCTCGCTGAAGTGGCGCGAGTCCACCGCAGCCGAGCGCATTGCCCGCCTGAAGAAATTGCGCGACGCCATGATGGCCCGCCGCGAGGACTTCTACGCGGCCTTCGCCAAGGACTACAGCAAGCCTTCTTCAGAAGTGGAAGGCACCGAGTTCATGCCCGTGCTGGACGAGATCCGCCACGCCATCGGCTCGCTCAAGAAGTGGATGCGCCCCACCAAGGTCTGGCCCACCATGGCCACGGCCATGACGTCGGCCTGGATCGAGTACCAGCCGCGTGGTCGCAGCCTGATCATCGCGCCCTGGAACTTCCCGCTCAACCTGTGTTTCGGCCCCATGGTCTCGGCCCTGGCCGCGGGCAACACGGTCATCCTCAAGCCCTCTGAAATGACACCGGCGGTCAGCGTGGTGATGGCCGAGATCATCGCGGCCACCTTCCCGCCCGAAGAAGTCGCCCTGTTCGAAGGCAGCCTGCCCACGTCGCAAGTGCTGCTCGATCTGCCGTTCGACCACATCTTCTTCACCGGCTCACCCGCCGTGGGCAAGGTGGTGATGGCAGCGGCCGCCAAGAACCTGACCAGTGTCACGCTGGAGCTGGGCGGCAAGTCGCCCGTCATCCTGGACGAGACCGCCGACCTGCGCCTGGCCGCCGAGGCCTTGATGTGGGGCAAGTTCACCAACTGCGGCCAAACCTGTGTTGCACCCGACCATGTGTTTGTGCACGAGTCGGTCAAGGATGGTTTTGTGGCCGAGTGCCGCAAGGTGCTGGCGGAGCGCTATGGCGCCACGCCCGCCGAGCAGCGCGAGAGCCCGCATTTCACGCGCGTGATCAACCAGCGCCACACCCAGCGCGTGGCCGCTTTGCTGCAAGAGGCGCAGGCCAAGGGCGCCAATCTGCTGACCGGCGGTGACGTCGATATTGCCAGCTGCTATGTCGCGCCCACCCTGATCGACCAAGTCCCGCTTGACGCCAGCATCATGAGTGAAGAGATCTTCGGCCCAGTGCTGCCGGTGATCCCCTACCGCGACGTGGACGCCGTGGTGCGCCAGATCAACGCCGGCCACAAGCCCCTGGCGCTGTACATCTGGAGCCGCAACAGCGAGCGCACGCGCCACATCCTGCAAAAGACCAGCTCGGGAGGCGTGGCCATCAACCACTGCGTGCTGCATTACGCGCACGGCAACCTGCCGTTCGGCGGCGTCAACAACTCGGGCATCGGTAGCGCGCACGGGCACTTCGGCTTCAAGGCTTTCTCGCACGAGCGGGCGGTGCTCAAGTCCGGCCCGATCATGATGGCCAAGATGTTCTTCCCGCCCTACACGGACACCAAGAAGAAGCTGATCCGCCTCACGGTGGACAGCCTGCGCTGGCCTTCCTTGTTCTGAACGTGTCCTGATAAGATCGGACATTGATCCTTCCGATCTTCCGGCCCGCTGGTCGCTGCGCCCTCGTCAAGGGGATGGCAGCAACGTGGCGGGCTTTTTGCATGTGTCGGTTTTGCATGTGAACGAGCTGTGGACACCTTCATTCAACAACTGATCAACGGCCTGGTACTGGGCAGCATGTACGCTTTGGTGGCTCTGGGCTACACCATGGTGTACGGCATCATCAACCTCATCAACTTCGCGCATGGCGAGGTGCTGATGGTGGGTGCCCTCGTGAGCTGGACGGTGGTGACCAGCCTGCAGTCGCTGGGCTGGCCGGGCTGGGTGTTGCTGTTGCTCGCGCTGCTGGCCGCCATGGTCGTGTGCGCCGTGCTCAATTTCGTGATCGAGAAGCTGGCCTACCGCCCTTTGCGCAACGCGCCGCGCCTGGCCCCGCTGATCACCGCCATGGGCATGTCGCTGCTGCTGCAAACGCTGGCCATGATCATCTGGAAGCCCGACTACAAGCCCTTCCCGATCTTGCTGCCCGACGATCCGATCGAGGTCATGGGCGCCACCACCAACCTGGTCCAGATCCTGATCATCGCCGTGACCGCCATGACATTGGCCGGCCTGATGGCCCTGATCCACGGCACGCGCCTGGGCCGGGCCATGCGCGCCACCTCAGAGAACCCGCGCGTGGCGCAGTTGATGGGCGTGCGCCCTGACCGCGTGATCTCGGCCACCTTCATCATCGGGGCCATGCTGGCGGCGCTGGCCGGCGTGATGTGGGCGGCCAACTACGGCTCGGTCCAGCACACCATGGGCTTCCTGCCAGGCTTGAAGGCCTTCACGGCCGCGGTGTTCGGGGGCATCGGCAACCTGCCGGGCGCCATGCTGGGCGGCGTGCTGCTGGGCCTGATCGAATCGATGGGCGCCGGCTACATCGGCGACCTGACCGGCGGCGTGTTGGGCAGCCATTACCAGGACATCTTTGCCTTCGCCGTGCTGATCCTGGTGCTGACCTTGCGCCCGCAAGGCCTGCTGGGCGAGCGCGTGGCTGACCGGGCATGAAGACCATGAATCCCAAGAACAAGCTGCCGATTTTTCTGGTGGCGACACTGGCGCTGCTGGTGTTGCCCCTCATTGTTCAGGGCTTTGGCCAGGCCTGGGTGCGCATCCTGGACGTGTCGCTGATCTACATCCTGCTGGCCCTGGGCCTGAACATTGTGGTGGGCTATGCCGGCCTGCTGGACCTGGGCTACGTGGCTTTTTATGCCGTGGGCGCCTACCTGTTCGCCTTGCTGGCCTCGCCGCATCTGAGCAACCATTTGCCCGCGGTGGCGGCGATGTTCCCCGCCGGTCTGCACCTGCCGGTGTGGGCCGTGATCCCTTTGGGCGCCGGGGTGGCGGCGCTGGTCGGTGTGCTGCTGGGGGCTCCCACGCTCAAGCTGCGCGGCGATTACCTGGCCATCGTCACGCTGGGCTTTGGCGAAATCATCCGCGTGTTCATGAACAACCTGGATGCGCCCGTCAACATCACCAACGGCCCCAAAGGCATCGACAGCATCGACCCCTTCACCGTGTTCGGCGTCAGCCTGGGCGAGCCCTGGCACATCGCGGGGCACGTGCTGCAACCGGTGACCTTGCACTACTACTTGTTCCTGGGCATCGTGGCGCTGGCAGTGGTCATCAGCCTGCGCCTTGAAAACTCCCGCCTGGGCCGCGCCTGGATGGCCATCCGCGAAGATGAGATCGCGGCCAAGGCCATGGGCTTGAACACCCGCAACCTCAAGCTGCTGGCCTTTGGTTTGGGCGCCACGTTTGGCGGCATGGCCGGCGTGCTTTTTTCGAGCTTCCAGGGCTTTGTCTCGCCTGAGTCGTTCTCGCTGCAGGAGTCGGTCATGGTGGTGGCCATGGTGGTGCTGGGCGGCTCGGGCCATGTGCCTGGTGTGATCCTGGGGGCCTTCCTGCTGTCGGCCTTGCCCGAGGTGCTGCGCCATGTGGCCGGCCCTTTGCAGGCGATGACGGGTGGGCGGCTCGATGCGTCCATCCTTCGGCAGTTGCTGGTGGCTTTGGCCATGGTCAGCATCATGCTGTGGCGACCGCGTGGCCTGTGGCCGGCGCCGCGCCATGAAGACGAGGCGGGGGTGGCTTCGTGAGCGATGCCTTGCTACAAGTCACCAACGTGTCCAAGCGCTTTGGCGGGGTTCAGGCCCTGAGCGGCGTGGGCCTGAGCATCCAGCCCGGGCAGGTGCACGGCCTGATCGGCCCCAATGGCGCGGGCAAAACCACGTTCTTCAATGTCATCACCGGCCTGGTGCCGTCCGACAATGGCCAGTTCGAACTGGCAGGGCGCCGCTACAAGCCCACGGTCGTGCACAAGGTGGCCAAGGCCGGCATCGCGCGCACCTTCCAGAACATCCGCCTGTTTGCCCACATGACGGCGCTGGACAATGTGCGGGTGGGCCGCCATGTTCGGACCACGGTGGGCTGGTGGCAAGCCGTATTGCGCACGCCCGCCTTTGTCCGCGAAGAAGCGCGCATCACCCAGGATGCCCAGGCTTTGCTGGAGTTCGTCGGCCTGGGCGCGGTGGCCCGGCAAACAGCCCACACCTTGAGCTACGGCGACCAACGCCGCCTGGAGATCGCCCGCGCGCTGGCCACCGAGCCCCGCTTGTTGGCGCTGGACGAACCCGCCGCCGGCATGAACGCCACCGAGAAGCTGCAACTGCGTGACCTCATCCGCCGCATCCAGGCCCAGGGCCGCGCCATCTTGTTGATCGAGCACGACGTGAAGCTGGTGATGGGCTTGTGCGATTGCGTGACCGTGCTGGACCAGGGCAAGCTGATTGCCTGCGGCACGCCGGCCGAGGTGCAACGCGACCCCGCCGTGATCGAAGCCTACCTGGGCACTGCGGCCACCCACCAAGGAGCACCTGCATGAGCGCCTTGCTGGACCTGCGCCAGTTGAGCGTGGCCTATGGCGGCATCCAGGCCGTCAAGGGATTGAATCTCCACTTGAACGAAGGCGAGCTGGTCAGCCTGATCGGCGCCAATGGCGCGGGCAAGACCACCACCTTGAAAGCCATCTGTGGCTTGCTGGCACCCCAGTCGGGCGAGGTGCTGTACCAGGGCCGCAGCCTCAAAGGGCAGGGCGCCTGGGACTTGGTCGCGCAAGGCCTGGTCATGGTGCCCGAAGGGCGCGGCATCTTCACGCGCATGACCATCGACGAGAACCTGCGCATGGGCGCCTACCTGCGCCGCGACCGCGAAGTCAACGCCGACATGGAATCCGTCTACCAGCGCTTCCCGCGCTTGAAGGAACGGCATCGCCAACTGGCCGGCACCTTGTCAGGTGGCGAGCAGCAGATGCTGGCCATGGGCCGGGCTTTGCTGGCGCGCCCCAAGCTCTTGCTGCTGGACGAGCCCTCGATGGGCTTGGCGCCGCTGATGGTCGACAAGATTTTCGAGGTCATCACCGACATTGCCAAGCAAGGCGTGACGGTGTTGCTGGTCGAGCAGAACGCCCACCGCGCGCTGGAGATCGCCCACCGTGCCTACGTCATGGACTCGGGCGAGCTGGTGTTGGAAGGCCCGGCGCAAAGCCTGCTGAACGACCCGCAGGTGCAGGCCGCTTACTTGGGGTTGTGAGACGCCTCTCTTTGTAGCGCAATGGCAGTCAGCGATCAGCGGCCGCGTTGCCGACGCGCGGCCACGCCAATGGCACCTAGCCCCAGGCCCAGCAGTGCCAATGTCGAAGGTTCTGGAATAGGCGTCGGTGAAATGGCACCTTCAGGGGATTCATACCCCGTGAGGGCGGCATAGAAGGCCAGCGTATTTGCTTGAGATCCACTGGGATAAGTCAGCAGCTCTCCCTGATACATCTTTGAGAGCGCGATTTCCTGTCCAAGTGTGTTCAGTGTCTTGGTTCCGTACACGTGCAGGTGATACTGACCAGCCGACAAATCCGTGGCTGAGATAGTCAGACCCGTGCCGATGTAGGTGTCCGGGAATTGTGGCATTCCGGTTGACCTGGTGATGTTGCTTTCTGCGGCGTGCACATCAGTGCTGCCGTTGCTGATGAAATGGCCTTGGGCATCTGTCAGTGTGAAGCTCAGTGACCAGAATTCGGTGCCGGCCAACGTAAAAGTGGCATTGCGGGCTCTGACACCCGCCAGGATGGATTGGCCGGCGGACACCGAAAAGCTGTAAGTGTCGTTGAACGAGCCAGCGGCCGGTGAGTTGGTGAAGTACTGGGTGCCGGTCACCGTACCCAAGCTGGCACTGGCGTCTACCGCGAATGCGGAGCCCATATAAGTCAAGGACAAGGCCGCCATGGCCAAGCGCAGTGATTTCATCATTTCATCCTCCCATTAGTATTTGAAGTTCTGATTCTTCGAGGGGCTGAGGGGTCTGTCAATCGTAGGCTTCCCTGAGGCCTTGATGGGGGAAAGACCTTGTCCTCAAGCCTTGTCGGCCTCGCTGGTGAAGGCATCGGCGAAGAAGAACTCGGCGGGCAGGCCATGCAGGTTCACAAAGTCGCGCTGGGCCACTTGCACCATCACCGGCGCGCCGCAGGCATAGACCTCGTGGCCTGACAAATCGGGCAGGTCGTCCATGACGGCGTGGTGCACCAGGCCCACGCGGCCCGTCCACCCGTCGCCCGGTTTGGGCTCTGACAGCACGGGCACATAGGTCAGCCAGGGCAACTCGGCCGCGGCTTGTTCGATCCAGTCGTGCAGGTACAAGTCGGCGCGGCTGCGGCAACCCCAGTACAGCACCGTGGGCCGGGTGATGCCCTTGAAGCGCATGTGTTCGATGATGGCTTTGATGGGCGCAAAGCCCGTGCCCGAGGCCAGCAGCACGACGGGCTTGTCGGAGTCTTCACGCAGGAAGAAGGTGCCGTAAGGCCCTTCCACGCGCAGGATTTCTTTCTCCTTCATCGCGCCAAACACGTGGTCCGTGAACTTGCCGCCGGGCATGTGGCGCAGGTGCAGTTCAATGCTGGTGATGGGTGCGCCGCCTTCCACCGTTTGCGTCGCGGTGCTCAAGGCATTGGCCATCGAGTAACTGCGGCGGCTGCCATCCTTGAGGATGAACTCGATGTATTGCCCGGCGCGAAAGCCGAACGTGTTGTTGGTGGGCAGTTGCAGGCGCATCACCATCACGTCCGGGGCGGCCAAGGTCAGGCTGATGACGCGGGTGGGCATCTTCACGATGGGGAAGTCGCCCGCGGACACCACCTGGCGCGACTCGATCACCAGGTCGGTCTGCGGTGTGGCGCAGCAGGTGAGCATCCAGCCTGCGGCTTCCTCTTCGTCGCTCAAGGCCTTGGCCTGGTGCACGCCATGGATCACACGGCCTTCAAGCAGCTTGCATTTGCACGAGCCGCAGGCGCCGTCCTTGCAGCCATAGGGCAGGCCGACGTTGTCGCTGATGGCCGCACTCAGCACGGTCTCATCGCGTTGCATCAAGAATTGGCGCCCACTGGGCAGGATGGTCACGGAAAAGCTCAAAACGCGCTCCACTGCGGTCAAAATGGCCTCCCATTGTCCCTCAGTCGCCCATGCCCGGTCCTTCTATCAGTCGTCCCGCCCGCTTCCGCCAGACCCGCGTGTTGATCGTGGGTTGCGGCGATGTGGGCTTGCGCGTGGCGCGCGAGTTGTTGCCCCGCTGCCGCGTGCTGGCCTTGACCTCGCAGCCAGAGCGCGCACAGGCCTTGCGCCAGGTGGGCGTCGTGCCCTTGGTGGGCAACCTTGATCAGCCCGCGACGCTGGCCAGGTTGGCCGGGTTGGCGGCGCGGGTGGTGCACCTGGCGCCGCCTCCAGGGCAAGGCAGCGAAGATACGCGCACGCGCCACCTGTTGCAGGCCTTGTCGCGGCGGGGCAGGGTGCGCAGCCTGGTCTATGGCAGCACCACTGGCGTCTACGGCAACGCGGCGGGCGCCTTCTTCAACGAAACCCGGCCCGTGGCGCCGGCCACACCGCGCGCTCAGCGCCGTGTCCATGCAGAAGCCCTAGTGCGGTGGTGGGGCCGCCGTGCGGGCGCGCGGGCCAGCATCCTGCGCATCCCTGGCATCTACGCGGTGGACCGCGAGGGCGGCCATCCCCGCGATCGCGTGCTCAAGGGCTCGCCCGTCTTGAGGCGCGAAGACGACGTCTTCACCAACCACATCCAGGCCGACGACCTGGCCCGTGCCTGCGTGGCCGCGCTGTGGCGAGGGCGCCCGGGCCGTGTGGTTCATGCCTGCGATGACCAGGAGATGCTGATGGGCGATTACTTCGACCTGGTGGCCGACCTGTGCGGCCTGCCACGCCCGCCCCGGCTGAGCCGGGCCGAGGCCGCGCTGGCCATGTCGCCCTTGCAGATGTCCTTCCTGAGCGAGTCTCGCCGCTTGGACAACCACCGCCTGCATGCCGAACTGAGGCTGCGGTTGCGCTGCCCGACCATCCGCGAAGGTTTGGCCCTGGGCTGATCAAGGCCCTCTCATGAGGGAGGGCTTGCAGGGTGGTGCCGCCTTGTTTTTGGTCGATGATGTTTGAATTTCAACCACCAAAAATACCGAGGAAGCATCCCATGCGTTTCAACACAGCACTCACATCAATCAGCGCGGCCGTGGTCTTGATGGCGGCGCCTTTCATGTCGGCCAACGCGGCCTACAGCCAGATCGTCGCGTTTGGCGACAGCCTGTCGGACAACGGCAACGTCTTTGCGGCCACCAAGGCAGGCCTGGGATTTGGCATCCCCACCGCGCCCTATTGGAATGGGCGTTTCAGCAACGGCCCGGTCGCGGTTGAGGTGATGGCGCAAACACTGGGCCTCCAGCTGGTCGACTACGCGTTTGGCGGCGCGCTCACGGGCAGCACCAACCGGGCTGGCATCCCTGGCCTGCCGGGTATCCAGAACGAGGTCGATCAGTTCACTGCGAGCTTGAGCGCTGCTGGCAAGACGGCCGACGCTTCGGCGCTTTACTTCTTGTGGGGCGGTGGCAATGATTTTCTGGGGGCCGATGACAAGCTGGCGGTGGTTCAGCCGGCCATCGCCAACCTGACTGGCCAGGTGAGCCAGCTTTACAGCGCCGGCGCGCGCGACTTCTTTGTGCCTCTGTTGCCCGACCTGTCGAACACGCTGGAGGCGATCAATGCCGGCGCGACGGCGCAAGCGCAGGCCCATGCCCTGTCGGTGCTGTTCAACACCAATCTGACGTCGGCCATGCAGGGCTTGCAGGGCAGCCTGGCGGGCGCAACCATCCGTGTCTTTGACCCCAACCCGGCACTGAACGCGGCCCGTGACCTGGTCCTGGCGGAGGGGGGCACCTCGACCGCAGCGTGCTGGACGGGCGAATACACCGGCTCGGGCGGCACCTTGTGCGCCAACCCGGATCTGTACACCCTGTGGGATGGCGTGCACCCCACCGCCAGGATGCACTTGGCCATGGGTCAATCGATGGCCGCTGCGGTGCCTGAGCCCGCCACGGCCGGATTGGCCCTGGTCGGTTTGCTGATCGCCGGGGCTGCCGCGCGCAGGCGCGCCAAGCCGGTTTGATCAAGGCCAGCGCTGCTCAAGACGCCGGTGCGGGCGTCTTGGGCTTGAACGCGCAATAGCGGGCCACACTGCATTCCCAGCAGCGCGGTTTGCGCGCCTGGCACACATAGCGCCCATGCAAGATCAGCCAATGGTGGGCGTGCTGCAGGTATTGCGGCGGCACGCGTTTGAGCAGCTTCAACTCCACCGCCAAGGGCGTCTTGCCCGGGGCCAGGCCGGTGCGGTTGCCAATGCGGAAGATGTGCGTGTCCACCGCCAACGTGTGTTCGCCGAAGGCCACGTTCAACACCACGTTGGCGGTCTTGCGGCCCACGCCGGGCAGGGCCTCCAGGGCCTCGCGGCTGCGCGGCACTTCGCCGCCATGCAGGTCGATCAGCATCTGGCAAGTCAGCAGCAAATGCTTGGCCTTGCTGCGGTACAGGCCGATGGTCTTGATGTACTCGCACAACCCTTCAAAGCCCAGGTCCAGGATTTTTTGCGGTGTGTTGGCCACCGGGAACAGCTTCCTGGTGGCCTTGTTCACGCCCACATCAGTGGCCTGCGCCGACAGCAGCACGGCGGTCAGCAATTCGAACGGCGTGCTGTATTCCAGCTCGGTTTCTGGCTCGGGGTTGGCGGCTTGCAGGGTGGCAAAAAAGGGGACGATGTCGGCGGCTTTCATGGCGCCAGTCTAGCGGTGGGCGCGCTGCTTGCTGATTGGCGTGAGTCTCATGCTCGGCTTAGCCAGAAAGAAGCGCTCATGCCCGAAGGCCCCTCCATCGTGATCTTGAAAGAACTGGCCGCCGGTTTCGCTGGCAAGACCATCGCCAACGCCGAAGGCCGCGCCTTGATCGACAAGACCAGGCTGCTCGAACAGCCCATCGTGGCCATCCGCAGTTGGGGCAAACATTTTCTGATCGAGCTGCCCAACTTGGCCGTGCGCATTCACCTGCTGATGTTTGGCAGCTACCGCATCAACGAGCGCAAGGCGGATGCGGTGCCCACCTTGCAACTGCAGTTTGCCGATGGCGAGGAGTTGAACTTCTACACCTGCTCGGTGAAGCTCGTGGAAGGTGCGCTGGGTGACACCTACGATTGGCGCGCCGATGTCATGGCCGATGAATGGGATCCCAAACTGGCCCTCAAGAAGCTGGTGGCCATGCCCCAGACGCTGGCCTGCGATGCCTTGCTGGATCAGACTGTGTTCGCGGGTGTGGGCAACATCATCAAGAACGAGGTGCTGTTCCGCATCCAAGTGCACCCCTTGAGCACCCTGGGCGCCATACCCTCCGCCAAGCTGCGTGAGTTGGTCAAGGAGGCGCGGGTTTACAGCTTCGAGTTCCTGGCCTGGAAGAAAGCCTTCGTGCTCAAGCAGCATTGGTTGGCCCACACCAAATCGATGTGCCCTCGGTGCGCCATCCCTTTCCACAAAGGCAAGCTGGGCCTCACTAAGCGCCGAAGCTTCTATTGCGAACGTTGCCAGATCCGGTACGGTGATGTTTAGATCACGACGACTTTGTCGGGCAGCTCATTGGGGTTGCCACGATCCGGATCGACCGGGAAGTGCACCACCAGCAATTGCGTGACGGCGTCAATGGCTTGGCTCAGGCCTTGCTCAAAGTGCCCGTCGTGCAAGCTGGCCGCCAGTTGTTGGGCAATGTGCGCCCAAGGCTCGTGGCCTGCCCGCGCCATGATGCCCCGGTCGGCCAGGATTTCAATGCGGCGGTCGGCCAGCAACAGGTAGATCAACACGCCGTTGTTGTGCTCGGTGTCCCACGCGCGCAAGGTGCTGAACAGGTTCAGGGCACGCGATCTGGCGGTCTGCTTTTGCCAAAGGTCTGGCCAGCTTAGGCCCCCTTCGATGCACAGGCGCAATTCGCCCAGGTGCCTGGCCTCACTGGCCTTGACCTGCGCCTGCAGCCGCGCCAAGCCAGCCGCGCTCAAGCGCCGCCGCGCATGGTCTTCGTCCATCCACCAATGGCGGGCCCAACGCAGCCAAGAGGTGCGCGGTTTTGAATGATCACCAGTCACCGGACGCACCTCCACCGCCAAAATCGCCACCGCCGCCGGATGAGAAGCCACCGCCTCCACCACCAAACCCGCCTCCGCCAAAACCACCCCCACCAAAACCGCCGCCACCGATGAAGGGGCCGCCGCGCCCGCGGGATCCGCTGGCCATGGCGGCCACGACCAGGGCCGAGGCCAGGCCCACGCCCATGGCGATCAAGGCGCTGGTGGTGACCAGCCAGCCTAAGCCACCCACGACCAGGCCCGAGGTCACGGAACCTGCCTTGCGGCCCATCATGGATGTCAGCAGGGCGCCCACCACGGGCACGCCCACGAACAGGAACACGCCCAGGTCGTTCCACTGAAAGCCGGGGTTCTCGGGCTCGGCCGCCTCGGGCAAGGGCAGGTTCTCGCCCTGCACGCGCGCGGCCAATTGGTCGATGGCCAGATCCAGGCCGCCCGCGTAGTCGCCCGCCTTGAAGGATGGCGTGATGGCGCGGGTGATGATCTGCTTGGCGGCCAGGTCGGGGATGGCCCCTTCCAGGGTCTTGGCCACCTCGATGCGCACGCGCCGATCGTTCTTGGCCACCACCAGCAACAAGCCATCGCCCACCTCGCGTCGGCCGATCTTCCAGGCATCGCCCACCCGCTGCGCATACGTGGCGATGTCTTCGGGCTGGGTGGAAGGCACCATCAGCACCACCATCTGCGTGCCCAAGCGCGTTTCGACGCCGGCCAGCTTGGTGTCCAGCGCCGTGCGTTGGGCCTCGCTCAAGGTGTTGGTCTGGTCGATGACCCGGCCACTGAGCGCGGGCACGGGCAGCACGCCGCCACTGTCCTCGGCGGCGTACGCGGGCCCCATGGCCAACAACACGGACAAGGTGGCCAGGCAGGCCAGCAGTGCCCAGCGCAGCCAGGAGGGCGAGGGCAGCGCGCGCCTCACGATGGCGTGCCCGTCACTTCTTGGTGTTGAAATCGACCACGGGGGGCGATGAAATCTGCGCCTCGTTCTGCACCGTGAAGTTGGGCTTGGGGTCGTAGCTGAACACCTTGGCCGTCAGGTTGGTGGGGAAGCTGCGCACCTTGATGTTGTAGTCCTGCACCGTCTTGATGTAGCGGTTGCGGGCCACGGTGATGCGGTTCTCGGTGCCTTCCAGCTGCACGCGCAGATCCTGGAAGCCCTGGTTGGCTTTCAGGTTGGGGTAGTTCTCGGTGACGACCAGCAGGCGCGACAGCGCGCCCGACAACTCGCCTTGCGCAGCCTGGAATTTTTGGAAAGCGGCCGGGTCATTGACCAGCTCGGGGGTGGCCTGGATGCTGGTGGCCTTGGCGCGTGCTTCAACCACCTTGGTCAAGGTTTCTTGCTCGAAGTTGGCCTCGCCCTTGACGGTGCTGACCACATTGGGGATCAGGTCGGCACGCCGTTGGTACTGGTTGAGCACCTCGGACCACGCCGATTTGCTTTGCTCATCCAGGGTCTGGAATTCGTTGTAGCCGCAACCCGACAGGGACACGACGATCGCGGCGGTGGCCAAAGCGCTCAGCCAGCGCTGTTTTGAAGGGGTAGTCATCGCAATTCTTTCCTCAGCCTGGTATGAAATACCGATGGGATTTCCGCATCGGCACACCAGCATAACTGGGAACGAACAGCTTTGTTTCAAGGGCCTTTGGGCCCTTGTCATGCATCAAGCGAAGGACAGGTTGTCCGGCAGGTTGTGGCGCGAGATCACCTGATGGGCGCGCGACCTGGGGTAGCGGTCACGCACGATCTTGACCGCGCCCATGGGCGTGTCGGCCAAGACCTTCAACACGCGGATCACCGCTTGTTGCGAGGTTGGGCTCAGGATCACCAACGCCGACACCTCGAAGAGATGCAGGGCAGGTTCAATGGCAAGGTTCATCAAGGCGCGCATGTTTCAATCTCCACAACATGGGCAACGGCGCAAGCGGTGCCCATTTCGTGAGGATGCATTTTGCGGGCCAACCATGACAGGCGGATGACCCTTGAATAGGGGGAAACCAGCTCTGTTTTCGGCAATAAGCGTCGCAAATGCCAGACAGCGTTAATCCAAGGGCGGGTAATCGGTGTAGCCCTTGGCGCCTCCGCCATACAGCGTGTCCTTGTCCAGCGGGGCCAGCGGCACGCCGTCGTGCAGGCGAAGCTTCAGGTCCGGGTTGCTGATGAAAGGCCGCCCAAAAGCGATCAGATCGGCACCATGCAGGCTCAGCACGGACTTGGCCAGCGCCAGGTCGTAGCCGTTGTTGACCATCCATGGTGCGTTGGCGCGCTGCCGCAGTGCCGCATAGTCCAACGGGATGTTGTCCCGCGGGCCGCCGGTGGCCCCTTCGATGACGTGAACATAAAGAAGTTTGAATTGGCCCAGTTGCTCGGCCACGTGGTTGAACAGCGCTTGCGGATTGCTGTCGCTGATGTCGTTGGCGGGGGTGACCGGTGAAATGCGGATGGCCGTGCGCTCGGCGCCCACCTCGTCCACCACGGCCTGCAGCACCTCGGTCAGCAGTCGCGTGCGGTTCTCGATCGAGCCGCCGTAATCATCGGTGCGGTGGTTGGTCTTGTCGCGCAAAAACTGGTCCAGCAGGTAGCCGTTGGCGGCATGGATCTCCACACCATCAAAGCCTGCCTCGATGGCATGGCGCGCCGCCACGCGGTATTGCTCGACGATGCCGGGCAGCTCTTCCCGCGCCAGGGCACGCGGGGTGGACACGGGCTCGAAGCCTTTGGCCGTGAAGGTCTTGGTGTCGGCCTGGATGGCCGAGGGGGCCACGGGCGCCGCGCCATCCGGCTGCAATGAGGTGTGCGAGATGCGCCCCACGTGCCACAGCTGCACCACGATCTTGCCGCCATGAACATGCACGGCGTCAGTCACCTTCTTCCAGCCGGCCACCTGTTCGGCGCTGTAGATGCCTGGCGTGTCCAGGTAGCCCTGGCCTTGCGGGCTGATCTGCGTGGCCTCGGTGATGATCAGGGCGGCGCCCGTGTCCGGGTTGGCGCGCTGCGCGTAGTAGGTGACCATCAGGTCGGTCGGGGTCTGCCGCGGGCCGGCGCGGTTGCGCGTCAGCGGTGCCATGACGATGCGGTGGGCCAGCTCAAGGCGGCCGATGGTGATGGGGTCGAACAGGCCTGACATGCGGATCTCCCAGGTGACGGTGGATGCAGAACGAAACTGCAGACTAGTCACTTGTCAAAGAACGTGTGCAAGACAGGTTGCTGGCTTTTGTGCTTGGGCCAGCTTGGCCCGCGTCAAGGGGCAGCGCTGCGGCGTGCCCGTGCCCGCGCCAAGGCGGCCTCGATCACCGATCGTTTGTCGTCCAGCTGGGCCGGGTCGGTCAGGCGTGACTCTTCAGCCAGATTGGCCAGCTTGCGCTCGGCCTTGGCTTGCAATCGCGCATCGTTGTCCTGCCGGGCTTGCTCAACGCGCAGCTGGTGAAACTCGTAGCGGCCCTGGGCTTGTTGGGCCAGGGCGGGGCTCCAGGCGGCCCAGCCGGTCGGTGCCGTCTGGGCATCGCTCACGGGCACCAACGAGATGCAGTCCACCGGGCAGGCGGGGATGCACAGCTCGCAGCCCGTGCACAGGTCTTCGATCACGGTGTGCATCTGCTTGGCGGCCCCGACGATGCAATCGACCGGGCAGGCCTTGATGCACAGGGTGCAGCCAATGCACCAGTTCTCGTCAATCACGGCCAGGTAGCGGGGGCCTTCCGTGCCATGCGCCGCGCTCAAGGGTTGGGCGGGCAGGCCGGTGGCCTGGGCCAGGCGTTGCACGCCTTCCTGGCCACCGGGCGGGCACTGGTTGATGCCAGCCTCGCCCGCCACGATGGCCTGCGCGTAGCTCGCGCAATCGGGAAAGCCGCAGCGCGTGCACTGCGTCTGCGGCAAAAGGGCATTGATCCGGGCGGCGTCCAACATGGCGCCGCAGTCTACGTCATGCCGCTTTCTTGACCTTGGCCGACTTGTTGTTGGCCGAGATGAAGCTGCGGATTTCCGGGTAGACCATCTCGCGCCAGCGGCGACCGGCAAAGATGCCGTAGTGGCCGGCGCCTTCCACGGTGTAGTGCTTCTGGCGCGATGCGGGGATGCCGGAGCACAGATCGTGGGCCGCTTCGGTCTGGCCGGCGCCCGAGATGTCGTCCAGCTCGCCTTCCACCGTCAGCAAGGCAGTGGTCTTGATGTCGGCGGGTTTGACCAGTTCGGGCTCGCCCTTGGGGTTGCGAACCTCCCAGGTGCCGTTCACCAAGGCGAAATCCTGGAACACGATCCGGATGGTGTCCAGATAGTATTCGGCCGGCATGTCCAGCACGGCGTTGTACTCGTCGTAGAACACGCGGTGGGCTTCGGCGCTGTCATCATCGCCCCGCATCAGGTCCAGGAAGTAGTCGTAGTGCGACTCGCGGTGGCGGTCGGGGTTCATGGCCACGAAACCGGTGTGCTGCAAGAACCCCGGGTAGACGCGGCGGGTGGCGCCCGGGTAGTTGGGCGGCACGCGGTAGATCACATTGGTTTCAAACCACTCGAAACTCTTGTTCATGGCCAGGTTGTTGACGGCCGTGGGCGATTTGCGGGCGTCGATGGGGCCGCCCATCATGGTCATGGTCAAAGGGGTGGTCTCACCGCGGCTGGCCATCAGGGAAACGGCGGCCAGCACCGGCACGGTGGGCTGGCACACGGAAATCACGTGAACCTCAGGGCCCAGGGCTCGGATGAACTCCTGCACGTAGTTGACGTAGTCGTCCAGGTGGAAGGCGCCTTCATCGACCGGCACCATGCGCGCGTCGATCCAGTCGGTGATGTAGACCTTGTGGTCTTGCAGCAGGGTTTTGACGGTGTCGCGCAGCAGGGTGGAATGGTGGCCCGACAGCGGCGCTACGACCAACACGGAGGGCTGGTCACGCATGGTGCCCAGCAGCTTGGCGTTGTCGGTGAAACGTTTGAAGCGCAGCAAGCGGCAGAAGGGCTTGTCGACGACCACCTGCTCCTGGATCACCACATCGGTGCCAGCCACGGTCACCTTGTTGATGCCGAACTCGGGCTTCTCGTATTCCTTGGTGAGGCGGTGCACCAAATCGAAGCCTGCGGACACCCGCTGCGCCTGGGGTATCTGGGCAAAAGGGGACAGAGGGTTGCTGTACAGCTTGGAGGCGGCACTGGCGAACTCGGAGAACGGGCTGATCCAGGCGCGGTTGGTTTCGTAAATTTGATAGAGCATGGGCGACCTCAGTTGTGCAATTCGGGCCTGTTTATCGCTACCTCGAAGCAACGCACCTTTTGGGCGCATTGTGCGGTGCAGCATAGACGACTTTGATCATCTTTGCACCGGATGGGCCTTTCCAAGAATCACAACAACCGCACGCCCACCCCGCAATTCCGGGGTGCACGCACCCCCTTGATGAGGGATGACTGGGAAAAACCGCGTGATAGATTTGGTTACACCCAGGGGAGGAACCTCCATGACCCATCGAATTTCGCGCGTTTCGCACGCCTGCACGGCACTGCTGCTGAGCACTTTGGGCTTGCTGCCCGCCACCAGCCATGCCGGTCTTTTCGACGACCTGTTCAAGTTGTTCGGGGGCGGCGGCACCACCACCACGCCTGGCACCACCACGCCCGCTCCTGGCGCCATCCCGACCGACGCTGCCACCAAAGGCACCTTCGGCCCCGTCGTCAACTGGCCGATCATCCCCATCCATGTGGTGCTGCTCCCCGATGGTCGCGTCATGAGCTATGGCTCCGACACCAGGGGCGTGCAGACCGGCCAGTTCAATTACGACGTCTGGGATCCCAGCAAGGGCACCGGCACCGATGCGCACCTGGTGTTGCCCAACACCACCGGCACCGACATCTTCTGCAGTGCGCAGGTCATCGTGCCCTCCAGCGGCGCGGTGCTCTTGACCGGCGGCGACCGCACGATCGGGAACGTGCGCAACTACTCGGCCGACGACGTCAACTTTTTCGACTACCGCTACAACGCCATGTATGCAGCGCCGCAGCGCATGAGCTACCTGCGTTGGTACCCCACCGTCGTGACCTTGTCCAACGGCAAGATCCTGGTGCTGGGCGGCCGCATTGACCCGAACACGCCGGCGCCCACGCCCGAGCTGTATTCCGATGGCGAAGGCTGGACCACCTTGACTGGCGCCACCAGCGACGACGCCTACGGCTTGCGCAACTGGAGCTACCCGCGGGCCTACCAGGCCCCCAATGGCAAGGTCTTCGTGACCACCATCTGGGGTGGTACCTACTATGTGGACGCTTCCGGCAGCGGCTCGGTGGCCGCCACACCCCTCAAGTTGGCCGTCAGCGACTACTACCTGCCCAGCGTGATGTACGCGCCCGGCAAGATTCTGTCCTTCCGCAAGTACAACAAGGCCGTGAGCATCGACATCAACGGCGCCACGCCCACGGCCACCACGGTCACGGGTGTGGGCCAAGACCGCTACCACGGCTCGGCCACGGTGCTGGCCAATGGGCAGGTGCTGGTCAATGGCGGCTCGATGGTGGACAACGTCGCCAACGGCGTGGCCTACCAGGCCAAGATCTGGAACCCGACAACCAAGGCCTGGACCGTGGCCGCCACGGCCAAGAAGATGCGCCTGTACCACTCGGTCTCGTTGCTTTTGCCGGATGCCACCGTGCTGACCGGTGGTGGCGGTGCCCCTGGCCCGGCCACCAACCTGAACGCCGAGATATACAAGCCGCCTTACCTGTACAGCGGCACGTCGATGGCGGTGCGCCCAGTCATTGAGACCGCGCCCACCGCCACCACCTGGGGCGCCAATTTCGCGGCCACCGTGAGCTCCACCGGCGTCAGCCGCGTGACCTTCATCAAGACAGGTTCGGTCACCCACACGATCGATTTCGACCAGCGCTTCATGGAACTGGGCTACACGGTGTCGGGCAACACGCTGACGATCCAGGCGCCCAGCTCTGCCAATGCCGCGCCGCCGGGCTACTACATGCTCTTCGTCTTCAACTCGGCGGGCGTGCCTTCGGTGGCCAAGATCGTCAAGTTGGGCTGAACCGCCAGCCAACCGGTTTCAACCGGGCAAACAAAAGGGGCCTCGCGGCCCCTTTTTCAATGCGGCGGTCAAACGCCTTACAGCACGGCCTTGATGGCGGCTGCCACGGCCTTGATGTTGCCGTTGTTCAGCGCGGCCACGCAGATGCGGCCCGAGTCCACGCCATAGATGCCGAACTCCGAACGCAGGCGCTGCATTTGCGTGGCGTTCAGGCCCGAGTAGCTGAACATGCCCTTCTGGCGGGTGATGAAGCTCAGGTCATCGGCCACGCCAGCAGCCTTCAGTTCACTGACCAGTGCACCACGCATCAGCTTGATGCGGTCGCGCATGGCGGCCAACTCGTCTTCCCACATGGTGCGCAGGGCAGGTGTGGTCAGCACGGTGGCCACCACTTGCGCGCCGTGCGTGGGCGGGTTGGAATAGTTGGTGCGGATCACGCGCTTGAGCTGGCTCAGCACACGGGCGGCTTCTTCAGCCGACTCGCTGACGATGCTCAGGGCGCCAACGCGCTCGCCATACAGCGAGAAGCTCTTGGAGAAGCTGGTGGACACGAAGATGTTCAGGCCCGCATCCAGGAACTGGATAACGACCTTGCCGTCTTCAGCGATGCCGTTGCCGAAGCCTTGGTAGGCCATGTCCAGGAAAGGCACCAGGCCGCGTTCCTTGACGGCGGCGATGATCTGCGCCCACTGGCCGTCTTCCAGGTCGTAGCCGGTCGGGTTGTGGCAGCAGGCGTGCAGCACGATGATGGTGCCGGGTTCGGCGGCCTTCAAGGTGGACAGCAGGCCCTCAAAGTTGACGCCCTTTTTGGCCGCGTCGTAGTAGGGGTAGGTGCCCACGGCAAAGCCGGCGCTCTCGAACAGCGCGCGGTGGTTTTCCCAGCTTGGATCCGAGATCAGCACTTGCGCGTTCGGGTTCAGGCGCTTGAGGAAATCGGCGCCCAGCTTCAGGCCGCCCGTGCCGCCAATGGCTTGCGCGGTGGAAATGCGGCCAGCCTTGACCGCGGCGTGCTCTGCGCCAAACACCAATGCTTGCACCGCCTTGTCGTAGGCGGCGATGCCTTCGATGGGCAGGTAGCCACGGGCCTTGGGCGTTTCCTGCATTTGCTGCTCGGCGGCGGCCACGCATTTCAGCAGGGGCAGCTTGCCCTGGTCGTCGGTGTACACGCCCACGCCCAGGTTCACCTTGGCGGGATTGGGGTCGGCGTTGAATTGTTCGTTCAGGCCCAGGATCGGGTCCCGGGGAGCCATTTCAACGGTGGCGAATAGCGAGGCCATGCAAGCAGTCCTTGATCGGTTGGGATAAGCTGAAACCAGTACACGCCACGAGGCTCGACGCGTTCGACGACTCGGGCAAACCCATTATTTTATCGACCTGCGCCCTCCATGTCAGATCTGATTGATATTTCTCTTGCCGCTCAGGCGCCCAATGACGTGGCTGACGCCGGGCAAACAGGGCAATCCGTGAGTTTTCCCGACTCGCCGTTCCAGCTGTATCAACCCTATCCGCCAGCGGGTGATCAGCCTGCGGCCATCGACCTGCTGTGCGAAGGCGTGCAAGACGGCCTGGCCTACCAGACCCTGCTGGGTGTGACCGGCTCGGGTAAAACCTTCACCATGGCCAATGTGATTGCCCGGCAGGGGCGCCCGGCCATTGTGTTCGCGCCCAACAAGACCCTGGCAGCGCAGTTGTATTCGGAGTTTCGCGAGTTCTTCCCCAAGAACGCGGTGGAGTACTTCGTCAGCTACTACGACTACTACCAGCCTGAGGCCTACGTGCCGCAGCGCGACCTGTTCATCGAGAAGGACAGCGCCATCAACGAGGCCATCGAGCAGATGCGCCTGAGCGCCACCAAAAGCCTACTTGAAAGGCGCGATGTGGTCATCGTGGCCACGGTGTCGGCCATCTACGGCATCGGCAAGCCCGAGGACTACACACAAATGCGCTTCATCGTCCGCACGGGCGAAAAGATGGGGCAACGCGACATCATCGCGCAGCTCATCCGCATGCAGTACAAGCGCAATGACATGGACTTCACGCGGGGCACCTTCCGCGTGCGCGGCGACACCATCGATGTCTTCCCGGCCGAGCACAGCGAGTTGGCGCTGAGGCTGGAGTTGTTCGATGACGAGGTCGAATCGCTCTCATTGCTCGACCCGCTCACGGGCAAGATCCGGCAAAAGATCCCGCGCTTCGTGGTCTACCCATCAAGCCACTACGTGACGCCGCGCGCCCAGGTTTTGAGCGCCATCGAAGGCATCAAGCACGAGTTGAATGGGCGCGTGAAAGAGCTTGTGGGCAGCGGCAAGCTGGTCGAGGCCCAGCGTGTCGAGCAACGCACCCGTTTCGATCTGGAGATGCTGCAAGAGATCGGCCACTGCAAGGGCATCGAGAACTACACGCGGCACTTGTCAGGCGCCAATCCCGGCGATCCGCCGTCCACCCTGGTGGATTACATGCCGCGCGATTCGCTGATGTTTCTGGACGAGAGCCACGTGATGATCGGCCAGTTGGGCGCCATGTACAACGGCGACCGCTCACGCAAGACCACGCTGGTGGAGTATGGCTTTCGCCTGCCTTCGGCGCTCGACAACCGCCCGCTGAAGTTCGAAGAGTTCGAAGGCAAGATGCGCCAGGTGGTGTTCGTGTCTGCCACCCCGGCCGACTATGAAAAGCAGCACACCGGCCAGGTGGTGGAGCAGGTGGTGCGGCCCACGGGCCTGGTCGATCCCATGGTCGAGGTGCGCCCCGCCGTGCACCAGGTCGACGATGTGCTGCAAGAGATCCGCATCCGTGTCGAGAAGAACGAGCGCGTGCTGATCACCACGCTCACCAAGCGCATGTCCGAGCAGCTCACCGACTACCTCAGCGACAACGGTGTGAAAGTGCGCTACCTGCACTCCGACATCGACACGGTGGAGCGCGTCGAGATCCTGCGCGACCTGCGCCTGGGCACCTTCGATGTGCTGGTGGGCATCAACTTGCTGCGCGAAGGCCTGGACATCCCCGAGGTGTCCTTGGTGGCGATTCTGGATGCCGACAAAGAAGGCTTCCTGCGTTCAGAGCGCAGCCTGATCCAGACCATTGGCCGGGCGGCGCGCAACCAGAATGGCCACGCCATTTTGTACGCCGACAAGATCACCGAATCCATGCGCAAAGCCATGGGCGAGACCGAGCGGCGCCGCAACAAGCAGATCGCGCACAACGAGCTGAACGGCATCACGCCCAAGACCGTGAACAAGAAGGTCAAGGACATGATCGATGGGGTGATGTCCAACGCGGCCAAGGACGACCTGCGCGCCGCCGAAGCGCTGACGGCCTCGATGGCCGATGCGCCGGCCTTGAACGAGAGAGACCTGGGCAAGCGCATCAAGCAACTGGAAAAGCAGATGCTGGAACACGCGCGCAACCTGGAGTTCGAAAAAGCCGCCCGTTTGAGAGACCAGTTGGGCTTGTTGAAGGAACAGGCTTTTGGCGCCGTGGTCAGCGATCACATTGTGCCGATTCAGGCAGCGCGGCAAGGCTAGTGCCGGGGGGCAGCGGCGGCGCCAGCTCGGTGCGGTCGCGCCCTTGGGCTTTGGCGCGGTACAAAGCCTGGTCGGCCCGCTCCAGCACCTGCGCGATCGTGTCCTGTGGGCTCCAGGTGGCCACGCCGCATGAAAAGCGCACGCGCAGGTCCACGGCGCCTTGGCTCACCTGGGTAGAGCGCAGTGTCTCCCGCAAGCGTGCCATGGCGATCTGGGCCTGGTTGGCCGCTTCGGTTTCCGGCATCAGCACCAGGAACTCTTCGCCACCCCAACGGCCAATGACATCGGTTTCGCGCAACACGGCACTGCCTTGGAGCGCGAAGTTCACCAGCACCTCATCGCCCACCGCGTGGCCATGCGTGTCGTTGATGATCTTGAAGTGATCCAGATCGATCAGGGCCACTGAAAAGTGGTGTCCGTTCAGCAGCGCCCGCTGTGCTTCCGCCTCCAATCTTTCTTGCATGTGGGCGCGGTTGTGCAGGCCGGTCAGGCCATCGTGGAGGGTGATGCGGCGAAGCGCCTCGGCCGCGGCGGCCAATGATTTCTTTTCATTGAAGGCGCGCTCACGCATCAGCCCGAAGCTGCGCGATTGAAACGTCATCATCACCAATACGAAGCAAGACGCCGAGATCTTCAAGGCCTCGGCGCGCGGGTCCACATCGGGCAGCCCCATCAAAGTCATGGCAGCCCAGGCGCTGACCAGCATGGCGGTGGTCAGCCCGCCGGTCCAGGCCGCCACCTTGGGGCGCAAGCTCAGGAAGCCGAACACCTGGATCAGGCACAGCGTCTGGAAAGCGGCGGAGCGCACCATCGGTGCCACCGCATAGCCAATGATCATGGCGCCGCTGGCCCACAGGATCTGGGGTGCCACCAGGCCCGGGTCGGCCCACGTGCGCGTGATGCCACTGCGCACCAATGGGTAGAACACGCACAGCGCCAGGGTGATGTAGCCCAGGAAGAAGTGCGCAGTTGCGGGAGAAATCAACTGCCTCGGCAGGGCATACCCCAGCAGCACGGCAAGCCAGCACCCATAAAGCACCATCGACACCAGGCACAGGCCCAGCCGCGCCTTCATGCGGGGGTCTTTGCCCACCACCAAGTCAGACAACCACCTGGCCATCATGCGCTGGCCGCCATGACCTGATCGCGCCCGCCCCGTTTGGCCTGGTACAGGGCCCGGTCGGCCCGCTCCAGCGTGTGGGTCACGTTCAAGTCGCCCGCATGCACACAGGCCCCGGCTGACAACGTCACGCTCAAGCCCTCTGCGTGCTGGCCCCAATCGTGTTCACCAATGGCTCGGCGAACGGCTTCCAGCGTCTGCATGGCCACAGGCAGGGGCGTTTCAGGCATCAGCAGCAGGAACTCCTCGCCGCCCCAACGGGCCAGTGCGTGCGTCGGGCCCACGGCGCCCTGGGCCAGGCGCGAAACCTCGCGCAGCACCACATCCCCGATGGCGTGGCCATGCTGGTCGTTCACGCGCTTGAACAAATCGATGTCCAGGATCGCCACGCAGAAAGGGCGGTGGCAGCGGTGGCTGCGACGCACCTCCTCGTCCAGCAAGGTCTGGAAATGGCGCCGGTTGAATAACTGCGTCAGCCCATCGCGGATCGACAAGGCATTCAGCTGCGCCACCGTGCGTTCCAACTCCAGCTTTTGTTGCTTGCGGTGCTGGTTGACGCCTTGCCCGATCTGCGTGACTGCCAACAGCACGCACAGCGTGACGCTGGCCATGGCCACATTGACAAACTCGGTGCCCATGTCGATGGACGAGGGGTCCCATTCAAGAATGAGCAACACGGTGACCACCAGCATGGCGTAGGCGCTGGCAGCGGCCATCCGGATCTGCACTTTGCTGAGGCGCCTCATGTCGAACAGGATGGTCAGGCACAGCCACTGCAAGGCCAAGCCGCGGGCCATGGGGATCAGCGCATAGGCCAACGTCACCATGCTCGCGTTGAACAGCACACGCTGAAAGGCCAGCGACGGGTCGCGGGCCAGCTTGGCGCTCATGCCTCCGCGCACCAGCGCGTAAAACACAGCGATGCCCACGGCGTTGTAGCCAATCATCAGCTTGGACTGCCATGGCGCCACATAGCCCATGTGGGAGCAGGCCACCAGCAGCATGGCGATGAACGCGTAGCTGGGCACGGTCAGCAAAATGCGCCGCACGCCGTCCTGCACCGGCCCGAGCGGGCCCATGATCATTCGCGCGAACGCGGATCCTGGGGGTGCGTCAAACAAGACGGGCGGTGCGGAATTCATCGGGCCTGGCCAATCGAGGCCCCACGGCCCCTGCGTCCATATCGGCCGTTTTGCGCGCACATTGAGCGTCCCGACTGGTGCAAGGGCCATCAAAGAGCGCGACAATCCCAACCCGTTGACTGCATTTTTCGCCCACAGTGTCCTTTGAGAATGCTTCTTTGACTGCCTCGCCCAGCGGCCCCAAGCTGCGTGTTTTGATGGTCTGCATGGGCAATATTTGTCGTTCGCCCACCGCCGAGGCGGTGCTGCGCCAAAAGCTCGCGCAAACCGGCCTGGGCGCTTTGGTCGAAGTCGATTCCGCCGGCACGCTCGGCTCGCACGCGGGCAGCCCGCCCGATGACCGCAGCCAGGCCCACGCCCTGCGGCGGGGTTACAAGCTCAACCACCTGCGGGCGCGCAAGGTGCAGCAAAGTGATTTCCACCAGTTCGATTTGATCCTGGCCATGGACTGGGACAACCTGGCGTCATTGCAGAAAAGCTGCCCTGGGGTGGAAGCCCAAAGCAAGCTGCGGCGCCTGACCGAATTCATCCCGGCGCGTTCGCCCTTGCTGGGCAGTGAAGTGGTGGGCGACCCGTATTACGGCGGCCCCGAAGGGTTTGAGGCGGTGCTCGACCTGGTCGAGGCTGCCTGTGAAGGCTTGGTCGACCACTTGCACCAAAGGCTGCGTGCCATGGCAGCCAGCGCATAGTCAAAAGCGATCGGGTCGATTGCCTAAAACCAAGGGATTCCCCTGATCTTTGGTTGACTAAATTAGTAGGCTTCTCTATAATTGACTAATTCACTCGGGATTGACGACGCCCCGAGCCAGCCAGTCATCCCCGGTTGGTTTCATTTCTGGTTTACCCTGCCCAGGACTGAGGCGTCGAGATTCTGACCACAAGGAGAAGAGCCATGCGTTTGACCACCAAAGGGCGTTTTGCCGTCACCGCCATGATCGATCTGGCCCTGCGCGAGCACACGGGCCCCGTTGCACTGGCCGCGATCAGCCAGCGTCAGCAGATTTCCCTGTCCTACCTCGAGCAACTGTTCGGCAAGCTGCGCCGCCACGAACTGGTCGAAAGCACCCGTGGCCCTGGCGGCGGCTATTCGCTGGGCCGCAAGGCTGAAGACATCACCGTGGCCGACATCATCGTGGCCGTCGATGAGCCCATTGACGCCACGGGTTGCGGTGGCAAGGAAAACTGCATGGGTGCCGACGATGGTGGCCGTTGCATGACCCATGATCTGTGGACCAGCCTGAACAACAAGATGATCGAATACCTCGATTCCATCAGCCTGCGCAAGTTGGTCGAAGACCAGCTGGCCAAGGGTGTGTCGATCGAAGCGCAGCCCATCAAGCGCGCCATCTCGACACAACCCGTGGTCAAGCCGATCAAGATCACGGCCCCCAATTCGGTGTTCGCCCTGGGGTCAACGCTCGCGAAATAAGTCGCCGGGCGATAATCGCAGGCTTTTTTGATGTACCTGCAGCCCTGGCCTGCGATTGCAGCGCCGTGGGCAGCACAGCTGAGTTCCCAAGAGTCCCCACTATGGACATGACCCCGCACTTCCCGATCTACATGGACTACGGCGCCACCACCCCGGTGGACCCCCGCGTCGTGGACGCCATGATTCCCTGGCTGCGCGAGCGCTTCGGCAACCCCGCCTCACGCACCCACGCTTACGGCTGGGATGCGGAAGAGGCGGTTGAGAACGCCCGCAAGCAGGTCGCTGACCTGATCGGCGCCGATCCGCGCGAGATCGTGTGGACGTCCGGCGCCACCGAGTCCAACAACCTGGCCATCAAGGGCGCAGCGTATTTCTACCAAAGCCGCGGCAAGCACATCATCACGGTCAAGACCGAGCACAAGGCTGTGCTCGACACCTTCCGCGAGTTGGAGCGCCAAGGTTTTGAGGCCACCTACCTTGATGTTGAAGAAAACGGCCTGCTCGATTTCGAGAAGTTCAAGGCCGCGATACGTCCCGACACCATCCTGGCCTCGGTCATGTTTGTGAACAACGAGATCGGCGTCATCCAGGACATCACCGCCTTGGGCGCGCTGTGCCGCGAAAAGGGCGTGATCTTCCACGTCGATGCCGCGCAAGCCACGGGCAAGATCGACATCGACATGGCCAAGCTTCCGGTTGATCTGCTGAGCCTGGCCTCGCACAAAACCTACGGCCCCAAGGGCATCGGCGCGCTGTACGTGCGCCGCAAGCCGCGCGTGCGCCTGGAAGCGCAAATGCACGGTGGTGGCCATGAGCGCGGCATGCGCTCGGGCACCTTGCCCACGCACCAGATCGTGGGCATGGGCGAAGCTTTCCGCATCGCCAAGGAAGAGATGCACACCGAGCGTCCTCGCATCCTGGCCTTGCAGCAGCGTTTGCTCAAGGGCCTGCAAGACATTGAACAGATCTTCATCAACGGCGATGTGGAACACCGCGTGCCGCACAACCTGAACATCTCCTTCAATTACGTTGAGGGCGAGTCGCTGATCATGGGCATCAAGGGCATCGCCGTGTCTTCGGGCTCGGCCTGCACC